>CAZLAM010000107.1:0-55252 GCA_964557435.1 uncultured Eubacteriales bacterium
GGCGAGGGTTGAAGCGCCGCCTTTCCGAGGAAACCGGCGCGGGAAGCGTCGCCGCTTTTTTACCAACGCCGGCAGGCATTCGGGCCGAGCGCGGATAAAGTAAACCCATTCGACTCCCCGCTTTGCAGTCCTCATTCGTGAAACGAATGAGGGCGGGCTGAACCCTACAAAAACCGTAGGGCTTGCTCACCAAAGTCCAGAGCATGCCCTATAAAAACCATAGGACTTGCCAGGCAAGGCCCGGGGTATATCCTACAAAAACCATAGGACTTGCCCGCCAAGCCCGGGGCATGTCCAGGGTTAATACTGAGCGGCGCTTTGTACCCCGATTTAAAAATCGGGGTTTTGCGCCGCGAACGTATAAACAGCCGTCAAATACCTCACGCCCCAAAATTGCCCCTAGAAGCTTTCTTCTCTGCCGGTATCCGGAATTCCTCTCCCTCTTCTATCGGCGATTTTGGGATGCCCCCCCCTTTCATTGACTTTCCCCTCCCACTCGGGTACCTTTAGAGGGCTCATAAGCCTTTTTTTCCATCGATAACCCCTAAGGAGGAATAAATGTTTCTATTCGGCACCCTTGGCCCCCAAGAACTGATCCTCATTCTTCTCATCGTCGTCATCATCTTCGGCGCCAAGAAACTGCCCGAGCTCGGCAAATCCCTCGGCGAAGGTATTAAAAACTTCAAGGGCTCGATCAGCGGAAAAGATAAAGACAAAAACAACGACGACAAGACCCAGCCGCCCTCCAAGGACTGATGCGACGGACGATCGAAAAACTGGCCGGCGACCGGCGGGAACTCGAGGAGCGATTCCGGCGGCAGCTCGACGGGCTCAAAGCCGTCTCAAGCGGGCTGGCCGAACTGGAGAAACGCCTGTCGGAGGGGGGGGCGGAATCCGCACCGGAACGGGGCCTTCTCTCCTCCCGAACACCCTCCGAAGCTTCTGATATCCGCCGCGATCTTATCCAAGCCGTAAGTCTGACCAAAACCCTGGCCGACTCTTTCGCCGCGCTCCACGAAACCGCGGCCGACCTGGGGGATGTCCGGGACAAGGAATGGGACGCGCTGGGCAACAACCATCTCGGCCTGGTATTCAAGAGCATGGAATGGCGGGTGGACCGGCTGGCCGCCGCTTCCGAGGACGTCGCCGCACTGATGAAGACATTTGTCCTGCTTCAGGACAAGCTCGGCCGCTTGCTGACGACCCTTGAAGAAAAAAAACTCCCCTCCCCCGGGGATGTTCATAATCTACTTGACCCCATCCGCGACTGGCGTTACACGCGCTTCGAAAACCGCCATCGCGGCGCCGAGGCCGAAGTCCGAGCTCAATTGGAGCGTTATCTGCCCTTCTTCCGCCCCGGCGGCGAAATCCTCGACCTCGGCTGCGGACGGGGCGAGTTCCTCGAACTCCTGCGCCGCCAAGGTTTCCGCGGTTCGGGAGTGGACCTCAACACCCAGATGATAGGCGCCTGCCTGGACAAAGGGCTCGACGCCCGCAAGGCCGACCTCTTGGAAGCTCTGGCCGAGCGGGCCGACGCTTCGCTCGACGGGATTTTCTCCGCCCAAGTCATCGAACACCTGTCTCCGGCCGTCCTCAACCGCCTCGTCGACACGGCCTACGCCAAGCTCGCTCCGGGCGGGGTACTCATCCTGGAAACAATCAATCCGACTTCGATCCACGCTCTCGTTCACGCTTACTATATGGACATGTCTCACCGTTCGCCGGTCCATCCGGAAGCGCTGCGTTTTTTGATGGAAGCGGCGGGATTCGACAGCGTTGAGGTCGTCTTCTCGGGCAATATCCAATCCGAACGGCTTCGTGCCCTGCCCGGCACCGACGCTTCGAGCACCATCCTCAACGACAACATCGACCGGCTTAACGGCTTGCTCTACGGGGACCCCAACTACGCCGCCGTCGGCAGGAAAAAATAGGCATGGCCGTTTATGCCGGATTCGATTTCGGGGGGACCCGGCTTAAATCCGGCCTGGTCGACGAGACGGGAAAAATCCTGGGAAAAGTGCAATCCCCCACTCCTCCGGCCATCAACGACCTGCTCGATCTGGTCGCCTCGCGGTTCGCGGACCTGCGGTCTCAATCTCCCGAACCGATTCGGGGCGCCGGCTTCGGTTTTCCGGGAATTTATGACGCCGAGACGGAGCGTATTTTGCGCTCGCCCCACCTCGATGGATTGGACGGGTTCGCCATCCGGCCCGCCTTGAGCCGGATCACTGGACTGCCCGTCGCCGTCGACAACGACGCCAACCTGGCCGCTCTCGGGGAATGGAAATTCGGCGCCGGCCGCGGGGAAAACAGCCTGGTCCTGCTGACCATCGGGACCGGCATCGGTGGCGGTCTCGTCCTCGACGGCCGCCTGTGGCGGGGCCGCCGAGGATATGCGGGAGAGGCGGGCCATATGCCCGTCCACCCGGACGGACGCGAATGCCGGTGCGGAAGCCGCGGTTGTTTAGAAACCGAAGTTTCGGCGCCGGCGCTGGTTCGCCATTACCGGGAGCGGACAGCCTCCCGGGAAGACCTTACGGCCGAGGACATTCACCGGCTGGCCCGGGCAGGCGACGAGGCCGCCCGTGCGGCTTTCGCCCAGGCGGCCCGCTATCTCGGCATCGGATTGGGCATCCTGATCAACCTCCTCAACCCCGGGAAGATCATTCTCGGGGGAGGGGTCATGACGGCCGGCGAATATCTCATCGGGCCGGCCGTCGAAGAAGCCCGGCAGCGGTCGTACCCGGCCGCGTTCGCCGCTTGCACTGTCGAGAAGGCCGTCCTGGGCAACGACGCCGGCCTCGTCGGCGCGGCCGTCCTGGCCGCGGAAAAGGCCGGTTTCAACAATATTGACCATGCCGGCAACGAACGGACACTCCAAGATGTATGAATATAGATGAGGAGATCTCATGACTAGACGAACCATGCGCGCCGCCGCCGTTTTTATTCTGACCTTGGGCCTGTTGGCCCCGGTTTTCGCCCAAAAGCAGTCCGGTTCCTTGCAAGGTCAGGTCCGCGATAAGACCGGAAAGCCCCTTGCCGGAACGGTCATCCTGGTCATAGGCACCTCGTTTCAAGGCCAGGCGGATGCAATCACTCCGGTTTCGGGCCGGTTTCATTTTCCGGTCCTCCCTCCCGGCACGTATGAGCTCCGAGCGGATATGCCCGGCTATCAATCCCAAGTCCGCCAAGGGCTCGTCATCCGGATCGGCGGAACGACCGATGTCCTGGTCGAGCTCGTCGTCTCGGAGCTCGAGGATGATGTCGCCGTCGTCGATCCGGCCCTTGTCGTGGACGTCCATTCGGCCGGAAGCGGCGCCTATTACGGATCGACACTGCTCACGGCCATCCCCACCAGCCGCGACTTTGACGCCCTTCAAAACTGGGCCCCCGGCGCGATCAGCGAAGGCCTGCCATTCGCCCGGGCTTCCTCGATCCTGGGCGGCTCAGTTCGCGGACAGCGCTATCTCCTCGACGGCGCGCCCCTCAGCGACCCCGGCACGGGATATCCCATGGCCAACCTCAATGTGGATATTTTCGAAGAGGTCGAGATCGTGACATCCGGCCGTCCTGCGTCAGCCGGGCCCGGGGACGGCGCGATCATCAACATCGTAACCAAGTCCGGCGGCAACAAGGCGGCCGGAAGCTTGTCCCTTTATTTAACCGGGGACGCCCTGAGCAAGGACCTCGTCGGAGCCGACGCCGTCGGGAATACGGCCGTCTTCCGGCCCGAAAAGTTCGCCGATTCAAAAGATTTTTCCATGAATCTCGGAGGGCCGCTTTGGGAAGACCGGGCCTGGTATTTCCTCAATATCCGGCGGTGGGCCTGGACCAAGACGAATCCCTACGCGCCCGAGAGCCGCATGACGGGACTGCCCTTCAGCACCGGGTCCCATTTCGACCTGGAACACGGCGAATGGTCGGGCTTCGCCAAACTGACGCTCAACGCCACCAAACAAATCCGGTATTCCGGGATGTTCTATTGGGGCAACGTCAACGAGCCCGTCTATGCGGGATCGATGGCCCCCGACATCGCTTACGACGCCACCTGGACCCGGGCCTCCGAAAACACCTACGCCACCACCCACCAAATCAGCTTTGCCTTCAACCCGAACACCCTGCTCGAAATCCGAGGCACGTACGCAGAGCGCGATCTTCCCCTCCGTTCGCGCGACAACACCCGGTACACATTCGTCGATTACTCCCGGGGGATCACCTGGGGCGCCGCGCCCTACAGCGACATCTCCGCCTATAAGCGCATGTCGGGGCAGTTCGCCCTGACCTGGGTCTTCGATCACGTTCTCGGGGCCGACCATGAGTTCAAGGCCGGCGGGGAAGTCGAGCAGGGCGACCATCGCCGGGATTGGTTCCGCGGGAATCCCTACTATTCGATGTGGAACGACCGGGTCGCCGGCGATCCCTACTACGTCGATCCGGCCGCCGCCGTCGGACTCCTGCGCATCATCCCCGCGCCGGCCCAGGAGCTCGTCTGGCACGTTCAGGATAGTTTCCGGCGCTTCTCCGCGTTCGTCCAGGACAGCGCCAAAACCGGCCGACTGGCCCTCAATTTCGGCCTGCGTTTCGACTACAGCCTGGGTTTCGTCCCCAATCAGAGCCGCCCCCGCCTCCAATACTCCTACGGACCGGAGAATCCGGCCGCCGGCCTGGAGGCGAACGATCTCCTAACCGCGCTCGTAGACCGCTTTACCGCCGAAGAAAAATATTCCCCCTTCAGCGCCCTGACTATTTCCTATAAGAAATCGGTCGAATTTCTCACCTTTTCGCCCCGCTTCGGCGCCGCCCTTGACCTGTTCGGCGACGGGACCACGGCCCTCAAGTTTTCCTTCAGCCGCGATTTCGAGCCGATGTGGACGGACCGGTACGACGCGGGCAACATCTTCGCCCCATCCGCGGTCGACTGGAACTGGTATGACCTCAACCAGGACGGTCTGATGGACCTGCCCGGAATCGATGAATACGTCCTGGTCTCGGCCCTCGAGCAGGATGCGAAATACTCCTTTTTCGAATACGTCGACGCCTCCGGACAGACGCACAAGCTCAAAGCCCCCTATGCGGACGAATTCTCGCTGGGGATCGAGCGCGAATTGTTCAAGGATTTTAAGCTCTGTTTGCGCTTAACCTCCCGGACCTCGAAAAACCTGGTCGAGGACATCGACATCGTGAACGGCTACGATACAGCCGCCCGCGACGGCGTCGGCCTCATCTGGCTGCCTTATACCGTTACCGACCCCGGCCGGGACGGAACGCTGGGAAACTCCGACGATAAGGCGCTGACCGTTTACGGACTGCGCTCCGACCGGCCCGCCCCCGTCTGGAAAGGCGTCAACCCGCCCGACGCCCGGCGCAAATATCAGGCCGCCGCTTTGACTTTCGACAAGCGGATGTCCAACCACTGGCAGCTCAGCGGTTCGGTCGTGTGGAGCTCGTCCAAGGGGAATGTCGGGGCCGACAGCGCCTCGACGCCGGGCCGGACCTCGATGTTCAACGATCCCAACTCGCTCACCAACGCCTATGGCTCGCTATATTTCGACCGGCCTCTGCAGGTCAAGGTCATGGCCGGCTACCAACTGCCCCTGGATTTCACGGTCAGCGCCGCTTTCCGCTTCCAATCGGGAACGCCTTACGGACGGACCTTGGCGCGGGTGTAC
Organism: uncultured Eubacteriales bacterium; assembly: GCA_964557435.1. Classification (GTDB taxonomy): domain Bacteria; phylum Acidobacteriota; class Aminicenantia; order Aminicenantales; family UBA4085; genus UBA4085. The sequence goes on from CAZLAM010000107.1 coordinate 5,670, forward strand.
TTCCCCGATAATTATATGGGCTTCGGCACGCGGACGCCGTATGTCACGGTCCTGGCCGATGCCCTGGGACTCGGCCGTTATCCGGCGACGAGCAATTTCGACCTGCGGCTCGAACGCGCTTTCACCTTCAAATCCAAGAACACTCTCGACGTGATCGTGGATGTCTTCAACCTCCTGGGCGACAACGGGATCCTCAAAGAACTGGACCCCTCCGGCGTCTTGCGGAGCAACGGGGGAACGACAACCTATACGGTATCGCCGACTTATGGAAAGATCATTTCGGTCTACGGCGCCCGTTCGTTCAGGATCGGGTTGAAGTACGGGTTTTAAGCTGGATTAATAGCGATCGTCGCAGGTCTTAATTAAAACAGCAGGAAGCTTGTCGGGTAGTCCAACGTTCGTCCTGAGCCTGTCGAAGGAACGAAACTTCGGACATGCCTATCATAGAGAAAAAAGAGCTCATTTTATTCCCCTTGCTAATGGTTTGACAAGCCTGTCCTGAGCGAAGTTGAAGGGCTCACCACGAATGGGTAAAAGTTCCAACAACCCCTGAACCTGATTTTTCGCCATAACTTTAACCCCGTTAATCTTCGTTACCGTTCGTTCCTTCGACTGCTCGATAAACTCGCCGCTCAGGACGAACGGTTATCCTTCTTCCCCCCACACCCAGGCGATGGTGGCCGGGATTTTCGTCTCGATGCGGGCGATCAGTTCCAGGTTCTTGTCCTCCGATTTGGCCTCAAGGACGATGAGCGGGAAGCCTTTGGTGTCCAGGCATTCGCAGATTTCATAGATCAAATTCCCATGGCTCCCACCCATCATGGAAACAGGATATTTATGTCCGGCCGATTAGTCAAATGGAGTAAGCCGGCGTACGGTAGAACATCGACTCGTACGGCATGGATTGACGAACATTCGCCTTCGAAGCGGGAGATCTCGGACGTCCTGGCCGCCTCCGCGAGAGATTTGAAAACCAGTTCTCAAATTGAGCTGGATACCGATTAGCGATTCAAAATCGCCTATAATGCGGCCTTACAAATCGCCTCCGCCGCTTTGGCGGCGACCGGGTATCGCGCCCGTCGTGACTCCCATCATTTCCGCGTCATCCAATCTCTTCTCTTCACGATCGGCGCCGAACCCGAATTGGTCGATCTCCTGGATCGTTTTCGTCAGAAACGCAATCGGGGGACATACGAGAGGGCCGGCGTGATTTCCGATCACGAAGCCCGAGAAATGCGAGAGCTGGCGGAACAATTGCGAAATCGGATCGTCGGTTGGCTGAAATCGAGTCATCCCGAACTCATCGACTGATATCTGAGCAGTTCTTTATGCCATAAGTTTTCAGTATTCTTCCTGATAAAGGTTTATAAGTATGCTGCTCAAATCGATTTCATGAATAATGATTGACTTTTCATGAACGCTGCCTTATCTTGGTATTAGAGGTATGAGTCTATGGCCATACTCCAAGTCCGCGAAGTCGATGACCGGTTATACTCCCTGCTGAAGGCTAAAGCTAAAAAGGAAAATCGATCTTTGAGCCAGGAGGTCATTTCCATTCTTGAGGATTTTTTGGCCAATCCGGATATGTTCGACAGGAATCCGACCAAGGAATTTCTTTCCTTGGCGGAGGCCTGGAGCGATGAAAGAACGGCGGATGAAATCGTCGATCAAATCAAGCGGAGCCGGAAGAACAGCCAAAGATTCGGGGCGAAAAATGTCCTATTTGATTGATACCGACATCCTGATCTACAGCTTGAAGGGCCATGAAATCGTCCAGAAGCGCTTTCTCGAAAACGAAAAGATTCCCAAGTCGATTTCCGTCGTTTCCTACGGAGAACTGTTATACGGAGCCAAGAAATCAACGAACTGCGAAAAAAATCTGGCCGTCGTCTATCGAATCAAGGAGCTTTTTCCGATCATCGATGTCGATAAGGCCGTGATGGAAACATTCAGCGATCTGAAAGTCAAAATGCGGAAGACGGGGACCATCATCGATGACATGGATTTATTGATCGCGGCGACCGCTTTAACCATGAATTTCATTCTGGTTACAAATAATGAAAAGCATTTCCGAAAAATCGCCGGATTGAGGATTGAGAATTGGGCGGAATCCATCGGATCATAGACATCGGCACAGCGACTCCGGTCTCGTCGTCGGCGATAGTAAGCGAAGGCTAGCGGGCCGGATTATTGGAAGGCGATCGCTTTCTTCTGCGTTTCCTTGCCGGTCGTGTTGACCACCGCCACCGTGAGCAGGTCTTTGCCCTTCCCCAGGAGGGCGATCTTGGCCTGGTCCATGATGTCGATGGGGATTTCCATGGCATATTTTTGGCCGGACTTGGCCGGCAGGTCGTCCTCGGATATGGCGATGGGGAATCCCGCCTTCCCTTCCCAAACAAGGTTTTTCTCCCCGTCCCGGAGTTCGAGCGACACTTCGAAAGCCGTCCGCAGATCTTTGCCGTCGGACTTGAACCAAATGCGCTCGTAGGGAAGACGGATTCTCAGCCGGGCGGCGATACGTTGGGGCGTCCGCTCCACGAACGTCAGTTCGGTCTCGTAATCAAAAAGCTTCTCGGCGTTGCGGATCGTTTTCTGAGCAATGTCCTGGGCCTGGGTCAGGGATCCTCCGTAGGACAAGTTGAGCTCCCGCAGGGGGCTCAGGTCGAAGGTGACGAGCTTGAATTGCCCGGTGCAGGTCTGGTCGACAAAAACAACCGGAAAGTTTCCGTAAGCCCAGACTTCGGCGCATCGCCCCTGGGATTGGAAACCCGCCGACTGGGTCTGCCGATCCGTGGGCGGGCCGAATAAAATGTAAATGCGCCCTCGGTCGGTCATCCAGCCGGGAACCCCCTCGCCGATGAAAAGCTCCTTGGCCCGCTCGAAGCGGTTTTCATACTCGATTTTGAACTCGTTTTCCTCGGTCGAAGTGTCCGGGTCGCGCCGTTTCCAGAATTCCTCGACGAAGGCCGGCTTGTCCGCATCCGGCATCTGAAGAAAAATCCGGCGTTCCTCGCCCGTGATGATATAGCGGACCTTGTTGAGGAACTCGCCAAAAGCCGGGGGCAGCTCCTTTTCCAGCCGGTACAGTTGGCAGGCCGCGGTCAAGGCGATAACGGCCAGCAGAATGATTCCGCCGGCCCGCAGTCCGAACCGACGAGTTTCAGCGTTCATTGTTTTCTCTCTTTCAGCGCGGCGACGGCTTTCCGCACCTCGGGTTGATCGGGAGCTCAGAAGAAGCCCAAGCCAAAGAGTTTTCACCCCTTTAAAATAAGCGGGCGCCGGTCGAAATGCAAGCCAACCCCGAAATCGCTCAGAGAGAGGAGGTGGCTTTGAGATAGTATTTGGCGATGAATTTTTCCTGGACCGCGAACGACCAATGGACGTCCCGGATCTGGGCGACCGCTTCCTTCTTGTGACCGCGTCGGATGAGCGAGACAAGCTCGGCATGCTCGCCGATCGAAGCCTGCTCCCATTCCTTGACGAAGCCCTGCTGGCGGGGGAAATCATAGAGGCGTTTTTTCAGGGTATTGACCGTCTTCTTCAAACTCTCATTGTTCGACTGATTGAGGAAAGCATTATGGAAGGCCAGGTTTTTATCATAATACCGGTCAAAATCGTCCTTGTCGATGGCCTCTTTCATCTCGGCGTTGAGATGTTCCATGGTCTTGATCTCGGTATCCTTGATGCGGTCGAACCCCGACAGAAGGGCGGCGCTTTCCAGGGCGCCGATGATCTCATAATAATTTTTGATATCCTGAAGAGTCAGGGCGCTGACCACCACTCTGCGACGGGGCAGGATGGTGACGAAGCCTTCCATTTCCAGTTGGAGGAGGGCATCGCGAAGCGGCGTCTTGCTGACGCCGAGCGTCTGGGAAGTCTCTTCCATATCGATGACCGAGCCGGGCATGATCCTGCCCGTCCGCATCTGTTCGCGGAGGTACTCATAAACCTGTTCTTTCAACGATTTGATGTTCAAGACGGGTTTGTTTTCCAAAATTCGGGTCCCTCCTCCTTGAAAATAAGCGCTTGGCGCTTTTTAATGCTTTAGAATATGCGATGAACACCGCCCTGTCAACAGAGGAGGGGGGGAGAAGCGTCCCTACTCATCGGCCTCCCGACTATGATATAAGAACGGGACAAGGAGCAGGCCATGATTGAAATTCAGAATGTTTCCAAAAGCTACGCCAAGGGCAAGGTCAAGGCCGTCGACGGACTGACCCTGGAGGTCCCCGCGGGCCAGATTTTCGGGTTTCTGGGGCCCAACGGCGCCGGCAAGACGACCACCCTCAAAATGATCGTCGGTCTCCTTAAGCCCGACACGGGAACGATCCGCGTCGCCGGGATCGACAATCAGGAGAATCCGCTGGCCTGCAAGGCCGTCACGACCTATGTCCCCGATACACCGGCAATTTATGAGCGTCTGACCGGTCTGGAGTACCTGAATTTCATCGGCGATGTCTACGGCGTGCCCAAAGCGGCCCGGCTCGAACGCATCGAAAAATGGATCAGCATCTTCGAGCTCGCCGCCGCCGTCTCCAGCCCCATCCAAAGCTATTCCCATGGCATGAAGCAGAAAATCGTCCTCATCGCCGCCCTCCTTCCCACTCCGAAAGTCATGGTCCTGGACGAACCCATGGTCGGCCTGGACGCGCGGGCCGCCCATCACATGAAGGAGATGATGCGCGAGCACTGCGACGCGGGGGGGACGCTTTTCTTTTCCACGCACATCATGGAAGTCGCCGAAAAGCTCTGCGACCGCATCGGGATCATCCATAAAGGCCGGCTGATCGCCTGCGGAACGATGACCGAGCTCCAGGCGCGCAACCGCGAGGAGGAATCGCTCGAGAGCATCTTCCTGGAGCTGACCGAGAAATGAGAAAGTATTTTCTCTGCCTGCGCATCGCCCTGCGGGTCAATTTCGGCCTGTCCGTCCTCAGCCCCCGGCAGCTCTGGGCCAAGAAGCGCGATCTGTGGATGGTTCCCCTCATCGGTCTGGGACTTGTCGGTCTGGTGCCCTTGCTCTTCTACTACCTGAAAGGGATCAAATGGATTTTCGGCCTGCTCCAGCCCATGGGCCAGCAGGCCGCCATCCTCACCTTCGCCCTGCTGATGGGCCAATTTCTGGTCATGGTCTTCGGGTTTTACTACGTCATTTCGTCTTTCTATTTTTCCAAGGACCTGAACATCCTCGTTCCCCTGCCCCTGTCACCCGCCCAGGTCCTGTTGTCGAAATTCTCGGTCATCGTCGTCAACGAATACCTGACCGCCGGTCCGCTCGTTCTGCCGGTCCTGATTTATTACGGGATCCTGTCCCACGGGGGGCCGTGGTATTGGATTCAAGCGGCCGCCGTTTATTTCCTTCTTCCCGTTATCCCGCTGGCATTCGTCGCCCTTGTCGTCGTCGTCCTTTTACGGTTCGTGAACATCGGCCGCAAGAAAGACGCCCTCATCGTCGTCGGCAGTCTGGTCCTGATGACGGCGGCGCTGAGTCTGCAATTCTTCATCAATCGCTCGGCCGGCGACAATGTAGGCCCCGAGACATTCATCCGGTTGTTCACTTCCCCCGACGGGCTCATCCAATCGATCGGGTCCAAGTTTCCGCCCAGCATCTGGGCGACTAAAGCCTTGGGGTATGGAAGCGCGGCCCCCGGCCCGGCTCATTTCGCCCTGTTCGCCGCCGTCTCGGTGGGCTTGTTCGTCGCTCTGTTTCTCGTCTCGCGGAAGCTGTTCTACCGCGGCTTGATCGGTTTAAGCGAAACGACGGGCAAAAGACGCATTCTCTCCCGCGATCGCCTGTCGGCTCGGATCTCGTCGGGAAGGAGGCCGGTGCGCGCCATATTCGGACGGGAGCTTCGGATCATGAACCGCACGCCGATTTTCCTCCTCAACGGCGTACTTTCGGTCGTCCTCATCCCCGTCATTTTCATCATCATGGCCAAAGCCGGGGGAGGAAAAGGATCGGACGCCACCGAGATTCTCGTCCTGCTCGGCTCAGCCCACCCGACTACGGCCGCGCTCGGGGCGGCCCTGTTCATGACCATCTGCGGATGCCTCAACGGCACCGCGCCGTCGACCTTCTCCCGGGAGGGAGGGCAATTCTGGATGTCGAAAGTCATCCCCGCCTCCCCCGCCGAACAAGCCACCGGGAAATTTCTCCATTCTTATGCCATCGCCGGCCTTGGTCTCGTCGTGGCTGCCGTCGCCTCGATCACGGTTTTCAGGATGAAGGCATCCTCCCTGGCGCTGGCCGTCCCGCTGGCCTTGATGGCCGCGGCTGTTTTGACCGCCCTGGGGATGATCATCGACCTGGCCCGGCCGCTCCTCAACTGGACCAACCCACAGAAGGCGATCAAACAGAACTTCAACGTATTGCTGGCGTTCTTCGCCGACGCCGGGATTCTGGCGGCGCTCACCTTCGGCGCGGTCAAAATGGCCAAGCGGGGGATGAAAACCGGCGCCATTGTCGCCGTCCTGGCCGTCGTCCTAGCTGTCGCGGCCTTAACCGGCTTCCGCTTGTTGATGGGGTTTGCCGCCAAACGATACCGCGACATCGAAGTTTGATCCGGGTGAGGAAGGAGTATCGTGATGCGAAAAACGGCGCGATTGATTCCGGCCCTGCTGCTGCTTGTCGCCGCCCAAGCCGCCCTTCTTTCGGCAGCGGGAACGATACCGACGCCCGAGTCCGTTTTCGGATTCAAGCCGGGCGCCGACTATAAACTGGCCACCTACGATCAAACGGTCGAATACTTTAAGAAACTGGCGGCCGCCAGCACCTCGATCCAGCTGTTGGAGGCCGGCAAGACGACCCAGGGCCGCACGGCCTACTTCGCCCTGATCTCGAACCCCGGCAACCTGGCCCGGATCGATCGCTATCGCGAGATCGCCCTGCGCCTGGCCCATCCGGAGGGCCTGACCGACGACGCGGCGCTCGCCCTGGCCCGGGAAGGCAAAGCGTTTGTCCATCTCGACGGCGGCTGCCACGCCACGGAGGTCGCCGGGCCGCAGCAAGCGCCCCAGCTAGCCTATGACCTTCTCAGCCGCGCCGATGATCCGGGGACCCGGGAGATCCTCGACAACACCATCCTTATGCTGTGGCCCACCGTCAACCCGGACGGCATGCAGATGGTCGCCGAATGGTACATGAAAAACGTCGGCACTCCCTATGAGACGTCGAGCCTGCCCCGCCTGTACCAGGAATACGTCGGCCACGACAACAACCGCGACGGCTACATGATCAACATGGTCGAGTCGCGCCTGCTGGAACACGCCTGGCGGCAGTGGGAGCCGCAGATCATCTACATGCAGCATCAGACGGCGCCGTTTCCGACGCGCATCTGGCTGCCCCCGTTTTCCGAACCCGTGGGGATCGACGCACCGCCCCTGACCTCGCGCATCGTGAATATGCTCGGCATGGCCATCGCCAAAAAACTGGACGAGCGCGGACAGACGGGCGCCACGCACATGGGCACATCCTTCGACGCCTGGTATCCCGGCTACGTCGATTACGCCCCGATCTTCAAAAACATCGCAGCCTTCTGGACGGAGACGGCGCTATACAATTTGGCCACTCCGCGCGAATACACGACGGCCGATCTTCCGCCGGCCTACCGCGATCTTCGTCCGCAGAGCCTCTACTCCAGCCCCTGGAAGCCCGGATGGTGGCGGCTCGGCGACGCCGTGGCCTACATGGAAACAGCCTCGTTAGCGGTACTGGAATACGCCGCCAAGTATAAGGAATCTCTCCTTTATGATCGTTATCTAGCCGGCCGGGACCAGATCGAACGGGGAAAAAAAGAGGCGCCGTTCGCCTATATCATTCCCCGGGATCAGCGCGATCCAGTCGCCGCCGTCGAATTGCTCCGCCGCCTGGCCTTCGGGGGCGTGCGCGTCTGGCAGCTCACCGCTCCCGCGGCGGTAGACGCCGCGGCCTTTCCGGAAGGGACGTGGGTGATCCCCACAAACCAGGAGTTTGCCGCCCTGGCCCGCGAAGTGCTGAACGTCCAGAAATATCCGGATTTGCGCCAGTTTCCGGGCGGTCCGCCACAGCGGCCTTACGACGCCGCCGGATGGACCCTGCCCTTGCAGATGGGCATCAAGGTCGTGGCGGCGGCAACGCCGCTTACGGATGAATTCCGCTCCCGGATGAAATTGCTGGGTCCGCAGTCGGATCCGAAGGCCCGGCCCATGACCTATGATCCGGCGGCATCCGGCGACGCCGCGCCGTTCGACAGCGTGCCCGGCCTCGGATTTGACTCCCATCCCGCGGCCGCCGCCATCATTCCGCCGGAGGGAATAATTTCGGGGCAAGGTCCGGCGCTGGCCGTCGATCCGGCCCAAAACAACGCCTTCCGGGCCCTTAATCGAGCCTGGAAACGGGGCGCGAGCGTGCAATACAGCGCGGGTGTGCCCGGCTCCGGCGCACGCTATCTGATCGAAAGCCTGGCCGAAATCGAACAAGCCGAACTGGTCCGCTCTCTCGCCCTGGTCGCCGAACGCACCGCCGCGGACGGCACGCCGTTGAAAAAGCCCCGGCTGGGCCTGTTCCAGCCCTGGAGCTCCAGCATGGATGAAGGCTGGACGCGCTGGCTGCTCGAGCAGTACGGGTTCGAATGCATCGTCCTTCGGCCCGAAGACTTCCGTGCTCCGCTCCGGGATAAAGTCGATGTCGTGATTCTGTCCGACGACGCCCGGATCCCGCTGGAAGGAAGCGGGGCTCAAGGTGGTGGAGGGATGCGGGGACAAACCGCGGATCCGGCGGCTGCGCCGGCGCCCACCGGCCAAGCATCCGGCACGCGGGCCGGAGGCGGGGCCAGGGTGATCCGTCCGGAATACGCCTACGCCCTCAAGCCGGAAGACCTGCAGGCCTTCGAAGCCTTCATCCGCGGCGGCGGGACGCTCGTCTGCTTCAATTCCGCCTGCCGCTTCGCCGTTCAGCAGTTCAAACTGCCGGTCAAAAACGTCGCGGAAGGATTGAAGTCGGAGGATTTCTTCCTGCGCGGCTCGATCGTCGAAGTGACGGTGAATGCCGCCCACCCCTTGATGGCCGGGATGCCGGATAAGGCGGCCGTGTTCGTCGACGGCAGTCCGGTGTATGAGACTCTCGAGAGTTTCAAGGGAACCGTCCTGGCGAAATACGCGGAAACGGGCAGCCCGCTCCTATCGGGGTATTTAATCGGCGAAAAGGTCCTCCAGGGAAAGGCCGCGGCCCTCGACGTGGAGCTTGACCAGGGGCACGTCGTGCTCTTCGGTTTCCGCCCCCAGTGGCGCGGCCAATCGTTCGGAACGTTTCGGGTCGTCTTCAACGCCGCGCTTTACGGACGGTGAAGGGGAAAAATAGCAGTCGGCCCGAGGGAGCGCTTGGCGTCGCCTTCCGGAAACAGCAAATTCCTTGACATTCCTTGTGGCCATGTTGACGTGTCGTCATATTTCCGGTATATATGACGACATGGTTGCATTGAAATCATATAGGCGATTGCTGAAGCCCCCCGAGCAGAGCTTCTTCCTTTTCGGCATGCGGGGCGCGGGGAAGAGCACTTGGGCTCGGCGGACATTCCCGAAGGCCCACCGATTCGATCTTCTGGACGAGGGTTTGTTCCAGAGTTACTTGCGCGACGCCCGCCTCTTCGGCCGGGAATTGCTGCGCATCCCGGCGGGTCAAACAGTCGTGGTGGATGGGGTCCAGCGGCTGCCCGCGCTGCTGAACGAGGTGCATCGGTTCATCGAAAGTCACGGATTCAGGTTTGTATTACTGGGATCGAGCGCCCGTAAGCTGAAGCAAGCGGGCACGAACCTGTTGGCGGGTCGCGCACTGCGGCGGGTCATGTTTCCGTTGCTGCCGCAGGAACTCGGAGCGGATTTTAGCTTGGCGGAAGTGCTGCGCTTCGGAAGCCTGCCCGTGACCCGGCAGTCATCGGCCAAAGCGGAGAGCCTCGATGCCTACGTGCAGTTGTATCTGAAGCAGGAAATCCAGGCGGAGGCTCTGGTGCGAAATCTGCCGGGATTCGCGCGCTTCCTCCCCATCGCGGCGCTGTTCCACGGCCAGGTCCTGAGCGTTGCCGGGCTGTCCCGCGATGCAGGGGTGGCCCGGACAACGGTCTCCGGTTACCTTGACATCCTGGCCGATACGTATCTGGCTTGGATCCTGCCGGCTTACGAAGCCAAGCTGAGGGTCAAAGAGAGGCGGCACCCCAAGCTGTACTGGGTCGACCCGGGCGTTATGCGGGCGGTGAAGGGGGAACTCCATCCGCCGGTCGAACTTGAGCGCGGCGCATTGCTGGAAGGATGGGTGGGCACCCTGTTGAAAGCCTACGGTGAACCCGGTTGCGGCCTGGGGTTGCAGTACAGCGGCCTATTCTACTGGGCTCCGAACGAAGGCGGAACCGAGGTCGATTTCCTAATCCAGCGCGGCAACAAGTTCACGGCCATCGAAGTCAAGGCCAAGGAGTCACTGGCCCCGCATGATCTTAAGGGTCTGATGGCCATCGCCGAACTGCAAGGCATCCGCCGCCGGCTAGTTGTGTTCCAAGGCGATCGACCCTTTCGCACCGAGGACGGAATCGAAGCGCTTCCCATCCGAAATTTCCTGCAGGAGCTTGAGGGATGGAAGATTTGACTCCACCGGCCTCCAATAAACTCCTCCCTTTCCTACCAGAAGATGATATAGAGAGCCACGGTCAGGCCGATGACCAGCGGACCGAGCCACTTGAGGGACGGCGCGGGCGTCATGTCGAAGCCCTTCTGGACGGGCATGACGATCGGCTCCCGAAGCGGCTTGAGCAGGGTCATTACCGTCAAGACGACGATGAGGATGGCGAACGTGATGGCCATCCGGTTCAGGAAAGCGATGTTGCCGCCCTTCCACATCAAGAGGCCGTAGATCGGGGCGTTCAGCAGGAGCGACACTAATCCCGCCGCGCGGGGGGCCTTCTTGATGAATAGTCCGAAAATAAAGGCGGCCAGGATGCCGGGCGAGATGAATCCCTGGAACTCCTGGATGTAATTGAAGATGCCCTTGAATTTGGGATTGCCGAGCTGGGGAGCGATCAGGCAGACGGCGACGACGAACACCAGGGTGGCCCAGCGGCCGATACGGATGAGCGACTTGCCGTCGGCGTCCTTCTTGAAATGCCGCTTATAGATATCCATTGTCAGCAGTGTCGCCACGGAGTTGAGGAGCGAGCCCAGCGTGCTGATGACCGCCCCGGCGATGGCCGCCAGGATGAATCCGCGCAGGCCGGGGCCGACGAGGTTCTTGATCAATAGCGGATAGGCTTGGTCGGTCGTCGCTCCGGGGGCCGTGAGCTGGTCCCGGAAGAGCTGCCAGGACATGATGCCGGGCATGATGATGATGAACGGAATCAGGAGCTTGAGAAAGGCGGCGAAGATGATCCCCAATTGGCCTTGCTTGAGGCTCTTGGCCGCCAGGGTCCGTTGGGTGATGAACTGGTTGAGGCCCCAGTAGTAGAAATTGGGAATCCACAAACCGATGACCAGGACCGTCCACGGTATGACCGGGTGATTGGAAGGCATGACGACGTGGAGCTTGTCGGCGTTGACGGAGAGGAACGAACTCACCCCGCCCACGGCTTTGAGCCCGACGATCAGGGTAAGGATCCCCCCTAGAATCAAGGCCGAGCCCTGAAAGAGATCGGCCCAAGCCACGGCCTTGAGTCCGCCCCAGGTCGTATAGACCGCGGCGATGATCCCGATGAGCCAGACGGCCTGGACCAGGTCCACGTTAAAGATCGTGTGGAGGGCCAGGGCGCCGGTATAAACGACGGCGGCAATGCTGACCGCGACGTAGATGATCAAAAGGTAGGCGGCCATGACGCCGCGGGCCGCGGGAGTGTACCGGTATTCGAGATACTCGGGGATGGTGTAGATCCCGGCTTTCAGGAACTTGGGCAGAAAGAAAAGGGCGACGATGACCAGGGTGATGGCCGCCATCCACTCGTAGCTGGCGATGGCCAGGCCGGCCGAGCCGGCCCCCTGCCCGGACATGCCGACGAATTGTTCGGTGGAGATGTTGGCGGCGATGAGCGAGAACCCGATGAGCGGCCAGACCAGGCCGCGGCCGGCCAGGAAGAAATCCTCGCCCGACTTGCCTTTGCGGCTCTTGAACATGCTCACGCCGATGACGAAAGCGAAGAACACTACAAAAACGGTGACGTCAGCCCAATGCAGGTTCATGGACGGCTCCTTGATCGGCCGGGGAGGCCGGGATTGACGCGTGCGCGGGTCTCATGGAATTGCGCCCTTTATTATATCCAGCCCGCCAGCGTTGGCAATGCGATAGCGGCCCGAACGACGCTTGGAATATAATAAGGGAGAAATCCCCGTTCCCGGAGGCCCCATGGAACCCTTTGATTACACTCTCGAAACTTTAAAGACATTCGACGAAGCTGTCGAGGCCGTCGTCGCCGAATGCAAGGACCTGAATTTCGGCGTCCTTCATATCCACGATGTCCAGGCCACGCTGGCGGCCAAGGGGTTCCGGCGCGGCCCCCTCAAGATCATCGAGGTCTGCAACGCCAAGCACGCCTATGACGTCCTGGAGAAAGACGTCAAAATCTCGCTGATGCTCCCCTGCCCCATTAGCGTGTACGTTGAAAAAGAAAAAACCACCATCAGCGCCCTGCGGCCCCGGATGATGAGCGCCTTCTATCCCCAAGCCGGGATCGAGACCACGGCCGAAGCCGTGGACGCAGCCATCCTGGCCATCGTGGATGGAGCGAAGTGAAAGCCGGCGGAGGGCACGGATTGTGACGGACTTGGCTTCGATATGACGATCCATCTCAAAGGCCGCGCTTTCCAATGACGGAGCGTGATGTCGTCCGTATGGCACTCCGGGGGAATCGACCGCCCTACGTTCCCTGGTCTTTCCGATTCACCAAAGAAGCCAAGTCCGCCTTGGCCGTCCATTTGGGAACCACGGACATCGACAAAGCGGTCGGCAGCCATATCGTCGAATTGGGCAGCGATATCGGTTTTTTCGAAGACCTGGGAAACAACCGTGTCCGCGATGTCTTCGGCGTCGTTTGGGACCGTTCGGTGGACCAGGACATAGGCAATGTCCAAGGCGTCGTCTTGGCCGAACCGACGCTGAAGGGCTTCGTTTTCCCGGATCCGCTCGACCGCCGCTTTTTCGAGGATATCCCCGCCCGGATCCGGCACTCCCCCGGCGCGTTCCGTCTTTATTGTCTCGGTTTTTCGTTGTTCGAGCGGGCTTGGACGCTCCGCGGGATGGAAAACCTGTATCTGGATTTCGTCGATCACCCGGCTTTCGTTCGCAACCTGTTGAACGCCATCGCCGACTATAACATCGCCCAAATCCGGGCCGCCTTGAAGTATGATATCGACGCCGTCTATTTCGGCGACGATTGGGGCCAGCAAAGAGGCCTGCTGCTGGGTTACCGGACCTGGAAGGATTTTCTTTATCCCGTTCTGCGGCGGATGTACCGGGAGGTCACGGACGCCGGCAAATATGTCTTCATCCATTCCTGCGGCGACGTGAGAGAGCTCTTCGACGATCTCATCGACATCGGCTTAGCCTGCTTCAACCCCTTCCAACCCGAGGTCATGGAGATCGAGGCGATTTATGCAAAATACCGCGGGCGGCTCTCTTTCTGGGGCGGGCTCTCCATTCAGCGGACCCTCCCCTTCGGGACGGTCGAGGACGTCCGCCGGGAAACCCGGCGGCTCCTGGCCATGGGCGCGGCGGGCAATTATGTCTTCTCCCCCTCGCATGCGGTCGAGGGCGACACTCCGCTCGTCAATATGCTGGCCTTCATCGACGGCGCTCGTTCCCAACCCGGTTTCGCCGGACGATAAAGGCGGACGCCGATAAGCCGGGTTTTTCAGCGGGAAACCGCCGCGCCAATGCTCCTCAGGTCCGAAGTGTATTCGGGTTCGACGTTGTCGAAGAACAACCCCTGGAACTGTCCGGATTTGAGCGGAGGCAGAGTCAGGGCGAACCGATGTTCTCCGCCCGCTGAGAGGCTCGAGACATCGGTATAAAAACCCAGAAACGTCCGTTTGGGCGATTCGCCGTAAATGCTGTTGAAGGCCTTTTTCAGGGGCACGGGTTTCCCGTCGATCGTCATCGTCACGGCCATGGCCTCGTCCGGCTCGGCGATCTGAACGAACAGGAGCAGGCGATGCGAGCCCAGCCAGGGCGCGACAAGATCGTCCTCGGTGTACGGTACGGGCCATGATTCCTTCCGCATCCGCAATTGCTCGAAAACGCGGGCGGGAACGGAGAAGGACCCGGTTCGGGACCCTCCGGCGAAAGCCGGATCGTACGGCAGCAGACTTTCCGCCCGGCCGAACGCCTCTCCCGCAAATCGGATCGTCGACTTCACGATGCTCTTGTCCCGGGTGAAAGCCTCGTCTTTCCCGTTCAGGGTCATCGCCGACGGTCCGACATCCAAAGGGAGGGCGACGATGATATCCCGGGTCATTCCGGGTTCGCCCCGGACTCCCGTCAGAACCAAGCGCCCTCCCTCGAGCGCCCCCTGGCCGCGGACGTTGAAGAGAAGCGGGTCTTTCAGAGCTTTCGGCGCGGGAACGATTTCCAATACGACTGCTTCCGTTCCGCGCATTGGAAAGACGACTTCGTCGCCGGGGCTCCAGATGCCGAGGCCCGGCTTGCCGATGAGCCGGCCTTCCTCGGGATAAAGCTCCTTAAGGATAAAGCCCGCCCCCTTGGACAATCCGATCGAAGCGTCAAGCGAAAAGGCGGCCTCGAGTCGGCGATAATTGGGATTGAAGAGAAAGACGAAGCCGCGGTCGCCGTCGGCGGCCGCCGTCCCGTCACAGCGGCCGATCATGGGCGGTCCGATGATCGGCTTGATGTGTTTCAGGACCGCGGCGTTCTTGTCCGTCCAGTCAAGCCAGCCCCGGAACCAGGCCTTGTCGGCCTCGCTTAAAGCCTTGAACTCGGCTTCATCCCGGGCCGGGATGAAGCTGATGGTATGATTGAAAGGCGCCGTCCCGACCGACGATAGAAGCGAGTATTTCCACCCCAGCACGTCCCAGTCGCGGGGACGGAATCGGTCGCGCCGCATGACCCCGGCCGCGTCCGTCCGCTCGGTCTGATGGGTGATGTAGCCCGGCATGACCTCGGGCGGGGCGAACCGCTCGACCCGGTATTTCCAGGCGGCGAAGCGCTGGCGGTCGGCCGAGACGCGGTCGGTATGGAGATCGGGAAAGGCGGTGAAGCTTTCGGGCTGTTCGTCGGTCAAAGTCGGGTGGGGGTACGAACCGCCCAGCCAGGTCCAGGGCCCGAAATTCATGTACTGCTGGCGTCCGTCCATGACGATGTCCGGGACGCGGCGGCGGAGCTCCTCCAAAACGCGGCGGCAGCCGAACCACTGGGCGTACTTGCTGGTGGCCTTGGAATCGTCATAGGCGATCCACCAGTGGTCGAAGGAAAACCCGCCGGCCCCGGTTTTAGCCGTGAAATCGAGCAGCGTTTTGATCCACCAATTCTGGAAGCCGCGTTCGCCCGTATCGACGGCGCTGTAGCCGCCGAGATTGTCCCCGGCCCAGCGCGTCCAGGCCGGGTCCTGCAGGAACGGGAGGGAGGGATAAGCGTAGGCGAGATATTTCAGCCCCCGGGTTCCGCCGTAATCGATCATCGCTTGAAGCGCCGGCGGGACGGGGTCTATCGCCGGGACCCACTCCCCTTTCCGAATCTTCTGGCCGAGCCCGAAGAAAAGCAGGTTTTCCCAGCCCCAAGCGTCGCGATTCTCGGCCAGGCTGGAAAGCGAGGAGTTCCCGCCCGTAAACAGCGTGGCGCGGGCTCCAAGCTCGGCGGCCCGGTCGATAATCCGCTTATATTCCGCCCATCCTTCCGGAGCAGCGACATCGATCTGGTAGTCGTTTTCGCACCAGGGCACATGGACGCGGATGCTTTTTTCGGGCCGATAAAGCAAAAACGCCCGGACGCATTCGACGAGCGCGTCGGACTCGGCCGTGTCGATGGTCGGATTCTCGGCCCGATACTTGTCGTAATCCGGGACGAGCATCCATTCGGGGACGGATTTGGCCGGCACGCGGCGTCCGCTCAATTCGGTCATCCCGAGGCACAAGCGGTCGGCGGGGAAAGAACCGTATTCCGGGCGCCAGTCCATGTCGGGGAGGTAATGGCCCTGGAGCAAGCGGTCCTGGCGCATCCATTGGTTATAAGGATTTTGGTACAGGAGGAAGGCGCCGAAGGACGGCCTTTTCGAATCGGTCTTTTCGTCCATGAACCGGAGGACCAGGCCGAAGCGCCCGTCGGCCAAGCGAAGCTCCTCCCGGGGCGCGACGTCGAGCGCGGCGTCGAAGGCCCGCACCTCGCGGACACGGATCGGCGCGGGACCGACCGGCTCGAGGAACAACTGCTTGCTCAGAAAACGCCAGTCCGGTTTCAACTCGTAAACGAGCTTGATCTTGAATGTTCCGGCGTCATAGGCATAGGTCAAGGCCTCCCGGCCGATCGAAAGCTCGTATTTCGAGAACTGGCGCGGACCATAGGGACGGCCGTCGACGACCACGGTGAACCCGTGATCCTCGAAGGTCAGCTTGCGGCCGGAATGTTTGTCCAGGAGCGTCCGCAGGCCGTCGCCCAGGAATATCGCCCGAAGATGGTCGTTCATCAGGACGAGCTCGACTGTATCGCCTTGGCTGGGGCGATTCGCCGAGTCAGGGCCAAAGGCCGCCCCCGGGAACAAAATCGGGATGGCCGCCAAAGTCATGAATATCCATCGTGATTTCATCGAGCCTCCTCGGCCGGTCCGAGCTTTTCCGGCCTGACAGTCAGATCCCGTTCCGGGAACGGATGCGGAAAACGCCGCCCTCCGGCCGGTCTAAGCGGGTTGTTGGGTCAACTCCCGCAAGGCCTTTTGTAAAAGCCTGGTGATCCGGCCCGGTTCGCCCAATTGGAATGGCCGGCCGTTGATTTTCACCACGGGAGTCACTTCGGTCGTCGTCCCGACGATCATGAGCTCTTCGACCCGCTCTAAATCCGCTTCAAAGACGGGCGCTTCCCGAAAAGGGAGTCCCAGTTTTCGACAGAGCTCCAGCACGACCAGACGCGTGATTCCACCCAAAATATAATTGGTCAGGGGTGAAGTGACGACCGTTCCATCATAGACAGCGAATAAGTTGGTGTGGGTTCCTTCCAGGAGAACCCCGTCGCGGACGAAGACGGCTTCCTGGGCCTGGCGCTCGCGGGCCAGTTGATGGGCCAAAACATTGGCCGTCAGGCCCACGGTCTTGATGTCGCAGCGGGCCCAACGCTGATCGGAAACCAGAAAGATATTGACGCCTTTTTCCAGATCATTCCGATGGGGGGAAAAAGGCCGGGCGGTCAGATAGACGGTGAGATCCGTCTTGGGGTCGGGAAAAGCGTGAGTGCGGGGCGACGCGCCGCGGGTGACCTGGAAATAGACGGTGGCTTCGCCTTCGATCAAATCATTTTCCCGGATCAGCTTGGCGGCCGTTTCGGCCAGATAGTGGAAATCCGTCGTTTTGAAGCGAAGAGTCCGGGCTCCATAGTTCAGACGCTCCAGGTGGGACCGGGTTTGAAACAAATTCCCTTGATAGCTGCGGATCACTTCATAAAGGCCGTCGGCGAATAAAAACCCCCGATCATCGGGGGAAATGACGATTTCATCCTGGGGAAGATAGCGGCCATTAAAAAAAGCAAGCATCGGCGCTCCCTTTGAAAAGCATTGTTTCAAGATCTGATTTTCACCATTAAACTTCATTCATTCCGGCAGGAAATGAATTTCCTTGTTCGCGTCGGGCGAATTAACGATGGAGATAATGATTCCAACCGCCAAATTAAACCCATTCGACTCCCCGGGCTGAAGCCCGGGGTAAATCCAGGGTTAATACTGAGCGGCGCTTTGTACCCCGATTTAAAAATCGGGGTTTGGCGCCGCGAATGTATCATGCCGGAAGTGTATCGCCGCCCGCGCGATGCTGTCAATGCCGGCCGCTTCTTGACATCGATCCGCGTCCCTGGATATCATCCTCGCCTTCGGCGATTCGGATATGAACCCATTCGATCCGATCGACGGGAAAGGCTCAACTGTCCGAGAAAAAACCCAATGAAAATACGCGCTGCGACCCTGGGAATTCTGGCCATGGCGGCCACGGCTCTGCTGTGGAGCATCGCCGGCCTGTTCATCAAAGTCATCGATTGGCATCCCCTGACCATCGCCGGTTTCCGAAGTCTGATCGCCGCTCTGGTCATCCTGCTCTATCTGAAGCGGCCCCGATTTCATCTCTCCTTCCCCCAGGTAGCCGCCGCATTGGCCAACGCGGCCACGATGCTGCTCTTCGTCTCGGCCAACAAGACCACCACCTCCGCTAACGCCATCCTCCTCCAGTATATCGGCCCCGTTCTCACCGCCTTCATCGGGGCTATCCTTTTAAAGGAGCGGGTCCGCCCCGAACATTGGATCGCTTTTCCTCTCGTCGCCGCGGGCATGATCGTGATGTTCCAGGACAAGCTCGGCGGAGGAACGACGCTCGGCAATTGGCTGGCCGTCCTGTCCGCGGTCACCTTCAGCTTTTATTTCGTCTTCATGCGGATGCAGAAGGACGGTTCCCCGCTGGAGTCGATTCTTCTTTCGCATGGGTTGGTCGCGGCCATCGGAATCATCTCGTCCATCTTCCTGCCGCTTCCGTCTTTTTCGCTGAAGGCCGTCACCGCCGTCGTCGTCCTGGGGATTTTTCAAGTCGGCGTCTCGGCCATCCTTTTCGCCGCGGCCATCAAGCGCATCTCGGCAGTCTCAGCCAACCTGATCGCCGTCATCGAGCCGGTCTTCAACCCGGTATGGGTCTTCCTGGCCTTGGGCGAAGCGCCGGGCCCGAAGGCCATCATCGGCGGCGCCGTCATCGTGGCCGCCGTCACCGGCGCCTCGGTCATGGGCGCCCGGAGGAAAATCTTATCTTCCTGACGCAAGCCCTCGCGGAACGCCATCTCCGGCAGGGCTGCGCCGACCGTAGCCTCGTCGAGCGGCGGAATAACGACTCATGTGCTGGACGGAGGAAGTATTCTTGACACTCCGAATTTTTTTCGATATCGTACTCCTCCCTTCGGACGGATACGGCGTGGTCTCGATATCGGACATTTAAATAAAACAGAAACAGGTTCCTGACATGGAGAGGCGCCCTTGGGCGAAAGGATCGCCCGAGGATACTCGGCCAACGATCAACAATAAAAAGGAGCAATCATGACCACACACAAGATCATCTGGACGGACACCGATGAAGCACCGGCGCTGGCCACATACTCCTTGCTTCCGATCATTCAAGGATTCACCAAGGGGACGGGTGTCGCCGTCGAGACGAGGGACATCTCCCTGGCCGGCCGAATCATCGCCAACTTCCCCGACTATCTGACGGAAAGTCAAAGAATCCCCGATTATCTGACCCAATTGGGCGAGCTCGCCTTGACGCCGGAAGCCAATATCATCAAGTTGCCGAACATCAGCGCTTCGATCCCCCAGCTTCAAGAAGCGATCCAGGAACTCCAAGCCCAGGGCTACAAGCTCCCGAACTATCCCGAGAATCCCAAGAACGACGCGGAAAAAGAGACGCAAGCTCGGTATGCCAAGGCTCTGGGAAGCGCCGTCAATCCGGTGCTCCGCGAGGGAAACTCGGACCGGAGAGCGCCGCTCTCGGTTAAAAACTTCTCCAAAAAGCATCCCCACAAGCTGGGCGCGTGGAGCGCGGATTCTAAAACGAATGTCGCGCATATGACCGGCGGAGATTTTTTCGGCAACGAAAAATCCGTGGTCATGGAAGACGGCGGCGATTTCCGGATTGAGCTGGCCGGCCCGAACGGGACGACGAAAGTTCTCAAGGACAAATTAACCGCCCTGAAGGGCGAAATTCTCGACGGCACCTTCATGAGCAAGAGGGCCTTGAGAAGGTTCTATGAAGAGCAGATCGAGGACGCCAAGGCCCAAGGCCTGCTGTTGTCCCTGCACCTGAAGGCGACGATGATGAAAATCTCGGATCCGATCATGTTCGGCCACGCCGTTTCCGTCTTTTACAAAGAGGCCCTGGAAAAACACTCCGCGGTGCTGAAAGAGCTCGGGGTGAACGTCAACAACGGCTTGGGCGATCTATACGCCAAGATCCAGAGCCTGTCGGAGGCCAAACGGACGGAAATCGAAGCCGATATCCGAACCGTGTACGCCAAGCGGCCGGCCCTGGCCATGGTCGACTCGGACAAGGGGATCACCAACCTTCATGTCCCCAGCGACATCATCGTCGACGCCTCCATGCCGGTGGTTGTCCGCGAATCGGGGCAGATGTGGGGCCCGGACGGGAAGCTCCACGAAACGAAGGCCATGATTCCGGACCGCTGCTACGCCACGACCTACAAGACGATCATCGAGGACTGCCAAAAGCACGGGGCCTTCGATCCGGCTACCATGGGCAGCGTCCCCAACGTGGGCCTGATGGCCCAAAAGGCCGAGGAATACGGCTCTCATCCGACGACGTTTGAAATCCCGGTCGATGGAATCGTCCGTGTCGTCGCGGCCTCGGGCAAGGTGCTGATGGAGCATCAGGTCGAAGCGGGCGATATCTGGAGAATGTCCAGAGTCAAGGACATTCCGATCCGGGATTGGGTCAAGCTGGCCATCAAGAGGGCCAGGGCAACCGGCGCCCCGGCCGTTTTCTGGCTGGATAATAACAGGGCTCACGACTCCCAGATCATCGCCAAGGTCGAAAAATACCTGAAGAATCACGATACGACCGGATTAGAAATCCGGATTTTGGCCCCGGTGGAAGCGATGCGCTTCTCGTTGGAAAGAATCCGCAAAGGGTTGGATACGGTTTCCGTGACCGGCAACGTCCTGCGCGATTATCTCACCGACCTGTTCCCGATTCTCGAAATCGGGACCAGCGCCAAGATGCTGTCCATCGTGCCGCTCCTGGCCGGCGGCGGGCTTTTCGAAACGGGCGCCGGCGGCTCGGCCCCCAAGCACGTCCAGCAGTTCGAAAAAGAAGGGTACCTGCGTTGGGATTCTCTGGGCGAATTCTCGGCCTTCGCCGCTTCCCTGGAACATCTGAGTTCCGCCTTCCAAAACGAGAAGGCCAAGGTTCTGGCCGACACCCTCGATCAGGCCATCGCCAAGTTCCTGGACAACAACAAGTCCCCCGCCCGGAAGGTCGGCCAGATCGATAATCGAGGCAGCCATTTCTACCTGGCGCTGTACTGGTCCCAGGCCTTGGCCGAGCAGACCAAAGACAAGGACTTGCAAGCCCGATTCGCAAAAATCGCCCACCAGCTCGGGGAAAACGAGGCCAAGATCGCGACCGATTTGATCGCCGCCCAAGGAAAACCCGTGGATATGGGAGGTTATTATCGCCCGGATAAACACAAGGTCGCCCGGGCCATGCGACCCAGCCCGACCTTGAACGCCATCGTGGACGCTTTATAAAGGAAAGCCCCAAGCGCGCCGCGGCACGAAGCGGTTTCCGCAGCCTGATCGCCTCGCTCGTCATCCTTTTGACTCATGCATCGGCTTTTGATACGTTCGTCGGCGACAAGCCCTGGTTTTATAATCGGGGTCAAGGGACAGGTTTGGGCGGCGGAAGTATATCCCCGGAACGCCGTCAAATGGGTTTATTATTCGTGATCATGGGCAGCTGGGGTCTTCCGTCTTTCAGCCGCCATGAAGCCGAACTCTATTGACTTATTTTTAGGGATATGTTACCCAATAAACGCGAAAGAAAGGAAAGGAGAGTCTTTATGAAAAAGAAACTTTTTTTAGTGGGTCTTGCTGTTCTTTTATTCGGAACGATCTCGTTCCTGCCCAGCCAGGCGAAGCTTACGCCTCAGGCGAAACCCCTAATTCAACTCGCCTTCGGCAAGGAAGTCGCGACCGGGGCTGCCAGGGATGTCATGATCATGAAAGCCTTCGTCGAAAGCCAGATCAAGCTCGGCAATTTCAAGCCGGCGAAAGTCCAGACCGAAGAACAAGGCGGGTATGTCCACAAGCGGTATGACATCTTTTACCAGGAGGTCAAGATCTGGGGCGCCCAGATGATCGACCACCAGAAGAACGGGAAGACTTACTATATCAACGGAAATTACTACGACGACATCCGGATCCCCGTCACCCCCCGGGTGGGGATCAAAGACGCGATCAAGACGGCCGAAATGGCGCTCCCCGAAGGTCTGTTCCAACCGTACGGAGAGACGGAATTGACCATCCTGCCGTTCCAATCCGGATATTTTCTGGCCTACGTGATCATGAACGCCAAACCGGATGCGATCATCGTTTCGTTCATCAACGCGGCGACGGGGGACCTCATCTTCTCTTATAACGACGTCAAGACCGAGCCCTATATCGGCATCGGGAAAGGGATCTTTGGCGACTGGCGAAAACTGAGCACCGACTTTGCCAACAACAAGTACACTCTCACCGACCTCATGCGGCCCGGCAAGATCATCACCGCGAACCTGTTCAACAGCGAGAACCTCTCCCAAAACTACTACATCACAAGCCCCGACGGCAACTGGACGGACCCCGTGGCCGTATGCGCCCATTCGCATAGCGGCTGGATCTATGACTACTTTTATCTCGTCCATAACCGCAATGGGATGGACGGGGCCAATTCCTCCCTCATAGTCAACATCCATTACGGCGTCAACTATTCCAACGCCTTTTATCACAGCCAGACGAAACAAATCTACTTCGGTGACGGTGACCCCAACCAGCAGTATCCTTACCCGGCCGGCCTCGACGTCATGTGCCACGAATTCACCCACGGCGTGACGGACAGCACCAGCGCCCTGATTTATTTTGATCAGCCGGGCTCCCTGAACGAAGCCCTGTCCGACATCATGGGCGTCTCCTGCGAGTTCCGCTTTCAGCCCGTCGGCTATGGCTACCAGATGGCTGACTGGTGGGAAGGTGAAGACTATCGCAAGCCCTTTCAGGCGGGCCGCGACCTCTCCGATCCTGCCCGGCTCATTTTCATGCCCTCCATGGGCTGGAGATACCCGGACCATATGTCCAAGTATTTCGACTTCACACCCTACAATTATTGGGATAACAACGGCGTCCATATCAATCAGGCGATCGTGACCCATGCCTACTACCTGTTATGTCAAGGCGGGACGAACCGGACATCCGGGCGGTCGGTCGGAGGGATCGGCGTGGCCAAGGGCGAAAAAATATTCTACCGCGGATGGGTGAACTATCTGTCGCCCGCGTCCTCGTTCTCCCAAGCCCGCGCGGCGTGCATTCAGGCCGCGATCGATCTCTACGGCGCGGGAAGCACGGAAGTCGGCCGCGTCAACGAGGCTTTCCTGGCCGTGGGGATCATCTGAGAGCGGCCGGCGCACCGAGAAATACCATGAAAACCAATAAACTTTCCAGGATGGCCGGCGTCATCGCCGCCTTGGTTTGCCTGCTGTTCCTGATTCCGATCCTGGCCGAAGGGTCGGCGCTCAAAATCAAGGTCACGGCGGTGCGGGCCAATATCCGAGTCAAACCCTCCTTGGACGGCGCCATCATGATGGGCGCCGACAACGGTCAGATCTTTGAAGTGATCGAGAAGCTCCAGGACTGGTATCTGATCAAGCTTCCGGGCGATCAGAAAGGCTATGTCAGCCGAACCGTCGTCGAAGAAATCGCGGAAGGGGCGGCGGTTCCCACGGAACAGCCAAAGCCGGTCGACAGGCCCGTTACGCCCCAGCGTCCCAAGATCGAGCCCCGGCGGCCGGCGGCGCAGCCGGCGGCAAGCAGATACGAACCGACCGGCAAAAAATTCTATATCCGGCTCGGCGGCGGTATGGCCTCCAAGAAATTCAGCTTCACCCACAATTGGCAGTTCGATCTTTACTACGAAACGGGAGCCGTCACGGGCAATTACGACATCGACGCTTCGGGCTTCACTCTCGACGCCGGGCTCGGCTTCCTCCTTACGGAAAATATCGGCCTGGAAATTTCCTATGTTCCGGCCTCCGGAAAAACCGCGGCCTTTTTCACAGCCGTTTTTCCTCACCCTTTCTTTTTCGAGGACTATCGAGAAAAAGCATGGGAGGATTCGAGTCTGAAATACTCGACCGGCGAA
The DNA here is from genome assembly GCA_964557435.1 of uncultured Eubacteriales bacterium. Classification (GTDB taxonomy): domain Bacteria; phylum Acidobacteriota; class Aminicenantia; order Aminicenantales; family UBA4085; genus UBA4085. Next base: position 29,766 of record CAZLAM010000107.1, read on the forward strand.
GTCAATTTCGACCTCATCCTGAGATATCCAATCATGTCCCGGCTGGCCGTCTATGCGACGGGGGGAGGGACGTACTTTACCGGCGTCAAAATCGACACCCTCAAGACGATTAATTACAACGAAAACGGCTATCCCTATGACGACCTCGACGTGACGCCGGAATACTCTTCCTATACCAAGAGCGCCTTCGGATTCAATTTCGGCGGCGGGATCGACTACTTCGTCACCCCGAGCATCGGGGTCAACGTCAACGTCCGGTATGTCATGGGCGAGGTGAAAATCCCCGTCGAAGGCCAGGAGATCACAATCAAGCCCGGTGGACTGCGGGCTTGCGGCGGCATCAAATTCGCGTTTTGAAACCTCTCCTCCGAGCTATTTTTTGCGAAGCCGGGAGAGGGGAGATTTCTCTGAATAACCAAGGGTCTCTTCCGGATGTCTTGACATTCGGTTTCCCGGGCTTTGACCCGCTTATTTCGAAGTCCTGACCGGGAGCATGCTTACGCCCGGCGCTATCGCCGCCATCCGGACTTTCGGGGACAGAATAAATTTTCACCCCGCCTCTTTTTTCTGGTGACCGAGGCTAAAACATCGGCACGCACCCTTCATCTGTTATATGCGCCTGGAGCATGCCTTCCCGGACTAAGTACATGGCCTCGGCGGCATCCCCCTGCTTGAACGGGATTTGTCCTTCCTCCAGGTCGATCCATTGGATGGATGCGGCCATGTCCTCAACGGCCCGATGGTCCAGATCCTTGAACAATTTGAGGGTTTCGAGGTTCCAGCGAAGAGTTTCGGTGAAGGGATGGCTGTCGTTGTTAAATCGCGTTTTCCTCCATATATCCTTGGAATATAACCATGCAATCCTATAGTTGACTTTTAGATATTCATGGTTATAATAAATGAGTGATTAAAAGACTTATGGCCTTAAAGAGAATAGAGCGGTCTTTCCAAGTCCATCCCGTGGTCGCCCTGCTGGGCCCCCGGCAGTGCGGCAAAACCACTTTAGCACGGCAGTTTTCGGCGGGCCGGCTTTGCTCCTTCTTCGACCTGGAAAATCCCGTCGATCGCCGCCGGTTGGAAGAGCCGTTAAGAGCGCTCGAGTCTCTCAAAGGGCTCGTCGTCATCGACGAGATTCAACGCCGGCCTTCCCTGTTTGAACTCTTGAGAGTACTCGTCGACCGGCCGGGCCATTCAGCCCGCTTTCTCGTGTTAGGCTCGGCATCTCCTCATTTAGTTAAGGATTCGGCCGAGTCTCTAGCCGGCAGGATCGGATTCGTGGACCTTTCCGGTTTCGACCTGTTGGAAGTCGGGACGGAAAACCAAACCCCGTTGTGGATCAGGGGCGGATTTCCTCGATCCTATCTCGCACCCGGCGATGGGGCCAGTGTCCTTTGGCGCCAGGATTTTATCCGCACGTTCCTCGAACGGGATATCCCCCAATTGGGCATTACGATTCCCTCGGAAACCCTGCGGCGGTTTTGGATCATGGTCGCTCATTTTCATGGCCAGGTCTGGAACGGGGCTGATTTCGCCAGGTCCTTGGGAACGTCCGAACCGACGGCCCGGCGGTACTTGGACATTCTGGCCGGCGCCTACATGGTACGGGTACTGCCGCCCTGGTTCGAGAACATCGGCAAACGGCAGGTTAAAGCGCCCAAGATCTATATCCGCGACAGCGGCATTTACCATGTTTTGCTCCAACTGCCCGCTCTCGCCGACATTCAAAGTCACCCCAAGCTGGGCGCCTCTTGGGAGGGCTTCGCTCTGGAGCAGGTTTTAAGCCTGGTCCGGTCCCGGGATGCCTTTTTTTGGGCCACCCACAACGGAGCCGAACTCGACTTGATGGTTATCATCTCGGGAAAAAAGTACGGATTCGAATTCAAGTATGCGGATGCCCCTCAGAGGACGCGCTCGATGGCCTCTTCAACGGAGGACCTGGGGCTTGAACATCTCTGGGTCATCTATCCCGGAGACCGTGAATACTCAATCGGAGACCGCGTCTCCGTTCTCCCTCTGGCCGATTTTCCGGGCCTGGCGCGCAAGAAACTGGGCACTGATAAAACCCTGAAAACCCCCCGGCGCTCCGCTCAATCATAACGCAGGGTGACGGCCGGCGAAAAATCCCTCCCCCTTCGCGGTCGGGAGCGGCGAGAATCCTTCGCTGGTTTCGGCGAGGTCCACGACGTCCAGGCAGCGCACAGGCGGGAGCTCGCCAAACCGCGTCCGTCCCCAGCCGCCCTTGCCCAGCTCGCCGGTGAAGGAGTACCAGCCGCCCGGGAGCATCAGACTCTTTCCCGGCCGCGGACGGGATGTTCATGCTCATCGGACCGGAGCCGGCTTGTTCGCGTAGAGGATGGCATCCCCCAGCCGGACGGACGCTGATTCGGCCGGGTTGAGAAGACGAAGAAGAACCCGGTGGCGTCCCGGGAGGAGGCCGTACTTCCAAAACAGCGTCTCCCTGCGATCATGGGAATTCGTGGGCAACTCGGCCGTCTCGCTCAATGTTCCGTCGATCCACATTTCGACGCGAAAGCGATAGGGATCGGCACCCTCGGCCAGGGCCTCCCCACCCAGGGCGAATCCGCAGCCTTCGAATTCGAAGCTCAGGTCATTCACGAGATTGACTCCGATCGTCCGGCGCTCGACCGGGAAATGGCCTTCAAACCCGATTTCAAGCTTCGCCGGCCGGGGGGATTCCACCGGAAGGACGATGGCCTCTCCCTCCACCCGGCCGCCGCGCGCCGCGATGGCGGCTAGGGCGTGCTTCAAGGAGAGATCATAAGCCTGGCGCAGGGAAAGGTTGACGAAGGGGAAAGGCCGGTCCTCAACCTTGGCCAGGCCGCTCCGCCATTCGAGGGGGATGCGGTCGTAGCCGAGAACAACACCCAAGATTCCCCCGGCGCTGGCCGGGTTGCAATCCGAATCGTCGCCGCAGCGGGCGGCGATATCCAGCGTCCGCCCGAAATCTCCACGGCCGTAGAGAAGCGCCAGGACGACCCAGGCGCAATTGATTTTGGCGTCGATGTCGAACGGCGAGAAGACACCGTCGGGACAGCCGACTTCGGCCGACCATCGCCGCAGGATCTTGAACCAGGTCGCCTGCCAGTCATTCGGCGCCTCCCGCCAGCCGGCGATCACGTCGCGCTGGGTCCGGGCAAAGGCGCTTGCATCCGGAATCGCCCGAAGCGATTCTTCGACGATCCGGGGAATATCATTCGAGATAAAAGCCGCCGAAATCATGGTGGCGATGTACAGGCCGCCGTACCAACCGTCGCCGTAATTCATGATGTGTCCGACCCGATCGCAGATCCCGGCCGCGGTTTGGGGCATGCCCGGCGACATGAGGCCGGCGAAATCGGCTTCGATCTGGAAATCGATATCGTCGGCATGCGGGTTATTCAGCCAATGTCCCGACTCCGGCGGAGCGAGACCGCGAAGAATATTGCTCCGGGCCATTTGGTTGGCGTGCCAGAGGGGGTAGGGCGCTTCGGCGAACGCCTTGGCCAAAGCCGCGGCCGGAGCGTCAAGCCCCTGCTTCTCGAACACGTCCACGAAGGTGAGGTCCATGTAGACATCGTCGTAGAGGCCGGGGGAGCGGCCGTAGGCGTCGACGATGGAGGTCTCGGTCCAGGGAATCGGCTGGGTGCCCGGGATGAACGATCCTTTATAGCGGAATTCCGTCGGGCCGCCGTAGGTACAGCCGATGGTTTGTCCGGCCCAGCCGCCCTTGATTTTATCCGCCAGGACGGTCCGGGTCAGCGGCCCGGCTTGGGCCTGAGTTTCCGCGGCCGGGCCCGGCGGCGGATTTCCCGACGGATTCCCGAATCCAAAGATAAGCAGGCCCAGGAAGGCGGCGGCGGATAAAAATATTCGCGGGCGTCTCGTGAAGTTCAACATGGGCGCACTCTCCCTCCGTCAATCAATTCATGCAAATCAATTTCATCAGTCTATAACCAGAGGCAAGAAAAGCCGGGTCAAGGGACGAGCCTTCGCGGCGGAAGCACTCACCCGTGTCTTCTGTCAACAGGCGGGTACGGCGGAAGCGGATCACCGAGCACCGCTCAGAGTCCCTGCCCCCGCCCCGGCCGCCGTACAGAGTCCGGTTCAGCGCGGATTATCCGCACGGTCTTTCAAGCCTCGCTTGACGAAGCCGTAAACAGCAAAAACCATGACCATCCAGCCGAGGAAACGGACGGCTTCGGCGATGTCCCGGTCGGATCGAAGCAAGCCTAATTGCGTCAAGATGATATTCCAGTCGTGGTCACCCCCGCCGACGAGGGGCAGCGCCATGGCCCGGGCATCGCCGATATAAACCGACGAATACACCAGACTTTCTCCAAACCAAAAAGCGCTGAAGGCCGCCCCCGAGGTCTCGCCCCGAAAGGCGAAATAGACGAAAAACAGGACGGGGAAAAGGAGCTGAAGCAAAGTTCCCCCCCAGATTCCCAGGCTCGGTCCAAAGGGGGAGAAGACCAGATGGCCCGCCTCGTGGACGGGAAGATTGACATAATCCAGGATGAGGAAATCCCCCTTGTGAAAGGCGGCATAAGCAAAAAACGCGGCGCCCGCGAGGCCGCCCGCGATGAGAGCGGGCTTGGATACGGGCTTCCAGTCGATGGACATCGGATTATTTCCTTCTCGAGAAAACACTGTATTCAAGACTCCGTGGAAATGCAACCCAAGAATGGGCGATCCGCCAGGCCCGCCGGTCCACCCGGATTTGACGCCGAATCGCCGGGATGTTATGAAAGAGGCGCCCGGAAGAAAAAAACGAGGTTTTCTTGAGCTATTTCAAGGCGTTGATGGTCGGACTTCTCGGACTCAATTTGACCCTGGCGGCCACGATGCTTGCGGCAACAGCCCTGCCCTGGGGATTCGTCATCGCCCTGGCTGTAACGCTCGGCCTGGCCATCGTCGTTCTGAGCTTCAAGCTCAGGCGGGGAGTTTTGTTTTTCGCCGGAATCTATGCCTGTTTCGGGGCCGTCCTGACGGGGATGTATGCGCGGAATTATGTCGTGGCCAAGGGGGCCGGCATCGTCGAGGGGATTCCCGTCGCCGAAGCTCCTCTTATACCGAAGGCCGGGGGCTATATCTTCCGCGACGGCCAAGCCCGCGCGGACCTCGGCGGAACATACTTCTCCTCCCACCGGGGTATCAACAATCAGAGCGAATCATTGTGGTATTACGTCGCTCCCGTCGTCCCCGAGGATTGGACGCCGGACCAGCCCGTAACCGTGTGGGCGGCGTGCGGAGAAATCGCATCCTGCCGGGACGCCTGGACCCAGCCTTTCCGGGCCGGCGTTCGGCTGAATACCGAAACGACTTCGATGCCGGATTACCGCAAGGCCGTGGAGGATGCCGAGGCTCTCCATGGAATCCGGTCGCATCCGGAGGCGGTCTTCGTCACTTGGGTGAAAAGCCCCTCGGAGGCAATCGAAAAATTCAAGTCGGATGGGATCGAGACGGCGGAAATCTGGAATATCATCTGGTTGGCGACCATTCTAACGGCCGCCCTTATCGCCTGGAAAAAGAAGCGACGGGCGGAGAGTCATCCCAGCGGCGGAATCCCGCCCGTCTGAAATCCGAAAGGCGGCGGCCGAGGGCCGTCATCCCGGCCGCCATGGAGGATATTTATGGCCATTCGCGACCTGATCGAACATTCGCCCCGGCGAAGGAAACTTCTTCGGGCCATCGCGGCCGGAACGGCGGGCGCGGCTCTTCCGGGAGCGGCGGGGGACTTGGCCGCGGCGCTCTCCGGCCGGATGAAACCCGGTCAGGTCCAAATGTCCGCGGTTTCCCCGCCGCTTCGGGTTACCAGGAACGGGATGGGCTTTCGCCGGCTCGGCCGAACCAAGCTGATGATTTCCGAAATCTCGCTAGGCGGAAGTCCCTTGCCCGACGAGGGCCTGCTCCGCCGTCTCGTCGATCGAGGCATCAACTACATCGACACCTCGGACAGCTATGAAAACGGCAACTGCGAACGTAAGGTCGGCCGGCTCTTTCAGGCCATCGGCCGGGACAAGCTCTTTATCCATGCCCGTTTTCATCTGCAGGGCCCCTGGACCGAGCGGAGCATCGTCGCCTCAGTCGAGGGCAGTCTGCGCCGGCTGGGCACCGACACCGTCGACGTCCTGGGAATCCATGGGGTGGAAAACCCCGAGGATGTCACCGACGAGCGCGTCCTGGCCGCCTTCGAAAAGCTTAAGGGAAAGTTCCGCTTCCGCGGCCTGACCTGTCACGTCAACGCCCATGCCGTCATCCCCAAGGCCGTGGAGTGCGGCCTCTACGATATGGTCCAGGTCGGCTACAACGTCTTCGATCTTCAAGAGACCGAGAAGGAGGTCAAGACTTACGGCGACTACCTGGGGGAAAGCGGCATCCGCAAGCTCATCGACCTGTGCCGCTCCAAAGATGTCGGGGTCACGGCCATGAAGGTCCTCAAGGTCGGCGGCCGGAGGCAGGACCTGGCATCCTACCGGACGGAGGGAACGTCGTTGTTCCAGGCCATGCTGAAATGGGCCCTGGAAAACGAGAGCCTGGCCTCCGTCGTCACCGAGATCCTTAACGACAGCCAGATGGACGAGGACCTCGGCGCCCTGGATAAACCCTTGACAGGAAGCGCGCGGCGGATGCTCCATGCCCACGTCGCCGCCAACGCCGGGGATTACTGTCATTTCTGCGGCCTTTGCCGGACGGCCTGCCCGGCAGGGGTGCCGACGGCGGCGGCTTCGCGAGGTCTCGTCTACGCCGAAAGCTACGACAAACCGGACCGCGCCCGCGAAGAACTCGCCGGGATCCGCGCCTCTCTCCTAGCCTGCTCCGACTGCGGGGCCTGCGAACGCGTCTGTCCCTACGGCCTGGCCGTCCGCGAGAGGACACGCCGAGCGGACCATACGATACCGCAGGCCGGATAATCCCGAAAATGCGGAAATTGGGGGGACGGCTTGCTTGTTTACCTATTTCCAAAATAATAATCGGGCGAATAAGTCAGCTGTCCCCCAATGAATGACCCGGCTCTGCTCCCGCGTTTTGCCGTCCGGCCGTCGCGTTGACAGGAGCGGTTCACCGCGATTAAGATCCTCCCATGAAACCCAGACTGTTCAAGTCCGCGGCCGACTGGCGGGAATGGCTGGCCGAAAATCACGACCGGGCCAGGGAGATCCGGCTCGCCTACTACAAGAAGGGCGCCGGCAAAACATCCGTCACCTATTCGGAAGCTCTCGACGAAGCCCTCTGCTTCGGCTGGATCGATTCGACCGTGAACAAGCTCGACGCCGAACGCTATATGCAGAGATGGACGCCTCGACATAAGGGCAGTATTTGGTCGGAAATAAATAAAGCCAGGGTCAAGCGGCTCGTCGCCGAAGGCCGCATGGCCGCACCCGGACTGGCCAAGATCAAGGCGGCCAAAAAAGACGGCTCCTGGAATAAGCTCAACGATATCGACCGGATCGGCCGCGGCGGCGGTCCGCCGCCGGAGGTCGTCGACGCCATACGGACCCACCCGGGTTTGGAGGATAAATTCGAGGCTCTCTCGGCCTCGAAAAAAAAGATGTATTCCTACTGGGTCAGCGAGGCCAAGCGGCCCGAAACCCGAGCCCGCCGCATCGCGAAGCTGCCGGAACTGATCGCTTCAGGCCGCCTGCCCGGATTTCCGGCGCCGGACCGCGCAACGGATTCGAAGCCCTAAAAAATTGGTAAATGAAGGCCGAAGGAGGAGCCTTACCGTCGCGGCCTGGAACGTACAGCCAAAGAGATCCTCTGTTACGGCACGGCCGTGGTGGTCGAGCCGACCGTCTGAAATCAGCCGACTTGGGTGGTCAGGAAGAGCGGCAGGGTCATGTGGCCGATCTGATCCTGCAGTTCCTCGATGCCGTCGATATGACGGTCTTCATCCTTGAGAATTTTTTCCAGAATCTCCCGGGTGGCGAAATCGGCGGCTTTGCCGGCCAGCTCGATGGCGGCATTGTAGCTTTGGATGGCCCCCATTTCGGCGGTGTGGTCGCTGGCCAGCATCTTGGGAATCTCGGGCCCGATGTGCATATCTTTCAAATGGCTGACGACGGGAAAGCCTTCGAGAAAGAGGATGCGGCCGATCAGCGATTCGGCGTGCTTCATCTCGTCGATGGCGCGCTTCTCAAAATGCTTGTGCAGCTTCTCGTATCCCCAGTTGGCGCACATCTCGGAATGGACCATGTACTGACTGACCGCGGTCAGCTCGTCGGACAATAGAGAATTGAGCGTGGCGATGAGTTCAGCGTTTCCTTTCATTCTGTTTCTCCTCTTACGGAATATCCTTATTATATCAAATCCCGCTTTTATTCTTCAACACCCCCGGGCAACGGAGTCGCAATTTTTGATACAATACCGGACCGAGGGAAACCATGAGCAAACTGGAAGGCAATCTATCGCTCTACGGATTGACGATGGTCGCCATCGGCGCCTGCATCGGGTCGGGCATCTTTCTCAGCCCCTCGCTCGTCGCCGGCTACCTGTCCTCGCCGCTGTGGATCCTGGTCGTTTGGGGCCTCGGCCTGGCCCATGCCCTGACCGGATCTCTGACCTTCGCCGAACTGGGGGCTATGTATCCCAAGGCGGGCGGCCAGTACGCCTATCTCAAGGAGATTTACGGACCGCTCACGGCCTTCCTCTATGCCTGGGTCACTTTCGTCGTCATCAACGGCTCGGGCATCGCCGCCCTCAGCTTGACCTTCGCCAAGTACACGGCCTTCATCGTGCCGATGTCCAACACGGCCACGCTCGTCCTGGGCGCGACCGCCATCGCCGTCATGGCCGCGATCAATGTCGTAGGCACCCGTTTTTCCGACTTATCGGCCAAGATCTTCACCGCACTCAAGCTGGGCGGCCTGGTCATGATCATCCTGGCCGGATTTCTCCTTGGGTCGCCCTCGCGGACCGGGCTGAGGCTGTCCCTCCCATCGGCCTCGACAACGGACCCCGGTATCGGCTGGGCCGGCGCCTTCGGGCTGGCCTTCGTCGGCGTCTATTTCTCCGTCGGCGGCTGGCAGCACGCCTCCTACCTGGCCGGCGAGGCGCGCAACCCCCGGCGGACCGTGCCGCAGGCCATGATCCTGGGGGCTATCATCGTCGGCGTGGTTTACTGGCTGACGAACCTGGGGTATATGTTTCTCCTTCCAGTTGACCGGATCGCCGGATCGAGCGGTGTCGCCGCCGATGCTCTCCAAACCGTCCTTCCCTTCGGCGCGGTCCTGATTTCGATCATGATCGCGCTTTCGGCCTTGGGAACGGTCGGCATCAACACCTACTCGGTGCCGAGGATCTTCTACGCCCTGGCCGATGATCAATTGTTCTTTCCGGCTTTCGCCCGGGTCCACCCCAAGTTCAAAACTCCGGCCAACGCCATCATCCTCCAATGCATCTGGGCCATGGTCCTGCTGTTCGTGTGGGGGACGTTCGCCAACATCATTACCTACCTCGTCTTCATGGACGGGATCTTCATGCTGCTCATAGGCATCGGAATCATTAAACTCCGGTGGACACGGAAAGACACACCCCGGCCTTACAAGACGCTCGGCTATCCGATCACCCCCATTCTTTTCATTCTCATGTCGCTCTTTTTCGTCGGCGTAACACTCCTCGAAAAGCCCGTCCAGGCTCTGGCCGCGATCGGCTGCTGTCTATTGGGCCTGCCGTTTTATTATTATTTCCGCGGTCGAAAACGCCGCGGCGGTCTTCCAACGCCGTAGGGTGTTAAACAAAACCATCCTTTCAATCGTAGAATGGAGTAAGAGTAAAGCCATGGTTGAAGCGGCCGATCGGAAGTTTTTTCTTACCTGTTGCCTTCGTTCCGGCAATCCATGGAGGAGAGCAGGAACGCATTAGTTCCGTCGCCTCGACGACGGGGCCCCGAACGGCACGGGTATCGGAAAGAGGAGGATTTAATGAAGCTCGAACCGAGTATCAATCGACGTCGCGCCCGGCGGGCTCTTTTCGCTCTGGCTATCCTGGGAGTCCTCGGAACGCTCTCTCCCCTCGGTGGAAATGAACTTTCCCCCCAGACCATCGAGTGGAAGCTCCGGGTCACCGAAGACCGGGCGGACATCCGCCTCAAACCGGACCAGGAAAGCCCGGTCGCGGCTACTGTCATCAAAGGCGCGCTTCTGACGGCGACCGCGGTGGAAGGAAGCTGGTTCCGAATCACCCTCCCGGGAGACAAAGGTGGAGCCGCAATCTCCGGATATATCTCCTCGAATATGGTCGAAATCCTCGGGGAAAAAGCCTTCGAACCCGTGGCCAAACCCTATCGAGGCCTGAACATCAGCTTAGGGGTCTTCGGGGGGTTGGCCCTGCTTTCCGGCGGCGACTTCGATTCGGGGACACGGGGGCTTTACGAGCAAGGCGTGGCTATCCTGCTGGCTAGGGGCTTCCTCCCCGGCGAAGAAATCGTCAGTCCGCACAAATCGGGCTTCGCCATTGGGATGGACCTCTCCACCGAACTGAATCCCCGCTGGAGAATCCTGGTCGGAGTCGCATCCATCGCGGTCCACGGAAAGGACAACTTCGGGTTCGTCGACTTGAACGGATCCTGGGGCCTGATGGAAAGCCTGCCCGATACAAGCGCCCTGATTTTCAAGCTGGGGTTGTCCACATCGTTTCCGGTTTTCCCCAACTCGAAATTGCGTCTCGGAGCCGGTCCGGCCCTCTTCGCGACGTCATTCGATTACGTCAGGAACGCCGTCGGCGGCGGCTTCTCGGAAGAAGCCCATCTTCACGCCTCGGCAACCCGGATCGGCCTCCAGGGAGAGATCGGACTGGACGCCACGATCAACGACCGGACCGAGTTTTTCGTCGCTGCGCAGGGTCGATTCGCCGGAATTTCCAATATCAAGGGTCGGGAGTTATATAGGCTGGCCCTGTTTGACTGGGCCGTTCCCGATATCGAACGCTCGGGAACCCTTTTCGTCACGGCCGGCACCGCCGCGCCCGTCCTGGCTGTCTATCCAGACGGTGAGGCGCCCTCCGGCGCCCGAAAAGCGATTATGGATTTTTCCGGAGTGGATCTCGTGGCCGGACTGCGGATTAGGTTTTAAAGACGAATAATCCCATTCAACTCCCGGGGCATGCCAGGTCCCCTCTTAGCGAACACCCGTCGGCGAAGGGACGGAGGGTTTGGAGGGGGAGCCGTCCATTTGACGCGGAGGCCGGCCTTGATTAAACTACCAACTACCGGAATCCCGACGCGGAGTCCGAGTCTAAGGGAGGATCCCATGCCCCAAGCCCCCAAGTCCAAGAAGCCCGCCGAGGCCCCGTCCGCCGACAAAGCCATCCAGATCGTCATCGCCGGCGCCGGCGGATTCATCGGCGGCAATCTGGCCCGCCACTTCATCGCCAAAGGCTTCACCCGCATCCGGGCCATCGACAAGAAACCGCTTCACGAATGGTACCAGCGCGTCCCCAGCGTCGAGTGTCTTTGCCTCGACCTGAGCAAGGAAAAAAACTGCCGCCGCGCGGTCGAGGGAGCGACCGAAATCTATCAGCTGGCCGCGGATATGGGCGGCATGGGTTTCATCGAACGCTTCCGCATCGAATGCCTACGCTCAATCCTCATCAACACTCATATGATCGAGTCGGCCTACCGGGCCGGCTGCCAGCGTTATTTTTACTCTTCCTCGGCCTGCGTCTATAACACCGATCTTCAGAAGGACCCCAAAGTCCGGGCTCTCAAGGAGTCCGACGCCTATCCGGCCATGGCCGAACGCGGCTACGGATGGGAAAAGCTCGTTTCGGAAATGTTCTGCCAGGAATACTGGGCCGAGCGCGGAATGAAGACCTTCATCGCCCGTTTCCACAATGCTTACGGGCCCTGGGGCACCTGGACCGGAGGCCGGGAAAAGGCCCCGGCAGCCATCTGCCGCAAAGTCATCGAGGCCGTGGACGAAGGCAAGGACGAGATCGCCGTCTGGGGCGACGGGACGCAGACGCGAAGCTTCATGTACATCGACGACTGCGTCAAGGGCATCGACCGCATCGCCCATACCGACGCTCTCGTCGCCGTGCCGATCAATTTGGGCACAAGCGAATTGGTCTCGATCAACGAGTTGGTCTCGATCATCGAAAAGATCGCCGGGGTTCAACTGCGCCGCCGGTACCAGCTCGACGCGCCCCGCGGAGTGGCCGGCCGCAATTCCGACAACACCTTCATTAAAAAGGCCTTGGGCTGGGAGCCCGACACGCCGCTGCGGGTCGGCCTCAAGAAGACCTATGATTGGATCCGGAGCCAATATGAACTCCGCAAAAAGGGGCACAAGACCGTCGACTGACCGACCGCGCAGTGTTGTTTCGCCGATTTGAAAAGGCCGGGGATCAGTCGTATAATCCCGTCCTTTAAAGGCCTCTTCCCCCATGAAAAACGTCGTTGCCGTCGGAAGCTTCGATGATCTCCGGTCGCCCCGGGTCCGCTTCCTGGAAGAAGCGTCTCAGTGGGGCGAAGTCCATGTCTGGATTTGGCCGGACTCCGTGGTCAAGAGGCTCACCGGAAAACCGGCCAAGTTTCCGGCCGGGGAGCGCCTCTACATCGTCCAGTCCCTCCGCTTCGTCAAGAGCGCCCGGATCGCCGCCGGTTCGCCGTCCCCCGACGTCGTCCCGGGGCTCGAAACCGTAACTCCCCAAATATGGGCCGTGGCCGAGAATGAGGCCTCCGACGAAAAAAAGCGTTTTTGCGAAAACGCGGGCCTCGAACTGCGGATCGTCCCCCTAGCGGGATTGGCCGTCTTTCCTCCGGCGCCCCGCTTGAACGCCCGGCCGGCCCGACACAAACGGGTCATCGTCACCGGCTGTTACGATTGGCTCCATTCGGGTCATGTCCGTTTTTTCGAGGAAGCAGCCGGCTACGGCGACCTCTTCGTCGACGTGGGCAGCGACGCCAACATCCGCTTACTCAAAGGCAAAGGCCACCCCCTGCTCTCTCAGGAGACTAGGCTCTACATGGTCCTGGCTGTGCGTCACGTCCGCCAGGCCTTCATCGGTTCGGGTTCCGGCTGGCTCGACGCGGCGCCCGAGATAAGTCGCATCAAGCCCGATTTCTACGTCGTCAACGAAGACGGCGACCGTCCGGAAAAGCGCGAGTATTGCGAGGTGCGCGGGATCCAATACGTGGTCCTCAATCGGCTCCCCAAATCCGGACTCACCCCCCGCGACAGCACGACTCTGCGCGGATTCTGAACGGGCCATGACCGATCCCGTCCTCTCCCCCGCCGCCGACCCCTTGCGCTTCCTCGGCTGGAATGCCCGCTGCGAGGCGGCGGCCGCGGCCCATCGCCAAAGGGGTTATGGCTTCGGGCGGGTGACGGTGGAGAGCCGGGAGACCTACATTCTAGCCTCGGTCCGCGGCGAGCGCACGGCCGAGGTCTCGGGCCGTTTCCAATTCGAAGCCGAAACGCCGGCGGATTTCCCCAAAGTCGGTGACTGGGTTGCGATCACGGAATATCCGGACGAAGCCAAAGCCGTCATCCACGCCGTCCTGCCGCGGGGCGCCCGACTGTCCCGCCGGGCCGCAGGCCGGCGGACAGAGGAACAGCTCCTGGCCGCCAACATAGATGGGATCGTCCTCGTCCAGGGACTGGACTTCGACTTCAACCTCCGGCGCCTGGAGAGGCAGATGGTCATGATCCGCGAGAGCGGGGCGGCGCCGATCGTCCTTCTCAACAAGGCCGACCTGCTCCCCGAATCCGGATCCGCGGTCGCCCGTGTCCGGGACACCTTGCCCGGAGTGGAGGTTCTGGCCGTGTCGGCTTTGAACGAATCGGGACTGGACGCCTTGCGGGCGCGTCTCCGGCCGGCCGAGACGTATGTCCTTATCGGCTCTTCGGGGGTCGGGAAATCCACCCTGATCAACAAGCTCCTCGGGCGGGACAGGCAAGCCGCCGCTCCGGTCCGGGAGGCCGATTCCAAGGGCCGGCATACCACCTCGAGGCGCGAGCTTATCGTCCTCCCCGGCGGCGCCCTGCTCATCGACACGCCCGGGGTGAGGGAATTCCAGCTCTGGGACACCGAGGACGGGATGGACGAAGTTTTCGCCGACATAACCGCTCTGGCCGCCGAATGCCGGTTCGGAGACTGCACCCACCTGCGGGAAACGGGATGCGCGGTCCTGGCCGCGGTCGAAACGGGGGCCCTGCCGTCCGCGCGCTACCAAAGCTGGCTGAAGCTGCGCAAAGAGCAGGCCTTCCTGGAAACGAAATTGCGGGAAAAACCCGGCTCGGACAAACAGGCCTGGTCCAAAGCGATCCATCGGGCCATGAAGTCGCTTCGCAAAGTAGACCCCAAGACCCGCTTTCGGGATTAAGACCGAGCCCCCGTCTCAGTCCGTGTGGAAAACCTCGTCCATGGACGCCCACCACTCGCCGGGGGCACGGCTTTCGAGCGGTCTCTGGCAGGGCATGCAGATGGACCACCAATGTTGGGTCGCCGGGTCGGACGCCATGGTGGCCATGTCGGCCTCGTAATCGTCGCCGGCGTACTCGAAATAGCTGAACAGGTAAAGCCGGCCGTCGTCCAGGCGGCGCAGATAGATCGAGTAGTTGCGGATATGACAAGCCCGGATCATGGACAGGACCTCCGGCCAGACGGCGGTATGCAGTGCCTTGTACTCCTCAGCCTTCGCCTCGTCCAGCCCGAGGACCGCACCGTAGCGTTTCATGATCAAACTCCTTTCATGGGGCGGCCAAGCCGCCGAGATAATTCCCGTAGGTCAGAAGCAGGACCGCCCCGACCAGCACCACGAGGGCGAACCGGATCGTGGCCAGGGTCAGCTTCCGGCAACGGCGCCACTCGCGGAAGGCCAGGCCGACCAGACTGCTGAAGAGCACGAGGAAAATTGGGAGAGATTGAATTCACGACGCTCCTCGCAACGGTCGGTGGAATTTCAGAGCGCCTCCTCGTACAGCCCGAGCCGGAGAGGATAGCGCCCGAATTCTCGAACGAGCTTGACGATGTCGTCATAGGTCCGGCCCGAGACGCCGCTGGTCACGGAATGGTCCGACTGGAAGATGAAGCCCCCGCCCCGGGCCGCGTTGAGCTTGCGCAGGACGTCCCGCCGGACGGCTTCGCTGTCGCCGCCCTCCCAGACTTGGATGTCGCCGTTGCCGCAGAAGGCCAGCCGGTGCCCATACCGGCGCCGCAGGTCGACGACGTCCAGTCCGGCCTTGGCTTCCAGCGGATTGTAGGCATCCACCCCAATCTCGATGAATTCCGGCATGATGGCGGCCACATTCCCGCAGCCGTGATAGATGACGGGAAGACCCGCGGCATGGGCCGCGGCCGTCATCCGGGCCACCCAGGGTTTGAAATAACGGCGCCAATAATCGGGCGACATGAAAGTGCTTTTCTTGTAGGCCACGTCGCCCCAGATGACGAACCCGTCGAGGAGGCCCGCGGCCGCCTCGATCTGAGCCCGGGCCATCGCCAGATAGTAGGCGCCGATCCGGTCGATGACCGTCCCCATCCGTTCGGGTTCAGCCCCCATCCAGAGCATGGCGTTGGCCTGCCCGACGAGCCGGGTCAGGCATTCGCTGGCCTCGATGATGCTGCCGTAGACGGGGAAATCCGGGCGCAGGGAGCGGACGGTCTCGATCCAGGGAGGCGAGTTCCGCTGAAACCCGTCGCCGACACCGCCGATCTGGTTGTCACCGGCCTCGAAGAAACGGCGGCGGTCGGCCGGGTCGTCGAACTCCGCCCGCTCCAGCTTCTCGAAATCGTCGACCTCCCAAGCGCGCATCTCGGGCATGGGGATCTCGAATCGCTTATGGATGACGGCCCCGAACCCAGTCTTGACCACAACTTCATCGGCGGTCTCGCGGATCGTTTCGAATTGCCGGATCCAGGGGTCCATGTTCGGGGTAGTGACAATCCAGTCGAGGTCGTAATACCGATAGATGTCGGCGTCGGGGGGGAGGCCGAGCTCGCAGCGCCAGCGCCGGATGAACCCGCCCCAGAAGAAATCGCTGATCGGAACCCGGTCAGGCTCCTCGTGGCGGAGGGCCTTGGCCATGCGGTCCAGCTTGCGGAGTGTATTCGCGCTCCGGGATTTTCCGTCGGAGGCTTTGGCGGCCGCGTCGGATTCGCTCATGGCCCTTCCTTGGGGATCGATCTTCCACCCGGCGGGGGCCGCCGGGCTTTAAAAACGCAGCCAGCATATCGTCGGCGGACCGCAGGTGTCAAGAACAGCGGCGGAAAAAGGCGCCGATAAATCCGTGGATATTCCAGGTTAAGTGAATGAAATCTATGTTATTGCGGGCACGATTCTTGCTATAAAAATAAACGGATCATGCCCATCCGATGGCGCTCCTGATATAATATCAGGGTAAAAAGGAAAAAGCCTTTGGCTCTCGATCAACGATCTCATCCTTTCCCTGTAAAGAAATTTGCCAAGTCGGCGGTCCTTCCCCGTTCCGCTATCCTGGCCTCCCTTCTAGTTGGACTTATTTTCCTTTCCTCAGCGGGTGCCCAGGATCCGGCTCCACGGGCGCAGAAGCCCCTGGTCCATGAAGTGACGGTCGTCCTCAAGCTGGTCCAGGTCTATATCGTCGATAAGAAGGGCCACCCCGTTTCCGACCTGCGCAAAGAGGATTTCGTCGTCACCGACAACGGACGGCCCGTCGACCTGACTGAGTTCGAAAAACATACGCTCGCGCCCCCCGTTCCCGTCGCGGCCGGTCAACCGGCCGACATCAAAACAAAAACCGAGGAGCCGGCCCTCCTCGCCCCCATCGCCCCTCCGGCTCTATCCCGGAAATTTTTCCTGCTTTTCGACCTCGCCAATACCAACCAACGGGGCGCCCGGAAAGCGAAAGACGCGGCGCTCCACTTCCTCGACGCTCAAGCCGAGCCGAACGACGAGATCGGGCTGATCACCTATTCCCTGCTCCGAGGCTTATCCATCCGCGAATTTCTGACCCCGGACCATGCCAAGATCCGCGCCGCGGTGGTCGATCTGTCAGTCAAGGAAACGGCCGGACGGGCCGAGGACATCGAACAGGAATACTGGCGGAAAGCCGCGGTGGAAGAGCCGGACCCGACAGCCATGGTCGATTTGGAGTGGCGCCGGCAGGAAACCAAGAATCAAGCCCTCAACTACATCCTCAAACTGACCTATCTGGCCAAGGGGTTGCGCTATGTTCCCGGCCGGAAGAACATCCTCCTGTTTTCCTCGGGCATCCCCAATTCCCTCATCTACGGCAATCAGGCCGGAAATCCGCAAGGCACCATTCCCGGGCGCGGGTCCAAGATCGACACCGGCGACCGGACGCTCAGGACCCAGAATGAAGAAATGCTCAAGGAAATGAGCTCGTCGAACTGCTCCATCTTCACCTTCGATATCCGCGAGGGGGCCAAAGTGGCGACGCTGTTCGATTACGACGCGGAAACCTTCGCCACCCACTCGCGGGATTCGGGCCGGAGCATTTTCACGACGAGCGGCGTCCATCAAAACAACGACATGGTCTTCAAGGACGAGAATGTCACCGGGCAATACTCTCTCGGGCGCCTGGCCAAGACAACGGGGGGGAAGTATTTCTCCAACATCAATGAATACCGGCGCAACCTGGACGATCTCCAGAACATTACCGGAACCTACTATGTCCTCGGCTACAGCATCAACCAGGCCTGGGACGGACGGTTCCACACCCTCAAAGTCGATGTCCGGCGCAAAGGGATGGAGGTCCGGGCCCAGAGCGGCTACTTCAACCCCAAGCCGTTCCGGGAATACTCGGATATGGAAAAAAATCTCCAGTTCCTCGATCTGGCCATGTCGGAGACACCCCTCACCCAAACGCCGGTCAGGGCCCCGCTGACGGCCTTAGCCGGGCCCGGCGGTGGGACGGCTAAGACGGGCGAGCTCACGGTGTTGACCGAGCTTCCTCCCTCGACCTTTAACCGTCTGACCGGAACCAGGGCCGAAATCATCACCCTGATATTCAAGGAAAACGACGAATTAGCCGAAATGCACCGGTCCGAGGAAGCCCTGACTCGTTTCAAGGATAAATCCGTCATCCTATCTTCCCAAGCGGCGCTGGCGCCGGGCGCCTACAAACTCCGGGTCATTGTCCGCGACTTGGACACGGGGGAAGCGGCCGTCGGCTCCGGCCGTGCCTTCATCCCGAGCGCGCCAGCGGCGGGGATTTCCCTGCATACACCGCTCCTCCTCGCTCCCGGGAGCGAGGAAATTTATGTCGAGGGAAGGGCTAAAACCGCCACGGACATCTCCTGGACCTTGCTTTATCCCTTCGACCGGGGACAGTTCAGGCCGGTCTTCAGCCCATTGGCCAAGGGAACACCAAAAGTCATCGTCTTTCTGCCTTGTTTGACGGCCGGGATCGACGACCCGCGGATCGCTTTGCGGGCGTCTCTGGTGGACGAATCCTCGGGCGCGTGGCGCGAAACGGAATTCATCCCGGCCGGCCGGACCGCGCTCGGAAACACGATCACCCAGGTCCTGGCCATACCCGTCGCCGGTCTCGCAGCCGGAAAATATCGGATCCATTTCTACGCCGAAGAAACGAAGACCCGGGCTTTGTCCCACGCTTCGATTCCCCTGACGATCCGGTGAAAGGGAAAAAAACATAGTCCTCCCCTTCTATGACCTGTCTTAACCGCCACGGGAATCGCGGACAGGGATTCCAGACTAACGCCGCGGGAACCAGACGGCCATTTCCCCGGCGCCGCGGTTGGCCCAGGCGTAATAGGGAACGAGGACGATCTCTCGATCCGTCGATCCAGCCGGTGCCGCACCAGCCCCTTTCAAGACGACGACGCCTTTCAATAAACCGGGCTTGAATTCGGCCGTCAACAGCGCCGTATCGGGGATGGTCAAATCCAGGGCACGGCCTCCGTTATCGACGCCCTCGGCGCAGAAAACAAGCGGGCCGCGCTGAACGGCGACCCGGCCCAGGTCCGCTTGGACTTCCTCTTTAGCGACGACCCGGCGCACCGGCATGGGGAGCGAAAGCTCGACGACATCCCCCTTTTTCCAGGCGCGGAGGATCCGGGCATAGCCCTTGTCCAAGACGATGGCGGCCGCCGACCCGTTGATTTTCAACAACGGCGCTTCCGCGCTTTCATCTAAAAACCGATAGAGGTCGGAAGGGACGGGTTCGTTGCGGGCCCAGCCGGGAATCCGGATATGGAGGGTAAACTCCCCCTCCTCATCCGGATCGACGCTGATCTTGATCGTTCCGTCCCAAGGGAAGCGTGTCTCCTGACGAAGAGCGATTTTTCTTCCGCTGAGATCGATCGTCGCCGTGTTGGCCATGAACAGGTTGACGTAAAGAACATCGTCCTTAACGGCATAGATATATCCGGGCACGGAGGGGAGAAAACGGGTCATGTTGGGCGGACAACAGGACACCTCGAACCAGGGCGCGCGGCCGACCTGGTCTTGATACAACTTGGTCTTTCCGTCCGCTTCGAGCGGGTTCTGGTAGAAAAATGACATCCCGTCGAGCGCCACACCCGAAATAAGCCCGTTGTACATCACCCGCTCCAGGACATCGGCGTATTTCGCTTCGCCGTGGAGGAGAAATAGCCGCTGTTGCCAGAGGGCGTTGCCGATGGCGGCGCATGTTTCGGTGTAGGCGGTGCGGTTGGGCAATTCGTAAGCATCGCCGAAAGCCTCCGCCGTCGAACGCGCTCCCACCCCCCCGGTAATATACATTTTCTTTCCCACGACGTCGGCCCACAGGCGGTCGATGGCTTTGACGTAATCGGGATATCCGCCCAGGGCGGCCACATCGGCCATCCCGGCGTACATATACATGGCCCGGACGGCGTGGCCGACGGCCTCGGCCTGCTCCAGGATGGGCTTGTGATTCTGCATGTATTCGTCCGAGTCGTACACGTTGAAGGGATCGTCGACGGCATGTTTCGGGCCTTGGAAATATTGCCCGCGCTCGTCGAGGAAAAATTTGGCCAGGTCGAGATAGGCGCGGTTCCCGGTCGCTCGGAAGATCTTGGACAGGCCAATCTCGATTTCCTGGTGGCCGGGGAAGGCGCGCCGCTTGCCCGGGCCGAAGGTGCGGACGAGAAGGTCGGCGTTCTTCACGGCGATATCGAGAAACGAGCGTTTGCCCGTGGCCAGAAAGTGGGCGGCGGCCGCTTCGTACATATGGCCGACATTATAGAGCTCATGGCTGACGCGGAGGTTGGACCAGCGCTCCGGCCCGGCGCCGGGAGCGGGCTTCCCTGGATCGATCGTCCAGGTCGTGTATAAATAGCCGTCGGGCTCCTGGGCCTTGGCGATCACGGCGATGAGTTCATCGAGCGATTGATCCAGTTTCGGGTCGGGATGGAGCATCAGCGTGTAAGCCGCGCCTTCCATGACCTTATAGACGTCCGAGTCGTTATAGCGCTTGCCCTGGAACGGGCCCTTCATCAATCCCGCGGCTTTGCGGAAATTGTCCACCCGGCCGGTCTCCTCGTTTTTCCCCATGGCGAACGGAACGGTGACGGCGCGATTCGTTTCCATCTTGGGAGCCCAGAATTCGTCGGCGACATGGACCCGGGTGAAAGGAACGGGGCGGATGGGATAATCGGAAACGGGGGGCGCCGCGGGCGGCTTCGCGCAGGCCGCTCCGAAAGCCAGGAAGGCGGCGACGAGGCAGGCGATGAACAGAATGATGATTTTAACGATGGAAAACACTCTTTTGTTCACGGGGAATCCTTCCGCGGAGATCGGGTCCTTCGGCGGGTATTTTACTCCATCCCCCCGGCTTGAAGCGAGACGGAATGCCTCTCGAAAAATTGTCGTTAGAAGCTTTATTCCCTGTACGGATCCCAAATTATGGCGAAATTCCAAGAGGGGTTCCTCCCGCTGCCGTGATAGATGGGGACACACCCGGCAATTTCCACGGAGATGGCCAACGGGAAGTCGGCGTTCAAGTACGGAGGGCTGCGGGCCGGCGGCGCAACCGGGCCAACACGATGTTGCCGGAGGCATAACCCGCGGTCAAGGCCGGTCCGACGGCCGAGGCCCCGGACATCCTCAGGATCAGCACGGGCAGCCCGAAGACGGCCGCGGTCACGGCCAATTGAACGGCGACCGCCGCGCTGATCGGACCCGTCCGACGGAACTTGATCAGGACACCTCTTTGATAGGACAGGATGGTCTCCAGAAGCGGCAGCAGAACAAGCAAACCGGCGGGGAGCAGGGCAAAAGCGGAAAGTTCCGGCGACAAACCCGAAACCGTCCGAAACCAAAACGGGGCCAGGGGCGTGAAAAGGACCGCGGCCAGCGCCGTCGTGGACGCCGCGCCGAGGAGCCGGGTGAAGCGGGCCAGGGCGCGGCGATTCGCCTCCTCATCTCCGAGCAGGGCGATGACCACTTCCTGCAGGGCGATGCCGCCCGTGCGGAAGATGAAAACCAGCCCGACTATCACGGGCAGGACGGCCAGTGATTCCAGCGGAAAGCGGCCGCGGGCCAGGAAGAATGTGGTCAGCGGATTGATGAAAAAAGAGAGGAACGAAGTCAGGGCCAGGGGCGCGTAGAAGTGTCCGATACCCGCCATCGTCAGGCCTCGGCCGAATGCACACTCTTCGTCCGTCTGCCGCCGCAGACGGCGGATGGTGGGCCGGGCCATGACCCAACTGGCCGCCCCCTCGGCCAGAACTCCGAATCCCATCGCGCCGGCTCCGACGCTGGCGCCGGGCAAACGAAAGACCAGGGCCAGCGCCAGGCCGGCCACGGCCATGGTCGACAGCCGGACGACCGTTCCCCAGGTAACGGCCCGGGGCCGTCCATCCCGGATCAGAATGCCCTGGTAAAAACGCCGAAATCCGATGGCCGCGGGCCAAAGGACGAGGAAAATCATGGAGCGCCCGGCCAAACCGGCCACCTCGGGGCTCAAGCCGATGAGGCGCCTGGCGACGAGATCGAAGACGGGCGGAACGATGAGTATGATCATGGCCGCCGTCACCAGCAAATTCAGAGTAAAGGAAAACCGGCGCAGTTTCCGATACGCGATCTTGTCCCGGACAAGGGTGTTGGCCGCCGACAGCATCATGATGATCGGCGATTCGACGATCCAAGCCAGGGCCGCCGCGGCCCCGAAAGCGGCCAGGTTCTCCTTGGGAACGGGCAATCGGGCGATGACCGCGGCCAGGAAAGGGCCCTCGGCCGCCATCATCAGCCAAGTCGCCTGAAGGGGAAGCCAGAAGCGCAGAATTCGGCCCGAACTCAGGGAGCTCGTCTTATCATCCGCATTTTGGCTCATGGTAAATCGATGCAGGATAACATGTCCAACCACGGCGGGCAACGGGATTCCGAAGGCCAGCTCCTCCCCTTTACCGGACCGCCACCTCGTAAAGTGACACGCTCATCGGCGGCAAGGCAAGCCTGGTCCCGAACGGCGCCGCCGCTTTTTCCAGAACAGTCACCTCCGGCGCCTGGCCGGGGACGTTCTTGGACAACTCATCCTTGCCGGTCAGAAGATAAAGCTTGGCCGTCTTCGGCAGATTGACTCCCTTGAACGTCAGTTGGAGCGTCTGGGCCGTTTTCGTGGGGTTGACGACGGCCACGGTAAGGACCCGTTTTTTTGCGTCTTTCCAGGCCGCGGCCACGTCGAGCGGTTCGGGCGTTCCGGTCACTTTGACCGGGATCGTCCCATACCGATTGCGGTAAAGCTTCAAGACCTCCCCGGTCGTGTCGAGAACGGCCTCGGTCTTGGAGGTTTTGACCGCCCCGATGACGTTTACGGTCTGGGCGTAGTTGGCCATGAAAAAGATATCGCTGTTGCGGAAGAACTCGTGCAGTCCGGCGGCGACGCCCAGGGCGTCCTTGAGATAATACTGGGTGCCCAGCTCCCCGTAAACATGGGGGCCGTACCAGTAATTCCATTCGTCCAGGGCGACCGGAATCGGTTTGGTCTTGAGGCCGGGGATCGTCGCTTGGTAGCGGCGATGGGCGTCGGCGATGCGCTTGACCGCGCGCGGCGCCTGGGCCGCATGGTCGAGCAAGCCGGGCTGGGATTGAACATAGAAATGCTCGCTCAGGTAATCCATGGACCGGAAACACTCGGTCAGCATCCCTTGGCTCCATTCGCCCGACGCCCCGACGCCGACGATCCTGATCGTCGGATCCTTGATCCACATGACGTTAGCGAACCGGTTGTGCCTCAGGGTATAGTCGGAAAGCGGCATATGGCCGAGCTGCCAGTCGCCGTACATCTCGTTGCCGATCGACCAGAATTTGACCTTCCAAGGGGACGTCCGTCCGTTGGCCGCCCGCCGCCGGCCCATGATCGAGTCGGCCGGTCCATTGACGTACTCGACCTCGTCGGCGGCCATGGATTCGTTGCCCTGGCCGCTGTTGACGGCGATATAGGGATCCGTGCCCAGAATTTCGCAAAAACGCAGAAATTCATGGAGACCGACATCGTTATGTTCCACTCCCAGCCAGGCCGGATTCTTCCGGGGGGGACGCTTATCGGGATCTCCCAAACCGTCCTTCCAGTCGTAGCCGGAAACGAAATTGCCGCCCGGCCAACGGTAAACGGGCGCGTTAAGTTCCTTAAGAACTTTGAGGACTTCGGGACGGAAGCCATCGACATTATCGGCCGGCATGAGCGAAACCGCACCCACCCGGAAGGCTTCCCGGCCCCGGCTGGAAATCTGGAGGCGGGCTTTCTCGCTCGAGGCCCCAGCGGCGAAGGCCAGAGGGAAGGTCTTGTAATCGGCCCGCACATCCCGGAATTCGAGCACCTGCCGGTCGGTCGTCCCCGGTCCCCAAACAAGACTGACTTCGATCGGGACGGCCTCGGGATCTCCGGCCAGCACGATGCGTCCGACATACGATTTGCCGGCGATGACCGCCAAGTCGTCCTGGGCAATTCCGCCCGGAGTGCCGTCGCCCTTCATGCGGATTTCCGGCGCCTGGACACCGGTATAGGGAAGAACGGGGTTCATGCGGATATTCCGCGGATCCCCGACCGCCTTCCAGGGAGACTCCTTATCGCCGACGGGATGATAAAACTTGCGGTCCTCCAGCATCTCGGCCCAAATGCCTTGATAAATACACCGGCCGAGGTGTTCGATGAACTGGCCGTAGATATACTTGGAAATCGGAGTCCGGAGCGCCGCGGCATCGACGGCCGCCTTGGGCTGGAGCGTCCGGACCGACAGGAGTTCAAGAGCGAGACCGTCCCACCAGGCCGTTCCCGTGGCCAGGCCCCAGCCGCCGAACAGGCAGTTGACAGAGACGGCGTCGTTGGCTCCGGTGTCAAAAACGACTTCGACCCGCGTCCAGTCCCGCGTCCCACTGACGGCCGGAGTCATTATGTCGAGGCCATGGAGAGTGATCAGGGCGCCCTTGCTCGTGCCGGGTTGAAGATCCTGGGTCTTGATCCAGCCGCTGAGCCGGTATTTGGCGAACGGCTTGACGGGCACGATCGCCTGGAACGACGCATCGGCGCCGACGGCGGACGAGATCCTTATGCTCTTCAAGCCCGCCTGGGCCGCGGTCTCATCGACGGTGAATTCGGCCCGGGCCTGCCAGTTGACCGTCCGCCAGCCTTTCGGCATCCCGTTTTCGATGTCCTCGAACGAAGCGTTGGCGAGAACATTAGCACCCGCGGCAGCGGGCTTCTGCCCTCCGGCGGTACCGTTCAAAGCGAGAATCATCGACATCACCAAACCCGAACAGATGATTTTTAGGTTACGCATTTTCCCTCTCCCTTCCTTTTTTTGCCGATTTTTTCCATCCCGCCTCCGGCGCTCATTTCACTTTCCACTCCTGGATGCCCGCCGAAAACTTCTCCGGAAGCCGGATCTCCAGCCGCAGGGCGGTCGTCGTCACGGCGGCGAACGGGACGACATTATACTTGTCTATCTCGACGCCGTATGGACCGGCCGCGTCGACCGGGATCCATTGATCCCCCGATTTATAGAAAGCTTTCCACGAAACCGGGAGGCGGCATTCCCCCGCCTCGGTGTCGTCGAACCAGTATACGGAGGTTTCGGAAATCAAGGCGGGTTTTTCGAAATCGAATTGGATCCATTCGGTCGTGCCCCGTTTGGGCCACCAATGCACGTATCCGCCGGCCTGATCGATCGAATTCTCGGGTTCGAATTGATTGTGCGCGCCTTCAAGCGTCTTCGCCCCGTCCGAAGCGCTGATCCTGGCCTTGGAAGCCAGGGTCGGCTCGGGCAGGACGCGGGCTTTGTCCTTCCGGGCCGCGATCCAGACTTCCATTTCGCTTTTGCCGCGATGGGCCCAGGCGTAATAAGGGATCAGGACCAGCGGTTTCTTCTCGGCGACTTCCCGCCCCTCCTTCATCCGGAAGGAGATCCCCCCGCCCTTGAGAACGGTGATCCCGTTCAAGAGATCGGCCCTCGGCTCTATGGTCAGCGGGACCGCGGGATCAAACATCAGGTTGGATACGACGCCGTCGTTGTCCGCCCCCTCGGCCGCGTAAACGAGAGGGCCGCGCTCAAAGGCCGTCCGCCCGATATCGTCCTTG
>CAZLAM010000108.1:0-24215 GCA_964557435.1 uncultured Eubacteriales bacterium
CTTCTTGGACGTGGCATCCCGGATCAAGACCGTCTGAAAGACGCTGTACGATCATTCTTATTTCCCAGCCGTTTCCTATCGCTCGGTATTGCGTCAAGTCCGGTTGACGTTTTCTTGATCTGATTCGCCCTGCCGGCGAGCAGTCATCGCCTCTTTCCAGGGAGAGGCGGTCCTATCTGTGATGTTGGCCCGTTTCTTGAGGCCATTCTCCTGCTATGGCGGGAGTCTATCGTCCTCGGCATCCGGAGCGGACGGTTCTCTACAGGGCGCTTTCCCATCATTTCGAGGGCTTCGTCGCGGAATACGAGGATCGTTTCGAGCGGGAATACAGGCTTTGCAGTCCTCATTCGCTTCGCGCCTGAGGACTGCAAAGCCCGGGGCTCCGGCCGCCGTGGGGAAGTACATGATCCGACCGGTCCTCGCCCTGGAGCGGCTGACATTTCTGGAATCTGAGGGTAAAGTTGGTTACTGGTCGGGCGAGACGGGGTTCGTGCCGGAGACGATGGATTATCTGGAGTTCATCGCCCGGGTGACCTCTCATATTCCCGACAAAGGCCAAGTCATGGTCCGCTACTGCACAGAGCCGGCCGTCGTGGACAGGATCATCGATCACCTCAAGCTGACCTTTGTCGCCGAGAAGCCCCCGCCGCCTCAGGCCGCTTGGCAGGAGCTGCTTTGGGAGGCTGACCCTGCGGCCGGTTTCTTTCCCGATCCCCCGGCCGAATGTTTTTCGTGATTTTTTCCGGGCCCGCGGGGCGAAGTGCGCCCCGATAATCGCCTCGCAGCTGCCTGAGCCGGGCGTTCTCGCCTGTCCGGCCCCGCGATCCGACCCTTCCGGCCGGCCTTGACATCTCCCAAAGGCCGGGATACCCTTTTCGGCAAGGTCAGGATGGGGATTCAAGCCGATTCCGAACGCGCCCCGCCCCGCGCGGAAAAGGAAATTCTTATCCGTCCGCGATTCCCCGGGGGCCAGGTCGATTTCGATTTAAAGGGCGCCGACCGCGTTGCCGAAATCGGTATTTTTCGAAGATAAGACGCCCATATCGACGGCGAGGGGATTGTTTTCATTCCGATAGGGACCGAGAAACCTCTCCCGGAGCGTTTCGTATCCCGTAACGGTCCGGTTGACGGTGAAATAGGCCCATTGATCCCATTCTTTGTTTTCCTGGTGCTGGATTCCCCGGGTTTCGGTGACCCAGTAAGTTTAAGTGGCGAAGAGGGCAATGACCCGAGGCCCGAATGAATGGCGCCCGGATTGGAAAATTGTCCGGTTCGTCCGGATTCGCGACAAAAATGTCCGTTATCGGACATGGTGGATGTGCCTTTTTCTGAAAATTCCCGGTAATATTTCCGATATTTCTTGTCTTTATGAGAACCCCGGAGAGGGCTGAAGAAATGAAGTCAACAAAGGACAATTGGCATAGATATTGCTTAAGTAATCAACATGCCGGATCACTATGTCTTTGCGGCTTTTCAAGAAAGGCCTGATTCCATCGCTGAAATTCGACTCCCGGAGGAATGAGGAGGAAAAATTGACGAAAACAAGAATCTTTGTTTATTTTATGTTGATCGCTTTGATTCCGACCGCCTTCGCCGCGGAAATCCATGACGCGGCGCGGGCGGGAGATTTGGCCAAGGTCAAGTCTCTGATCGAAAAAGACCCCGGCTTGATCCGGGCTGTGGATAGTGAAGGCAAGACGCCGCTTCACGGCGCCGCCGAGATCGGACGGAAAGAGGTGGCGGCGTATTTGATCGAAAAAGGAGCCGTCGTCGACCAACGGGATTCCATGAACCGGACGCCGCTGTGGTGGTGCGCGGCCCGGTCCCAGTCCGTCGAGATCGCCCGGCTTCTTTTGGATAAGGGAGCGGACATCAACGCCACGGACGACGGCTGGGGCCCGCCGCTGATGATGGCCGCGGTGGGCGGCTCTGCGCCCATGGTCGATTTGTTCCTGGAGAGAGGCGTCTCTATTCCCGGCCCCTCCGATCCGGCGATGACCGGGCTCATGAGATTTTCGGTTCAAAACGGATTGGTCAAGCTGGTGAATCGCCTGATTTCGACCGGATTGAACGTCCTGGCCAAGGACGGCGCGGGGAACAGCCTGATGCATAAAGCCGCGGCAGGCGGATCTCCGGAAATAATAGAGATGTTCGTCAAAGCCGGCCTCTCTGCCATTGAAGCGAATTCGATCGACTGGACGCCTCTGCATTACGCCGCGGAGGCGGGACGACTCCAGGCGGTCGAATTATTGCTGGCCAAGGGCGCTCCTCTCAACGCTCGGACGACGGAAGGAAAGACCGCCCTTAATTTGGCTTTCGAATGGAAGAAAAAGGACGTCGCCGATTTTCTGACGGCCAAGGGCGCCGACCGAAGCGAACCGAAATTTCCGGTTTTGACCGGGCCGTATCTGGGCCGGAAACTCCCTGGGAAAACCCCGGAACTCTTCGCCCCCGGAATCGTGGCCGCCAAATACGCCTTCCATGGCGGCGTGGCCTTCTCTCCGGACGGAACGTCGGCGTATTGGTCCATCCAGGAATACGGCGGACAGATGGCCAGCCTCGAATCGATGGTTGTTGACGGCCGCTGGACGATGCCCAAACCCATGTCCTTCGTCGTCCTCGGGCAGACGGACGATGTTCCTTTTCCGTCCCCCGACGGCCGGAAGCTCTACTTCGTTTCCGGCCGCCCTTTGGACCAAGGGGGGCGCGGCGGTAAAGAGAACATTTGGGTCATGGACAAGACTGCTTCGGGATGGTCGGCGCCCCAACCCTTGCCGCAAGTCATCAACGCGATGAACATGCATTGGCAGGTGTCCGTTGATTTGCGCGGCAATCTATATTTCGGGGCGAGAGAGGAAGGGGGCCGGGGCCTCGGACTGCAGGATATCTACTGGTCCCAATTCGAAAATGGGACCTACGCCAAGCCCGAGAATCTGGGGGCCGCGATCAACGGCCCCGGATTCGAGCATTCGCCCTTCATCGCCCCCGATGGAAGCTATCTGATCTTTTCCAAATCCAACCCCCAAGCCCGCGTGGACAGCCTCTTTATCAGCTTCCGGAAGCCGGATGGGACTTGGTCCCGGTCCCGCGAATTGAACAGCGTCATCGGATATCGCAATCGCAGCATGTGCCCGTGGGTGACTCCGGAAGGCAAGTATCTTTTCTTTGCCGGCATCGTTGCCGGTGAGAACATGCCCTTCTGGGTCGAGGCGGGCTTCATCGAGGATCTTCGGAAGGCCGCCCTCCTTCCCTTGGCATCGGAAATCGTCGGGGCGACAATCGAGAAGGACGGTTTGGCGGCGGCCGAGGCGAAATTCAAGGAGCTTCGGGCCCAGCCCGACAAGTTCTCTTTCGTCGAACGGGATTTCAACCTTCTCGGATATCGGTTTCTCCAAAGCAACGCCCTTCCGGAAGCGATCGCCGTCTTCCGGATGAATATCGAGCTCTTTCCGGAATCGGCCAATAACTACGACAGTCTGGGCGAAGCTTATATGACCGCCGGGGACAAGGCCGCATCCAAAGCCAATTATCAACGGGCTGTGGATAAAGATCCGAATAGCGCCAATGCTAAAAACGTCCTGGCTTCCTTTGATTCGATTTTCGAGAGAACCCCAAACGAGCGGAAAATCGGCTATCGGCCCGGCCAACAAACCGGGCTCAAGGGACCTTACTTCGGCCCAACGCCTCCCGGCGAAGCGACGATCTGGTATCTCGGGCACTGCGGATTCGCCGTAAAAACCGAAACCAAACTCCTTGTTTTCGACTATGTCAAAAAACCCATGCGCCGGGGCGAGCCCGCTCCCCAGCCGCCGGCCCAGCCCGCCTTGGCCAACGGTTGGATCAATCCCGATGAGATCAAAGACCTCGACGTGGTCGTTTTCGTTTCGCACAGCCATGGCGATCACTACGACGAAGTCATCCGGACTTGGGCGAAGACGGTCAAGAACATCCATTATGTGTTCGGTTGGGACGCCGGGGCCGGCGCCAACGTCCATTCCCTGGCCGCCCCTCGGGCCTCGGCGAAATTCGACGGTCTGGAAATCGAGACGGTGAATTCCCATCATTCCGGCGTTCCGGAATCGGCCTTCCTGGTGAAGGCAAACGGCCTGACGATTTACCATAACGGCGACTATGTTGGGAGAATGGGGGATTTTGACACGACGCCCTCCAATGTCCCGGCCGACATGGACTATCTGAAGACGAAGTTCAAAACCGTCGATTTTCTTTTCTTAGACGCGTTCGTGGCCGATTACCAGATCCAAATCCTTCAAAGCTT
This sequence comes from uncultured Eubacteriales bacterium, assembly GCA_964557435.1. Taxonomy (GTDB): domain Bacteria; phylum Acidobacteriota; class Aminicenantia; order Aminicenantales; family UBA4085; genus UBA4085. The sequence goes on from CAZLAM010000108.1 coordinate 4,277, forward strand.
GAAACCCAACATCCTGTTTCCGATGCATTACGGGGGCCAGGAGGAGAAATTGAAGCCCTTCGTCGCGGATCTCAAAAAAGCCGGTGTCGACATCCCGGTCTTTTGTCCGGCGAAGCCGGGCGACCGGTTCGAATACCGGAGCGGGACGATCATCCGGTGAGCCGTCGGGAAGAATGACGCCCCGAAGATAATCGGATTCTGGTGAATGGAGGACAACGATGATAAGACATTTTCGGCGCATCTTGATCGGGGTTGGTTTGGTCGCGGCCTTATTGATTGGACTTTTTGCGGCCGAACAGGATTTTCGGATCATCCGCCTCGGCGACAAGGCGGCGATCTTCCAGACCGGCCGGGAATCGACGACTAACACCATCGTTTTGGCGTCGCGCCGAGGCCTGGTCGTCATCGATACCGGAATCATCCCGACGCGCGGGACGGCTTTGCGGGCGGCGATCGAACGCGAGTTCGCCCGCAAGGACTTCGCGTATGTCGTCAATACGCATTCCCACTTCGACCACTCCAACGGGAATCAGGCGTTCGCCGACGTGCCCATCGTGGCCCATCAAAACGCCTTGAGGGAAATGGCTCGCGGATACGGCAGCCCGGCCGCCCTGGCCGCTTTTGTTCAAGCCCGCGACGGTTACAAATCCCAACTGGAGACCGATCTCAAGACCGCCCCGGCCGGGTCTCGGGACGAAGCGAGGCTTCGGGAAGAGTTGGCCGAGGAAAACGCCCTCGCCGCCGACTTGAGGACGGGCCGGTTTGTCCTGACGCGTCCGACCGTCACTTTCACGGATCGGATGACTCTCGAGCTCGGCGACCTGACCCTGAATCTCATCTATTACGGGCCGGCTCATGTCGAATCGGATATCCTGATCCATGTCCCCCAACTGAATTTTCTTCTTGTCGGCGATCTCTTCCATTCCGATTGGATGCCGATGTTCCAGCCTCGGGTGAGCGACGCGACCCGCGGATTTCAAGCGCTCGACAGCTTGCCGACGGGAGAACAGGCCGTCAAAACGGTGATTGGCGGGCATGGGGAGGCCATGACGGGCGACAACCTGCGGGCCCAAGTCGCCTATCTGAGGGATATCTGGGTTGGAGTCGCGGCCGCCCGCAGGGAAGGCGCGACGCTTGCGGCGACCAAAGAAAGGCTGCCCTTCGATAAGAAATATCCGGCCCTTGAGGGTCTGACCCGCGTCGCGAACGGACAAGACATGCATCTCATCAACATCGAAACCGCCTGGCGGCTGCAGTCGGACTCGGCCGCCCAGGCCTTCGAAGCCCTGATCGCGGCCCGCGGTGTGGACGCGGCCGTCGCCGAATATCGGAAGACGATCGCCGGGAACGAGCGCTATGACGCGAACGAAAACACCTTGAACGCCCTTGGCTACCGTTATTTGCAGAGCCAAAGGCCGGCTGAGGCGATCGCTGTTTTCGAAATTAACGCCGAGACGTTTCCCAAGTCCTGGAACGCCTGGGACAGCTTGGCCGAAGCCTATCTGCGCCTGGAGGATCAGGACAAGGCAGAGAAGTATTACGCGAAATCCGTCGAACTCAATCCCGATAACCAAAACGGAAAAGACAACCTGAGCGAAATCCGCGGACACAAGTTGGATGCGGCGGGAGAAACCAAGGAACCGCTTCGTTTTCCACCCGGAGCGAAAACGAACATCAACAAACCTTATTTCGGGCAAACACCGCCGGGATCGAAGCCGATTATCTTCGCCCCCGGAATCGTGTCCTCGGCCGCGAGTTTCGACTTTTCGGTCACCTTCAGTCCCGACGGCCGGGAGTTCTATTATTGCCGGCGGAAGGACGGCAGCCGCAATACGATAATGTTCTCCCGTTGGGAGAAAGACGGCTGGACCGCGCCGGAAGAAGCGGCTTTTTCCAAAGGATTCCCCAGCACCGAGCCCCATATCACACCCAACGGCCGAAAACTATTTTTCGGCACGAATCGGCCGCGGCCGGGCGTGGACCAGGCGGAATACGGCATTTGGGTGGTTGAACGAACCGGCGGCGGCGGCTGGAGCGAACCGCGCTATCACGGTTTGGGCATGTATGTTTCGACAGCCCGAAGCGGCAATCTCTATATGATGGAACTCGCCGATCCGGCGAGATCCGGCGTGGCCGTCTATCCGTGGGCCGACGGCCGATATGGGCCTCCGCAACGACTGGGCGGCGGGGTCAACGCTCCCCGCGGCGGGGTTCATGCCTTCATCGCTCCCGACGAAAGCTACATCCTGTTCGATTCCTACCTGCGCCCCGGCGCCCAGGGCGGGGAAGGGGATCTGTTCGTCTGTTTCCGGAAAACCGACGGCTCCTGGGGAGAAGCGTTCAACCTTGGCGATGAGATCAATACCCCGGCGACGAATTTCTGCCCTTCGGTTTCGCCCGACGGCCGATACATTTTCTACGCGACGAATCGGGACATCTACTGGGTGAGCGCCAAAGTTTTGGACCGGTTGAAGGCCAAGGCTCTCAAGGCCGTCGACGCCGGACCGAAAAAATAATGCGCTCGTTTTGCTTGAGAAGGAGACTCTCATGACATCATTGAATTTCAAACGGTCTGTATTCGCCGCCCTTGCGGTTCTCAGTTTTGTCTTCGCCGGCAGCCCCGGCCCCAGGCCCCAAGCCTTCGATCCCGGCGCCAAAATGTTTCCGGTCGAAGACCTTCGCCAGGACCTGAAAGTCCTCTGGGACGTTCTCGATGAAGGACACGGCGGATTCGAGCGGTATACTCCGCGGGAGACGTTGAAAAAATCCTTCGACGACGCGGCTGGCCGGTTGACGAAGCCGCTGACCGAGATCGAGTTTTATCGCCTGCTTCTGCCCTTGATCACGGCGATCAAGGATGGTCACACGAGCTTGAGAATGTCCGGCCCCGGACGAACGGAGTTGCTTTCCCGTCCTGTCTTCTTTCCCCTCGAACTGCGGTTCATCGATGGGAAGGCCTTTGTCTATCGCAACCTGAGCGGGAACCCGGAGATCAAAACCGGGTCCGAACTTTTAACGATTAACGGGACGTCGATGGCCCAGGTTCTGGCCAGGCTCCTGCCGTTGGTTCCCCGCGATGCCGGGGTTCAGACGCGACCCTTGAGGCTCCTGGAAAATCCCAGCCGGTTCGGCGAATACTTCGCCGCCGAGTTCGGACCGGCCGAATCCTACCGGCTCGGCCTGAGGAAACCGGCCGGAGGGGGAGAGGCAAGCTTCGGCGCGGCGGGCATCAAAGGCGCCGACATCAACCGCCTTCTCCAGGAAAGATATCCTGAGGCCGTCCGGCGCAAGCCGCTTTATGAGCTGACCTACCAGGGGTCGACTGCCGTGATCACGATCCGGGGATTCGGGGACGACCGGGGCCCTGGCGCGGTTGCTTATCCCGAATTCATCCAAAAGACGTTCCGCGAACTTGCCGATAAAAAAGCCGAAGGGTTAATCATCGACGTTCGGGGGAACGGCGGGGGACGGGACGAATTCGGCCGGCTGCTTTTCGCCCATTTCATGGATGAACCGTTCCTCTATTACAAAGCTTTGGAGCGGAAAAAGGAAAAGTACGATCTCGTCAAATATATCGGCGGCGGGGGGAAATCCACGGAGACGGGAGCCCTCCGCAAGAACGCGCGCGGTTGGTACGACGTTCTGGATCACCCGAATGTCGGGATGATGAAGCCGGAGACGCCTCGGTTCATGGGCCGAACCGCCATCCTTGTCGATGGCCTGAGCTTCTCCACGACCGGGGAAAGCACATCGCTCTTTCATTACCACAAGAAGGCCGTATTTGTCGGTGAGGAATGCGGGGCCGGATACTTCGGCAACACGTCGGGGGGGATGGCTTTAGTCACCCTTCCCAAGACCGGCCTTCAGGTCATCGTTCCACTCACGCTTTATACTCTAGCCGTGGACGGATATCCCAAGGACCGCGGGATCGTTCCCGATTATCCCGTCACGCCGACGATCGAGGACCTTCTGGCCGGCCGGGATATTGTTATGGAGAAAGCCCTGATTGTCCTCGGGAAAAAATAAGAATTATCGTTCGACGAACCCGGTGTCGGAGTGGTCCCGAGTCATAGTCGTCAAGGCGCCGATCATCTTTTTCAGGTCGATCAAGCCCCCGGTCGAGAACCAGATCACGACGATTACGGACACGACGAGATAGATCCAGACGTAAGTTTTCCAGAACGTCATCCAAGCCGTCGTCCCGACTTGGCCGGTTAGATTCAGGAGCGACCCCGCCGCGAATACGATCACCCTGACGCTGCGGGCGTCTTCCACACGATCCCGCGGATTGATGATGCGCGATTGGCCGGTCTTTTTGCCCGCGAGGTGCTGTCGTTTCTGGTCGGCCGGGAGCTTCTCAGTCCGGAGTGGGCGGAGCGCATTCTCTCCTGGCCGCACACAGGCTTCAATGTCCACAGCTTGGTGCGGACCAAGACGAAAGCGGGAGTCTGCCGTCTTTCAGTGCGCGAATGGATGGGCCGATCCCATTTGCGTTTTGGCCGTCCCTTTTCGCATAGTTCGCTGGAATTGACAGTGCCGAGCGGCCGGAAGTATATTCCCGGCGTGATCAAACGGGAAGAAACGGGGAGAATCATCGGCCGGAGCAGGAATTCGCGGTATACCGGAAAAAGCAAATTCCTATCCATTTAAGGCCCTCCGGAGTTATGGGAAATCTGACCATTCGCTTCCTCCGTTCTAACGAATAGCGATCATAGCATACGTCCATGGACCTCCGTAGAATTTGGCATTTCCGCTTGGCGGGCATCTTCCGTCTGTGTCGGGGGCGAGGCTTTCGGCTGCAGCTCGTCCGGATCCATCGGGTTGGGGTCCTTCAGGCCGCCGACCCACTTCTCGTTGATGTTCATCCCCCGGCCCATGTCCTCCTCGCAGCCGCCGTTGTCCTGAAGGAAGAGGATCAGCCTCTTTCAATCTTTTCGTTTCGGGCGGGATATGGTATATAGATAAGACTCATCAATTTCATCCGTTGAGCGACCGATGAATAAAGCCAAGAAATGGAATAGCCGGGCGTTCATCAGCCTCGAGATGATGCTCTCGTTCCTCGTCCTGATCATCTTGAGCCTGATTTTCTATGTCATGCCGCCGGGCCGCGACGCCTCTGGGTCGAATTGGACCTTCTGGGGATTGGACTCGGGGAGCTATGCTTTCCCTCAATCATCAGGATTCTATGCTTATTATACGAGGCTAGATTTTGATGACAATAATAACACCGGCAAGTATGCAGATATTGTTGTTAACGTCAACGATTTAGGTCGATTGATTTTTAGTCGTGAATACAGCTATTCGCCTTACTGGGAAGTTAAAGGCTCAAAGCATTTTTTTAACAGGATTATTCCGTTTAATGGCGACGGCCCTGAGGACCGACCTGATAGGATTAACAAATGTTCTTATGTCAGAGTTGTTGAAAGCTCTAAAGATAAGATTACGGTACACTGGAGATATGCTCCTGACCAGAACAGTCTGAATTTCACTGATTTCAAGAAAAGCTATAACGGTGATATCGGAACATATTTTGCTGATTATGTTGATGAGTACTTCATTATTGATAAGAAAGGCATTGTGACCAGGAAAATTAAAAAAGGGTGTTATTCACTGGATGAATGGAAAGATCCGATGAATATAACCACACAGGTATTGAAACTTGCCGGGGACGGAATTAAAACTCTAGATCTTATCCAGGCAAAACGGCAGAATCGGCCGGGGGAAAAGATCTCAGGATCCGCCGTGCTAAATAAAGAGAATAGGTCGCCTTTTCTATGGTGGAAACTTGATGAAGGACTGGGCCTTAACAATGATTATACCCTTGAGCATAATAAGGGGACATCCTGTATTATCAGAGGTGTTGACTCTTACTGGAGGCCTGGAATATCAGGATCATGCCTTTCTTTCGATGGTTACACTAATAAGGTCGTCATGCCGGCGGCTGATATGCCTCAAATGACCGGCGATTTTAGCATTGATGTATGGATTGCTCCCCAGGAATACCCTTGGAACGAGGCCGGAATTGTTGATCATGACCAGAACAAAAAGGCCGGCTATTCATTGTCCATAAACCATCTGGGACAAATCGGACTGTATGCCAACATTGACGGCTCCTGGGTTGGCGTGACGACAAAAAAATCTGTTCCCCTTCTGGAATGGACGTGTTTAACGGGTGTTTACAGGCAGAAAGAGGGATTCCGTATTTATTTCAATGGAGAATTGATAAGGACGAATGACATTTATGGTCGACTTGCTGATGCTGCTGATCATGATCTTTATATTGGCATGGCCCACGAAAAGAAATCACCCTGGGCATATGAACGCAACATTACAAAATCCTTCCTGTCGAATATGGTTTTCAGCGGATTAATAGATGAAGTTCGACTGTTCAACAGGGCCTTGGATAAATCTGAAATAGAATCAGGATACGGAAATTACAAACCTGAGAACTCAAAGGTTCTTGATTTTTGGGTTCTGCCCGCAGGAGAAGATATCCCGAACAAATTCGGGGCAACATATACCCGCCTGAAATGCAGTCCAGAATGGGACGGTTTATGGCGTTTTGGGGATTATGCGGATATCGTGGTTTCTTTTGATGATAAACCCTGTCGTTTCGTGTTCTGGAGAGGGACGAATTACCTGCCAAGTATTGTCACCGAACCAGGGCCGAAGGGGATATGGAATAGCGACCAGGGACCTGAAGATTATACCGACCAGTGTTATGAGCATATGTCGGATAAGACATGCCGATATTCTCATGTCAGGCTCATTGAGAATACGGATGCAAGAGTCGTGGTTCACTGGCGGAATGCCAGCGTGGGTGTCAGCTATGATTGGCTGACAGTTGATGCTGAGGGATGGGGATTATGGACCGATGAATACTGGTATATATATCCTGATGCAGTCTCCGTCAGATACCAGGTGAGCGGAAGATTGAAGGATTTCAAGGATATTCAAACCCAGCAAAATGAACTGCTGAGCCAGCCTGGGACCAGGCCTGAAGATCATGTTCCTTATGATGCCATCACCGTTTCTAATATTAAGGGGGAAACGGAATTATGGAATTATTCCACAGGGGTTCCGTACAGGAAAGGCCCGCCGATTGAAGAAAACAGAAACCTGATTTACATGAATCTCAATTCGAAATACAAACATTTTAATATTGGTGAAATTGGATCACATTTCGTACCCTACAGTCAGTGGGAGTCAATGAGGATGGCTTTGGGACATACCAAATATAACGCCTGGAACCATTATCCGTTTGGTTTATTGCCAAGTGACGGAACGGTTGCCACAGGAATAGACAGGGTCAGTTCATCCTGTATCATCACTTTATATGGACCGCATCATCTGCTGGATGACGGCAGAACAGATATGTATAATATTTATGGCATAACAGATCTTCCCGCCTCTGAACTCAAATATCTTAACCGCTCCTGGAACTATGCTCCTGAATTACGCAATATCAGCGGAGCTGAAAGTAAGGGATTTGAGAAGGGGCAAAGAGCCTATGTTTTAAACAAAAAATCAAAAAAGATCTCATTCAGCCTTGACGGATCTGCAGACAACCCGATCTTGAATCCGTGCTTCGTAATTAAAAGCTGGGAATCTGACCGCCCGGCCCACCTGATGATCAATGGCAAAAAAATGGAGGCAGGAAGGGGTGTCCGGCAGGGAATGATCCGGGATACGGATGGCACATGTACACTTGTCCTATGGATCGAGCAGAAATCAGAAGACAAATCTGCATATACCATCTATTAGTATTATAATTTGAGAACTCACCTTGAGGCTAAGTCACAAAGTTTTTTTGGATCCGCCTCCGGCTTTTTAAGGCCCTCTGGAGTTAGGGGAAGGGACCCCCGTAGAATTTGTCATTCGGGCCGGAAATAAATCTTTGGAGCGCTTCCAAATAAATGATATTCGGATGAATTTGCATCGCCGCCGGAACGATGGGAGTGGCCTTTTAATTTGTTGACACGCTCCACCGCCCGACGATAAACTCCGAGCATGCCGAAAACGAACGGAAATCCGCTTTCCTGAGCGGCCGAGGCCAAGGTGATCGCGGACGGCCGTCAGACCCGGTGAGGGAAACGGTCCCCCTAAAATCTGAAACAGAAGCCCTGCGGCCGCGCCGGTTTATCAGATTCTCGTGGCGGTATACGAAGCACGGCCCCCGTCGAATAATTCGTTGAATGTCGCCGAGTTTCCGCTCACCGTGACGCGGCAATTCTTCCAAGTGAAATTGCCGCCGCTGTCGCGTATGATCACCTGGCCCGAATAAACGCCCTGGGAACCGCCCAAAAATGTGAAATACTGCATGCCTTCCCTGTAGCCGAGACTTCTATAGACAGAAGGCAGGTTATGGATCGTTCCGATAATCATGTTCCCCGACTGGGCGAAATTCACGGTGGCCCCGTCCCCCATCCTCCATGTCCCCAAGAGGGAAGCCGAGGGATTTGGCAGGGGCGGAGGGGAACTGGGCGGGGGGGAGGAAAGCGAAATCGGAGATCCCTCGGGAAAAATCAGCGAGGCGACGGCCGCGGTCCCTCTGATCGGCTCGACAAGCCTCTCGAAATCCGCCAGGGTTCTGGCGTTGACAATGGGAATCGCTCCCCACGCGTTTTCCACGTTGAAGGTGCAGGGGCAGCTCAGCGCCAAATCCAATCCGACCCTGACAGCCTGGAGCATCATAGTCCGGGCGTTCGACATCACGTATTCGTTGTTCGCAAAGGCTCCCATCTGCCCCCGGCCCAAGTAATAGCCGACATCAAGAAAGGAGCTGTCGCAATTCGGGCTGGCGTAAATCCCTTGGGTGGAAAGGAAGAGCACGGACAGCCGGCTTCGCAACAGCCAGTAAATGCCGTGGACATAGCTCGCCCGGTGGGCGGCGCTCTGACCGTCCGTGGCGGCCGGGTACCTGCTGATGAGATCGAGAACAGACTGCAGGTCGATATTGGCCAAGGGACCAATGAGACGGTTTCGGATTTCGACTATGGAATTGAATGTATTCGTGGCGTAGGTAACCTGGGAGGGATCATTTGTAGGCGTGTTGAACAATTCGACCTGCACATGCCACAATCCCAGGTTGATGCCCGCATCCACGATCAGCCGTTGGATATCATTGGCGAAGAGCCCGGTGGGGATCGCTATCGCCAAGCCGATCGTCATCGCCGCCAGGATTCCGCATTTTCGTTTCATGAAGGACTCCCTTGATCGGATAGCAGACCGCGACATCTTGCTTTCGCTCCGAGGATGTTCCGGGATGACCATATGATTCCGTCTTTATAAAGAATAGTCGCCGAAACCGGAGTTTGTCAAGGCGAAATTGCCTTATTTCTTGACGAGAAGCGCCTGCCAGCAGACACCCCGAGTTCCAGGGGCGGCAGGTGAGGTCAAGAAGTGTCGGTCCGCCGGGCTGTTAGCGCCGCCGGCCGGCCGATCGAGGTCATGTAGACAACGCTTTCCGCCGTTCCGTCGACCCCCAGGAGCGCGTTGACTTCGTCGTCATAGAGGGCGGCGATCTGGCAGGAGCCGAGCCCCAGGGATGTCGCCGCCAGGGCAGCGTTCTGGGCAATATGACCGGCATCGAGATAGACGTACCGGTATGCCCGTTGGCGGTATTTCCATTTGGCCCGTTCAAAGAGGGCCGTCCAAACCAGGAGGAGGCCGGCCTTTATAATGAACGTCTGATCCAGGGCCGCCGCGGCCAGCTCGCGGCGGAGGTCGCCCTTCCGGATTTGTTCCAGGGCATGCCCCCGGACGTCATAGTGATAGAGCCCCGGATCGAATCCTTCTACGTTGAGCAAGGCGGCGTACGTCTCGACGGGGTAGAGGGCGCCGGCGGAAGGCGCGGCCCGGAAGGCCGATCCCCGGCCGACCGCCGTGACCCCCTGGGCTCCCCAAAGGACCTGGCCTGCTTCGGCCCGGCTCAACGGCTCGCCCGAATAGGCTCGCAGGCTCCGGCGATCGTGAATCGTCCGCCACAGCGGAGCACCGGCTTCGATGTCCGGGGGATCGAGGAAGAAACGGGGAGCGCCGTCATATGATTTATACGGGGCCGGACGGGACGCCCAGTCCAATCCTCCGCGGGGAAGGTCGTTCCGGCGGTATTTCGTCTCCCGCTGATACCGGTCGCCGATTCCTTCGGACATGGCTCACCTCCTGGACGCGTTTCAATCATAGAGGGCTTCCCACAAATTTTCAATTTGATCAAAAAATAATATAATAAATAAAAGCCATGCCCTCCAACACGTGGTATCAAACATTGATCAAACCATCCTGGGCGCCGCCCTCATGGCTTTTTGGTCCGGTATGGACGGTGCTGTATGCAATTATCGCCGTCTCTTTCGGGACCGTATTTTACAAAGCCTTCATCCGGCAGATTCCGCGGACGGTGGCGCTGCCCTTTGCGCTCAATCTCTTATTTAACGCCGCTTTTACGCCGATCCAATTCGGACTGAAAAATAATCTCCTCGCCTCGCTCGATATTCTCCTCGTCCTTGGCACGCTCATCTGGGCGCTTTTGGCCGTCGGGTCACATCTCCGATGGGTTGTGTATGCCAACCTACCCTATCTCCTGTGGGTGGCGTTTGCCACCGTTTTGCAATTAACGATAACTTTCTTGAATAGATCCTAGAGGCCATCTGATTCTTGTTTTTAAGATCACGGCTCCGATTTGCCACGCCCATCCCTGCGAGCGTCTTCTTCCAGAAGGGCGTCGAATATCTTCTGCGGATGGTCGAGGGGAAAGGCGTGGCCGGCAATTGGGCCGAGGCCAAGGTGATCGCGGACGGCCGTCAGACCCGGTGAGGGAAACGGTCCCCATAAAGGTGGAGAGGAATTTCTTTTTTAGGCTGAGCGCGGTTACGAATCCGATTTTGCCAAAAAATTCCCTCAGGCCATCGGGAACAAGGATCAAGGATCGTTCGGGATCCGTCAAAAACGGGAGGAGACGAATCGGCGTTTTACATGCCGCCAGGCTCTTGGTTAGGCCGGCCCGTTTCTAGGCCGCAGTTTCGCTACCGTTGAATACGCGCCGAGTTGCCTTTGGCGAAAGCCCTGACCTGTTCGACGGTGGCCATGGTGGTATCGCCAGGGAAGGTCGTGAGCAAGGCGCCGTGCGCCCAGCCCAAGTTGACCGCCTCCTGCTCCGGCTCTCCGGCCAATAAACCGTAAAAGAAGCCGGACGCAAAGCCGTCCCCGCCGCCAACCCGGTCGTAAACCTCGATCTCGCGAGTCGGAGAGACGTAGGCCTTCCCGTCCACCCACGCCACGGCTCCCCAGGAGTGGCGATTCGTCGAATGGACTTCGCGCAGCGTGGTCGCCGCGACTTTGATTCGGGGGGACTTTTCCACCAACCGGTCGATCATTCCGAAAAACGCTTTGGGGTTCAATGGGGAGCCGGCGGCCGCGTCTGGGCCCGCAAGGCCCAAACCGAGCTGCAAGTCTTCCTCATTGCCCACCAAAACATCCACATGATCGACAATCCGGCGAATCACCGATTGGGCGCGATCCCGGCCGCCCCGGATATTCCACAGTTTGGGGCGATAGTTCAAGTCGAAGGAGGTCACGGCGCCGGCGTCCTTGGCGGCCCGCATTCCCTCGAGGATCACGTCTCCGGTCGTTTCCGACAGCGACGCGAATATGCCGCCGCTGTGAAACCACCTCACCCCCGCGCGGAAAATACTCGGCCAGTCCAAGTCTCCCGGTTTGAGCAAGGCGGCCGCTTCGTTCGAGCGATTGTAGAACACCACGGGCGCGCGCACCCCAAAACCGCGATCGCTGTAAACGGTCGCCATGTTGGGTCCGTTGACACCGTTGTGTTTGAATCGCTTGTAGAAAGGCGCAACGCCCATCGCCCGAACGCGCTCGGCGATCAAATCGCCGATGGGATAATCCACCATGGCCGTGACAATCCCCGTTTTCAGGCCGAAACAGTCGGAGAGATTCGCCGCGCAGTTGAACTCGCCGCCGCTCACATGGATCGAACATTCCGAGGCTTTGCGGAATGGGACGATTCCCGGGTCCAGACGATGCACGAGCGCTCCCAGCGACAGGAAATCGAGGGATCCTTCGGACGGGATGGAAAGACCGTATTTCATGGTCGACTCTCCTTTTCGAATCGTCGGTCGGTTGAATCGGGATTCGCCTCCCAAAACAAGGAACGCTATGGCCACTCGGTATGGAAAATGCCGTCGCGATCGACGCGGCGATATGTGTGCGCTCCGAAATAATCGCGCTGGGCTTGAGTCAGGTTGGCGGGAAGACGCTCGCTCCGATAGGCATCGTAATAGGCCAGCGCAGAACCGAACGCCAGGACCGGAATCCCGCGGGTTGCCGCCAGCGAAACGAGCTGCCGCAAGGATTCCTGCCGGGAATTCATCGACTGCGAAAACACCGAGTCCATCATCAGGTTGACGAGGCCGGGGTTGCGGGCGAAGGCGTCGCGAATCTCATTCAAGAATCGGGCCCGAATAATACATCCCCCGCGCCAGATGCGGGCGATTTCGCCGAAATTCAAATGATATCCGTATTCCTTGCTGGCTAAGCGCATCAAGGCAAAGCCCTGGGCATAAGAGCAAATCTTGGCCGCGTACAACGCTTCGCACACCATCGAAATGACCTCCGTCGGGTTCAAGGCCATGTTCGTTTTCGGACCCGCCAATACGCGCGAAGCCGCGCGCCGCTCGTCTTTACACGCCGATAGAATCCGGCTCTCGACGGCCGCGTTGATCGTCGGCGTGGGGGCGCCGAGGTCGAAGGAATTCTGGCTCATCCATTTGCCCGTTCCTTTTTGCCGCGCTTCGTCCAGAATCACGTCCACCAACGCGGTTCCCGTTTCGGGATCCTTTTTCGCGAAGATGGCCCCGGTGATTTCGATCAAGTAGGATTCCAATTCCCCTCGATTCCATTCGCTGAAGACCCGGTGGAGTTCGTCATTTTCCAGGCCCGCGCCGCGGTGCAGGATGTCGTACGCCTCGGCGATCAACTGCATGTCGCCGTATTCGATGCCGTTATGGACCATTTTGACATAGTGCCCCGCTCCCCGCGGTCCCATGTAGGCCACGCAGGGTTCGCCATAGGCTTTGGCCGCAATCGCCTCGAAAAGGGGTTTCACCAGATCCCAAGCTTCCGGTTGCCCGCCGGGCATCATGGCCGGTCCCCACAGGGCGCCTTGCTCCCCGCCGCTGACCCCCGTGCCGATATAGATAATCCCCACGTTTTCCAATTCCCGCGAACGGCGTTCCGTGTCGAGAAAAAACGTATTTCCCCCATCGATCAATAAATCGCCCGGCGCAAGGACCGGTGTCAGGGAGGCGATGGCCGCATCCACGGCTTGGCCCGCCGGAACCATCATCAGAATGCGGCGGGGACGATCGAGCGCGGCGATGAACGCCTCCATGGTCTCGCAAGCCAGCAAGTTCCTCCCTTGAGCGTCGTCGGCGAAGGCTCGCGACTTGGCCGGGTCCACATCGATTCCCGCAACCCGAAAACCGTTTCGCTCCATGTTGAGAGCCAGCATCCGCCCCATCACGCCGAGTCCCATGACCCCCAAATTGGCTGATTTCATGTTCGTCTCCCGATCGTTAGGTGAGATTGGATCGAATCCTATCCAGGGGCATGACATTGCCAAATTCGTTTTATAGGAAAAGATTGAGCCCCAAAACCATGATCAAGCCGATCACGCCCACGAGGGTTTCCATCACGGTCCACGTTTTGAACGTATCGGACACACTCAAGCCGAACCATTCCCGAAACATCCAGAATCCGGCGTCGTTGACATGCGAACACATGACGCTTCCGGCGCCGATCGCGAGAGCCATTAATTCCGGCGAGGTCCCGGTCGAACCGACCAGCGGGAGGACAATCCCCGCCGCGGTCATGCCCGCCACTGTCGCCGATCCGATGGTAATTCGAATGGCGGAAGCCACCAACCAACCCAAAATCAGCGGTGAAAGGGGCAAGGTGGAAACCAAACTCGCAAAGCGCTGGCCGATGCCGGCGTCGAGCAAAACCTGTTTATAGGCTCCGCCCGCGGCGATGATCAATACGAGTCCCGCAATCGCCCCAAGGGATCCCGACGCTTTTTCCAATACGGCCCCCGGTGATTGGCGCCTCAGATACACAAGGAAAAAAAGAAGGGCGAGCACCGCGATCATCACCGCCATACTGGAATCCCCGGCAAACGTCAACCATCGGCGAAGGCCATAGCCTTCGGGCAAGACCAGCAGCGCCGCTGTCGATACGGCCATCAGCAATACCGGCAGAACGGCAATCACGAAGCTCAGGCCAAAGGACGGCGGATTCGAAGGGATCTCGCTCGATCCTTGGGAAAGATCCTTGGGGGGATTGGACGGAATGTTTTTCAAGAGCTTGGGGAAAAGAATCGCCGCGACGATTCCGGGCGGAACGGCCACGACAAGCCCCAAAAGCAGTGTTTTACCCATGTCCGCGTGAAGGGTGTTCACAACCACGGTCGCCCCGGGATGAGGAGGGAGAAAACAATGCGTGATCGACAGGGGGGCCGCCATGGCGATGGCCAGCGGCACGAGCGGTTGTCCCGTTTGCCTCGCGACGCTGAATACGAATGGCGCGAGGACCACGAAACCCGCATTGTAAAACATGGCCAGTCCGATGAAAAAACCCGTCAAGGCCAGGGCCCAGAGCGCTCGCCGCTCCCCAAACACCTCCAGCAGGCGCTTGGACATGACCGCCGTGACCCCCGTAATGGAAAGCAAGTTGCCGAGCAGCACACCGAAACCCAAAATAAGCACAACGCCGCCCATCGTATCGCCCACCCCTTTTTGGATGGTTTTCAACAATTCCACGGGCGAAAGGCCCGCGGCCAGACCGGTCAAAAGGGCGACTATGATGAGCGAAACAAAAGCATGCAAACGAAGCCAGGCGATCAGTAAAATCAGTACGGCAATACTGGCGAGAAGGATGACCATTATTCTTCGGGGAGAAGAATAAATTTCCTCTTGGAGAATGTCAATATAAACGGCGACGGTTCCTGGCAACTCGAATCCGTGCGAATCCGCGCCGCAAATTTCCCCAGTCGAGATCCTTCTCGACAACCTCCGTGACGACCAGCGGAGAGAATTCGGCCTCTTTCACCTCGCGCCCGAGGACCGCAAAGCCCGCCTCCGCTTGAACCGATCCTTGTTTTCGGCCTGAAGGATTGAGAAATACCGGGGAAGAACCCTTGAGAGAGCCGTCCGCTCCGGAGGCCAAGCTGGAGCGGCTGACATTTTTGGAATCTGAGGGTAAAGTTGGTTACCGGTCGGGCGAGACAGGGTCCGCGGCGGAGACGATGGATTATCCGGAGTTTGTCGCCCGGGTGACCTCGCATATTCCCGACAAAGGCCAAGTCATGGTCCTTTACTACGGCTTCTACGCCCACGCCCATCGGGGGAAGGTCCGGAGAGCGGGCCTGGCGTCCTCTATTCATGTTTCCAATGAATTAAGCTCTAATTAAACAGTCTTGACAATTAGGTTCAAAATCCTTACATTATAAGTAAGGAAATTGTAAGAATGTATACCGCCAAGTTGACTTCCAAAGGCCAAATCACCATTCCCAAGAAAGTCCGGGACCGAATGGGGATTTCCGAGGGCGAGGCGGTGTATTTCGTCGAGGTTGACGGCGAATTCCGGATGAGGAAAGCCGTTCTGCAGTCCCCTTTTGATAAATGGGTCGGCTTTCTCGACAATCCGACGGGGCAAACCGTCGATGAATTCATCGAGGAGCTGAGGGGCCGGTGATTACGGCGATCGATACCAATATCCTTCTCGACGTTCTGGTCAAGGGATCGGAGTTTTCGGCGGCCTCGAAAGCGGCTCTCGACTTACAAAACGCGTCAGGAGGACTCGTCGTCTGCGAGATCGTCGTCGCCGAGCTGGGCGCGCGATTCCCCTCTGCGGACGACGTTCAGCTCTTCTTGGAGGAATCGGGAATAAGAATCTCGTATCTGGAACCGAAAGCGCTCCATATAGCCGGTCAGCTTTGGAGGCGATTCCGAAGCCGTCAGGAGCAAGCTCTCTGTTCGACTTGTAAGAGCCCGATACCGGGGCGATTGCGGATCATTTCGGATTTTTTGATCGGTGCTCACGCCCTGGTTCAGGCCGACGCTTTTCTGACCAGGGACAGGGGATTCTATTCCGCGAATTTTCAGGGATTGAAGATCTTGGAATAAAGCCGCAACGAAGCGGCGTTTCCAAGCGTACTACCGAATAGCGGCTTCTGGGGAGTGAGCAGCCGACTTGATGAGCAGGAGTCCATCATGCGCTTCAAATCCGTTATCATGACCGCGATCGCCGTTCTCGCGCTAGCCGCGGCTTCGTCCGCCGTCCAGGACAAGATCGAGTTCAAGACCATCGATGGCGTTCCGCACGTCTATAATCCGGCCAAGCCGCTCAAGGGGACGATCAAGCTCGAGGTCGAGCGGACGCGGACCATCGACCCGTACGAACAGCCCGAGGTGGGGATGAGGATGATCCTCTTCTACCGCGACGAACAAGGGGGCGTCATTCTCTTTGACCCCAACGGCGCGGAAGGGCACCGCTTTGGTCCTGCCGGCGAATATCTCGGCCTGCTGACGAAGAAAGGGCAGGGCCCGGGCGAGTTTAGCCCGATGCAGGGGTACTACGTTTATTGTTATAGAACGGACTTCTGGGTGTTCGGCGGTCAAAAGGTCACCCGTTTCGACGGCCGAGGGAAGCTCATCAAGGATCGAGTCCTCAAGAACAGATGCGACGCCAGTGTGGATGTGGATCGGTTTTTCGCTACGAGCGTCACCTGGAACGAAAAAAGAGAAGGCCTTTGGACTTTGAAGCTCGTCGCTTTCGATATGGACGGGGTGGAAACGGCGACCGATCTGCTCCAAGCCGCGAACATTAAAACGATCCGCAACCCCAACGGGCAAGGAGCATTCGGAGAGTCGTGGGCGACGCCCAACTTCGTTTTCGCGGCCGATCCCTCGCGGAAGCTCACTTATTATGCGCTAAACACGGAGTACGAAATTCGGGTCGGGGACTATTCCGGCAAAGTCAGATTGGTCATTCGCAAAGAACACGAATACGTCAAGGCCAAGCGCAGCGATGTGGCCAAGATGATGGCTTGGGCGGGCAAGGAGGAGAGAACGAAATGGATGCTTTCCGCCTACCCGGACAAGTACGTAGCCTTCAAGGACGTGCTGCCCATGCCCAAGGGCTACCTCGCCGCCTATCGCGTCACCGGACCGGAGCAATTTGAAATCGACGTTTTCAGCCCGAAAGGCGAGTATCTCTATGCCCTGATCCCCCCGCCCGGACCGGACTTGAATCGAGCGCTCTTCTTCTCTTCCGGCTTCGGTACGGTTGAGACGAGCGGGGATTCCTTCGTCTATCGCGAGTACCGGATCAAAAACCTGCCCGAGATCTTCGGGAAGTGATCCGGCCGCGGCCGTCCGCGCCTATTTCTTCTTGACCTGGTAGCGGATGATGGTCCGGTAGGATTCGGGCGGGGCGTTGCCCATGCCGGGCCCGACCAGATATTCCTCTTCATGCATCCCGGCCATCTCGTAGCCCTTGTCGGCGATGAACTTGTGCATAAGCCGCTCCGATCAGCGCGGCGATGAAGGCAAAAAGAATCGCGACTTTCTTGTTCATGAGCCCCTCCCGGGCGATATGATATCGAATTTTCGGCTTCGAAAAATCGCTCCCTGCCGCGGCGTGATCACATCGGGCGAATAGGTTCGCAGATTTCGATGATGAACTTCCCCTCGGGGTGGCTCTGCGGGTCGTTGAGGTACATCTCGTAGCAGGGCCTGTCGTCCGGCTGATAGCCGCTGCCCGCCAGCCAGTCCATCATGGCGTCCCAGGCCTCCCCGAATTCGGTTTGGACGATCTCGGCGTGGGCCACGGCGAAGAGGCCGCCGGGGATGTCGGCCTTGCCGATCTCGCCCTCGACCTTGGTGTCAGGTGGGACGGTGATGCAGGCGTCCGAGCGCAACTTGTCGGTCTCCGTGATGTGCGGGCTGTCGTGGTAGATGGCCAGCATCTGGGTCTCGGGGAAGCGGAGCAGGCCACGCGGCCCGGCCCACTGCATCAGCTTTTGGAAGGCCTGGCCGACCCCCTGGAAGGAGCCGATGTGGCGGACGTAGGCGACCGTCAGCGGCGGCCTCCGCTTGACCTCGACCGTGTACTTCGACTTGTCCATGAACTGCCTCCTTGCGGCGTGGATATCGCCGCCATCATAATCGCAGTCCAGGGATGGGGCTTGACCCGTTTTGCGATCCGCTTGACGGATCTTGCGCCATTCCAGGCCTGGCTCGCCGCGCCAGTCGGTGGCGCTCATGCCGAAGTGTTCGCGGAAGGCCCGGGCGAAGGCATCCGAGCCCGAATAGCCGCAGTCGAGGGCGATGGAGGTGATGGGTGTCTCCGGATAGGCCAGCAGGCAGGCGGCGGCCTTCTCCGCCCGATGACGCTGGATCCAGCCGTTGAGGGTCTCGCCGACCAGGGCCCCGAAGATGCGGTGGAAGTGGAAGGGCGAGAAGTTGGCCACCCGGGCCAGATCCTCCAGCCGCAGGCTCTCGTCGATGTGCTTGTCGATGTGGTCTATAACCCGGTTGATGCGGGCTCTGTACTCCGCCCTCAAAGCGGCGCTGCGGGGATCGTCGGGGGGCATGGCCGTCTCCTTAGAGCTTTATCGCAGGAGCCAAATTATCACGATTGCACGGGCTTGTCATCTGCCCGGCCGACGGCGGCGTGTACGGCCGGGAATCGGGTATGTGTCTGGGAATTGTTGACGCCGCCACGGCCCTGTTGGCGCCCGGCGATGCCTATTCGATCTTTCAACATGGCCCCATCATCAGCAACGACGGGACCATTCAATTCGTCGTTGAATTGAAGCGGCGCGCGCAATTGGCCGGCGCGAGCCTGGAGGATTGGTTTGGGATCAAAGAAGGGACTCAAGAAGCCATTATCGCGAAATTCAAGAGCCAATCCGAAGGCAAGCCGCGCTGGCCTGGCTTATGGTGATAATTCATAAAGAATTTTAAGAGGTTTATTGCCATGCGCCGATCATCCGCCGCACCGAGCGCGTGGGGTTCTAGGCGGCCGCTTTACGGCCGCCGCCGCTGCTTGACATCGCCCCGCGGGCTTGAATACACTCGCTGACGAGGTCAGGATGGGGATTCAAACCGATTCCGAAAGCGTCCCAAGCTCAGGCCGGAATTGGAGAATCAATCATGAGCACAACCCATGCCAACGGTAATATATCCATATAGATATTGATGAAAAAGAGGGACTAACATGAAAAAATGCAGTGTATTTTTTTTGTTATTGATGATCCCGGGAATATTCATCTTGGCCAAACCCCAGGCTGAGCCCCCTATCGCTGTCACGGAGAATATCATTCCCTTTGAACTCAAAGATTATTTGATTCTGGTTAAATGCCAAATCAATGATTCCAAGGAAATTTATCACTTTGTCTTGGATACCGGGGCGCTCACCTTCATTGACAAAACCCTGGCCGATCAATTGAAGTTAAAACAACAGGGCCCCATGGCTAAAATCAATAACCTGGTGATGGCGGGGCAAACCTTTGGTAACGTCTTTGTTTTCACAAATTTCAACATGCACCAATTTAAACAAGCCTATGGCTTGCAGGTACATGGCTTAATTGGTTCAGATTTTTTGGAAAGATTCACCGTCACCCTGGACTATGAAAAGCAACAGATGATTTTATCCACCCAACCCCAATCCTTGGCTGCCATCCAGGAGAAAGATAAATCGGCGTACTTACTCAAATTTACCAAGCATGTCATCAATCATGCTCCCATGATCGCCTGCAAATTAGATGGCCACATCGAAGCTCGGAGTATGATTGATACCGGCCAACCCTATGCCCTGGTATTACCCCTGAATTTTCTTGAGAAGATGGGGACCCTAAAAAATG
>CAZLAM010000109.1:0-23060 GCA_964557435.1 uncultured Eubacteriales bacterium
GCGTGCCTTGCTCGTCCTAGGCGACAGCATAGGATCGACAGAGTGCACGAAATTTGTTTTTTGATTTTTCTTAGGGCGATAGGGCGAAGCGGGTGGGTCTCAAAGCCCGCGTGCCTTGCTCGTCCTATGCGACAGCATAGGATTGACGACTGAGCGGGCACGGATTTTCGCCGCAGGCGAAAAGAGCGAAGGAGGAGCCGGAGAGTGTTTCCTCGCCGGGGAAACGCTCGTGTTCGCCCCCCTCCACCCCGAGCTCTCCCTCCATTTTCTTGACAATTCAGTTCAGCGATTATATAAGAGAGGCCCCCACGGGATGACCGATTTTCATCATGCGCTCGATTCGAAAAAACCACTCCTTTCCAAAAATAAAAGTCCGGACCATGCTCTATTCGCTGGTCCTGGCGGTCCTTCTCTCTTTTCTGGCCGGGGCGGTCGTTTTTTCGGATTTCCGGCGCGTCAATTTTGAAGGAAAGGTTGGCGGGAACGCCGTCTCGGGATTCTCCGGCCGCCTGACCATCGGTTCAGAGCTCCTCGATCGCGGGGGGCCCTGGTTGTTGTTCCTGGCGATTCGCTCCGAGGGTCAAAAACAGGGAACGGCGGCCGTTTTTCTCAATGCAACGTTGATCGGAAGCGCCCTCTTCGGATCCCGCGATCTCGTCGAGACGCCCCTGGATGTTCCGGACGGCCTTCTTCACCCCGGCGACAACAACGTCGAAATCCGGGCCGGAGATCAGGGCTGGAGAGTGGAGGGAATCCGGCTGAAGAATTATTCCGGATATTCGCGCGGGGTGGTCAAGATGATCGTGATTCCCGAGGCCTCTCGGGATTATCAAAACATCTCCTGGATCGCCGCGGCCGGGCTGTTGGGGGTCCTTTTCATCCTGGGAATCTGGCGCGGGACGGTTCCGGCGGTCAAGTGGATCGACCGCGGAAGCGCTTTCTTCCTTATTCTGTTCGTCGGGATATTTTCCGCGGCGGCGGCTCTTCCGTTGATCACGAAGTGGAGGCTTCTGTTCTCGGTCGGGAGCCTGATCCCATTCGTCCTTTTCTCCCATTTTTCCGTTGGGGCGGCGTTGCTGAAGTATATTTTCCGCGGGATCAAACGAAAAAAATCCTTCCTCCAGTCCCTCTTCACGGCCCAAGGGCTGGACGCCTCTCCCCGGAAAAGACTCGTCGTTTCCGTGGTCTTGCCGGCCGTTATCTGTCTCTTCTTTTTTTCTTATATGAGCGGCATCCGGAAGCATTTCGACGGCAATTACAGCCGTTTTTTGCGCATCGAGGAGGAGCGTCTCCGCCTTTTCGATCGTCTGTATCTGCCTTCGTTCACCGGTCTGCTTTTCGAAAACTCCGATTTCGAGACAGGGACTCTCCGGAATTGGACCCCGGAAGGAAATGCGTTTCTTTACCAGCCGGTCCGGCAGGAGGATCTCTACCGCAATCACCGCCGTTTCTATCTCAATCCCCAGGGCCAGTACTGGGTGGGAACCTACGATAAAAACGGGGGCGCCAGCCAGGGCGATCGCCCTTTCGGCAAGCTGGTTTCCACCGACTTCGTCGTGCGGTACGATAAAATCAGATTTTTGATCGGAGGCGGACGCAGCGACGAGGCGAGAGGCCTGCGGGAATCCGTTGCCTTGGAAGTCGGCGGAAAGGTGGTTTTGGAGGAGACGGGGAGAAACAACGATTTGCTGCGGACGCGCGAATGGGACGTCCGGCTTTGGCTCGGACAGACGGCCCGCATTATCATCACCGACGACTCCTCGCCCGAATCCCATTTTCGCCATGTCAACGCAGACTGGTTTCATTTTTACCGGGCGAACGAGCTCCTGAAAACCATAGCCCCCCTGGAGAATTACGACGGGCAGTTCAATTTTTTCATGGCCTTCGATCCGTTTTTGTCCAAATATAAAACAACTCCCCAAACCTATCGGCTCATCGTCGATGAGCCGGCCTATCGTTTCGGCCGGATCGGCTTCCCCCTTCTGGTCAAATTGTTTTCCTTCGACAATCCGGTTTACTACCCGAAGACGATCATTTGGCTCATCGTCGCCTCCCATTTCCTCGGCGCGTTCTTTCTGCTGCAAATCATTCTCGTCTTCAAGAAAAGTCCGCTATGGACGTTCCTCTATCTCCTCGTCCCCGGCTTTTATTACTCCTTGAACCTGGGATTGCCGGAGTCCATCAGCATGGTTTTTATCCTGGCCGGGCTGTTTTGTTATCTTCGGGAGCGCGTCTTCGGGACGGCGGTTCTCCTGGCGATCTCCTTCTTCTTCCGGGAAACGGGATTTCTCGTGGCCGCCGCCCTCATGGGGATCGAAGTTTTCCAAAAACGAAATTTCCGCCGGGCTGTGCTGATCGGGAGCTCCTTGGGGCCCTATTTTCTCTGGAGAATCTTTCTAACGATCCGGCTTTTCGAGGTGACCGGCTGGAAAACCCTGTTTTTCAGCCCCGGCGACTTCACCGTGCCTTTTTTGGGTCTGAAAGACCTGCTGACGCAAATTGCGAAAGGCGGTTATTTCCGGTTGGTCGTCCCGACGGCGATCGCCTATTCCATCCTGTTGACCCTTGTTTTCATCCTGTCCCTGATTATCTTCTTCAAACATAAAAATATATTCAGTCTCGGACTGCTCCTTTTTTCTCTCGTTTCCGTTTCGCTGGAATATAAAATGATCTGGGTGGGCATGGAAAACGGAATCCGCGGGACGTATGAGGTCTTCGTTTTCCTGATCCTGGCCTTTCTTTTCCGGAAGGAGGACTGGACGCCGCGATTGAAATATGCCGCGTTCGGGCTGTGGGCCGGCGTTTTCATTTTCCAGTTCATGATCATGAATTTGAGCAATTATTTTCGGTCCGCGTTCTTTTTTTGGTAATCCGCGCGGGGAAGAAAACAGCAGGCGGCAAGGGGTGAAAAAGAGGTGAAGAAATCCGGGGCGGAATCTGGTATAAAATAGAGTGGTACATTTGCGGCGCCAAGTCACGATTTTCAAATCGGGGTTACAAGCGCCGCTCAGTATTAACCCTGATTTGCTCCGGGCTTCAGCCCGGGGAGTCGGATGGGTTTATTCGATAAGGATGCGAAATCCATGCTTAAATCAAAGGTCGCCGTCATCAAAACGAGCCCCGAGAGGGTTTTGACGGACCTGGAAAAACTGCTTAAAATGGCCGACATCGAAGCGGCGCTCCCCAAGAGTTCGCCGACGATTCTCAAGGACAATATTTCCTGGCATTTTCCCATGCCCGGGGCGAATTCCACACCCTGGCAGCTTGAGGGGACCATCGCCGCCCTGCGCGGGATGGGGTACGACTCGATCACGGCCGTCGAGAACAAGACGGTCGTCACCAGGCCCGTCTACGGGGAAAAGCTGAACAAGTTCGATCGGGTGTTCCGTAAATATTCGATTCCTGTGAAGTATAACTTCGAAATCCGGGATATGGCCTGGACGGAGTTCAAACCCCGGAAGGCCATGCGCGTCCTGGATAAAATCTATCCCCATGGGATCCACATCCCCGATTTTTTCGTCGGCCGGAACATCATTCATTTCCCGACGATGAAGTGCCACATTTATACGACGACGACCGGGGCCATGAAAAATGCTTTTGGGGGACTCTTGTCCACGCGGAGGCATTATACCCACACCTGGATCCACGAAACGCTCGTCGATTTATTGGCCATCCAGAAGGAGATCCATTCCGGGCTATTCGCCGTCATGGACGCCACTACGGCGGGCAACGGGCCGGGTCCCCGGACGCTCAAGCCCGTCCGGGCCGATTATATCCTGGCCTCCTCCGATCAGGTGGCTATCGACGCCCTGTCGGCCAAGATGATGGGATTCGATCCCCTGTCTATTCCCTATATCCGCATGGCCACGGAGGACGGACTGGGCAACGGCGATCCGCGCCGGATCGAGATCGTCGGTGACGACGTGTCCGGCGTCGATTTCCGGTTTAAAGTCGGAGACAACTTCGCCAGCCTTTTCGGGGATCTGTTCTGGTTCAGTCCGTTGAAAAAGCTGCAAAACATTTTTTTCCGGACCCCGCTGGTCAATCTCTTCGTGATCGCCTCGGATTTTTACCACGATAAATTCTGGTGGAACTTCAAGGGGAAAAAAATCCTGAAAAATTGGAAGACCGAGAGCCCTTGGGGACGGCTGTGGGAGACCTATTGAATTCGGAGTCGGACTGAAATGAAAACGATTCTTCAGCTTCTGCGGGTTCAGCAATACGTTAAGAATATCTTCATTTTCCTCCCTCTTTTTTTCGGCGTCATCATTACGGACCCGCCTACCTTCTGGCGCACTCTTCTGGCCGCCGGCTTTTTTTGCCTGGCCGCCAGCGCCGTCTATATTTTCAACGATCTGCTCGATATCGAAGAGGATCGCAAGCACCCGCTGAAAAAAGATCGGCCGCTGGCCGCGGGCAAGATTTCGAAAGGCGCCGCCCTTCTCCTGATGGCCGGTCTGGCGGTTCCGGCCCTGGCCGGATCCTATCTACTGAAAAGCCAAGTAGCGGCCATTCTCCTTGTTTATATGGCCTTGAACGTCCTGTACTCCTCCGTTTTAAAGCACATCGCCCTCATCGATGTGACGGTCATCGCCATCGGATTTATCCTGCGTTTGTTCGTCGGATCGAGCATTTCCGGCGTCCCTCTTTCCATCTGGATCATCCTCATGACCTTCCTCCTGGCCTTGTTCATCGCCCTGGCCAAACGGCGGGAGGATGTTCTGCTGTATCTGGAAAAGGGGGAAATCTCGAGGAAGGTTATCGACGGATATAATCTCGAGTTTCTAAATATCGCCATGATCGTCATGGCCGCGGTTTTGATCATTTCCTATATCATGTATACGATTTCACCCGAAATACTGGCCCGGCCCAACGGCCATAAGACGTATCTGACCGTAATCCTGGTCATCCTGGGGATCCTGCGGTATCTCCAGCTTTGCCTCGTCTTCAACAACTGCGGCTCGCCCACCAAAGTCCTGTTTAAAGATCGATTCCTGCAAGCGGTCATTGCCGTTTGGATCGTTACGTTCTGGCTGTTGATGTACCGCTAAATCCGGAGGACAGGCCCCGTGTACTGGATCTATTCTTTTTTTCTTTTGATCGCCCTCCTTTTCGCCTTCCCTGGATATGCTCTTAAGCTCCGTTTTCGGCGGGGGGAGAAACTCCACCTGGCCGAACGCCTGGCGCTTCGCCGGCTCGTACGACCGGCCGGCCGGCCGCTTCTCTGGATTCATGCCGTCTCGGTGGGAGAGGTCCTATCGCTCCAGAGCCTAGTCCGGGAAATCAAGTCCCGGCATCCCGACTGGGCGGTAGCTTTTTCGGTCCTGACCGGGACGGGACAAAAAATGGCCCTAGCAAAGATGGCGGACGCTGATCTCATTTTTTTCATTCCGCTCGATTTCGGCTGGTGCGTGCGGCGCGTTTTCCGCGGTTTGAAGCCCGATCTGATGATCCTGGCCGAGTCCGAGTTCTGGCCCCGCCTGCTGCGGGAAGCCCGACGCCGCTCCGTTCCCGTCCTCCTGATCAACGGCCGGATTTCCGCCCGGACGGCGAAGCGGATGCGGAGGTTAAGGCCGCTCGTGCGGGCGGTGTTTAAATCCGTTACGCGTTTTCTTGTCCAGACCGAACGGGATAAAGAGCGCTTGACGGAGGCCGGACTTCAAGCCGACCGCATCGCCGTGGCCGGAAACCTGAAGTGCGAGGTATGCCTGCCGGCGCTTTCCTCCGAAGAAGTAGCACGCTTCCGGGTGGACATCGGAATTCCGGCGTCCCGGAAAGTCCTCCTGGCCGGGAGCATCCATCCCGGCGAAGAAGGTCCGCTTCTCCGGGCCTTCGGGGCGGCCAAGGCCGCCGGACGGCCGGTCCGGCTCATCCTCGCCCCGCGGCACCCCGAAAAATTCGCCGACCTGGGAAAGAGTCCGGAGGGGGCGGGGCTTCTTTTTCAGCGGAAAACCGAGCTCCGGCCCGATTCGGCCTGGGATGTCCTCGTCCTCGACACGATCGGCGAATTAGCCCGTTTCTATGCTCTGGCCGATGCCGCGTTCATCGGGGGAAGCCTGATCAAATGGGGGGGACAGAACCTGCTTGAACCCGCGTTTTATGGAAAACCGGTTTTTTTCGGCCCCCATATGGATAATTTCGCCGCCTTGGCGGAAGCCTTTGTCCTGGACGGAGGCGCCCGCGTCGTTCACACCCCGGCCGATCTCGAAGCCATGTTCGATCTGGAGGATACGGCGGCGTTGGACGACATGGGGCGCCGGGCCCACCGAACTCTTGAGTCGCTTTCCGGCGCCACCGGGAAAACCCTGGCCGTTATCGAAGAGTTGATGCCCTATGAGTTCCCCCAAGGCTGACCGCCGCGCCCGGGCGTCGGCCCTCTGCCTCATCCTGGGATTGGGTTTGTCCTCTGCTTCGGCCTGGGCCGGAAAGATCCCGGGAACGCCTTTATTCGATTCTCCGTCTTCGTCGTCCGGAGAGGGAAACGGCTTTCGATCCCCGGTCCCCGATGATTATCGGTTTGATGCCGATTTCATCAAGCGGTTCGGTTTCGATCTCCGAGAGACGTGGGCATCCACCCTCCGCTGGAAAGGCGATGATTGGCTTGCTTGCGGTGCCGTCGCCGGGGTGACGGCCGCGTTTTTCGCCTTTGATCGAAGAATTTATGAAGGCCTCCAAAGCGTTCGGACGGACACCTCGCGGGAGGCATCCTCCGTCATCTCCAAGTTCGGCAACGGCGGCGTTCTGGCCGGGTTCATCGTCGCACTCTACGCCGGAGGCGGAATTTTCGACGACATCCAGTGGCGGCGGACGGCGCTTCTGGGTCTGGAAAGCTTTGTCGCGACGACGGCGGTCGTTTTCGTGTTAAAGGCGGTTGTCGGCCGGGCCCGGCCCTACGCCGACGAAGGGCCGCAAAGCTTCCACCCTTTTTCGTTCCGGGGGCGCTACACCTCGTTTTGTTCCGGCGACGCGGCCGGCGCTTTCGCCGTGGCTGCCGTGGTGGCCGGGGAATCGGAGAGTTTTCTGGTCGATGCTCTGGCTTACGGCCTGGCCGGGCTGGCCGCGGTCTATCGCGTTCATGACGGCAAACACTGGCCGTCCGATGTCGTGGCCGGATCGATCCTCGGCTATGTGATCGGCCGGACAATAGTCCGCCTCGGCCGGAAGCATGACCGGACCGGTCGCCCGGCCGATGTTCGGATCGCCTTCGCTTCTGTTCCCGGAGGCTCGACGGCGGCGGTCGTGGTTCGGTTTTGAGGATAGAAGATCGGGGCCATGCTCAAACATCTTCGCCGGTCCTCCGCTGAAGCATGGGACGGGCAAGGCACGCCGGCCTCTTTCCGGGCCGGCTCCCCTCGAAAACGACGGCGGCCGGAGGTCCACTTCCGCCGCCCAGGCCTGTCCCTTGACTTGGAACGGCTAAACCCTCGATGGGTCGCTTCGCCCATGCCCCCAATCTCACCCACCATCCCTTTGGGATAGTACCGTGCGCCGCTCAGGAGCAAGGCACACAAAACGGACGCGATCCGGAATGGTTTATCTTCCGCGGTCGGGCGGTTGAGGCCGGACTCCGGGTCTGTTAATATGACCGGGACGACCGACAATACTGAAGGAAGGAGCGTCGAAGATGGCCCACACAATCAATCGCCGGCAGTTTCTCCGGACGGCCGGATCGGCGGCGGCAGCCGCGTCCCTGGCCGGAGGGGGGCTTGTCCTGCAAGGCTGTAACGCGGGCAAGGAATTTGATCTCGTCATCGTCAATGGAATGGTCCATGATGGACTGGGCGGCGCTCCGGTCAGGGCCGATATCGGGATCGCCGGTCCGCTGATCAAGACAGTCGGAAAAATCCCCGCTTCGCGGGGCCGCGTTGTTTTGGATGCCGGCGGATCGGCCGTCACTCCCGGATTCATCGACGTTCACGACCACTCCGACCTCGGATTGTTGGCCAATCCAAAGGCCGAAAGCGCCATCCGGCAGGGGGTGACCACCATCATCAGCGGCAATTGCGGGTCTTCTCCGTTTCCCGTGGCCGGAGAAGTCCTGGAGGAAGCGAAGCGGAACGCCAAAGCTCAATTCGATGTCGATCTCGATTGGCGGGATCTTCGCGGCTTCCTGGCCCGTCTGGAACAGGGCCAAACGGCCGTCAACTATGCGACTCTCATCGGCCACGGGTCCGTGCGCGGCGCGGCCATGGGATTCAATGACCGGCTCCCCAAGCCCGAGGAAATGGACCGGATGCGGACAATCATCGACGAGGCCATTACGGCCGGGGCGTTTGGTTTGTCCTCCGGACTGGAATACACGCCCAGCGGTTTCGCCGCGCCCGCCGAGATCGCCGAATTGGGCAAAGTCGTCGCCGCGCGCGGAGGCGTTTACGCCACCCACATACGCGACGAGGGAGATCGTTTGATCGAAGCGCTCCAGGAGGCTATCGATGCGGCCCGGGCCGCGGGCGTCAAGCTGCAGATTTCCCATTTAAAGACCGCCTTCCCGCGCAATTGGGGCAAGCTCGATGAAGCCTTGTCTTTAATCGAACGGGCCAAGACCAACGGCCTGGATATCACCTGCGACCGCTATCCTTACATCGCCGGCTCGACCGGCCTGAGCATTAACTTCCCCGCCTGGGCCCGGCAGGGGACGACCGAGGAATTCCTGGCTCGGCTCAAGGATCCGGCCCAGGATAAGCGCATTCGGGAATATGTCACCGAACGCGAGCGCAAGTTCGAGTCCTGGGAAAAGGTCGTCATTTCCGGTGTGGTCTCGGAGAAAAACAAGTGGGTCGAGGGCTTGGATGTCCTGGCGGCGGCCGAACGGGCGGGAAAACCTCCGTATGAGCTCATGCGCGACCTGATCGTCGAGGAACGGGACAACGTCGACTCGGTCATCTTCATGATGACCGAGGAAAATCTCCGGCGCATTCTGGCCCACCCGCTGGTCGGCGTCGGGTCGGACAGCTCGGTCCGCGCTCCCTACGGCGTTCTCTCGTCCGGCAAACCCCATCCCCGGGCCTTCGGGACGTTCGCCCGTATCCTGGGCCGGTACGTCCGGGACGAAAAGCTCGTTCCGGCCGAGGTCATGATCCGAAAAATGACCTCCGAACCGGCGGCGAAGTTCGGACTGCAGGGCCGGGGAGTCCTGCGGGCCGGGGCTTTCGCCGACATCGTCGTGTTCGATCCGGCCACGGTCTCCGACAAGGCCACTTGGACGAATCCTCATCAATATCCGGCCGGGATTCTTCATGTCGTCGTCAACGGCGGTGTAGCCGTGCGGGACGGCGAGCACATCGGAAAGCCGGCCGGCCGGGTTTTGCGAAAGACGTCTTCGGTATGAAGAGGGTGGCTGCGGTCCTTCTCCTAATCATGGTCGGGCCGTCCATCTCGGCCTACTTGCCGCCCCCCGTGCAAACGTTCAGCCTGCCGGGCGTTCCCGTCGACCTGTTTTTCCGTTCGCTTCAACCAGGGGAGATCATCCTGGCCAAACTCAAGGACGAGCCGTCCGTTCAGCGCGTCACCTTGCGTTGGTTCGATCAGATCCGGATTCTGGAATTCCCGAAAAATGATATGGCCGGGACGCCGTTCGCCCTGTTGGGGATCGACTTGAACACGAAGCCCAAGTCCTATCCGCTCGAAATCACGATCGAGCATCCCGACCGGTCGGCCCAGGCCTCTCCGCAATCGCTTGTCGTCGAGCTGAAAAAATTCCCGAGCACGAATCTCCGTGTGGCGACGGCTATGACTTCGCCTCCGCCCCGAGAGCTGGAATTGATCCGGCGTGAATCCGAGCTCGTGTCGGAAGTCCTGAGCCTCGTCTCCCCGGAGTGGCTGGCGGAGGGGACCTTCCTGTCGCCTTTGCCCGGCCTTGAGCCTTATCCAAATTTCGGCCAACGGCGGGTTTATAACAAATCAAACACGTCGATTCATTCAGGGGTGGACATCGCCGCGCCATGGGGGACGCCGACGCTGGCTTCGAACGGAGGGCGGGTTGTGCTGGCGGGGCGGTTGTATTTTTCAGGATACACGGTCATCATCGATCACGGCCAGGGTGTTTTCACCTACTACTGCCACTTTTCTAAACTGTTGGTGAAGCGCGGCAACCTGGTCAAGAGAGGGCAGGCGATCGCCAATATCGGGAGTACGGGGCGATCGACCGGGCCTCATCTTCATTGGAGCGCCATGATACTTAATGCCCGAGTCGATCCCTTCGCGCTCCTCAGCCTCCCGCTCTGACGTTTTGGGGTCAGGTCTTAACATATAACATTAGGCTAAAAAGCAAATATCTACCTGATTATATTTGCGTTCAATGCGGATATTTCAGGATACAGAGTTCCAATCTTCAAGCTCTCTATCAATCCGAATAGAAATAGATTTTTTTGTAAGAGAAGCTTGGTTTTTTGGACAAATGTTATATGTTAAGACCTGACCCCTATTTCAGAAAAGCGTCCAGCCAGTCCAGCTTGGTCTTCCACCACAGCTCGGCGTTCTGCGGCTTGCTGACGAAGTGATCCTCGTCGGGGAAGTAGAGGACCTTGGACGGGACCTTCATCCGCTGCAGGGAGCTGAACAGCTGAAGGCCCTGCTCGAGCGGGACCCTTAGGTCGTTCTGGCTGTGGACGACCAGGGTCGGCGTCTTGAATTTCTTGACGTAATAGCTGGGCGACCACTTCGTGTATTGCTCGGGATTGGTCCACGGCGTGCCCTTCTGCTCCCACTCCGGGAACCACAGCTCCTCGGTCGATCCCCACATTGAACGCAAGTCGAAGACGCCGTCGTGCGAGATCAGGCACTTGAAGGCGTCGGTCTGGCCCATGATCCAGTTTATCAGGTAGCCGCCATAGGAGGCCCCGGCCGCGGCGTTGCGGGTCATATCGATGAACGGATAGCGGCCGTGCAGGTACCCCATTCCTCTCATGATGTCTTGGAAGGGCTTGCCGCCCCAGTCGCCGACGATGGCATCGGAGAAGGCTTGGCCGTAGCCGGCCGAGGCGTGGAAGTTGATCTCCGCCACGACCCAGCCGCGGGCGGCGTACATCTGGGTATTCCAGCGGTAGTGGAACTCGTCCTTCCAAGGCCCATGCGGTCCGCCATGGAGGAGAAGGACGAGGGGATATTTCTTCGCCGCGTCGAAGGCGGGCGGCTTGAGCAGGAAGCCGTGGACTTGGTCCTTGCCGGCGCCCTCGAACCAGAACTCCTCGGCCGGGTTCATCTCAAGGCCGGCCAGCAAAGTTTTGTTGATGTTGGTGATCCGCCGCGACGACTGGACCGCCGCGTCGTAGGTCCAGACGTCGGCCGGACGGTTCATGGCCTGGTCGAGCATGATGAAGGTCTTGCCGTCGGGAAGAAGGCTAAAGCCCGAGAACGTCCGGCCGCCCATGATCCGCTCGACCGGTCCCGCCGGAATGGCGACTTTATAGAGGGCGTTACGTCCCTTCTCGTCGGTGTTGAAGTAGACGGCCGAACCGTCCGCCGCCCAAAGGGTCTCGTCCACCGAGACGTCGATTTTCTGAGTCAGATTGACGGCCTTTTTCATCGCCCGGTCGTAAAGCATGAGGTCGAGCTTGTCGGACTCGTATCCGGGTCGGGTCATGGCTTTGTAGACCAAATATTTCCCATCGGGGGAGTAGCTGGGCTGGTTATCGTTGGCCTTATTGGTCGTTATTGCGTTGATCGGTCCGCCGGTGACGGGGGTGACGAAAACGTCGTTGTTCGTCCCGATGGCTTGTT
Organism: uncultured Eubacteriales bacterium; assembly: GCA_964557435.1. Taxonomy (GTDB): domain Bacteria; phylum Acidobacteriota; class Aminicenantia; order Aminicenantales; family UBA4085; genus UBA4085. The sequence goes on from CAZLAM010000109.1 coordinate 11,719, forward strand.
TAAGTTGAGGATCGATGTTGCGGACGAAGGCGATCTCTTTGCCGTCCGGCGAGAAGGCGTAGTCGAGGTGTCCGCCCAGGTCCATCGGCGGCGCGTCGAAATCGCCGGGAGTGACGTCGACGGCCTTGCCGCCCTCGGCCGGAGCGACGAAGATATGATTGCGTGTTCCATCCCGCCAGGCGTTCCAATAACGGAAAAACAGGGTGTCGAAAATGCGGCCCTTGACCTTGCTCTTCTCGGCCGCCTCGGCCAGCTTCTTATTGGCCTCGTCGTCCTTGGCCTCGGGATAGACGGAGGAGGTGAAAGCGATGTTCTTTCCGTCCGGCGACCAAGCGACACCCGTCGCTCCCGTCGAGATCGTGGTTACCGGCCAGGCTTCGCCGCCCGCCGGAGCGATCATCCAGACCTGAGGTGTGCCCCCGCGTGTCGATATGAAGGCGATTTTCTTCCCGTCCGGCGACCAGCGCGGGTTATTGTCCGCGCCCGGAGCGGCCGTCAGACGCTTGGGCTCGCCGCCCGCCGCTACAGGAACGATCCAGATATCGCTGTTGCCGCGGTTGGCTTCTTTGTCCATGGCCGTGACGACAAAGGCGACCCACTTCCCGTCGGGCGACGGCTGGGGATCGGTGACCCGCTGGATTTTGATGAAATCGTCGAAGGCGAGGGGCTTGGTGCCTTGGGCCGCGAGGGGCGCCAAAGCGACCGCCCCCATCAATACGGCGGCACTGACGACGGCAATACGAAATAGGCGATTCATGGTTCCTCCGGTGATTCGTTTCCTTCATGCTTCGAACGGTCCGATTATAACCTGATGAGGGGGGATTTTCCACGGCGGCAGGGGCGGCGGCCGGGACCCAAGGCTTTGCCTTGGGATCCGCTTCCGCCGTACTCAGCCACGTGTTTAAATCGTGGATGAGTGCCCCGGGCTTCGCCTGGGGATCCACTTCCGCCGTACTCGCCCGTGGATACAAACCACGGGCGAGTGGCTAGGCGAAGCCTTGTCCCTTGACGGCGGCAGGGGACCTGAAAAAATTCAAGCGGGATTGAACTTTGCCCGTTACTTATCGTATCTTTAGAAGAGGCCGTTCGAGTCCGGCCGGATTTTCCGTTTCATACGCCTTGGACGCCATGAATATCGAGATCAACGATCTTCACTTTTACTACGGGGCGGTCAAAGCCCTGAATGGAGTGAACCTTTCCATCGGCGAGGGCGCCTGCGGCCTGCTCGGCCCCAACGGCGCCGGAAAAAGCACACTGCTCCGCATTCTGCTGGGCTTTCTCCGTCCCGAACGGGGAGAGGGACGCATCCTGGGGCTGGATATCCGCCGGGAGCAATTCCGCATCCGCCGCCTGGTCGGTTATATGCCCGAAGACGACTGCCTCATCCCCGGCCTGGACGCCGTGGCCTTTACCGCCTATTTCGGCGAGCTGTCGGGGATGCCGCGGCAGGAAGCCATGAAACGGGCCCACGATGTCCTTTTTTATGTGGGGTTGGGGGAAGCCCGCTACCGCCTGCTGGAAACCTATTCGGCGGGCATGAAACAGCGGCTCAAGATGGCCCAGGCGCTCGTCCACGACCCCAAGCTTCTTTTTCTCGACGAGCCGACGGCCAATCTCGACCCCCAAGGCCGGACCGAAGTCCTCGACCTCATCAAGGACATCTCCTCCAACAAGGACATCCAGGTTCTCATCTCCTCCCACATCCTGACCGACATCGAAACCACCTGCTCCAATGTCGTCATTCTCAATAAAGGGCGGGTCGCAGCCCAAGGCGACATCCAATCATTGAAGCAAGTCGATTTCAGTCTTTATGAAGTAAGAATCAAGGGTGAGACCGAGTCATTCATCACCGCTCTCCGAGGAAGCCAATGCCGGGTCGAGGAAACCGAGGACGGACTCCTCAAGATTTTCGTCCCGCCGGCTTTCGGGAGGAACGGGCTGTTCCGGACCGCCGCGGCCGAAAACATCCAGGTCCGTCATTTCGTCCAGAGCCGGACATCGCTCGAGGACCTGTTCGCCAAAACGGTGGGAGTGGACTGATGCCGATTTCCGAGCGGGGCTACATCCATTGGCAGGGCCGCCTCGACGAGGGCCGGAGCCCGTGGCGGCCGATCGCCCGGCTGGGCCTCAAGCTCTCCTTCAAGCGCAAGTTCTTCAAGTTCGCCTTGGGGACATCGCTCCTGCCCGCGTTCATCTTCATGGTCGGGGTTTACATCTCCGAGAGGATCGATGACTTCAAGTTCATGATGCGCGGTGAGCGTCGTCTCCTGGCCGTCAATCCCGAGTTTTTCAATGCCTACTTCACCGGCGATTTTCTGCTGTTCATGATGGTGATGCTCATGGTCCTGGCCGGGGCGGGACTCATCGCCGACGATTTGAAATACAATTCCCTCCAGCTCTATTTCGCCCGGCCCGTCCGTAAGCGCGATTATCTTTTCGGCAAGATGGGGATCGCGGCTTTTTTTCTGCTGCTGTTGACGCTCGTCCCCGGAACCCTTTTTATTCTGCTGAAACTCATCTTTTCCGGGAGTTTCAAGCTTCTGGCGGAGTATCCCTGGCTTCCCCTTTCGGTCGTTTTAGCGTCTTTCGTCCTGACCGGATTTTTCTCGCTCTATACGCTGTTCGTCTCCTCCCTGGGAAAGAACCGCCGCTATGTGTCCATTCTGCTGTTTCTGATCTATCTCTTTTCCGACATTTTTTTCGGGATTTTCTACGGCCTCTTCCGGCAGCCTGCTTTCTGCCTAATGTCGATCAAGTGCAACCTTCAGCAGGTCGGAGCGGCGATTTTCCGCGTTCCGGGTCGCTATGACGTGCCCTGGCTGTATTCGGCCCTTGTTCTGATCGCCATCGCCGGGGCGGCGGCGTTCGTTCTCCAGCGGAAAATACGCGGTGTCGAGGTCATCCGATGACGGCGCTTATCCGGGCCGAGAAGCTCAGCAAATGGTACGGAAACGTCCTCGGCCTGTCCGATGTGACGTTGGACATTGAACCCGGGATCGTCGGACTTCTAGGCCCCAACGGGGCCGGGAAGTCGACGTTCATGAAGCTCCTGACCGGCCAGATCAAACCCAGCCTGGGCCGCATCCTCATCGACGGCCGGCCGGTCTGGAACGACACCGAACTCTTCCGCCGGTTCGGATTCTGCCCCGAGCAGGACGCTTTTTATGAGGATATGACGGGCTGGGATTTCCTGTCACGCCTGCTGCGGCTGTCCGGGTTTTCGCCTTCCGGAGCGGCCGCCCGGGCTGAACGGGCTCTCCATTTCGTCGAGCTCTTTGCGGACAAGGATCGGCTGATCCGGGGCTACAGCCGGGGGATGCGTCAGCGGATCAAGTTCGCCCAGGCCATCGCCCATGACCCCGAAATCATCGTTCTCGACGAGCCGCTGAACGGCCTTGACCCGCTGAGTAAACGTAAGGTCATTAAGCTTATCAAGGAATTCAAGGCCCAGGGTAAAACCGTTCTCGTCTCCAGCCATGTTCTGCCCGAGATCGAGGCCCTGACACGCTCGATCATACTCATCCACCAGGGCAAGATTCTGGCCCAGGGCGACATCCATTACATCCGCGACCTCATCGATGGACACCCCCATATCGTCGCCGTCAAGTGCGACCGGCCCCGTGACCTGGCGGCGCGCCTCATCGGAGAACCCGCCGTCGTCGATATCCGTTTCGAGGAAGCAGCCACGGTCATCCTCGAGACCCGCAACCGCGATCGCCTGTACGGGCTCCTTCCGTCTCTGGTCGCGGAAAGCGGACTGGATATCGAGGAAATCACCTCGCCCGACGACAATCTCCAGGCCGTCTTCGATTATCTGATAGGGAAATGACCATGCTATCCGCTGTCCGCTCGATCTTCGGCTTCTTCGGATTCACCGTCCGCAAGGCGCGGCGCACGCGCGTCCTCGTCATTCTCGGCGCCCTGCCCATGCTGGCGGCGGCCATCATCCAGGCCCAGCGCTTGATTTCCGGGGCTACGGCGATGGACGGCCTGCACATATTCTCCTCCATCATCATGGCCTTTTATCTTCAATTTCTCATCCTGGTGCTGGCCCTCTTTTTCGGGACCTCGATCTGTGCGGAGGAAGTCGAGAACAAGACGCTGACCTACCTGACGACTCGCCCCATCTCCAAACCGGCGATCCTGGTCGGGAAGTTCGCCGCCTATACCGCCTTCGCCGCGCTCCTCATCTCGGCCGGCGTGCTGGGTTCGTTTTTTCTCCTCAATTTCGACCGGCTCGGCGATACCGCCGCCTGGGGCGTTTTCCTTCAAAGCCTGGGTGTCCTTCTTCTCGGCCTGGTCGTTTATACCGCCGTTTTTACATTTATCGGGACTTTCCTGAAAAAATCCGTCCTGTTCGGGTTGTTCTTCAGTTTCGGCTGGGAGAATGTCGTGCAGTATTTTCCCGGCTCGACCCAGAAGTTCACCCTCATGCACTACCTCAAATCCATTCTGCGGCCGGAAACAACCTCGGGCGAAGGGCTGTTATCGTTCCTCTTCTTCCGGCTCGAGCCCAGCTCGGTCGGCACGGCGATCGTAACCCTTCTCCTCGTCACGATCGCGGCTCTTTTCGCGGCGGCCGTCGTTTTTTCCCGGAAAGAATACCTGTTCCAGGAATAAGGGCTTGTAAAAAAATAACTGTCACAAAAGCCGTTCGCCCTGAGCCCTTCGACTTAGCTCAAGACAGGCTTGTCGAAGGGTCGAAGGGCAGCCTTGCTAGTCCTCATGGCTTTCATGAGGGCAGCCGTTCATGGTTCGACAGGCTCACCACGAACGGGAACTTATCAAAGGGCTCACCACGAACGGGGAACTAATATACTAATTTTATTACATCACCTAAACCGAGCCCCCCCAAAAAAACGCCCAACCTTGGAAGGCCGGGCGTTTAACGGTCTTGCTTTTCCGGAGCGGCGCCTTCGCCGCCGCTGTTACTTCTTGATTTCTTCGGGCTTCTTCTCTTCGGGCTTGACCTCGGCGCCGAGCTTGTTGGCGATCTCGGTTTGAGCCATCTTGCTCAGCTTGTCGATCAACACCTCGGGGAGGACGGCGTGGATGCGGACGTTGTCCGCGGCCGCGGTGATCTCGACTTTGCCCAGGAGTTCGCCGATTTCGGGCTTTTCCCCGGCGGCCAGGGCGCCCATGGCCTTGAAGCCGTTGAGCATATCGGCGATTTCCTTGTTCTTTCCGGCGTCTGAAGTCAGGGCTTTGAGGTCGAAGTCGAGGGTTTTATCCTTGTAATCGAACGACAGGGCCATGGCCTTGAGGGCGGCCAGCGAGCTCAGCATGGGCGTCGCTTCGATCATTTTCTTGATGTCCTCGGGTTTGAAGGCCAGGACGCCCCAGGCGATGGCGGCCGAGTTGGCGTTCTTGACCATGCCCATGAGCTCGGCGTTGGCTTTGAGGCTCTCGGATTTTTTCTTGAGAACATCCACGACGGCCTTGACCCCCGCTTCCGTTCCGAAAGCCATATTAGACTCGTCGAGGAAAGCGCCGACCATGGCCGGGCCGGCGGGCGTCTCGGCCTCCTTGACCTCAGGGGCTTCTTGCCCTTCGGTCTTTTCCTGGGCTTCCTTCGCCTCGACCTTGTCCGGGCCGTCATCAGTCACGATTGGCTCGACCACCTTTGTCTCGGGGATCGTGAACATCGTCACGCCCTCGTAGAGGTTTTCTTTGAGAGCCGGCTCTTTTTCCTTCATTTTGGCCAGGAGCGTGTCTTTGTTATATTTCAGGTTGACGATGCCGACGCCTGAAACGTTGCCTCCGGAAAGATCGCCGGTCATTCCGATGGCCAGGAAAAAGACGTCTTTCTGGGGGTCGATGCCCGTTTCTTTGGTGAATTCCTGGTATTTCTGATATTCGGGACTTTCCTTGAGTGCTTTGTCCACCACCGCCGTGTTCATGGCCCGGTTGACGTCGATGAGCATGATGCCCGCCACGTCCTTGGGCAGGAGCGTCAGCATGTCCATGGCTTTGGCCGAGCCGGCGGTCGGAGCGCCGACTTTCTGGCATGCGGCGAAAGCCAACACTGCGACGATTAGCGCCAATCCGACGGTTGCGAATTTTTTCATGAGATTTTCTCCTCTTCCTTGGATACGAATAATCCCCTTGCGGGGTTCATTGAATAAGAATAGCACAAGGGGCAGGGTAGTGGCAAATACCACGCTCCTTCAAGGAGGCCTCGACGCCGCGCCAAAGGCTCCTGCGACATCACCCCGGCCGATGCGACGTCGGCCGTAAATTTGACCGGAGGAAAAAATATTGCTTCCGTCGTTGGGAATTCATGAAAAAATCAGGCTCAACAAGCCGCCGGAAATCTGATATATAGTTCGAGACGGTTGGAGTTCCGAACCCAAGGAGAAGCAGTCATGCCCGAATCGACTCCCTTCCAGCGAATCATCCAACAGCGCCGAAGCATTCGGCGCTTTCTTCCCGTGCCCGTCGAGCGCGAAAAAATCGCCGCTTGTCTCGAGGCGGCCCGCATCGCCCCCTCGGCCGAAAACGCCCAGAGTTGGCGATTTCTGGTTGTGGACGCTCCTGAAGTCAAAGACAGCTTGGCCAAGGAGGCCTTCTCGGGGATCTATAAAATGACCCAGTTTGCGGCCCAGGCGCCGGTCCTGATCGTCCTTCTGGCCAAGCTCAACTTTCTAGCCCACCGGGTGGGAAATAGGATTCAGGGTGTCCCATATTTTCTTCTCGACCTGGGCATCGCCGGCGAGCACATGGTCCTCCAAGCCGAGGAGTTGGGCCTGGGAACATGCTGGATCGGCTGGTTCAACATCCGGGCGACCCGCAAATTCTTCAAGATTCCCCGTAAATACAAGATCGTCGCCCTTTTATCTCTGGGCTATCCGGCCAGCCGACCGCCCCGGGACCGTGTTCGCAAATCGATGGAGGAGATCGCCTGGTGGAACGAGATCGGGGAATGAGCCTGCCCCCAGATCAACGGCGGAAGACCGCAGACCGTCTTGCCTTTACGGATTTCCTGGAGTATGAATCCTCCTGGAGAGGAGTCCATATGTCGATCCGAATTCCAAGCTACGGAATCGACGAGGAAGTTTATGTCCGGCAACCCGCCTATTTGCGCGGGGTTGTTCCGGCCTTCGGCGTAAGGAGCCAACCATGATGTTCGATCATCGAATTTATGTCGAGCGAAGGCGGCGTCTCAAGGAAGACCTGAAATCGGGCTTGGCCTTGTTCCTCGGGAATGAAGAAAGCCCGATGAATTATCCTGACAATACCTTTCATTTTCGGCAAGACAGCACGTTTCTGTATTATTTCGGGCTGGATAATCCCGGTCTTGTCGCCATTATCGATTTCGACGAGGGCACGGAGACGATCTTCGGCGACGACTTGACCGTCGACGACATCGTTTGGATGGGGCCGCAGCCGACGATCGCCGAGCGAAGCCGTGCGGTTGGCGTGGAGCGGACGGCTCCGCTCGCCCGCCTGGAAGAGCTTTTGTCGGAAGCGCGTTTGAGCGGCCGGCGCGTTCATTTTCTCCCGCCCTATCGGGCGGAAAATATTCTCAAACTCAGACGCTGGATCGGCCTGAACCCGGCCAAGGCCAAATCCGAAGCCTCGATCGAGTTGATCCGGTCCGTGGTCGAGACGAGAGCCGTGAAAGGTCCGGAGGAAGTCGCCGAGCTCGACCGAGCCGCCGATATCTCCGCGGATATGCACTTCACGGCCATGAGAATGGTTCGGCCTGGAATCATGGAAGCCGAAATCGCCGCCGCCGTCCATCGGGTCGCTTTGGCCGCCGACGTTCATCCGTCCTTTCCGATCATCGCCACGATCCACGGCGAGACTCTCCATAATCATTTCCACGGCCATCGCTTGAAGAGCGGAGAGATGTTCCTTCTGGATGCCGGCGCGGAGAGCCCGGGTCATTACGCCGGCGATTTGTCCAGCACCATTCCCGTCGATCCGTCGTTTTCAAGCCGCCAGCGGGAGATCTATGAAATCACCCTGGCGTCCCATGAAGCCGCGGCCGCGGCGTTGAAGCCGGGGACGAATCACCTCGATATTCACCTTCTGGCCTGCCGGGTGATCGCCCAGGGCCTGAAAGATATCGGGCTGGTGAAGGGCGATCCCGAGGACGCCGTCCGCGAGGGAGCCCACGCCTTGTTTTTTCCCTGCGGCGTCGGCCACATGATGGGGCTTGACGTCCACGATATGGAGGATTTGGGTGAAATCTACGTCGGATACGAAGGCCGGCCGAAATTCACGACCTTCGGACTCAAGTCCCTCCGCCTGGCTCGGCTCCATAAACCCGGTTTCGTGGTGACGATCGAGCCGGGGATTTACTTCATTCCGCAGCTTATCGATCAATGGCGGGCGGCCGGAAAATTCATGGATTTCATCGACTACGACAAGGTCGACGGGTATCGGGGCTTCGGCGGAATCCGGAACGAAGAGGATTTTCTCATCACTCCCGATGGACATCGACGGCTCGGAAAACCCAAGCCCATGACCGTGGCCGAAGTCGAAGCCGTCCGGGCGGAGCCGCGGATCTGAACCGAAACCGGGAACGCCCCCCGTTTCCGTCACCCTTGTCGGCGATAAGGGAGGGCCGGGGGGAGCGAAATTACTTCTTCTTATAATTCGCCGGTACTTGCAGTTCGCCCGCGTCCACGGAAGCGGAAGTGAGCGAAAGCACTTCGGTATAGAAGGCCAGCGCCGGGGCGTTTTCCTCGGCCGGGTCCGCCTTCTTCTTCAGCAGGCCTTTGCCCAGCTTGCCCAGCGCGCCGCCGACGCTGCTGACACCGCCTTCTTCCTTCGGCTCGGCCGCCTTCGGTCTAGGAGCGGGGAAGTATTTTCCGTCGATGACGATCGAGTAGCCCTTGATTTTTCCCATCTCCTGGGCGAATTTCGCGGCGTCGGGCTTCATCTTGGAACCGCCGCCCAGCGGATCGAGGCCGCTCAGGAGGGCGATCCATTCCGTCCCCAGAATGTCGCGCTGGAACTTGTCCGCGTCGATGCCCATCGCTTTCAGATACATTTTGTAGAATGCCATTTCTTCGGCTTGGGCGGCCTTGAGGGCGTCGGTTTCCGGAGTGGTCCAGACGAAGGTTTCCAGCCTATCCGTCCCCTTATCTCCGGTCTTGACATTTTCCCAGTCCACGGTCCATAAGGCCAGATATTTCCGGCAATCGAAGGCATTGAATGTCTTGGCTTCGCCTGTATCCGTGACCTTGAACTCGCTCCTGACGATACGAATGTCGGATTCGGTCTTTTCCGCGGGTTGTCCCGTCTGACCTTCACCCGCCGCCGCCCTGCGGTCCTGAGCCCACTTCTCGACGGCGACGACCGTATATTCTTTGCGTTTGTGGTCGATCTGGGCGATCGTCATAGCTGCCAGGTCGACGAGCTCGCCCGTTTTGCCCGAGCGGAGGAAGGTCTTGGAGGCGAGAGAACCTAAAATACCCTTGCCTTTGAACTCGCTGTCGGATTCGGTCAGCTTCTTGTCGCCCGTGACCATGTCCGTCGTTGTCGTGGTGAACGCGCCGAGAGTCTTGAAGGAAATCCGGGATTTCTGCGATTTGACGACCCCGGCCATGGCCCCGCCGGCGGCGAGGAAGAAAATCAACATCAGGATAAGCGATTTTTTCATAAAAATACTCCTATTACATAAGAATAGTAGAATATTAGCCTTGGTGTGTCAAGGTGTCTTTGTCGCCGGCGGATGCGCAACGAATCCGCCCGTCCGGAGTTAGAAAAGGAGGAGGGCGGAATTGTGCTACAATATCCGTCCAATTGAATCCGGAGAGACGTCCATTTTTGATCTCGATTCCAATAGAAACGGCGGCGAACACCTGAAACGGGGGGCTCTTTTTCTAGCTTCCGCCGTGCTTCATGCCGTTTTGATCTACGGAGCGTTCACGACCCGGTGGAACTTCAAGATTTTTGACACCGGGAAAAAAACCCGGGAAGCGTTCCTGGCCCCGCGGGACATCATCCCCTATCCGATGTCGCTGTCGTCCGCGAATCGGTTCTTGAAACCGGGCGAAAATCCGAATGATGTTCCCGGACGCGGAGAGTCAAACCAAACCGGGGTTGTGGAACCCCCCGCGAAAGCTCGTTCCGCGGAGCCGAAAGCCGAAGCCAATCCTGCGGCGGGCGGAGAAGCCGGGGGTACGGGAACGCCCGCGGGCGGCGGAGGTACCGGTCCGGGCGGTCCGCCGGGAGTCTTTTCCGGATTCAAATTGACGTATCCGGCGGACGCCAAAATCAGCCTGGCTATACCGGCTTCAAAAGTTGAGGACACGCTGCTGTCTCCGGGCCGGTATCAAACCCGGACCGATATCGATTTTTCCCGCTACCTGAACTCCGGGGGATTGGCGGGGGGGCCCGGCGCCGGGAGCGGAGGTTCCGGCCGCGGCCGGCCGAGCCAGAGGGCCCGCCGGCAGCCGGGAAACCCCGCCGTTTCGATGAGCATTCCCAAGGCCGATCTCTCTCACTGGGGGGAGACCGTGTTGAACAAGGTCCAACGAAACTGGGCCCTGGCTCCCGGAGCCGGTTCGGGCTGGAAGGGCGAAGTGGGGATTTCCGTCCTGGTGGCCAAGAGCGGCGAGGTGCTGGCCGTTGAACTCGACGCCCCGTCCAAGATCGAGATACTCGACCAGGCCGCGGTCAAATCTCTGTGGGCCGCTTCGCCTTTTCCTCCGCTGCCGACTGCGTATTCCCCCTCCCGCCTCGAGGTTTATTTTGTCTTTAAGTACGGCGACTAAGCGGGCGGTTTTCGTCCTCGCGGCCGCGGCCGTCCTGGCCCCCGCGCTCCAGGCGCAATGGCGCGAGGAAGCCGCCCGTCTGATCGGTCGGGACAAGAATTACGCCGCGGCGGGCAAACTCCTCCAGGACCGGATATCCGTATTCGAGGAGGCCGACAAGGCTGACGCGGCGGCCCTGCTGGCGTTTTGCGCCAACCGGACCAGTGATACCAAGGCCGAGACGGGCTGGATCGTCGACTATTTCGATTCCTACAAGGCCGCCGACGGTGGATTCGCCTTTCTTGACTTGGTCGCTCAATCCGACGTGATCGGGTTTCTCAACGGCTGGCGGGCCAAGTACCCCTGGATGGTCGGGGTCTCGTTGGTCAAGGGGGTCGGGAACGAAGTCATCATGCCCGAGGGCATTCTGCCTCTTGTCGTCGAAATGATCAACTCCGGTTATTTCAAATTTTCCGAAAACGGGGTCGTCCTCAAGGCCGGCCAGTTCAGCCCGGGGTTCAATATCATCGCCCTGGACGCCAACGCCCTTTTCCTCGGCTCGGGACGGCACATCTACCGCCTGGAGGTCAAGTCGGGGAGTCTTCTCCTGAGCCGGGAAATCGCTCTCGATGT
>CAZLAM010000110.1:0-88119 GCA_964557435.1 uncultured Eubacteriales bacterium
CATCCCGTCTTTGCGCGGGAGCATCAGGTCGAGCAAGATCAGATCAAACGCCTCCCGGCCGGCGCGTCGCAGAGCGGTTTCTCCGTCCCCGGCCACCTCCACGGAATATCCCTCGAGCTTGAGGTCGTTCTTGAGTCCCAAAGCGATGGAGGGTTCGTCTTCCACAACCAAAATCTTCGCCATGATTCACTCCAGTTCGGGCAGCAAGACCGTGAAGGTGCTCCCTTCGCCGAGCCGACTGTCCAGCGCGATTTCTCCCCCGTGGGCGGCCGCGATCTGGCGGGCCATGGCCAGCCCCACGCCCGCTCCGCGGATGCCGCCGATTTTCGCGGCGGCGCCCCGCGCAAATTTTCGGAAGATCAGTTTTTGCTCGCTTTCCGGGATCCCGATACCCTGGTCACGCACCCGGATCGCCACCCGCCGGCCTTCCCGGCCCAGCTCCACCCAAACGGTGAAGCAATCGGGAGAATACTTGACGGCATTCTCGAGGAGGTTCCAAATCACACAGCCGAGCGCCGCCCGGTCGGCCCTCAGGCGCAGCGGGGAACCTTCGACGCGCATCTCAATCCGGTATCCGCGAGCCGCGGCGTCGTGCTGGAATTCCTCAACGACCGAGCGCAGCCACTCGACTGCATCCAGCGCTTCTAAACGGAAAGGCATCTCCCCGGCTTCCAGCCGGCCGAAGGTCAGCAGGCCCTCGACCAGCCGGTGCAGGCGCTCGCTTTCCTGGGCCAAGGCGCGGTAATACTCCTGGCGGTCCTCGTCGCTTGCCACCCGCCCGCTCGCGAGCAATTCGCTCAATTGCCGAAGCGCGGTAATAGGGGTGCGAAATTCGTGGGACACCGAAGCGACAAAATCGGATTCCCGCCGCGCCACCGCCACCTCGCGGGCCGCCGCCCGACCGATAAAATAAGTTCCGGCCAGCACCAGCAGGAGCAGCGTGGCGAGCCCGGTCAGAATCATCCGCCGCGCGGCCAATCCGGCCGTGGCCGCGCCGCCCACCGAAACGGCGTGCAGGGTCCAGGGAAGCTGTACAGAGGAGGCCAGACGCACCGACTGGGTTTCGCTTCCGTTCGGTAAATGGCCCGACACGGCCCGGCCGTCGGAGTCGGTAAGTGCGATGCGCGTATCGAAGCGGCCGAGGGTCGGTAGAAGCGGCTCCAGCCAATGCGATTCCAGATAACGCCGACCCAACGCTAAGACCGCCAAACGTTCGGGCGTGCCCCTCCACACCAGAAGCACCGGCCGGTCGGCCTGCCAGAAAATGCGGCGGCCGGCGATATTGCCTTCATCGCGGCGTAAGGCCTGCCATTCTTCCCACATCGGTTCGGCGGCCGCCGACGCAGCCAAAGCCTCGGCCGGTTCCGGCAAGGTTAGTCCCAACCCTCGACAGGCCTCGCTCAGGTAGAAGTCGTAACCGGACCGATTGATCCGCCACTCGCCGCCCCGCAGCGCGGACGAAAGCTGCGCCGCCTCTCGCCGAGCCGCCTCCCCGTCTTTCTGCTTTTCGAACACGAGCAGGCGTGCTTCCCGGGCCACAAGTTCCGCCGGCAATCCCGCCACGGGCGTCGATCCGGCCCGGGCCAGTTCGTCGTAGGCGGCCAAGGCTTCGGCCACCTGACCGCTCTTCCACAAATTCCGCCCGAGGCGGGCTTGGGCTTCGGCGCGGACGGCGGGATCAGCGTGGCGGGCCAACGGACGCAAGGCGCCGACGGCCTTGGAATAGTCCTGCTTCTGAAATTCCAAAGCCTCCGCGGCGGCGAAAATAGGGGGCCCCGTAGCCGGAGTTGACGGAATGTTCGGATAAAACAACAGCCGGTGCTCCGGGAAGCATTCCAGATCGTTGGAGCGAAAAATCAAGAGCAGGCTGTCTTGGGGCAGTTCCGCCACGTACTCGGAAGCTTGCTCGCGCAACCGGGGGGCGGCCGCCGTGCTCAGCCGCATCAATTCCCCTTCAAGCTGGGAGAAGTCCTTTTGCAGGGCGGCGACCGCCAGGTCGGCGGCATTCTCTCGCCTCTCCTCAAGGCGCTGGCCGGCCAACGCGCGGTCCTGCCGCACCAGCTGCCAACCCATCCAGGCCAGGGCCGTCACCAGCACGAACGTGGTGGCAAAAAACATCACCAGCAGGTGAGAGCCGGGCCGGAGCCGGACTTTTCGGGCTTTTCTCAACATGTTTATTGATTATAGCCCCGCGCCGGTCTGAAGGCTATCCGGCTTCAGTCAGGATTTGGTCAGAATGATTTCTGCCGGCTACTTGACGGCTTTCTGCGGCGGCAGGAAGTTCTCCATCACCCAGACCTCGAAGTTCACTTCAGCATCGAGGATCGCTACCCGGCGGCCGTCGGGGTGCAGCCGCGCGTCGCGAAAACGAGCGGGGATCAGCCCGATCCGCTGCGGTTCTCCGCCCTCGGCTGCGACACGCCATAGCTCCCACTGGTTCGGGGTCTTACCCTTGGCGCCCTTCATAAAGGCGATGTAGCGGCCGTCCTGCGTCCACCACGGGGCACCCCAAAAGGCGACTTCTTTCTCGCCGCCGATCCTTAGCAGCTCCCGGGCCTCTCCCCCGGCGGCCGGCATGACGAGCAACACCTGAGAAGACTCGCCTTCCCAGGTGGCGATTAACAGCCTCTTGCCATCGGGCGATACCACGCCCGCGAAGAGCCCTCGTTTTTCGATGACTACCGTTTCCTTGCTGGACCGCAGATCGTGGGCCACGAGCGCGTTCACGTTGGGAGGGGCAACCGGCCTGATGTAGAAGACAATGTTGCCATCTCGAGAAAAATCGAAGGAGCAGTCGACCAAAGCTGGAAGCGGCATCAGAGAAGTCACCTGTCCCGTTTGGACATCAATTCGTATCAGGTTCTTATACTCCGATTCCGGAACCACGACGGCCTTTCCGTCCGGCGTCCAGCGGAGGCCGCTCCTCGCCCCCGCGATCGTCCTCTCCCCGAGCCGAAACTCTCGCTCCTCGCCCGTGTCCATGGAGCGGATGATCACAGCCCGCATTGGCTTGCGTGCGTCAACGGCCGCAAGCCAGCGTCCGTCGGGAGACCAATCCGGAGACTCCATGTTGCCGCGTCGGAATGCCGGCTGCGGCGGCGAAACCATGTTTCCGCTGGCCGGGTCGAGTTCGGCGATCTGGACGCTGAAAACATTGTTGTCGGCCGCGTAGAAGAAACTGCCCGTGCGGGTGAACCCCATGGGCCTGGAGCCCCAGTCCTTCTTGACGAACACCGGTTCGCCTTGCGCCTTTCCGCCGGCCACGGCGACGAGCCACGCGTCGGCCGATCCTGACCGCTCGCTGGAGAACAGAATGTGCTTCCCGTCCGGCGCCCAACCCAGGACGCTGTGGTTCGACCGATCCGGGATGAGCGGCGACTCGGTTCCCGTCTGGAGTTCGACGAGCGAGATGCCATCCATCGTCGACCAGGCGACGTACCGTCCATCAGGGGAGAATACCCCGCCCGGAGACGGGCCTTTTCCCACCGCCTTCAATAACTTCGCGGAGCCATCTGCGACGGCCACCAGCATCATGTCACGGGTGTTGTCGGTCTTCACGAATTCGGCAAGGATTTGCCTGCCGTCAGGCGACCACGCTACCGGCAAAAGGTCGAGGACTCCATTTCCGGCCGCCCGCAGGACTCTCGCCTTCGAGCCGTCGAATCCGACGAGGCAAAGGTTGTAGCCATCCGACCACCAGGCGTAGGCGACATTCTTGTTGTCGGGCGATGGCATCGAGTACTCGGCCCAGCCACGACCCGACCCAGCCAGGTTGCCCGTGCCGGTCAACGGCCGGTTCTGGCCGGTAGCGAGGTCGCGGATGGCGATATCTTCGCTATCCCAGTCGGTGAACGACAGGAAACGGCCGTCGGGCGACACCTTGCCCGTCGGATCCGCTTCCGCCCACACCCTCCTCACGGCCAGCGTGGAACCGCCCGGCGCCCCGGCACCTCCCGCCAGCGCAGCCAGCTTGGCCCGGGCCTCGGCAGCCACCGCGGCCTGATCGCCATACTCCCGCACTACCTGCTCGTACGCCTTGCGTGCTTCTTGCGTGTCGGCGTCGCCCCGCTTCTCGTGGCACTGGCCCATGCGCAGCAGGGCGGTCGCGACCGTAGCCCGGCCGGCGCCGGGCAGCGCGGCGATCTTCTTGTACTGCTCGATGGCGCTCCTCAGGTCTCCATCGACGGTTTCCGTTTTAATGGCGGCCTTGAGGGCTAGCTCAGCCTGGTCGTTCTTCTGGCCCGCGGCAAGAAAAGCCGCCAGGAAGACCGCCAGCAGGGCCGCTCCAATTAAACTCTTTCGCCTCCCCGGGCTGAACCCTATAAAAACCATAGGACTTGCCAGGCAAAGCCCGGGGGTATATCCAGGGTTAATACTAAGCGGCGCTTTTTTCCCCGATTTAAAAATCGGGGTTTGGCACCGCGAATGTATCAAGCCGATGTGACGGATTTTCATGGTTTTTTCCCTCCTGCCGTCAGAATACGGCCTCCCTGTCCTCAGCTAATCACGAAATCGTCACGGTTGTGTCAGATCTCAGCCGTCAAATCGATACCCCACGCCGCGCACGTTGAGCAGATAGCGCGGCTTCGACGGCTGGAGTTCGATCTTCTTACGCAGGTTGGCGATCTGGTTATCCACCACGCGGTCGGTGACGAAGACCCCCTGGCCCCAGGCGAGGTCGAGGAGCTGGTCTCGCGTTAAAGCCCGGCCCCGCTGGCGGATGAATGCGGCGAGCAGTTTGAACTCCGTCGGCGTGACCTCGAGAAGCCGGCCGCCGCGCCGGACCTCGTAACGGGCGAAATCCACTTCGACATCGCCGAATCGGAAGACCTCGGGAAGTTCGTCCGAGACACGGCGCAAAAGAGCCTTGATGCGCGCGCGCAGCTCCCGCGGGCTATACGGTTTGGTGACGTAGTCGTCGGCCCCCGACTCGAGGCCCAGGATTTTTTCCGCTTCCTGCGTTTTGGCCGTGAGCATCAGGATCGGCGTCCGGACACGGGCGCGCCTGAGGTCGCGGCAGACGTCGAATCCGTCCTTATGGGGCAGCATGACGTCCAACAGGATCAGGTCAAAAGCCGTCTCAAGGGCGCGCCCGCAGGCGCGCGCGCCGTCGTCCACGATCTCCACCTCATAGCCTTCTTTTTTAAGGTCATCCTCGAGGGCAAGGGCGATGTTGGCTTCGTCTTCCACGATTAGGATACGGGCCATCGTTTTCATCCCTCCCATGGCAATAAGATTGTGAACGTGCTGCCTTCCCCAGGACGGCTTTCGACCCGGACTTCGCCGCCATGGGCACGAATGGTATGCCGGACCATGGCCAGGCCAATCCCGGTTCCTTTGACACTCGAGGCCCGGGCCGCGGAGCCGCGCACGAATTTATTAAAGATTTCCTTTTGTTCCTCAACGGGGATGCCCGGGCCTTGATCGCGAACGCGGAGGGCAAAACGCTTTCCTTCGCGGGCCAGATCGACCCAAATCGCCGGCCGGCCGGGCGAGTATTTCACCGCATTGTCCAAAAGGTTCCACAGCGCTCGGCTGAGAGCCTCGCGGTCGACTCGAAGCGGGGGCAGGCCGTGATCCGCACGAAGCTCAAGGCGATGGCCGCTGGAGGCGAACTCTTTCCGAAACTCGGCCACGACGTCCTCGACTAGGACGGCGAGGTCGACCGGCTCGAAGCGGTACTCAAACGCGCCGGCTTCCATGCTCCCGAAATTCAAGAGGCTCTCGACCAGGCGGTGAAGCCGCGTGGTCTCGTGGGTCAGGGCGGCATAGTATTGCCGGCGGCGGTCCTCGTCCGTCACGATGCCTCGATCGAGCGAATCGGTCAGATGGAGCATCGACGTCAGGGGGGTCCGAAACTCATGCGAAACCGCCGAGACGAAATCGGACTGCAGCCGGGAAACGGCCAGCTCGCGCGACACGGCGCGCGTCGTGAAGTATCCGCCCGCAAGCACCATGACGGCCATCATGGCCAAACCCGCCAGCAGGAGGCGCCGGCGCCCGGTTCGCTGGGCCAGATCGGCGGTAGGATCGGCGCTGGCGACCCGAAGAGTCCACGGCAATCGTGTATCGGATGATGACCGCAGGGCCTGCTGCGGACTTGCCGGAGGAATGGATCGAAGCACGTCGTGCGAATCGGAGTCGAGCAACGAGACAATCACGCCGAGATTCCTCCATGTTGGGCCCCATTGGGCTTCCAGATAGCGCGGACCGGCCGCCAAGGCCGTGAGTTTTTCCGGAGAGCCGTCCCAGAGCAAGAGGATCGACTGGCCATGCACCCAAAGACTGCGACGGCCGCGCGCTCTCCCTTGACCCCGCCTGAGTTCTTGCCATTGCTCCCAGAGGGATTCCACTGCGGCGGCCAGGGCGAGAGCGGCTTGGCGTTCGGCCAGGGTATCAGGCTTGAAGGTCAACCAGCGTTGGACCTCTTGCGCATGGAATAGATAGGAAACGCGATCCAGTTGCCAGCGGCCCTGCTGAAGGTCGGCGTCCAAAGATCCGGCTGCGCGCTCCAATTCCGAGAGTTGATTCAACTCCTTCAGAAGCGCGCAGCGGGCTTGTCGGGCAAGAAGTTCGGCCGGGTCCCCGCCCACGGGAGTCGATCCGAGGCGGGCCAGTTCTTCGTAGACCGCCAGCGCTTCATGGAGTTGGTTGTTCTTGCGCAGATTTCGCCCCAGGCGCATCAGCGCCCCGGCCCGGATCAGAGGATCCTTCGAAAGCGCCGGCGCGCGGAACGCGGACATCGCCCCTACGTAGTCCCGCTTCCGAAACTCGAGAGTCTCCCCCGCTTCGAACACGGTCACCGGGGATTCCCGAACCGGAGGAATAAAGGGATAATAGATCAAACGCCCGACGGGATGGGCCTCGACTTCATGCGGACCAAAAGCAACGGAAAGGGCATGGGCACCGGGATCGGATAGGACGGAAAGACGATTCTCGATTTCCGAAAGACCCAGATCAAGGGATGTGACGATCAGATCGGCCGCGCGTTCGAGCCGTTCCTGAATGCGCTGGTTCTCCAAGGCCCGGTCCTGCTCCAGCAGACGCCAACTCAGCCAAACCAAGGCAGACACCGAAACGGCTGCGACCGCTATAAACAGCGCCAGAACGTGGCGCGGCGGCCGCAACTTAGAGCGGTGCATCCTGACCTCCCCGGACTGTTGCGGTTCAATTATAGCCGTTTCTTTCCTATCGGTCGCTTCAAATAATTTTCGATAGGATCAATTGGTTGATCGACACTTTCTCTTCGGCCGCCTTGATGGCCAGTTCGCGGTGCACTTCTGGTGGCACGCGCAGTGTTAAATGGCCGCGGAATTTTTTCGTCCCCAAGGGTTCGGGGGCACTCCGCTTTTCATCCCGCAGCCATTTCAGCGCTTCGGCCACCGCGGCCTTGATCTGGCGCAGGGCCTCTTCCTGGGAATGGCCGTGGGCGCCGAGCCCGGGGAACTCGACGCAGCGGGCTACGAAGATACCGTCTTCCTGTGACCATTCGATGCGGTAGGTATAGCGTTCCGCTTTATTTCCCATGTTTCGCCTCCAATTTTTCCAGCGCCCGCTTCACGTCCCTGACTTGGTACGGTTTGGCCATCTTGCCGTCGCGCTGCAGGTTGATAAATGGCTCCCCCGGCCACGGCGTCTTGAAGATGTGATGGCTGCCGCGGATCCTGGGTTCGCCGAAAAGGTGCCGGCAGAGATTCCGCAGGTCCTCAAAGCGCACGTTTTTTGGGTTATCGAGCAGGCTCCTGTCCACGCGCTAATAATAGCATATGCGCTATCACAGTTCAACTCAATTTAATTATAGTGCATCCGCAAATCGCCTACTAGGGTTGAAAAGTCAAATGTTGCGTATGAGTTTTCAAGTTAAAAGCGTTGTCTGGCTGAATATATTTGCATCTGATCGCGGTCGGATCTCTGCTCGAATTCGGGCTCGAAGAGACCCCCCGGAAAAGCTCGCCGCGCTGAAGGGCGAGGCGGGCAGAAAACCGTTCCAGCCCTCATTCAAGCAGGAGGGGGAACAGGATCAAAGTGAAATGGGCTCATCCGCTCGTTCTCAAAGCCAGGGATAAGATTGAAGGGATGGCAAGATTGTCTATCGGGGCGGCTCTGCCGATGCCGAGAATCTCGCCGAGTTACTTGAACAGAAGCTCAAAGAGGAAGGCGGATGAAACCAGGCAGAAAATGGATTGCCGCAGTAATCCCCCTTCGACTCATCGAATGACGTTCACTTGTTCAGTCCCACGGCGACTCGCAACAAATCTTCCAGGTACACTTCGTCGCGCATTGCGCAAGCCTGCCAGCCGGGGCTTAGGCGATCCAGCAATCTGGCTTGAGCCATCCCGCTCAGGTAAAAACGAAGATCCCCCGCCTGCTGTCCCATTGTTTTTTCCAGGCGCATCAGATCCAGTCTCCAGTAAGGCAGGCCAGGCTTATAATCAGCGAATGATGGATCGCTCCCCTGGGATGCCGCCAGCTCGTAAAAGCAAATCTCCACGTACTTGGCCAGCCCCTCCAGCCATTCCAGTTCTCGCTCATAGGCGGTCAGTTCTTGACTGAGAGATGCTTGAGCGCGTCGCGCGTCTCGTGCTTGCAAGAATTGACGCGCCGCAAGACGAGCCTGGACGTCATCGTTTGCTTTGAGCCCTGCTGCTAATAACGAGCCTTCAGTGTTCCAGGCAGCAGCAAATGTTGCATCGTGTTTATGGTAACGATCTTCAGCAGAATAAACGGCCCCCGCTCCGGCAAAACGCACCGGAGACTGACTGGCTTGATAGGCATGAAAAACTTCATGAAGGATCATAACGACGTGATAATCAGGCGTGATCTTTAGCGGCACCTTGACCTTCATCCGCTCAAGAGTGCTCATGCTGCCGG
Organism: uncultured Eubacteriales bacterium; assembly: GCA_964557435.1. Taxonomy (GTDB): domain Bacteria; phylum Acidobacteriota; class Aminicenantia; order Aminicenantales; family UBA4085; genus UBA4085. The sequence goes on from CAZLAM010000110.1 coordinate 8,872, forward strand.
CCCACGTTGCACCTATCTGCACAGCAAACGCCTGCGGCTTGCCTGCGACACGGCAATAATAGGGGCGGCTTCGAAAACTATCTTCTTCAACCGCCGTCCATGGCGCCGGCGGACTGGTCGCGCCGGTCAAAAATTCGTACTTGTCGTTGTAGAGGATGATAGGGATTCTTGAATGGCCGAAGCCGGGCCACACCTGATCGCCTAACGATGCTTGAAGTCGTAACGCTTCGGCTATCTCCGATTTATCAGCGGCGCTCAAGAGAGGTGAATCCAAGGCAGGTTGTTGCGCTTGAGCTTTATTCCTCGCCTGTGCCGCAAGTATTCCGGCGTTGCAGGCGTTGACTGCCAATATTATTAGCCAGCAAATGCGCAGCCTGTTATTCATATCGTCCGGCCCTCACGGTAGCAATGTGCTTTAAAAGAATTTCCTTTTTCCGCGGCGTGGGAATGCCCGCTCCGGTCGATGAATCCACCCTCCTAACCATAGCGGAACTATATCGTCGGCGGGCGGCGCCGTCAACAGCCCGTCTTAACGTGCCTTGACGATCGGCCGGAAAAAGCCGCACTCATAGAGGCCATGAGTACTGGAAGCCGTATTCCCGCTGGAAACGGTCTTCATAGTCATTCAGAAACCCGTCGAAATGATGAAAAATCACCCGGTAGAGGACGGTCCGCTCCGGATGTCAAGGGACGAGCCTTCGCGGCGGAAGTCAAGGGACAAGCCTTCGGCTCGCCACTCGCCCGTGGTTTGTATCCACGGGCGAGTACGGCGGAAATGGACCCCCGGGCAAGCCCGGGGCCCCGGCCGCCGTGGACACCCTGGGCAAAACCCGGGGCTCCTGCCGCCGTCGAGGACGATAGACTCCCTCCATGGCGGGAGAGAAGCCTCCAGAAACGGGCCAAAGTCACGGATACGACCGCTTCGCGGGATTCGCGATTTCCTTTCCGTTCAGCTTTGCGGCGATATTCGGGAAGATGATCGGGCTGTAACGGTCGCGTTGCGGGGGCGGATTATCGCGTACGCTTTATCGCGTATCGACGATGCGGTATTCGTAGACGCAAGATTCATTCCCCGCATCGATAAGATACAGCCGGTCATCATAGATGGAGATTGCGGTGAAGCGGACGTTTGGAAAAGTGACTTTGAACAACTGAATTCCGCCGGAATCGAACACATTGAATTCATAGCAGTCGGACAGGCTTTCCTCTTTATCGAATTCCCCAAATTTATTCGGCTGTTTGAGATAGGTCAGGACCCAGATCCGGTTTTCATGGTCCGCATAGATTCCCTTCGTCACGGACGTAACGGAGGGCCAGGGAAATTCTCTTTCCATAGCGCCGCTTTTAAACAAGACCGCTTTCATTTCATTCTTCAGCTCATACGGAAGGGCCCAATCGGAAGAAATAATCATCCGGCCGTCCGGCGAATATTCATCGATTCGATTCTGGGAGGCGAAGGCGATATTGAGATGATCAGCGAGATCGACGGTGAAGTACGCAACGTTGGCTTGGAGGGTTAATTTCGGATCATCGAACTGTTTGACGACGCCGAGAGAGCGGACGATCGTTCCTTTTTCGTCATAGACGGACAACAAAGCCTGTCCTCCGGGATCCTCCCCCTTCCAAGAACCGTTCGGCAGGATAACGCGATTTCCGGAAAAAACCACCATTCCCGACGCTAGATAAAGCGTATCGATGCTGCCGTTAGTGAGACTCATTCGTTCAGGCTTAAAACCCTCTTCATATCGGCCGTCGAGGAAATACCGCGAGATTTTGTTGTCCGCGATAAATATCCGGTCCCTGTTTTTATTGAGTCGCAATAAATAGGGCGAGATGAAATCACCGGGCCCTTGGCCTCGCTGTCCAAAAGAAGAGATCATCTGATGGTCCTTGTTGAAACGCTTCACCCGGCAGCCCTTCCCTTCGAGAATGAGGATGTCCCCATTGGGAAGCCGGGCCGCGTCGACCGGATCATAGAGGATTTTCTTCTCGTCTTCCGTTTCCAGTTCGCCGATTTTCCCGACGAGTTCGAGCTTCACGTTGGAGAAATTTCCGCGTTGCGGGCGGTGGTTATGGACATGCCGAACGCCGTCGACGACTTCGACCGTGAACAACGAAGCGTCGATTGATGAATTAGTGCAACTGACGACCATCAAAGTCGATATCGCCGCGGCGGCCGCAATTCCGAGGATCAAGGGTTTCATTAATCGGGCCCCGGCTCGACAATGATCGCCTCGGTTTCGAGCAACAACTCCTCCGCCGGCTCGATCCCGCGCTCGACCCGCAGGGCTTCGATTTTGCGCAGGGGTTTCTCCAGCTGATTGCGGCGGGTCGTGGTTAGGGATTGAAACTCGTTCCGGGCGTCCTCCAGCCGGTCCCCCATCTTCTTCAGGGACCGGACAAAGGCCTCATACTGTTTTTGGAAGGCCCCCATCAGGCTCAGCATCTGACCGGCCGTTTTTTCCAGGCTGAAGTTGTCCATGGCCTGGCGGATGACGGCCAGGATGGCGTAGAGCGTGATCGGCGAGCATAGGATGACTTTGTGCTTGAGGGCGTTATCGAGGATGTCGCGGTCGTTTTCGTTGATGAAGGCATAGACCTGCTCGTTGGGGATGAAGACGAGGACGTAATCGAGAGTGTTCTCCTCGGGATTGATGTAATCGCGGGTGGTGACTTCCTTGATCCGGGTCTTGACGTCCCGCAGAAACTGGGCCTTGGCTTTCTCCCGGGCCTCGTCGCCCTCCGCCTCGAGGAACCGGACATAGTTATCCAGCGGAAACTTGACATCCATATTGAGGGTCCGTTCCTGGGGCAGAAGGAAGGTGTAATCGGGCCGGCTCCCGGCCGTTTCCAAGGCTTTCTGCTTGAGATAATTGAGTCCCTCGATGAACCCGGCCAGCCGGAGGACATCCTCAGCCATGCGTTCCCCCCATTGGCCGCGGACTTTGGTGCTGGACAAGGCCTGACGGAGGTGCTCGGTCGTATCCTGCAGCTTGGAGGTCTGCTCGGACGAGGCTTTGAGCTGAGCCGTCAACTCGCCGAACTTCTGCTGGCGGTCACGCTCCAGTTCGGAAACAAGGACTTGCATCTTGGTGATGTCGCCCCGCATCAAATCGACATTCTGGTCGATCAGCTTTTTTTTCGATTCCAGCTCCTGCTCGCCCCGGGAAGCGTGCCGGCCCAGCTTCTCTTCGGCCATCCGGACCAGCTCGGCGTTGCTTTTCGAGAGGGCTTCGAGGGACAGGGAATTGAATGATTCCCGGACCCGGCCCAGAAGCGCTTCCAAATCGTGCAGCTTCTGCGTTTCGGCTTGATTGACCAGCTCGCGGGCCAGATTCTCGGCATCTTTCTTGCGGAACTGGACGAGAAGAATGACGATCAGGGCGCCGAACACGGCGCCGCCGGCGAAGGCGATGATGAGATTCATGGATTTGCTCCCGGAGAAAAGCCCGGCCGGAAATATACCGTCCACCCCGTCGGGTGTCAAGGAGGGCTCGGGGTGGAGGAGGCCAAACACGTCCTATTCCCCATCGGGGATTAGGGCTCCGGCTCCTCCTTCGCCCCCCTCCTCATCGGACGAAAACGGAATCCGATGATGAGGGTCCGTGCCCGCTCAGTCGTCGACCCTATGCAAAAGCATAGGGCTACAAAGTCCGCGGGTTCGGCCCCCTCCACCCCTCGCCCTTTTGTAAAAATGAATGGCCAAACCCGTGCGGTTAGTCCAGAGGCTCGAGCCGGGCGGCCTGCAAGCCCATGATGAGCCTAGCCCCCTTGTCGAACTGGATGACGGCCCGACCGGCCGCTCCGCCGGGGACGAAGCTTTCGATCCGGCCCGGACCGAGGGCGGGATGGCGAACGCGCTGGCCGACCCGGAACCCCGAAGCGTCCGCTTCGATGGCTCCGCCGGGGACGGCCGGAGCCGGAACTTCGAACCGGGGAGAATCCGCGGCCGAAGCCCGGCCGGCATCGAAGGTCTGCCGGTGAAAGGGAGCGAAGACAACATCCAATCCCGGTAGGTTCCTGAGGAAGGGCGAAAGCGACGCCGGTCTGGGCGATCCGTACATCGTCCGGGCCAGGGTATGACTGAAAGCCAGGAACCGTTCGGCGCGGGTGATTCCGACAAATAGCAGGCGCCGTTCCTCTTCCAGGTCACGGCCGCCCTCGAAGCTCCGGGCATGGGGAATGATGCCGTCTTCGACACCCACGATCATGACGGCCTCGAATTCCAAGCCTTTGGCGCTGTGCAGGGTCATCAGGGACACCGCCCCGGACCGTTCGTCGTAAGCGTCGATATCGCTTATGAGGGCGGTTTGCTGGAGGTACCCGGCCAGGCCGTTGGAGGACGCTTCGGCCTCATCCTTGTCGAATTGAACGGCGGCGTTGATCAATTCCTCGACGTTGTCCCCGGCATCCACTTCCTTGGCCTCGTCGAAGGCGTCCTTCAATCCGGACCGCAAGTAAACCTCCCGGGCGATCTCGGCCACCGGCCGATCCAGCCGCGTCCGGAGCTCTTCGATCAGGGCGACGAATTTGGCCATTCGCAAGACCGCGGCCGGGGCCAGCCCCGGCACCCCCGCCGCGTCCTTCATGACCGTCCAAAGATTCGCCCCGGCCGCCCGGGCGTGAGTGACGATCTTCTGGACGGACGTCTCCCCCATCCCCCGGGCGGGACGGTTGACGATCCGGAGAAGCGAAACCTCGTCGGAAGGATTGAGCAGAAGGCGCAGATAGGCCAGCATGTCCTTGACCTCGCGCCGGTGGAAGAACTCCACTCCCTTGACGATCTGGTAAGGGACGGCGGCTTGAATCAGCGACTCCTCGAGGACACGGCTCATGGCGTTGGTCCGGTAGAAGACGGCGATGCGCCGGAATTCAATACCCCGGTCTTCGTGCATGGCTCGAACCCAGGCCGCGACACCACGGGCTTCCTCGCGTTCGTCGGCAAAGCGATATAGCCGCGGCGGGGCCCCTTCGGGCTTGCGGGCGATAAGGCGCTTGGCCTTTCTCCGGGCATTCACCTTGATGATCTCATCGGCCAGACGGAGGACCTGGGGCGAGGAACGGAAGTTCTCCTCCAGCCGGACGACGGGCGCGGAGGGGAAATCCCGCTCGAAAGCCAGGATGTTCTCGATGTCGGCGCCCCGCCAGCCGTAGATGGACTGGTCCGGGTCGCCCGTGACGAACAGGTTATCGTGGCTGCGGGAAAGAGCACGGGCGATCCGATACTGGCAGGCGTTGGTATCCTGGTATTCATCGACCAGGAGATAGCAGTAGCGCCGGCCGAGGCGCTCCGTCAGCTCGGCATCATCCTCGAGGAGACGGGCCGTTCGGACCAGAAGATCGTCGAAATCCAGAGCGCCGACGGTTTCCAGCCGCGTCCGGTAGGCGGCGGCCAATTCGCCCAGGATGGCGGCCGGCAAATCTATGAGGTTCCGCGCGGCGGCCTGTTCGGGAGTGACAAGATGATTCTTCAGGACGCCGATTTGCCGGAGCACACGGCCCGGCAGGAAATCCCGAGGGTCCAGATGTTTGTCCTTGAGGATGTCAGCGATCACCGTTTTCTGGTCGGACTGGTCATAGATACTGAAACCCGGCGGAAGACCGGCCCGGCCGGCGAATTCCCGGAGCAACCGGACACACAAGCTGTGAAACGTACAAAGGGTCGCGCCCGGAGAAACGTTCATGGCCTGGAGGCGGGTGCGCATCTCCTCGGCCGCTTTGTTGGTGAAGGTCAGGGCCAGGATAGCCTGCGGCGGAACGCCCTCGGCGATCAGCCGGGCGACGCGATGGGTGATGACCCTGGTTTTGCCCGAACCCGGCCCGGCCAGGACGAGCATGGGGCCGTCCCTATGAACGACAGCGGCCCGTTGGCTTTCGGTCAGGCCGGACAGATTATCGACAGTCACGGATGGTCTCGGAAAAATTATCGGCGGGGTGCTAAAATCAAGCTTTCCCTACGTACTCCCCGGTCCGGGTATCGACGCGGATGATCTCGCCGCTGGTCAGGTATTCGGGAACCTGAACGACCAGCCCCGTCATCAGCTTCGCCGGCTTGGTCCGCGAAGTGGCCGAGCCGCCCTTAACCGCGGGAGTCGTCTCGACGATGGTCATGGGCACGGACAGCGGCAGTTCCAACCCTAAGATACGTCCGTCCGAAACAAGGGCGATCAACCCCGTCATGCCTTCGAAGAGGTAAAGCCACTCGTCCTCGATCTCGTCTTTGTTCAGACCGGTCTGGTTGTAGTCCTGGAGATCCATGATCGTGCAGGAAGCCGCGTCACCGAACAGGTACTGGGCCGGACGGCGCTCGAAGTCGGCCTCGTCGAGGACATCGTCGCCGCGAAAAGTCAGGTCGACCTTGCGCTTGGTCAAGAGGTTGCGAAAGCGGATCTTGTAGAGCGATGAAGACCCGCGGGCGCTGGGCTTCTGGACGGCGACGGATTCGACGATGTGGGGAGCGCCGTCTATTTTGGCGACGCTGCCTTTCTTGAGATCGGATGCGTTGATCATCGAACTACTCCCGGATTCATTCCTTTTCGTCAAGGGACAGGCCTGGGCGGCGGAAATTTACCCCCGGCCGCCGTCGATCCCGCCCCTTTGTCAGGCGAACACTATAGCCTTTGGCCGAGCCGGGTGTCAAGAAATTCGGGAAATTCGGGAATTCCGGCGTTCTCCACCAAGCGGGAGCCCGCACCGCCCCATTCAGAGGCCCGGATCGCCCCCGGGGCCGGAGAAACCGGGGTCGGGACCGGAGTCGTCGTCCCCCCCTTCCCCGCCGCCGCCTTCGATCGGGCCGCGCTCGGCTTCCTCAACGGCCTGATCGATTTCCTGCTCGAATTCCGGGCCCCCTTCCTCGCCCATTTCCCGGCCCATTTTCTTCATCCAGCGGGCCATGGATTGGGGGTCGTTTTCATCCAGGCCACCCAGGGCGGAGGGATCAGCCAGGCTGTCCATCCGGCTCTCCTCCGAACGAATGACGGCCACCCGCGAAACGAGCTTTTGCAGGCGCGTTGAACCGCAATGCTGGCATCGGGGATCGAGCGCGGCATTTACGGACAGGGTCAGGAAGATTGATTTCTTCCGACAGTCATGGCAGCGAAATTCGTAAATCGGCATGGCAGCTCCGGCCTTATTAACCGGATCAGATCAACATCCCGTCCTTCCAGCCCATCTTGACGAGTTCGATATCGGCCGGGTCGGCATGCCCCAGCTTGTGCCGGGTGTCGGCCAACTGGATGTGATGGGCGGACGTCTCCAGGGGTTTATCCTCGCCGAATTCCTGCAGGCGCCGGGCCTGGATGACCCGGTAGCCCGTGGCGTCGACGGCCACCGGGTCCTGACCGATAATTATTCCGCCGTAGGACCAGAGATACTTCTCGGAAAAACCGCGCGGGCCGATGTTGTGGTACTGGGGAGTCAGCATGGACAGGATATTGAGCCTGGTTTTGTCCCGGACGACGGGTAAATACCAGATCGTGGCCAGGTCGGCGCAGGCGTCGCCGTGGTACTCGGAAGGCTTGGGCACAAACATAATGTAATTCTTGATGCAGCTCCCCATTCCGGACCAGTAATGGACCCGGGCCGGACGGGCGTTGATAAGGACGGTGGCTTGCTGAAAGATCGGGTCGTTCAGAACGCCGCGATCACGGATGCCGATGCGCGCCTCGGGCACGCCGGCTTCCAGGACCCGCCGCTTGATGGCTTGTTCGACCTCGGCCCCGGTAGGCAGATAATTCCAGACGTTGGTTTTGATGCCGACCGTATCCGTGGGTTTGACGATCCGTTTCCAGGCCGACTGCGGATCCTTCTCCCCGAACAGCGTCATCATGGCCTCGTCAAGCATCTTCTGGACGACTTCGGCGTCGAGCTTGCGGCCCTCGCCGACGGCCTTTTCGTCCCGAATGAGGACGACCTTGGATTTGCGCATGACTTGAGTGATGGTGGCCATTCCGGCCGGGGTGTCCCCGGTCTTGGCCGCTGTGCCCAGACAGCAGCAGCCGACCGCTCCGGCAAACGGAGCGACCGCCGTCGTTCTTAGAAAATCGCGCCGGGTGATGAATTTCTTGCTCATGATCGTCCCTCCTCCTTACGGTCCGTTCCGCCTGCTCATTCTATCCCAAAACTCTTTGATCGTCATCATCGGCCGACAAGAGCCGCTTTATCGAGGACTTGTTTCAGGATGTCACCGGCCATGTCCGCCGAAGAAACCCGAAAAACGGCGGCCAGCGTGCGGCCTGCCGAAGCCGAGCCGTTCCAGAGTCCCTCGGGCGTTCGGAAGATTCCGCTCTCCCGGGCTTCGAGCGGAGCCGTTTGACGGAGGCTCTTCAACGCGGCGGCCGCCTTCCCTTCTGCGCCGTAGCGGACGACAACCAGCGCGCTCTTGTCGGCGGCCTTGACCAGCACCGCTTCCGTCGTCGCGTCGAGGCCCAGGATGTTGTCGGAGCCGACAAAGAAATGGTAGTTCAAAATGACGGGGCTGTGGAGGTAATGGACACGCTTGGGGTCGGCATAGGCCGGGAGCAGAATCCCAAGCAGGGCGGGCTTTTCGCCCTGGCGCGGGATGGCCGATTCGATTCCCCGGCCGAGGACGCGCAGGGCCGTTTTGGTCTCCTCGGTTTCTCCCTCGGCGAAAAGAGAGACGAAATAGCGATCCTTCCAGAACGACAGCAGGCCGCCCTTATAGACGCACCCTTGGCCGATATTCCAGTCCTCGCCGTCCAGGTCATGGGTGAAAACGCCGAAGGCATCGGCCGCCGATCCCATATCGAACAAGTCGGCGATGATATCGGGCCGATCGCTTTTTCGGAAGGTGCGCGAGAGGAGGACCTTCATGTTGTAAGCGCGATAGACCTCGCCGGCCCCGTCGATGTAGTCGAAAATGGTCTCGGCGTCGAAGATTTTGCCCGAATCGACGGCCGTCCAACCTTGTATTTCGACCGGCAGAAACTTGGCCAAACCGGACGAGGCAGGGTTCTGAATTGGATGATCGCCGAACATGGATACCCCCAGGAACAAAACCAGACAAAGAACCGGCACGATTCTCGTCATGGGGTCCATTGTACCAGAATTCGGTTGCGGCCGCCTCTTGCTCCACCCGCGGTTTCTTGACAACCTCCCTGTCGCCGCATAAAGTTTCTTCCCATGCCGAAAATCCTGCCGCGCAAATTATACGCCGAACCGACCGGAAAACTGGCCCGGAAGCTTCTCGGTTGCCGGCTGGTGCGGGAAAGGCACGGCATCCGGCTGGCCGGCCGGATCGTCGAGACGGAAGCCTATATCGGGGAGAAAGACCTGGCATGTCACGCCCATGTCGGGAAAACCCCTCGAACCCGAATCATGTATGGGCCTCCTGGGGTATGCTATGTCTATTTCACCTACGGCATGCATTGGCTCCTGAACGTCGTCGCCGAGGAAGAGGGATTCCCGGCCGCCGTCCTTATTCGGGCTCTCGAACCCCTGGAAGGGCTGGATGTCATGGGAAGATTGAGGCCCGGAAAAACGGCCCTGGAATTCTGCCGCGGTCCGGCCAAGCTGACCCGGGCGCTGGACATCCGGGGAGAACACAACGGAGCGGACCTCTGTCGACCGGGAGCTTCGATCTGGATCGAGCCGGCCGCCGTCGGGCCGCTCCGGATCGAACGCACGCCCCGGATCGGAATTTCCCGCACACCCGAACCCTGGCGGTCTAAGCCCTGGCGTTTTACGATCAAGGGAAATCATTTTCTCTCGAGATGATATTATTCGGCGGGCGCATGCCGACACCGGCCTGTGATAAAATCCCCCCATGAATTACGATCGATTGTCGGCCGAAGCCCAAACCAAGATCGGCCCTCTCCGCTCCCGGGTCCTCCGCCGGGCTAACAGGGCTCTCCCCTACGATTACATCGTGCCCAACGGAGTCTACGAGGAGCAGTGGGACTGGGACGCGTTCTTCGTCGGCCTCCATCTCGTCTCCGAAAACCGGGCTGATGGGATCTACCTCAAGAACTGGTGCCTGAATTTTCTCCGCTTCACGGAACCGGACGGGCAGACACCTGGCGGCATCCGGCCCTGGGCCGGCCGGGACGCCCGCCTTTACCAGATCAAACCGCTGATGGGGCAAGCCGCTTACTACGGCTCGCTGGCCATCGGGGACTTCGGCTGGATCGCCCCGGTCTGGGAGACGATGAAAGCCTGCCTCACCTACCGCGAGCGGAAGATGAGCGATGTCCCGACCAGGTTGGTCAAGTGGTGGGACAGCATGGAATCGGGAGCGGACAACAACGCTTCGCTCGTCCGGCGCTACCACAACAGCATGGCCGGCGCCGATGTAAACGGCTTCCAAGTCCTCGATTACCGGGCCGCCGCCCTCGTCGCCGACAGGATCGACAAGCCCCAGGACGCCGCCTCGTTCCGGGACAAAGCCCGACGCTTAACGGACGCCGTCAACACTCATCTCTGGGACTCCGTCGCCGAGTCCTATTTCACTTATGACGCGGTCGAAAAAACCCGCATCCCGTGCACCACCTACAGCAATTTGATCGCCCTCTGGGCGCACTTGGCTCCGCGGGACCAAGGGCGGCGGATGATTGAGCGCTATGTCCTGGACCCGGGCAAGCTCTGGGCGCCGCACGGCGTGCGCTCCCTGGCCGCCGACGAACCCTTCTACAACAACGACAACGTCATCAAGCCCTATTCCAACTGGCAGGGGCCCATTTGGCCTCATGCCAACTGGATGGTCCTGCATGCTCTCCTCTATTACGGATATCCCGACGCCGCCATGGAAATCGCCGTGCGAGTGACCCGGCTTCTTCTGGACGACCTGGACCGCAACGGAATGATGCGCGAGAATTACCACGCCGATACGGGAGCTCCGCTGGCCGCGCCGGACTTCATCAGTTGGAATCTGCTCGGCGCCCAGATGATCGAGGAGGCCCAAAGCGGCGTTTTCAAGCCCGATCCGACGCGGGCGGTGTGGGACGGGTAAGGCCCGGCCGGGCTTGCCGGACAGGCGGATCTTTAGGGGCGCGAAGAAGCAGGGTTTAGCTTGTCCCGGCGAGCCCGGCGCTCCCGGTCGTCCTCCAAGCGCACCTGGGCGACGGCGATTCCCAACAGACGCAGATCCAGAGGATTCAGCCGGGACGCCGGAAACGGGGAATCGACCCGCAGTATGATTTCGAGGACGGATTCGCCGGATTTGGGCAGGTCGGCTTCGATCCAGCCCCATCGGCCTTGGGGCGATTCGACTTCGGCGACGCGCCGCTCGCCCACTTCGATCGTCAAGCGGGGCGGCGGCCCGGGAAGAAAGCAATTGGCCAGCACGGCCAATCCCCGTTTGCCCGAATTCCTCAGATAGAGGCGGGCCTCGGGTTTGGTCCAACGGAAGGCCATGGTCCCATCGCTTTCCAGGGCATGCCAGCCGGAAATCATCTGGCTCTCTTCGCCTCCGGCTTCCATGAAATCGAACGGGATCTCCTCCTTCGGCGCTCTGTCGCCGAGCACGCGGTAGCGGAACGTCCGGAAATGATAGCTCACCCGTTCGTAATCGATTCCCGGCTGATCGAGTGAACTCAGGGTGTTCTTTCCGGCCACAGTGACGGAGCCGCGTTCGACGATCCAGCCGTTTTTCAGGCAGACCTCCCTGGCTTCAGTCCCCGGATAGGGGTAAAACGTCCAGCACTGGAGATCATCCACGCGCAAGATCCTGTTCAAGGCGATCGAACGGAGGATATTCTCTTCCGTTTCGTGCGGAATCCCGACCATGTTGTGGGCATAGGTCCGGATCCCCGCTTTTCGGAACAAGCCGAAGGCGCGCTTCAGGTCGTCGTCCGTAACGTCCTTGTTGAGAACCTCGCGGCGCAGGCATTCCGTGCCCGTCTCGACAGCCATGTTGACCCGGACGCAGCCGGCCTTCTTCAACAGCCGCACGACCTCCTTGTCGACAAGGTCGGCCCGGACGTTGCAGTAGAAGGGCCGGCCGACGGCGGGGGGATAGCGTTCGGCGAATTCGGCCAGCCAGCGGCGATTGAGGATGAAGGTGTCGTCGAAAAACTCTAGCGTTTCGGCCAGGGGATAGCGCCGAAAGAGCCCTTGAATCCGGCTCAACAAACGGCCGACCGAAAGGAATCGAACGAAGCTTTTCGGACCGTACAATTGAAGCAGGGAGTGGTTGACGCAATAATTGCAATTATAGGGACAACCTCGGTTGGCGAACACCATCAGGATTCCGGTTTCCTCGAGGATGATGTCGTAATCGAAGATTTCGTAATCGGGGTCGGGCAGAGAATCCAGGTCCGTGATGAGCGGACGGACGGGATTACGGACGATCCCGGCGGGGGTCTTGATCCAAAGGTTGGCAATATCGTCATACGGCCGCCCGGCGGCGAGCCGTTCAACGAAATCAAGCAGAGCGCCCTCACCTTCGCCGACGCAAAGAGCGTCGAGGCCCGGCGTCCCGACAGCCTCCTCGGGAGCCAGCGTGGCATGGATTCCGCCCAGAATGACGGGCTTGCCGGTGGATGATTTGGCCCGCTCGATCAGCCGGGCGGCCAGGGGGAACTGGTTGGTCACCGCCGAGACGGCCACGAGGTCGGGGCGGAAAATCGCCAGCCTTTGATCGAACGAGGCGGCGTCAAAGCCGCTCGTCCAATACAGCGCGGTTTCGTGCCCGGCCCGCTTGAGGACGGCCGAGAGGGAACTGATCCCCGAATTGAAGGTCCGGTTATCCGATGGATAGACGAAAAGAATACGCATGGGGGCGAGAATATACCCCCGACTTCACGATGATGTCAAACCGCCCGCAACAACCGGGTGATGACTTCCTGGATCGTTTTCAACTGAGCGGCCGTGTATCGGGCCGTGGCCGAAGCGGTTAGCCGGCACTTGGAAACAATACTCGAAGAAGGCGATCGACCAGGAGGCTAGAATCGCTTTCCACAGCGGGGAGCTCTTGTATTTGAGGTGCCCGTACCAGGCGAAAGTCATGAACACATTGGAGACGAGAAGGAGGACGACGGTTTTCAACGTCCGCGGAGCGCTTTCAGCCGCAACCCGACGGCCACGAATTTTCTCAGAAATTTGACCGCCTCATCCGAACGGCGGAAGACGGGCACACCCGCATCTTCCAGCCTGGCGGCCATGGGATCATAGGGCGTTCCGGCGTCGATGTTCACGACGAAAGGTTTCGGACAGGCACGGAAGATATCAATTAGCCGGGACGGCGTGCTCCCCGGCGCGAGGATCGATTCCGAATGCCCTTCGCCCGGCGCCAGCGTCTGCATGGCCGCCGTCATGGGAACCGGCGACACGACGCCGCAATCGACGCCGGGATCGGCCAGGATCGCCTTGGCGCATTCGCAAAAGGCCTCGTCTCCGGCCACCGGAGTGGTGTCGAGCGGATTCTTGACGTCCTGCAATTTATCGATCCCGGCGGGAGCCAGGATCTCGCCCAGGCGTTTCCTGGTGGCCTCGGAGAAGACGGCCAATTCCAGTCGCTCGCCGTTCTTCAGGCTGTCCGCCATGACCACGCTCTCGAACCCGGCGTTGCTGATGAGACCGACGCGCGGGCCGGCCGCGGTTTTTCCTCCCAGCCGGTGCAACACCGAAATGAAGCTTTCGAATTCGAGGATCGTATCGGCCACGATGACGCCGGCCTCCTCCAGAACGGCCTTGCAGACGCCGTACTCCCCCGCCACGGACGCTGTGTGGCCGGCTGTAGCCAGGCGTCCCTCGGGCGTGCGTCCACTTTTATAGGCGACGATGTAACGGCCCTCTGTTTTCAGGATCTCGCGCGCGGCTTTGGCCGTCCGGTAGCCGTCGCCGGGCTTGAAGCCTTCGATGTAGACGGCAAAGAGACGGACCGCCTCCTCGTCTTTCAGGAAGTTCAGGTAATCCGAAACGCGGAGGTCGATCTGGTTGCCCATCGAAACGGCATAGAGCGGCACGATCCGATCGAGCTTGCTTATCCGGCAGATCATGAACGCGCCGCTTTGGCTGACATAGGCCAGGTCGGAGGTCCCGGTCCGGGGGAACCGGAGTTTGTATTCGGGGATGAATGTGGTGTCGTAATGCCCCGGTTTGGAGTAAATCCCCAAACAATTCCCGCCGTTGACCACGGGGGTGATCCGGCCTTGGGCGCGCCCGTCGGCGAGGAGGGCTTGAATGCGGGTCTCGATCGATTGGGTACCCTGTTTTTCGCCCATCCCGCCGGCGATGATGATGACCGAGCGGGCCTTGCCGTGGGCGATGAGATCTTTCATCACCCCCTCGCACTGCTCGGCGCCCAGCGTCAGGACGAACAGATCCACGGTCTCGGGCAGATCGGCGACGGTCGGGACGCAACGACAGCCGTCGATTTCGGCGAGTCCGGGCTTGACGACGGTGACCCGCTCCGGGGCGAATCCCATCTTGAGGATGTTCTTTAAAATGATGCGGCCCAGGTTCATTTTCTCGGAAACGCCGATCACGGCCGCCGATTCGGGTTTGAGCAGGGCTTTGATGCCGGCCGCCGGGCGATCCTGGACGTCGACGTGGACGCGGCTGAACTTGCACAGCCCGTCGAGCGGAACGAGTGCCCCCCCGCGGACGACAAAGGGATTGACCTCGGCCTCCTCGATGACGAAACCGCGGCCCCGGGCAAAGGGCGAGTAATGGACGGCCAAAGCCTGGACGGCGGCGACGGCGCCGCCGAGCGCGGCCATCGACAGGGGGGCGGGACGGCCGCGGAATGGCCGGACCAGCTTGTCGAATACAGCCAGCGGAGCAAGATGGGCCGGAAGGGACTTTTTCCCCTGAAGATGAGCCGAGGCCATGGACACGGCCCGGCCCTCTTTCAGCCGCTCATTAAGGTACTCGACTTCGACACCGCCCGCGCCCAGGGAGACGATCGGACCGAATTCCCGCGTATTGCGAACTCCTAGGAGAAGTTCCTGGCCGAATCCGAACTTCTCGTATTCGACCATCTCGCAGACAAGCACGCCGCGCAAATCGGAAGAGACGGCCTGGGGAGTCAGGGCCGCGGCCTCAGCCGGGCTCTTGGCCTTGAGCCAAGCCAGAAACCGGCCGGGGATATCGCGGCGCATGCGCCGGATGGCGGCATTGACCGCGCCCACTCCGTTCCGGACGAAGACGACGCCGCCGACGTCGGTTTTGTGCTGGATGAGAGGGGCCGTGATTTTAAGCACAAGATCGGCCGACCGGAAGGCGGCCAAATCCTTGGCTTTGACTTCGCGGTCCAAGGGGACGAATAGAAATTTCGGCGTCCCGACACCCGCCGCTTGAAGCAGGCGGTAGACCTCATGTTCGAATAAGAAAGACCGCCCGTCCGCTTCGGCGGCGGCGAAGATCGCGTCGATCCGTTTGAAATCGATTGGCATGGACAGCTCCCTGATCCGGATTCCGGAAAAAATTCTAGCATAAAACGAGGGCCGAGGGAGAAAAAAAACGTCCGCGCGTTTCCGTTCCGGTGGGCCTTAAGAGGGTGGAAGTGGCGAGCCCTCATAACTTCTGAGGACTAGCAAGGCTGCCCTCATGAAATGCCCTGAGGACTAGCAAGGCTGCCCTTCGACCGTTCGACCCTTCGACAGGCTCAGGGCGAACGGCTCAGGACGAACGACTTTTGTAAAAGCTATTTTTTTACAAACCCTAAGCGGCGGCCCGCCGCCCCAATTCAAAGGCCTTGAGGTTGGCCTCCAGGATTTTATCGCCTCTCTTTTCGAACAACACGCGGACATAGGCCAAAAGGTTTTCCTCGCGGGGCAGCAGATATTTCGCCGCCGCGCCCAGCATGACCATGTTTTGGGCCCGGCTCGACCCGGCTTCCTTGGCCAGGACATCGCTGTCGACAATAATGCTGCCCGGGATCTGCTTGATACGGTCCAGAAGACCGGCTTTATCCGGATAATCGGGAATGTTGATGAATGGGGCGCTGCTGGTCACCACCCGCCCGCCGGGTTTGAGGAAATCCAGGTATCGGAATACTTCCAGCGGTTCGACACTGAGGATCAAGTCGGCGCCGCCGCGCGGAATAAGGTCGCTCCAGATGCGCTCTTCGGACAAGCGCAGGTTCGAAGTCACCGCGCCGCCGCGTTGAGCCATGCCGTGAACTTCGGCCTGCTTGACGTGGAGGCCTTCCTTGAGAGCGGCGCTGTCGATGACGAAGGCGATGGATAGGATGCCCTGTCCCCCGACCCCCGCCAGGATGATGTCCTGCTTGCGGATTCCGCTCACTGCGCTCCTCCGTATTTATTCTTCTTCTTGGTCTCTTCGAGGCACTCCCTCACGGCCACGACCACGGACAGCCCCCGATGGGCGATCTCCTGGCGAAAGACACGGACGTTCTCCTCATGGAACTTGGGCAGGGGGGTGATGACCCGGAGATGGTCTTTCAAAACGCCGACGCCGGCCACGATTTCCAGGAGACGCCGGCCCGTGGCGAAACTGGGCTGGGTCCCGGTCATGGCCACGGTACCGTTATCCAAGATGACCAGGACCATGTCGGCATCCGCGGCGGCCGCGCTGAGCAGGGCGGTCATCCCCGAATGGCCGAAGGTGGAATCGCCGATGACGCCGACGGCGGGATGCACGCCCGCCTTGGCCGCTCCGTGGGCCATGCCGACGCTCGCGCCCATGCAGACACAGCTGTCGATGGCGCTATGAGGGGGGAAGTACCCCAAGGTGTAGCACCCGATATCGCTGAAGATCGTCGCTCCGGGATGGTCGGACAAGGCCGCTTTCAAAGCCTTGAAGGTGTCGGCGTGGGGACAGCCCACGCACAATTGGGGTGGGCGGTTGGCCGGCCGGAAATCGCCGCAGGACTGCCGTTCGAGCAAGGGGAACCCCAGCGCCGTGCGCACGGTTTCTGGAGTGAGTTCGCCCTGAGGGGGCAAATGTCCGCTGAGCTTGCCCAGAACGGCCTTGCCGGGAATTCCAAACATCCCCTGGATCTGCCGCTCAATGAAAGGGAAGCCCTCCTCGGCTACCAGGATGGTGTCGCAGTGTTCGACCAGACGGCGGAGGAGGTCCTCGGGCAGAGGATAGACGACGACTTTGAGGACGGATGGTTTCGACTCCAGTCCGGCGATATTTTCCATCACATAATTATAGGCGATCCCCGAAGCGATGATCCCCAGGCGGCGATCGGCCGGGTTCAATTCGAGCCGGTTGAACGGGGAATCACACGAATACCGGACCAGCTCGGGCTGCAGGTCCAGGACGCGTTTGAACTGGACGCGCGCGTTCATCGGAAGGAGCGTCCAGCATTTCCGCGAGCCGGTGTGGACTCCGTTTTCGGGTCTGGGCTCCCGTGTTTCGACGCCGGCCCGGCTGTGCGAAAGACGGGTCGTCAGGCGGATCATGACCGGAAGCGAGACCTTTTCGGAGAGATCATAAGCCGCGCGGGTCATATCGTACGCTTCCTGGTGGTCGGAGGGTTCAAAGCATGGAATTTGGGCAAATTGAGAGTAAAAACGGCTGTCCTGCTCGTTTTGCGAGCTATGCATGCCGGGATCATCGGCCGAACAGACCACGAACCCGCCATTGCTCCCGGTCAGCGCCGCGCTCATGAATGGATCGGCGGCCACGTTCAGGCCGACATGTTTGAAGGCAACGAAGGCGCGTTTGCCCGCATAGGAACAGCCCAGGGCTTCCTCGAAGGCGGTCTTTTCGTTGACCGACCAAGCGGCTTGAAATTTCGCCCCCCGCTTCGAAATCCGGAGGAGGTACTCCAGAATCTCGGACGCCGGCGTTCCCGGATAGGAATACGCGCCGCTCAGGCCGGCGTGGACCGCGCCCAGGCCGACGGCTTCGTCGCCCAGGAGAATCTCTTTGGCCATGTGGACGTCCTTTGGCCGGGTTTCACGGCCGTCCGCCGGCGGGAATTTACACCCTCGCGCGCAGACGGAACTCCGGCGGGAATTTCCAGAGAGGCAAGCATACAATCAGCTCCGCGGAAGTGTCAAGGCGGGCCTTCAATCCCGAAATCGCCGATCGTGAGGAGAAAAAAGTTTCTATCGGCAATTATGGTTTCAATCCAAATTAACTCTATAAAATCTATAATATTAGGTTGATATTTCCCCCCGGGTTCGATAAGATGGTGTCGACGCCCTACCTTGAATTTCCGCCCGAAGGAGCCAGGCATGATCAAACTGTCGACAAAAGGCCGCTACGGAACCCGTCTTATGGTTAATCTCGCCCGGCATTCCAAAGTCAGCCTGGAAGCCGTGATCCTGAAGAGTATCGCTGAAGAGGAAGGCATCTCCATCCGCTATCTCGAACAGATCATCATCCCCCTCAAGATCAACAAGCTCGTCAAGAGCATCCGCGGCGCCGGCGGCGGCTACACCCTGGCCCGGGCTCCCCAAGACATTAAATTGTGCGACATCCTCCAGGCCTTGGAAGGATCGTGCAGCTTGGTCGAATGCGTCGAGGACGAGAGCGTCTGCGACAAAATCCCCATCTGCGGCACGCACGAGATCTGGAAAACGGCCACCATGCTGCTCAAGAATTATTTCGACAGCATCTCGGTTCAGGACATCCTGGACGTCACCGATAAGAAGACGGCCGCGGTTCGAAAACGGGCCAAGTCCGCGTCCTGAGCCCCGATATCGCGACGGGCCGGAGAAAACCGGAATTCTGTCTTGTCAATATCCCGGTTTGATGGAATAGAAAAAAACAACAGAGTAGGATCATGAAATCCCTCATCCGTTTTTTCACCTCGATCCGTTTGGCCATCGCTCTTTTGATCATCCTGACCGTCGTTTCGGTCATCGGGACACTCATCCCCCAGGGGCGAAGTGCCGCCGAGTATGCCGCCCGCTACGGCGGACTGGCGCCGTTTCTCATCCGTCTCCAATTGACGACCCTCTATCATTCCGCCTGGTTCATGGCCCTGCTCGGAATGTTCGCCCTGAACATCATGGTCTGCACCTGGACGCGGTTTCTCCCAAAATGGCGCCGGGTTTTTCATCCGCGCCCGGAAAGCGAAGCCAAAAATCTGGCCGCGTTGAAGATCAATACGCGCCTCAAGAGCTACGGCCCCCCGGCCGAAACACGGTCGCTCCTCGAAACATCTCTCCGCTCCACGCATTACCGCCTCCGTTCGACCTCGTCAAACGGCCCAACCGCCCTGCTAGCGCGCAAGCGCACGGCCGGACTGTTCGGCTCGGACGTTGTCCACCTCGGCCTTCTCGTTCTCCTAGCGGGGGGGATCGTGACGGGATTCACCGGATTTCGAGCCGAACTGCCGCTCGACGAAGGCCAGACCGTCGACGTCCCCCGGGCAGGTTTCGCCCTCCGGCTGGACAAGTTCGAGACGGTCTTCTATCCGGACGGCAACGTTCAGGCCTGGAAAAGCACGCTGACCGTCCTGGAGGACAAGACCCCGGTCCGGACCCAAGTCGTGGCCGTCAACCGCCCTTTGACCCACAAGGGCTATTCCTTTTATCAGATGAGTTATGGATTCAACTGGGATTCGCCGACGCTCGAAATCGTAGTTAGGAAAAAGGCCGATCCGGCGTTCCTCCGGACTTTGACCCTCAAGCCCGGCGGACGCCTTCCTCTCGGTGACGCCGAAGGCACCGAGATCGCAACGACCCGGTTCCTGCCCGATTTCATCCTCGGAGAAAACAACCAGCCGGAAAACCGGTCGCTTCAGCCCAACAATCCGGCCGTCCTGATGGAAGGCTGGGTCAAGGGCCAAAAGGTTTTCGAGGGCTGGGTCTTCGCCAATTACCCCGATTTCGCCCAAATGCACAAGACCCAAACAATCGATCTTCAGTTCGAGTTCAAGAGCTTCAAGACCGCCGAGTATTCCGTGATCGAGGCGGCCAAGGACCCCGGCATCCCGCTCATCTGGCTCGGCTGCGCGCTCGGCATGGCCGGGCTAGCCCTGGCCTTTTACTGGCCGACCTGGGAAATCCGGGCCATTCTCGAGGAATCCCAGGGGAGGACCGAAATCACGGCCGGCGGAATCGCGGCCAAGAGCCGCGACCGTTTCGCCGCCGAGTTCGAGTCCGTGTTCGCTTCGCTCAGGAGTCCGAAATGAAAGAATCGACGCTTTTCGCCGCCGCCTTCGCCATATATTTCACGGCCGTGTTCGCTTATCTGGCTTTCCTCTTCGCCAAAAAAGAGAAGACGGCCAAGATCGGATTCGCCTTGGCTGCCGCCGGCCTCGTCGTCCATACGGGCGCCCTGCTCGTCCGCACTTTCCAGAGCGGCCACGCGCCCTTTACCAACATGTACGAGTCGCTGTCGTTCCTGGCCTGGGCTTCTGTGTTCGCCTTCCTGGTCATATCCCTCCGTTTCCACGTCCCCAAAATCGGCCTTTATCTGATGCTCATCGTCATCGGATTGATGGCCCTGGCCTCCTCGCCGCTCATGCCCAAGGACGTCACACCGCTCGTCCCCGCGCTCCAGAGCTACTGGCTTTGGCTGCATGTGTCGGTGACCCTGCTCGGCGAGGCCTTTTTCGCCGTGGCTTTCATCACCAGCCTGATGTACATAGCGACCAAGGACCCGGACAAGAAGGAGTGGATGGATTCGGTGAGCTATCGTTGCGTTTCCGTCGGATTTCCCCTCTTCACCCTGGGCGGCCTCGTGTTCGGCATGGTCTGGGCCGAAAAAGCCTGGGGAACTTATTGGAGCTGGGACCCCAAGGAGGTCTGGAGTCTCATCACCTGGTTCGTCTTCGCTCTGTATCTCCATACGCGGATCTTCATGGGCTGGAAGGGCAAACGCTCGGCGATCATCGCCGTTATCGGTTTCCTGGCCGCCTTATTCACCTTTTTCGGCGTTAACTACCTGCTTGCCGGCCTTCACAGTTACGCCTGAGCAGGGTGTTTTTAGCGGAGGGCGGATTTCCGCCGCTTGACGGCGACGGCCCCCCGCCGAGATTGAAATCTCTGGTCCGGACTAAAAAGGTCGTCTTCGATCACACCGCCCATCTGCAGACCCGGCGGCTGGCCGAAGCGCGGTCCGTCTATGCCGGCGCGGCCAAGGGCAGCATTGCGCTGATTTCCCGGCTTAAGAAAGGCACGGACGGGAAGACCCGGCGGTGAAGGGGGCGGCAACGCGATCGGCCCTGGCTTCGTCGCGGTGCCCGCGTCTTCGAGGGTTTTTCCGGAGATGGCGCCGGATGTATATCCCCGGTCTATTTCGACGGGATTTTGAAGACCTGAATCCGATGATTGTCCTTTTCGGCGACGAAGACCCGGCCCGTGTCGTCGACGGTGACGGCGACGGGATTTATCATCTGACCATCCGCCGTTCCGAGCGAACCCCACTGGCCGATCATCTTGCCGTTCGGATCGAATTTCAGGATCCTGTTGTTACCCGAGTCGGCGATATAGACATAGTTCAGGGGATCGGTGCAGACGCCCCCCGTCCCTTTGATCTCGTTGTCCACGGCCCCCCCCTTCCCCCACGCGGACAGGAACTCGCCGTTCAGGGAAAAAAATTGGATGCGGCCCCGGTCGACAACGATCACCTCGTCCTTCGCGTTGACGGCCACGGCGAAGGGAAGAACGAATTCGCCGGAGCGGATTCCCTGCTGGCCCCACGTTTTCTTCACCAGGCCCTCGGCGGAATATTTCACAACGCGGTTGTTCCTGACATCCGCGACATATAAATCGCCCTTGCGATCGACGGCGATGCCGGCCGGCCCGAGGAGTTCGCCCGGCTGAGTTCCCTGTTCCCCCCATTTTTTAACAATCCTGCCGTTCTTGGCGAACTTGGATACGCTGCAGGTCTTGGAATCGGTGACATAGACGTTTCCCTGCCCATCGACGGCGACTCCCCCCGGCGCCCGCAACGATTTGGATTCCTTCCCGTTCTCACCCCAAGTGCTTTGATAGATGCCCGCGGCGTTGATCTTTTTGAGCTTGGTATCGCTGGCGTCGACAATGTAGATATTGCCGTCCTTGTCGAACGTGATTCCGGTCGGCATTTGGTAGAATTTGTTTTCCGGGCCCCCCCATTTATGGGAGAAGATGTAATTCTTGGCGGCCAATACGGCAGAGAGGGATACCGGGCCGGGTCCCTCCACGACCTGGATTTGCTCCTCCCAATCGGCATAGTTGTCCCTGGCGATTTTGACGGTGTGGCGGCCGAAGAGGACGAAGGGCAACTCGCAGTCCGTCGTTTTTCCGGTGTCCGATCCGTCCAGGAAAACCTTGGCCTCTTTCGGCTCGGACCGGACTGAGAGCGTCCGGCCCGTGGTTTCCAGCGCATATTCCTTGCCCGTCAAAGGCTGCGTAAGAAAGATCTCTTCCTTGACCGGTTTGTATCCTCCTATCTCGATTTCCAAAAGGAACTTGGGGATAGTCGTCCGGTAGACCGCGGGAGTCGTCCCCCATGGCTTGCCGTCGATTTTGATCACGGCTTCTTTCGGCTTGGTGCCGATCTCCA
This sequence comes from uncultured Eubacteriales bacterium, assembly GCA_964557435.1. Taxonomy (GTDB): domain Bacteria; phylum Acidobacteriota; class Aminicenantia; order Aminicenantales; family UBA4085; genus UBA4085. Next base: position 31,252 of record CAZLAM010000110.1, read on the forward strand.
GGCTATACTCGACGATCATCCCGCGGGATAGTTTTTCGGCATGTTCAAGGAAGCCGCTGATGGTCGGATCGGAGAAATTCCTGGTGATTTCCTTGGCGTAGGCGGTATCCACCTCGAACATGTTCCGGAATTCCATGAGGGAGGTGTACGGGTCGTTATTTTTGGCCGAGGCGAAACCGATCCACAGATAGATCTCGCAGGCGAGCTGTTTCTGCTTCTGGCGGTCATCGATGAGAAACGCCTTGGCCAGGAGGGGACGCAGGCCGTTTAGGGCCTTGTCCGGATTGTTCTCCTGGCGGATCAGCCGCTTGCCCTCATCCATTCTGAGCTCGATTTCCGCGACAATCTCGGCTTGCGATCGTACTCGTCCCCCCGGACCGGCGGCCGATGAAGCATCCTTTTCATCCGTCGGCACCACCAGCATTTCGTGAATGAAACCGGAAATTTTGACGTCTTCCTTCAACCACGTGACCTTGTACCATTCGCCCCGCTTTTCCTCGGCGTCCAGGACGGTATGGAGAGGGACATTGGCTAGGATCAGCCCCCCGATCTCGGGAGTCGCCTTGATGTTGGCGCCGTCAACGGAGACACGGATCTTAACGGCTTGAGCGCTTGCGGTTCGTCCCAGGAACAACAATAGAAACAGAATCAGGACCGTTTGGATTCTCGCTCTTACCTTCGCGTCCATGGACGACTCCTTCGGGACCTGAATGGGCTTATCCGCCGCCGATCACCTGCCAATTTTTTCCGGATCTTCGGAGATGCCAGATCTTGTTTCCCTCGAAAACTTTCTTTCGTATTCCATCTTTTTTATAGACTGCCGTCAGAATCTGAGAGTACTTCGCCCGGGCCTCTACACGGCTGGAAAAATCGATCGTCAAGTTGGTAATGGAGGACTTGATCTCGTCATACCAGTTGAATAAATCCTTATATTCGCCCTTGAGCCGGCTGGCCAGAGCAGGCTGGCCGATCTGGCTGATGATCGCCAGCAGGTCCTTTTTCTCTTCGGCGGCGAGGTGGCGCGCGATCACCGCTTGGATATCGGCCTTGGCTAGGGTGGTGTCCGCAAGGAACGCGTATTTTAGCGCGTCGCTGTTGTTTCGGTCCAGCGCGAGGGCCTTTTCAGAGGCCCGGAGGCAGGCCTCGCAGTTTCCGCTCTGATAACTCGCCGCGGCGGACTGGAGGAGCGGAGCAATCCGTTCGGAAAGATCTTCAGCCTTCTTGGCCCGGTTCCAATATTCCCGGAAGGCGGGGTCGTCCGGGCGCTTGGCCAGAACCTCCTCGGCCAGCTTGATGGTTTCCTTAAAGTTTTTTTTGTCCAAGCTCTCCTTGATCCTGGCCGTGAATTCGTCCGGCGGGGGAGCCGGATTCTGACCGGGGGCTTTAATCCCCGCCTCGACCTTCGCCGCAGGCGGACCTGGCGGAGTCAAGAGCGATTTTCCGGATTTGGGCGAGAATAGAAAATAAGCCGTCCCCCCCAGGACGACCAGCACGGGAAGGAGAAGAACGACGGGTCTTTTGCGTCGAAAGTCGGCGGCGACAAGGGGCCTTTTCGCGTTCTCGATGTCGTAGACGAGCTCACGGCAGCAGGGGTAGCGGGCGTCGGGACTTTTGGCCAGGGCTTTTTGAATAATGTACTCATATCTCTGGGGGAGATCGCGATTGATTTCCGTGATCGGCGGGGGCGCCTCGTTCACGATTTTGTATATGAGGGTGGACATACTATCTCCGGTGAAGGGGCGTTTCCCCGTGAGCAGCTCGTAGATCACGATCCCCAAGGCGAAGATGTCGGCGCGTCCACTCACTTTTTGGCCCGTGATCTGTTCGGGGGACATGTAGCTCAGCGTCCCGACCGCCGTCCCGGATTGAGTCATTGTCGACGTGTCCACCTGGGCCACGCCGAAGTCGGCCAGATAGGGCTTTCCCCCCCCATCGAGCAGGAAGTTGGCCGGCTTGATATCGCGGTGGATGATGCCGTTTTCGTGGGCGAAATCGATGGCGTCGCAGAGCGGTTTGAGGAGAGCCAGGACTTCCTCCGGGGAAAATATTTTGCCCGAATCGATCAGAGCTTGGAGGCTTTGCCCTTCGATGAACTGCATGACGATATAGTTCAAATCGTTTTCCCGCCCGACATCATAAATGGTAATGATATTGGGATGGCTGATTTTTCCGACGGCCCGCGCCTCCCGGACGAAGCGGGCCATCAAATCGTCTTTTCGCGTTCCGTCGGCTAGGGAATCGAAACGGATCGTCTTGATGGCCACCGTCCGTTCGATATCCGGATCGACGGCTTTATAAACGATCCCCATTCCCCCTTTCCCCAAAATGCCGAGGATCTTATACTTGCCGATTTTTTCCATGGGCCAAACGCCGGAAAGAAAATCCGGCCCTCTGTCTCGCCTTGCTTATCATAAAAGGAATTTCCTTTTCCCGCGGCGTGGGAATTCCCGCTCCGAACTTTAATACATTTGCGACGCCAATCCTAATTTATAAATTAGGACAAAAGCGCCGCACTCATAAAGCGGAAGTCGTGCTTTATGAGTACAGGCCAAAGCGCCGCTCAGTATTAACCCATATTATACTCCGGGCCTTGCCTGGCAAGTCCTACGGTTTTTGAAGGGTTCAGTCCGCCCGGGGAGCCGAATGGATTTAATTCTCCCCACCTCCTCATGGCGGTAGTGTATGGCCGTTCGCATGGCGGTGTCAATGGCCACGAAGACCATGAAGACCACAAAGAGCAGGACTTTCCCCAAAAAAAGTCAGGTTTCGAAGAGGTTGCGCTGGAAAAAGGAAGGAGCGGGAAGTTTTGGCGAAGTACCCGGAACTCGTGAACGGTAAAGAGCACCTGCTTGATCCCGTCGGCAAGCGCATACAGTCGGAAGTACGGGATGCCGAAACCCCGCCGGGCGGCTCGGATAAGGAGTTTCGACATCACACTCAACATCACTTTGATTCCGAGGTAGATGGCCGTAAAGTAGAGCACCGCCATCGGGATGGCCATCATGTTCAGAGGCGGCGGAACCCACAACGCCAAGTTTTTCTCCACGGCGCCGGCCGCCGCGGTCAAGGAGGTCCGGGCCCTCGATTGTTCAAGGGCCGGCAAAAAAGACCCTGATACGTTCGCCGGCGGCAGGGACCCCGGCCGCCGTCGAAGGGGTTTATTCCGCTCAAACATAGAATTCCTATCAATTTTCTTTTCTTTAGTTGACAAGCGGCTGAAGCCTCCTTAATATTGAATGGGTTTAGGCTAAATCCAACTAGGGAAACTATGAAGAAAATCCTTCTTCCCGCGGCCGGGCTAACGGTCCTGGCGCTTTTCGTCGCCGCACAGAACTGGACCTATGTCGGCGCGGCCAAGTGCGCCTTGTGCCACAAGACAGAAAAACAAGGCCAGCAATACATCATCTGGCAGAAAAGCAACCACAGCCGATCCTTCGCCGCCTTAAGCACCCCTCAAGCTGCGCAAGTCGGACAAGCCTTGGGTGTCGCCGACCCCCCTAACGATCCCAAATGCTTGAAGTGTCACTCCCCGCTGGCCGAGAAAGCCGCCGAGCTTAAGACCGATGGCGTTTCCTGCGAGGTCTGTCATGGTCCTGGCAGCGAATATAAAAAGCTGGCGATCATGAAAGACCGGGCCGAAGCGGGCAAGAACGGGCTGATCCTTTACGCCAACGCCGAGGCGATCAAGGCCCATTGTCTGCACTGCCATGAGAATCCCCACGGCAAGCCCTTCGACTTCGCCGCAGCGGTCGAAAAAATCAAGCACCCCGGCCCGGCCAAGTAGCCCGGGCGTTTTTTCGTCGATCGTTCGCGGTAAGTAGGCCTGGGGGCTACCGGGCATGATAAACCCATTCGATGCCCCGATCTAAAGACCGGGGCGTGCCCTATAAAAACCATAGGACTCGCCCGCCAAGCCCGGGGCATGATCAGGGCTAATACCGAGCGCGCTTTTTACGGCGGCCGGGGCCCCGGCCGCCGTCGATGATCGTCCTCAACTCTCGGGCGGCCGCTTCGGGATCGGGTGCGGAACAAACGGCCGAGACGACGGCCAGGCCGTCCGCTCCCGCTCGCAGAACGGATGCCGCGTTAGAGGCATTGATTCCCCCGATGGCAATGAGAGGCAGTCGCGTCCGCGCCCTCAGGCGTCTCAGGCCTTCGATCTCCCAGGCCGGACCCGCGTCCGTCTTCGTCGGCGTCGAAAACACGGGGCTGACTCCAAGGTAATCGACATCCATCGCCTCCGCCGCTTCCGCCTGCTCCATCGTCTCTACGGACAGGCCGATGATCGCCCCCGGACCCAAAAGGCGGCGCGCCTCCGAGACCGGGATATCGCGACCCCCCAGATGGACTCCGGCCGCGCCGCAGGAAGCGGCGATTTCGGCCCGGTCATTAATGATCAGGGGAATGCCCAAGGGCTTTAAGACAGCCGCCAGGCTCCGGGCCAATTGGAGAAAATCCCGGTCGGCCATCGTTTTTTCCCGCCATTGGACGGCGGTGACGCCGCCCCTGACGGCGCTCAGGACGACGTCCTCGATGGGACGGCCGAGCATCAGCCGCCGGTCCGTCACCAGATAAAGCCTGGCGTCAAGGGACGAGTCTTTGCGGCGGAAATGAACCCCTGGGCCGCCGTCGAACCGCCCGGTCATGCCCGCTCCAGCTTCAGCCTCTCCAGGATGTCTTCCTGGCGCAATTCATACAGGGTGTCGATGAAGTTCGTCTGCAAAGAGGCGGGGCCGCGCGACCTTTCGGCGGCCATCTCACCCGCGATCCCCATCACGGCCATGGCATGCGCCGCGGCGAACAGAGGGACGGGATTGACCGCCGCGAAAGCGCCGGTTAAAGCCGAAGCCGAACAACCCAGACCCGTGACCCGGGGCATCAACGGATGCCCATTGGCCAACCGGAGAGCTTGGCCGCCGTCGATGATGAAGTCGATCGCTCCGCTGACACTGACAACGGTTCCGTATCGCGCCGACAAACCGCGTGCCGCGTCGAGGGCCGCTTCGGACGAATGGCGGCTGTCCACGCCTTGGGTCGCGCCCTCGAAATCGAGGAGGGCCCGGATTTCCGAGGCGTTGCCGCGAACGATCGTGGGACGCGCGTCGCGGAGGAGCGCCCGAGCGGTCTCCGTGCGGAACCGGGTCGCGCCCGCCCCGACGGGGTCCAGGACGATAGGGATCCCTTTGGCCCGGGCCGCCGCGGCCGCCAGTCGCATCGCGGCGATCCAAGGGGCGCTCAGCGTTCCGATGTTGAGGACGAGGGCCGCGGCCAGCCGGACCATGTCCTCCACTTCCTCGGCCGCATGGGCCATGACCGGAGACGCCCCCAGAGCCAGAAGAGCGTTGGCGGTCGAATTCATGACCACATAGTTGGTGATGTTGTGGATGAGAGGTCGCTCGGCGCGGATTCTCTCGACATCATTCCAAATCGCCCGGGCATCGGTCATGGTATCCCTCCCTCGAAACACTGAAGGGCGGGTTCATCCGCTTCAGAAAGAAAGGCCGCTCTCCCCCGGCCCGGATCGACCGGCGTTCACTTTTTTTCGCAGCAGCCTTTCACGCATCCGGCCTTCGGTCCGCCGGCGCCGGGGGCGGACGTTTTATCGCTGGACGGCGCTTTCATCATGGAACCTTGGCCGCTTTTCATCATCGCGGCGTGCTCCTGCATTTTCTTGACCGATTCAGGATTCTTGGAGGTCAGGGTGATGACGACGCCGTCTTTAATGTTTTCGATTTTCTTCTCGACATCTTTGGCCATCATCGGACATTCGCCCGGGCAGCCTTTCTCGGCCCCGGCCGCCATTTGCCCATGCATCATGAGCGGCATCCCCTCCACAATCTTGAGCCCGGCCCCGGAAGCGAGATATTTGTCGGGGTTTTTGGCGAACTCGGTCTTGCAGCCCTCGCTGCAGAAATAATAGGTGGTGCCTTTAAAGTCGGATGTCCACTTGGCCGTGGCCTTGGCCACCGACATGCCGCACACGGGGTCCTTGGCCGTATCGGCGTTCTGGGCGAAACCAACCCAGACCATCGCGGCTAGAGCCACCATCAAAATAAAAAGCCCGGAAATTTTCTTCATCGGATCCTCCTCGAGTAATTGGCCCGGCCGTCCCGGCATGGGAGGCCTGCCATATATTATACTGTTTACGTCGGATTTATCAAGTTACTCCCGCGGGAAACCTTGCCCGCGGGCTTCCATCCTTCACCGCGTCGGACGCCGGCGGGGGAAAAAATACCAATCGAGCAGAGCTATGAGACCCAGCCCGACCAGCGTCACCACGATTTTGGCCGCCATTGCGTCCTCCTAATCCGCCAAACGCAGGCGCTTCAGCCTCAGGGAATTGGAAACCACCGAAACCGAGCTCAGGGCCATGGCCGCCGAGGCCAGCATCGGATTGAGAAGCAGGCCAAAGAAGGGATACAGGATCCCCGCCGCCACCGGAATGCCGATGATGTTGTAGACAAAAGCCCAGAACAGGTTTTGTTTGATCGTCCGGATCGTCCGCCGGCTCAGAATGACGGCCTTGGCCACGCCGCCGAGGTCGTCCCGGATGAGGGTGATGTCGGCCGCCGCCATAGCCACGTCCGTCCCCGTGCCGATGGCGATGCCGATATCGGCCTGGGCCAAGGCCGGAGCGTCGTTGATCCCGTCGCCGACCATGGCGACTTTTCGGCCTTCGGATTGGAGACGGCGGATCTCGGCCGTCTTATCCTGAGGGAGCAGCTCGGCGATGACAAAGTCGATGCCGGCCACCCGGGCCACGGCCTCGGCCGTCCGGCGGTTGTCGCCGGTCAGCATGATGACCTCGAGGCCCAGGTCCTTCAGTTTCCGGAGGGCGGGGATCGCGCTCGTTTTCAAGGGATCGGCGATCCCGATCAATCCGGCCGCTTGGCCGTTGACCGCCGCATAAACGGGCGTTTGACCCGCCTCGGCCATGGACCCGGCCCGGGCATCCCAGGAGGAGATGTCGATGCCCCGGGATATGAAAAGGGCCCCATTACCCACCAGGATCTGACGGCCTTCAACCAAAGCTTCAACGCCCCGGCCTTCGAGAGCGGCGAACTCCGCCGCCGTATCCAAATCCAGGCCGCGCGCCAGGGCCGCCTGGACGATGGCTTCGCCTAAAGGATGTTCGGACGGCCGCTCGGCGCCAGCTATCAGGCGAAGAAGGTCTCTTTCACCCCAATCCGCCGCGGGAATAATTTCCGTAACTGCGGGCGAACCCTGGGTCAGCGTTCCGGTCTTGTCGAAGACGACGGTGGAGATCTTATGGGCCGTCTCCAGGCTTTCGCCGCTCCGGATGAGAATCCCGTTTTCGGCCCCCTTCCCTGTCCCGACCATGACCGCCGTGGGGGTCGCCAGGCCCAGTGCGCAGGGACAAGCGATGATCATGACGGCCACAAAATTGAGCAGGGCCATCGTCAACGCGGGTTGCGGTCCGAAGTCGAACCAGACGATGAAGGTCAGCAGGGCGATGGAGATGACGACAGGCACGAAAACACCGGCGATGGCGTCGGCCAGTCTCTGGATGGGCGCTTTGGAGCCCTGCGCCTCCCGGACCAGGCGGATGATTTGAGCCAGAGCGGTGTCCCGGCCGACTTTAGTCGTCTGGAACTCGAAGCTCCCCGACCGGTTCATCGTGGCCCCGATAACCTCGGAGCCGGGTCCTTTTACCACCGGCAAACTTTCGCCCGTGATCATCGATTCATCCACGGCCGATTTGCCCTGGAGGACGAGGCCGTCGACGGGGATCCGCTCGCCCGGCCGGACCCGGATGATATCACCGACGATGACGTCCTTGATCGGGATTTCGAGGTCGCCCCCGCCCCGGACGACCCGGGCCGTCTTGGATTGGAGCCCGACCAGGGCTTTGATCGCTTCGGACGTCCGTCCCTTGGCCCGCGCCTCGAGCAGGCGGCCGAAGAGAATGAGGGTGATGATTACGGCCGACGTGTCGAAGTAGACATCGGGCCTGAGTCCGCCTCGGGTGAAGAGCCCGGGGGCCGCTGTCGCCGCTACGCTGTAGAAATAGGCGGCCGAAGTCCCGACCGTCACGAGAGTGTTCATATCCGCGGTGCGATGCCGGAACGCCGACCAGGCGCCTTTATAGAACCGGGCGCCGATCCAGAACTGGACGGGGGTCGTCAGAGCCCAAAGAAGGAAGGGATTATGCAGGATCATGGGGAAGCCGGGAATAAGATGCCCCATGCTCCCGGCCAGGACGACGATGCTGAGCGCCAGACCGGCCAGAAATCTCGAACGGAGACTTTGGTATTCCCGTTCCCGGATTGTCCGTTCGACATCCTCCTCGACTTCGTCGGCTCCCGTCTTGATGACCTTGTATCCGGCTCGCTCGATAGCCGCGGCGATGTCTTCCCGGCCGATGACGTTGGGTAGATATTCAACCGCGACGCGGGCCGAGGCCAGGTTGACGGAGGCCTTGACGATACCCGCCATCGGGCCAAGGGCGTCCTCGACGCGCCGCACGCAGGAGGCGCAATGCAGGCCCTCGACCGGGATTTCGATGTGAGCCGCGGCGACTCCATAGCCGCTGTCTTTGACGGTTTTGACCAGATCCTCGGCTTGAATAATCTGAGGCGAATAGAGAACGGTGGCCCGGGCCGTGGCAAAGTTGACGCCGGCCTCGGTGACTCCGGCCAGTCCTCCCAAGGCTCGTTCGACGTTTCGGGCGCAGCCGGCACAGCTCATACCGGTGACGGGAATCTCAATCCGGGAGGTGGTCCCGGCCGCTTCCTCGGGCCGGACGTCCGTATCGCCGACAATATCGATAGACATCTTTGTTCTCCTCAGGAATGGGCCCGAAACCGGGCCAGGGCATCCATGATCTCGGCCGCTAATCCCGATCCTTCTCGGCTGGATCGACTAAACCAAATTCCGGGCCGCAAATTCCCAGTTGATCAACTTGTCGAGTAAAGCGCTCACGTAATCGGCGCGGCGATTCTGATAATCCAGATAATAGGCGTGTTCCCAGACATCGATAACCAGCAACGGCTTCAGGCCTTTCGTCAAGGGCGTGTCCGCATTCCCCGTTTTGACGGCCTTCAGCTTGCCGTTATCTACAACGAGCCAGGCCCAACCGCTGCCGAACTGGGACGTCGCCGCCGCGGCCAACTCTTTTTTGCACGCCTCAACGCTTCCGAAATCGGCTTCGATTCTTCGGGCCAAAGCGGCGGGGGGCTCACCCCCGCCCTTCGGCTGCAGACTCCGCCAGTAAAAAGCATGATTCCAGATTTGGGCGGCATTGTTGAAGAGGCCTGCTTTATCCGGCTGTCCGGACGTAAGGGTGATGATTGTCTCCAGAGGAAGACCGGCAAGCTCGGTGCCGGCCGCCAATTTGTTCAAGTTGTCGAGGTAGCCCTTATGGTGCTTGCCGTAATGAAAGCCGATCGTTCGGGCGGAAATGACGGGCTCGAGCGCGTTTTCCGCATACGGAAGAGGTGTTAAACCGCGAGGCACGGCGTCTTGCCCCTGTCCGGAAGATCCTCCCATCCCAAAAAGAAAAGCCGCCCCCGCCGATCCCGCGATAAAGTCGCGGCGGCTCATGCCGATGATGCCCTTTTTGATATGCTCGCTGTCCATTGGATCTCCTCTTTCGTTCCGGATATTCCCGCCTCGCTTTTTCCTTCGCAGGGCGGGAGAAGAAGGGTCCGCTTTTGGCCGGATCCTTTCAGCCCTTCTTCCTGACATTCATCATAAATCCGATCGGATGACGTGTCAAGGAGCCGCCCGCGGCCGCCCCCTGACCATATGGCGCTTTTCTCTTTGAGAGAGAAAGCGCAGACAGCGGCCCCGCTCGGCGGGGCAACACCATCCAGCGGGAAAATCGGACTGCCGCGGATTCCGCCGGGCGGTTTTTTTCGGACCATCGACCGCGGCGGCTGTGGTACAATACGCGCCATTGCGACGCCGGCTCGACCCTCTATCTCGCCCCACCGGCGAAAGGAAATGCCCATGAAAATAGAATATTTCCCCGGCTGGGTATTGATGATCGGCCTGGGGTGTGTCTCGCTCCTCATTCAGAACGCCATCACCGCCGGCGGCAAGCACCCCCTCGAGGCCACGGCCGTGGCCGTCGTGCTCGGGTTGCTGGCCCGAAATTCCGGCCTTGTGCCGAAAATTTTTCACGCCGGCATCAAGCAGTTCGAAAAATTCCTTATTTGGGGCGTCATCCTGATCGGGGCCACGCTTAATTTCAACGATTTCCGGACCCAGGGGGCGCGTATGCTGATAATCATCCTGACCACGATGACTATCAGCTATTTCGTCATCTACGCCCTGGCCCGAATGTTCAAACTGCCCGCGACATTATCCACCCTGCTCTCGGTCGGGACGACGATCTGCGGCGGTTCGGCCATCGCCGTCACCGCCCCTCTCATCAAGGCCAAGGAGGAAGAGACGAGCTACGCCATCGGCACCATCACGCTGTGGGGACTCGCGGCCATTCTTTTTTATCCCAAGATCGCCCAAGCCCTGGGCGTGGGCGACATCGCCTTCGGCGTTTTCGCCGGAACTTCCATCCACGCCACTCCCCAGGTCGTCGGAGCCGGGTTTATCTTCTCCGACCTGGCCGGGAAGACGGCCACGGCCGTCAAGCTCGTCCGCAACTGCTTCATGGCTCCCCTGGCCTTTTTCATCGCCGCCTGGTGGACACGGGCCGAGCTTCGCGCAGCCAAGGCGGAAAAGCGGCACATCAATACGGCCAAGGCTTTCCCCTGGTTCCTGTTCGGTTTCTACATCATGGCCGGCCTCAATACGGCCGGCTATTTTACTAAAGCGGGGATCACAGGGCTGACCTGGCTGGGCCGGTTTCTCATCACGGTTTCCATGGCCGGGATCGGCTTAAACACGCTGTTCAAAACATTCAAGGGCGTCGGCCTCAAGCCGCTGATCGTCGGACTGATCGGCGCGATCGTGGTGGCCGGCGTGAGCATCGGCATGATCACCCTCTTGCTCTGACCATCCGCCGAACCGGCCCGAGTCTTCCCCAGGCGGACCGCTCGATCATGGCTCCGATCTCTTTTTCTTCCCCCCAGAACCATTCAGGAAAAATCGGGAGGACTTTCAATCCCCTTCAGGGGAATCCTCGAACGTTGGTCCGTGGAACTTCATTCACCGGCGGCTTCGATCGTGCCGCCGCCCAAAACAATGTCGCCGTCGTAAAAAACGGCCGCTTGGCCGGGCGTGACCGCGCGCTGGGGCGTCCTGAACTCAACCAGGACTTTCCCCTCGCTTTCGGGATGAAGAACAGCCGGGGCTTCGGCGTGTCGGTAGCGGATCTTGACCGCCGCCTCCCTCGGCCCCGCTAATCCCTCGAGGGCCACCCAATGGAGGCCGGCGACGATGAAACGTTTGCGGAACAGCGACTCATTCATCCCGACGATGATTGCATTCCGTTCGACATCGATGGTCGTGACATAGAGAGGCCGCGGGGCGGCGATGCCCAGCCCTTTCCGCTGGCCGATCGTATAATTCAAAATCCCTAAATGCCGGCCGATCGTCTTTCCGGATCCATCCAAGATCGGGCCGGGCTTGAAGGCCCCGGGAATCCGCTCCCGCAGAAAGCGCCCATAATCGTCGTCCGGTATGAAACAGATCTCCTGACTCTCGGGTTTTTGGGCGACGGGCAGGCCGAATCGCGCGGCCAGCGCCCGCACTTCCGTTTTGCGCAATCCGCCCACGGGAAAAAGCGTCCGCGCCAGCTCGGCCTGGGTCAGCGGATAGAGAAAATAGGATTGGTCCTTATCGGGGTCGATCCCCTTGCGCAGGCGCCAGCGGCCGTTCGCCCCGTCCCGATCGATCCGGGCGTAATGCCCGGTGGCGATCCCCGTCGCGCCCAACCGGGCGGCGCGCCGCAGAAGCGGCCCGAACTTGACGAACTGATTGCAGCGCAGGCATGGATTGGGCGTGCGGCCGATCCGATACTCGGCGATGAAATCCTCGATCACGGCCCGCTCAAAAGTACGACGGAAATCGGCCACGAAAAAATGAATTCCCAGGGCGGCGGCAACGGCGCCTGCATCCCGCCGGGCGGAAGCGCCGCAGCAGCTCCGAAGTTCCTCGGACGCGCAGACGGCCCCGGGCAGGGCGAACAAGTTCATCGTCATCCCGATGACATCGAACCCCCGGTCCCGAAGCAAAGCGGCGGCCACGGAGGAATCAACTCCGCCGCTCATGGCCGCGCAGATCCGGGCGGGAGGATCGGCCGGATTTTCCGGACCGTTCGGAGATGATATAATCATGAGAGCTTATTCTATCACGCTCTTCAGGGAGTCCGATAATGACGGGACTATTAGCATCGGCCGGCTGGCAAGACGGGGGATTCAAGAGCGTCGGCTGATTATCAGGCCGTGAAAAACGCCTTCCTTCACTTTCATCTCCGCGTCGGAGTACGCGTCGGCCTCCGTTTGCTGGCGCCCGTCCTGGCCGGACTTTTCGCCGCCTATTATCTCCTGCGTTGGGAACTTTTTTTCCTGTGGGGCGACCATATTTTCGCCCGCGGATCGCACGTCTCCCGGGGCATAATGCTCTCGCTCCTGGCCTTTCTTCTGGCCACGACGATCGCGCCCCGGTTCGCCACCGGAATGGCCGGCTGGATCCGCCATCTTCCAGCCCGCTCGCGGCATCACCGAAGGTTGACGGCGCTTTCGATCGTCATCGCCGAGATGCCGATCCTCGTCCCGCTCCTGGCCCTCGATTTCGCGACAGCTGGAAAAAACGGCCCACTGGAAGCCGCGTATGCCGCGGCCGGCCTCCTCACGGCGGCTTTCGGCGCGGCCCTTCTAGCCCTACCCGTCGAAAGGCCGCTCTGGTCCGCCACGGCGGGGCTTTGCGGCTGCGTCCTGGGGGGTTCCGGAACCCCCTGGCTATGGGCCGGAGGGATTGTTTTGTTGATCCTGTCGGATCTCGGCGCGGGACATTTTTCCGGCCGCGCGGCCGCCGTCCGGGGACGTTCCATTCAAAGCGGGCCGATCGGCTTTTTCCTCTCCTTGAGCCGCAAGGCTCTCGGCCCCCGACTGCTCCTTCCTTTCGTTCCAGCCGCGGCGGTATTTTTTTCGATGAACCTCTTCCTCCGCAACAATCCCTTGCCGGAACGCGCCGCGGAGTCGGCCCTTCGCTTCGGCGCCCTCACCGCCGTCATCGCCTTTCTAGCCGGTCAGGCGAAACTCCTCGGTCAACGCAGGCCCATCTGGACCTGGAGCCGATCGCTTCCGCTTTCCGCCGCCCGCAGGATTCTCGGCGACAGCTTGTTCCTGGGAGGGCCGGCCGGACTCATCATCATCCCTTTTTTCCTGTCCGAACCGCGTGCCGCTCTCTGCGCGGCGGCCGCCCTTCCGTTCGCCGCGCTCCGAGCGGCCGCGGCGCTTCGCCCTTCGATGGAATCCAACCGCAGTCCGATTCCGGGTTTCATCCTCGAGGGGGGACTGGCGGCGGGAATGCTCGCCCTTTTTCCTTTCTCGGCCTTTGGTTTTTTGGCGGCCGTTCCGATCGCCTTGGGGGTCGCCGTCCGCCGGGAGCGCTCGATTAAAGCCGGCCGCTGGCTGGAGCTTCATCACTCGGCCTCCGGTGATCCTCTGACTTGGAGTCCCTAATGATTCGGTTCGAATCCGTTTCTTTCGCCTACGATCGCAGGCGTCCTTTGTTCCAAGCCGTGGACTTGGAAATCGGACCCGGCTTGACTCTGGTGCTCGGGCCCAACGGCTCGGGCAAGAGCACCCTATTAAAAATGGCCGCGGGAGTCGAACCTCCCGATGCCGGCCGGATCCTTCTCGACGGCCGCGATTTGTGGAAAGACGAGGTCGAAGCCCGGCGCGGTCTGGCTTATCTTCCCGAACAGCCCGATCTCACCCCGTACGCCACCATCAAGGATATCCTGACCTTGGTCTGCCGCTTGAGGAGCGAACCCCTTGTCCGCGTCGAGGAAGTCCTGGCCATGGTCGGACTGGAAGCCTTGGGCGGACGCTCCGTACGCGAATTGTCCCTGGGGCAGAAACGCAAGGCTACGCTGGCCGCCGCTTTCCTCGGCAAGCCCGGCCATCTTCTCCTGGACGAGCCGCTCGAGGCCATGGACAGGGGGGCCAGGGACGTGATCGTCGCTTGGATCGGCCTCCGCTTATCCGAAGGCGCCGCGGCCGTCGTCGTTTCCCATGACATTGATCACTTCACGGCATCCGCCTCCGCCATACTGGCCCTGCAAGGGGCGAAAGTGACCCACTACGGAAATCTGCCGGCCGACCCCCAATCCCGACGCCGGCAAATGGACCGCCTGGCCCGCGGGGAGGAAGCACCATGAAGAGGCCCGATTTCTCTTAAAATGCGCCACTTAAGCGCCTCCGCTTTCATTGCAGAGGGGAGGCCTCTTGTGCTAGAATTCCCGGGCTTCATTCCGTCTCCAAGGAGCTCACATGTCCGGACATTCCAAATGGTCCTCGATTAAACATAAAAAGGGCGCCGCGGACGCCAAACGCGGCAAGATTTTTACTAAGATCATCCGCGAGATCGCCGTGGCCGCCCGCTCCGGCGGAGGTGATCCGGACAAGAATCCCCGGCTGCGCAAGGCCATCCAGGACGCCAAAAACGCCAACATGCCCGCTGATAACGTCAAAAGGGCCGTCCAGAAGGGCACTGGTCAGCTCGAAGGCGTCCAGTATGAAGAAGTCATCTATGAAGGCTATGGCCCCGGCGGCGTGGCCATCTATATCACCGCTCTGACCGACAATAAAAATCGCACGGTTTCCGAAATCCGCCACATCTTCAGCAAGAACGGCGGCCAGATCGGCACCCAGGGTTGCGTGGCCTTCCGTTTCAAAAGGGGCGGTTACATCGATATCGATAAGGACAAAGCCTCGGAAGAACAGCTTATGGACTTGGCCCTCAACAACGGCGCCGAGGACATCAAGGACGACGGCGACACTTGGGAAGTCATCACCACACCCGAAAAATATGAGGGCGTCAGCGAAGCGCTCAAGACCGCCGGGATCGAAATCGCCGATGCCAACGTCGGCTATATTCCGGAGGATTACACCAAGATCGAGGGCAAACAAGCCCACCAGGCGCTCAAACTTGTCGAGGAGCTCGAAGACCACGACGACATCCAGACCGTCGCCGCCAATTTCGACATCGACGAGAAAGCCATCGCCGAGTACGAAAACTCCTGAGCGTCCGACAGCGTCCCATGCGGGTCCTCGGGATCGACCCCAGCAGTCAGGCCACGGGCTATGGGATCATTGAATCCAAAGACGGCGAATATTCCGTCCTTGACTATGGCGCGGTGAAACCGCCGCGCAAGTCCTCGCTCCCCGAAAAATTGCTCCACATCAAGACCGGTATTGCCGCTCTCATTTCCCGCCATCGCCCCGGCGAAATCGCCGTCGAAAATCCCTTTTTCGCCAAGAATATCAGGACCGCCATCACCCTGGGACAGGTGCGCGGCGCCGTGCTTGTCTCGGTGGCCGAGGCCGGAACGCCCCTGTTCGAATACTCCCCCCTCGAGATCAAAAAGGCCGTCACCGGTTACGGCCGTGCCGAGAAGGGGCAGGTTGGCGTCATGATCCGCACCTTGCTTGGGATCGACGACGAGAAGATGGAAGAGGATGCCGCGGATGCCCTGGCCTGCGCCTTCTGCCACATCAACACCCGATTATTCCTGAGGAATCTGGACGAATCCGGTTTTTAGCGCGGCCTCTCCGGCTTCCGTGGGATCCATCCTGTGCAGGCAGGCAAAGCCGCCTGTCCCCGAGGCGGGGCTTCCCTATTCCTCCACGGCTTCACGTCCATGGGATCCCGCGAGGGGATTGAATGGAATCGGAAAACCGAGTTCCTTAGCGCCGGCATCATCGGGACGATTGGTGAATGATCCGGACTACATGTCATCCCGAGCGTAGACGATGCCGGTGTCCCTGAGCATGTTCTGAAATTCCTGTTCGCCGAGGTCGTCCTTGATGATCCCGACGATCGGCTTGCTCAGGATAAGCTTTTTGTTGATCCCGTCAATGAGGCTGCTGATCCTGATGTAGGCCTTGGCCGGGGCCTTGTCCATGACGACCGTCAACTGATCGCCCTTGATGATGACGGCCTTGACCTCCGGGAGGGCGGAGATCTTCTTGGTCAGCCCCTGGAGCAGGCGATGTTTTTTGTTCCGGATAATTCTATAAGCGATAAGAGCCATGATCCCGTATCCCAACAGGCTGCCCCATTGAATCCTGGTCAGGATGAGAATGACGACAACGGCGACGGCGACCGCCAGGAGGATCATGCCGTTCCGCCCGAAGGGGAGGGCGGCGGGCAATCTCTCCAGCCACCCCCACAATCTTTGGGCCGGAGGGAGGGAGAGGTTGGTCCCGGATTCGATATCATGTTGCAGGCGCTTGAGGTCGGCCGCCAAGGCGCGGGCGTCCGGATAACGGTCCTCACGACGTTTTCTCAGGCAACGGTAGACGATCTCATGGAGCTGGGGAGGGATGTTACGGCGCACGATCGTCACGGCCTTGGGTTCTTCGTAAGCGATCGAGTGCATCGTATCCAGGAACGTCTCTCCCTTGAACGGGAGCTCGCCCGTGGCCATCTCGTAGAGGACGACCCCGAGCGAAAAGATGTCGCTCCGCGTGTCCAGGTCCAGACCCCGGGCCTGCTCGGGACTCATATAATTGACCGTCCCTTTGACCGTCCCGGCCATGGTCTGCGTTCGTCCCCCCATGGTCATGGTCCGACTGAACGAAGCGGCATCCTTTGTGTCGCTTTGGGCATCCTCGGGACCTGACTCCAGGATTTTAGCCAAGCCGAAATCGAGGAGTTTGGCATGCCCCTCGTGGGTGACCATGATGTTGTCCGATTTAATGTCCCGGTGGATGATGTTCGCTTCGTGGGCCTTAGCCAAGCCTTCGGAGACTTGAATAGCGATCTCCACGGCGCCGAGCAGGTCCAGCTCGCCGTCGGCGATGAGCCGGCTGACGGTTTTTCCGTCGACGAATTCCATGGCGATGAACATATTCCCATCGTCCTCGTCGATATCATAAATCTGGGCTATCGCGGGATGGGAAACGGCCGCCGCGGATCGGGCTTCGCGCAGGATCCGTGCCCGGCGGTCGGCATTGGAAACGAGTTCCGTTTTGAGGAGCTTCAGGGCCACCGGCCTCTGAAGTTTGGTGTCCAACGCCCGGTAAACGACGCCCATTCCGCCCTTCCCGAGTACGGCTTCGACTTGGTATTGCTTAAGAGTTCGTCCGATCATAGTTTTGCGTTTTGCCGCGTATATCAGTCAGCGTGCTATCAATAGCATAGGAATGAACCGCGGTCAAACGGGCGGGAATCCGGGGAATCGCACCGAGGGCCCGTCGCCATCACTTTCTCCAAACCGGTAGGCCGCGGCCGGGAGTCCAGGGGGCGCCGGCGGTTTCCAGGGCGTCGCCCAGCTTCCGAAGATCCCGGTCGATGAGCCCGCGGAGCGTTTCAAGAACGGCCCCGAAACCGTCGGCCGCGATTTCATAATCGCGCTTCATGGTTTGAGTGATCGGGCCCGTCGAGCCGACCGGGGTGCTGACCCGATCCATGAGAGACGGGGTCCGGGCTTCGCTGCGGCGGGCGACGGTTTGATCGCCCAGGAGATCCCGGAGAGCTTCGCGGATTTTTGTCTCGATCGTCCGGGCCGTCTGGCCGAGCTTCGGGTCGGCCTTGGGCGTGTCGAGGAGGGCTTTGCGGACATAGACCAGAGTCTTAAACGCTTCATCCGCCGCCGCGGAAGCACCCATCATGGCCCGCTGGAGCTCGCCCGCTTTTTTCTGGAAAGCAAGCAGAGCGGCCTTGTCTTTTTCGGGGAGAGAAGCAAGAGCGAGCGATTCGACGACGAACGTCTGCGGCATCCCGAGCGGGATCATCGCCCCATCGATCTTCCGGGCCAGGGTGACGGTGAATGTACCGGGGACGACAAGCGGTCCCTGGGGCGCATATTCCCAGGACTCGCGAAACGGCGAGTCCAATTGCGTCGGGTCGCCCGCGGGATACCGGAGGTCCCAGGCGACGCGATGCAGACCCGCGCCGGCCGGCCAGCTGATGCGGCGGACGGCCTGCCCGGCTTCATCGGCGATCGTCAGGACGATCTCCGGTTTCTCTTCGTCTTCTTCCCGGCGAAGAGCATCCCAGCCCGGGAAGCTGACGGGTAGGCCGTCCCGGGCCAGCTTTTTCTCGGCCGCCTTCCTGGTTTCGGACGCCGGCTTCAGGGCGTCTTTGAGATAATAGGTGAAGACCGCTCCGAATGGCGGATTGGGGGCAAGATAAAACGTTTCGCCCAGGCACCCCTTGCCCGATGAATCGATCGGCCGCAAGGGGATGTAGGACCGGGCTTTCTTGACCGGAAAGACGATCGCCCCCTGCCCCAGCGCCGCCTCGTCGATCAGCCGCAGGGGGGAGTAATCATCAAGGATGAAAAAGCCGCGTCCGAACGAGGCGCCGACAAGGTCGTTCTCCCGCTCCTGGATCTCGATATCCCGGAAAGAGATCGTCGGAACGCCCCCGCCGAGCTTGAGCCAGCGCTTTCCTCCGTCGAGGGTGGCGTAAAGCCCGAATTCCGTCCCGGCGAAGAGAAGGCCTTTCTTGAGGTGATCCTGCGCTATGGACCAGACGATCGTGCGGGCCGGCAAATCGCCGGCGATTGAGGTCCAGGTGCGGCCGCGATCATCGCTCCGCAACAAATAGGGCTTGAAATCGCCCGTTTTATGGGCATCCAAGGCGACGAAAACGACGTCCTTGTCGATTCCGGAAGCCCGAATCTTGTTGACGAAGAAGTTGTCGGGGACGCCGGGGAGCTTGTCTATTTTGCGCCAATTCGCCCCACCGTCCTCAGTGACCTGAATGAGGCCGTCGTCCGTTCCGGCATAAAGCAGCCCCTCAACGAGGGGGGATTCGCTGAGTGTTGAGATCGTCGAGAACATGGACATGGCGCCGTGGTCCCAGAGGGCGTCGGCGCTCCACGTCTTGCCCATGATCGGCTGGGTGAGGCGGAAAATATTTCGGGTCAGGTCCGGGCTGATCCGGGTCCAGGAATCGCCGCGGTCTTCGCTTTTCCAGACATTCTGCGAGGCGTAGAAAATCCGAGTGTGGGCATGAGAGCTGACCAGAACGGGCGAATCCCAATTGAACCGGAGAGGCGGCTCGCCCGGGCCCGGCTTCGGGCTGATAGTAATAGTCTCGTGGCTTTTCTTGTCGTAGCGGAGGAGGTTCCCTTCCTGCCATTCGATGTAGAGCGTGTTCGGGTCGGTCGGATCGATGGCGCTGGCGTAGCCGTCGGCGCCGTAAGTGATGCTCCAGTCGAAATTGGAGATTCCGTTGGCGTTGAGAGTCCGGGAGGGACCCAGCTGGCTGCCGTTGTCCTGGGCGCCGCCATGGACATTGTAGAAGGGAAGGGCGTTATCCAGGGCGACTTTATAGAATTGGGTCACGGGCAGATTCTCGAAAAACCGCCAAGTCCTGCCGCCGTCCCGGCTTTCGTAAACGCCGCCGTCGCTCCCGTTGAGAAGATAGTCGGGATCGCCCGGCAGGAAGGCCAGGGCGTGGTTGTCGCCGTGCTTGTTTTTTTCGTCGACTCGGATGAAGGTTTTGCCGCCGTCGTGGGTCACGGTCATGCCCGGGGCCATCTGGTAGACGCGGTCGAAGACGTTCGGATCGGCGAAGATTTCCTGATAGTAATGCGGGCCGGTGCCGCCGCTGATGATAGGATTGCGCTTTTCGAAACTTTCCCCCCTGTCCGCGGACCGGTAGAAGCCGCGCTCGTCGGGCGAGGCTTCGATCGTGGCATAAACGACCCGCGGGTCGATCGGCGAGACGGCCAAGCCGATTTTCCCGACATCGCCCGAAGGAAGCCCGACGGTGAGCTTGCGCCAGGTCTTACCCGCATCCTCGCTTTTTAAGATCGCCGATTCGGGTCCGCCGCCCATGAAGGCGGCCACCGTGCGGCGCCGCTGGTAAGCCGCGGCATAGAGGATATCGGGATTCGAGGAATCGAATTCGGCCGAAGTGACCCCGGTATCCCCGGAAATAGATAGAGACAGCGTCCAGGTCTTTCCGCCGTCACCGGACTTATAGAGACCGCGCTCGCCGCCGGACGACCACAAGGGGCCTTCGGCCGCGACATAGACGACCGCGGAATTGCGCGGATCGACGAGGATCCTGGCGATATGCTCGGAGCCCTTGAGGCCCATGTTCGTCCAGGTTTTTCCGCCGTTCAGGCTTTTGAAAACGCCGTCTCCGTAGCCGACATGGCGGCCGCTGACGTTTTCACCCGTCCCGACCCAGACGGTATCGGAGTTGGAGGGATCGAGGGACAGACATCCGACCGAATAGGAAGACTGCGAGTCGAAAATCGGGGTCCAGGTCATCCCGGCGTTTTCCGTCTTCCACACGCCGCCCGAGCCGACGGCGACATACCAGAGGGATTTGCGTTTCGGGTGGATGACGATATCGCTGATCCGGCCGGACATGAGGGCCGGACCGATGTTACGAAAGGCCAAACCGGACAGAAGATCGGCCGTAAGGAGAGGCTTGTTCTCGGGCGCGGATTTGCCTTTTGGCGGCGTCGCGCCGGTTTTAGGCGCCTGGGCCCAGCCGCAGAAGGACACGGCCAAGACAGCGATCAGCATTCCGACGGCGTTTTTTTTCATGAGAGTCTCCTGGATATACGGATACACGCACGCATCATTTGATTCTGAGAAATTCAACTTCCGCAGGATGAAAAACGGCCCTTCCGGACGATGAATCCCTGCTCTCGACCAAGTCCGGAATATATCTCCGGCCGCATAACGAAGTCAAATATCCGGCCAAGGAAGGCAAATCCACATTCCAAACATACGGCCGGGAGACCGCTTTATTTGTATCTGCCGTATTGCATTTTCCAGCCGGCGGCAGGGACGATGAATTTTTGGCCCGGGCTTTCGAGCTTGAAAAGACAGGATCACCGGTAGTAAATTGGGCCAATGCGGGCTCGAGTCGGAATGAATTCCCGCAAAATGAGCATTATCGGACGCCCGCTCAGGAGATACATGAGAAGAAAAACCGTCGTCCTCGTCTCCCTCTTCCTCGCCTTGATCTCGCTCTCCCCAGCCGTCGAACGCCGGGAGGACAACTGCTTCACCGTCATCGTCGGCAGGAAAGCCAGCGCCGACGGGTCGGTTATGATCGCCCATAACGAGGATGACCGGGGCAACATCATCGTCAACCTCAGAAAAATCCAGGCCCGCGATTACGGCGCAACGCGGAGAATCGACCTCGGGAAGGGAGGTACATTCGAAACCGACGGCCGGACGAACGGTTTTCTCTGGATTGAAGCGACGACCCAGGAATTCGCCGACAGCTTCATCAATGAGTTCGGCGTCATCATCACCTCGGACAGCTGCCCGTCCCGGGAAACTAAAGACGACCTCACGGACGGGGGTATCGGCTACATGCTCCGAAGAATTCTGGCCGAGAAGGCCCGAACCGCGAGAGAGGCCGTGAGAATCGCGGGCGAGTTGATCGAAAAATACGGTTACCGAGCCTCCGGACGAACCTACTCGATGGCCGACAAAAACGAAGCCTGGATGCTGGCCGTCATCAAGGGGCGGCATTGGTTCGCCCAGAGGGTTCCCGACGACGAGGTGGCCGTCATCCCCAACCATTACACCATCGGACCGATTCGTCTGGACGATCCGGATTATTTTCTGGGGAGCCGGGACATCGTGGAATATGCCCGGAAAAACGGCTGGTATGACGAGACGAAAGAAGGGCCGTTCGATTTTAAAAGGGCGTTCAATAGGCCATCGGGGCGCCCGGACCCGATCTTAGACGGCAATACTCTGCGCCATTGGAGGGGACTGTCGTTGATCAGCGGGCGGACATGGGAAATCGGCGTCGACTACCCGCTTTCCATCAAGCCGGGGAAAAAGGTCGCGGCCGAGGACCTCATGAGCATCCTCCGGGATCACTATGAAGGGACGGAATACGATGCCACGGACGGGTATAAAAAAGGCTCGCCGAACCGCACAAAATTCCGGACCATCTGTACGGCCTCAACGATCAATGCTTTCGTCGTGTCCCTTGACGGGAAGCTCCCGGAACCGATTTCCGTCCGAATATGGCTGGCCTTGGGGAAGCCCGATACGACCGTTTTTCTGCCTCTCTATTACGGAGTGGAAACTTTGCCGCCGGGCGCCGGCCTGGGCATACTCACTCATGATGACGGGATCTTCACCCAACAGCATTTCGCCGACGCGGATTTCCAAGCCGCCAAGGACCGGCTTCTTCACACCAAGGTCTTCGAGTTTGAAAAGATCGCCGAAACGAATTACGGCCCGACGATGGAAACGATCAAGCGGGAATTGATCCCCGCCGAAAAGTTGTTCATCGAAGACCGGCCGAAATTCGAGAAGGATTTCGCGGATCTTTACGCGCGGGACAAAAAAGAAGCCTTGAAAAAGCTCGACGCTTATGTCGCCGCCGCCTTCGATAGAATCTCCGGCCTCTATGGCAAGCTTGCGGCGAAACATCCGGCGTCCTAAACAAAGGGAATCGGGCGCCGGGGTTGCCGACGGTCCTCGAGAATCCCGAATCGGCCTGTCCTTGAAAACCACGGGTGGAGAGGGATATACTAAGTGCGGATTCTAATCAGCTTTCCCCAGGAGGTGGGCCATGAAAGGTTCGGCATCATTCAAGACAGGCGTGAAATTCGCCCTCATTCTCATGACCGGCTTCGTTCTGGCCGGCATCGCCGCGGACAAACCGGCCGGGATCGCACCCCAGGAGGCCGTCACGCTGGCCTATCAGTTTCCCGCCGGAAAGACACTCTCCTACAAAGAGTCGAGCACGCAAAACCAAAATATGGACATCATGGGCCAAACCATGACCACCGTGAGCGCGTCCAGCCTGGAATTCACCCTGAATCTGAAGGGGATGAAGGGCCAGGACTTCGAGCTCAGCGCCGTGATCGACGCCGGCATGACCAACGCCGATACTCCGCAAGGCAGCGTATCGACGGACATGAGTCCGGTCATCGGCAAGGGCTTCGACATGATCATCTCCCGGCTGGGCCGGGAAATCGACGTCACCGGAGCAACGGCCCTGAAGGTCGACTCCCCCAACGGCGGACAGCGCGACATCAGCTCGACGTTCCAACCTTTCTTTCCCGACCTGCCCGACAAAGCCGTTAAAGTCGGTGACACCTGGCCGAGCGAGGACATGGTCGTCCAGAAAGAAGGCAGCGGCGAAACGAGGATGAAACTCGCCAACCAAAACACCCTGGACGGGTTCGAGACCGTAGACGGCTACGAATGCGCCCGAGTCAAAGTCGTCGCCAAGGGAACCCTCGAGGGCAACCTCGAACAGCAGGGGATGAGCATGACTGTCGGAATGAAGCTCGATAGCCAAGGAACCTGGTATTTCGCCATCAAGGAAGGAATCTACGTCAAGTCGGAATACAAAGGGACTTTGAACGGCACCATCGAAGTCGGCGCCCCGGCCAATATGAGCATTGCCATGACCGGAGAGACGACCGGACAGACCAATCTCATCAAGAAATAATCGGCAGCCTCCGGCCGTGACGGGTCGATGGGGAGGCGAGGCTCGCCCCGGGGTGCGCGACGGGCTCGGATGGCGGTCGTTGTATCTTGGGTGGAAGGCTGGTATTGTCCCGGGGAAGGGAGGTTGCCCATGCGCCCACCGATCGTCCTGCTCGGGCTGCTCCTGCTCCTATCCGCCGCGGCCTGCCGCGACTCGGAAGGACCGGTCGATCAAGCCCAAATCTACCTTCGACTCGGTTTCAACGAACCCTTGAGCAAGCACGCCGGAGCCAAGGTCACCCTAGAGGGCCGGTTATCCAAGGTCCCCTGGCAGCATATGATCCGCTGGCCCGAAGGTTACACCGAAATGTACTACTTCGACTTTGAGCTCGGCCAACAGACCGTCCTCTATGCGAAAACCCCCATCGATTGTCCAAACGCCCTGACGGTCTGGGGCCAAGTCGTTGAGATCCGCGGCGAGTCCAAACGTCCGGGTTCCGACGCTCCAGTAGTCGAGCATCACCTCATCATCGACCGTTGGCAGTGCGGGAAATAGGGATCGCCCTTCCTCCGGCGGCTAGGACGAGGATAAAGACGGAGATACGGCGGGAGAGGAAGGATGTCATGAGGACCTCCTGAGCGACATGGCAGACTCAGGTTTAGATATATCCGCGAAACCAATCCCGGGTCCAGAGATGAAGGGATGGGGGATTTCCGGCGCTTAGACCGCAAACCGGAAATTGATGATGTCGCCGTCGCGGACGGGGTATTCCTTGCCTTCCAGACGAAGCGTACCGTCGGCCCGGCAATCCGGCATGGCTCCCCGGGCAATGAAATCCCGGTAAGCCACGACTTCGGCCCGGATAAACCCGCGCTCGATGTCGGAGTGGATGGTCCCGGCGGCCCGCGCGGCCGGCATGCCGGACCTGATGGTCCAGGCCTTGACCTCGTCGCCGCCGACGGTGAAGAAGGAGACCAGCCCCATCAATTGATAAGCGGTGGCGATGAGCTTGGCCCGGGCCGACCGCTCGATGCCGTAATCCCGAAGGAAGCCCCGGGCTTCATCTTCGGGCAGCTGACGGATCTCCATCTCGATCCGGGCCGAGAGGGCGATTACAGCGGTGTTTTCGCCTCCGGCCCACGGCTGAAACGGGCGGAGAACCTCGGATTCGCGAAGGATATCCTCTTCATCCAAGTTCAGGACGACGATCAAGGGTTTCTGGGTCAAGAATCGATAGCCGCGCAGAAGAAACTCCTCGTCCACGGTCAGGTCGGCCCGCCGCAACGGAGTTTCGGTCTCCAGGAAGGCCCGGCATCTTTCCAGCGCGGCCCGCTCGCGAACGTCCCGATCGGACTTCTTGGCCGCAATCTGCTTGACCAGCCGTTCCAGGCGGCTCTCAATGATGGCCAAGTCGCTCAAGAGAAGCTCGGCCTCGGCATGCCGGAGGTCGCGGAGCGGATCGACGGTGTCGAGGGGGTGCGGGACGGACGGGTCCCGGAAACCGCGGGCGACACAGAGGAGAGCGTCGGCGGCGCGGAGCTTGCCCAGGGCCTGCTCGGAGAAGCCGGTCTTTCTCGCCTCGCCGGACGACAACCCGGCCAGTTCGCTGAATTCGATGGCGGCAAACGTCTTTTTCTTGGGATTGTAGACGGAGGTCAGTTTTTCCAGGCGGTCGTCGGGGACCTTGACCACGGCTATAGGCTCCGCGCCCTTGGCCGCGGCGTCTTCCGGCCGAAGACCGGTCAGTGCGCCAAAAAGCGAGGACTTGCCCGACTGAGGCAGTCCGATAAAGCAGATCTTCACGTTTTGTTTCCTTCAGGGGGGTAAACGAAGAAAGAAGCATATATTATAAGGATTTTGGCCCCGAGATGCAAGGAACTCCCAGGGCTTCGATAAACTCGGAATCCCGTCAGCCGGCGCCGCCTCCTCCGCCCCCGCCGCTGAATCCTCCCCCGCCGCCGGAGGAGTAATGGGCCGCCGCGGTGCTGGCTTGTTGAATCGTCGTGGCGGCCGATTCGATGCTCTGGATGACCCCCGTCAACCCTTGGGCCCCGAGGAGCGACCCGGCCGAGAAACCGGCATACCAGACGGGGACGACCGCCCGCTCATCCCGGAGGACGTTGGGCAGGGCTTTGATGATTTTCTTGGCGTTTCCGAACAGGATTCCAAAGACGAGGTATTGCTCCCACAGCTTGTAGGCCTCCGGAGGAACGTCTTTGAACTCGGAAAAATCATCCAGAAAACGGCCCAATCCCTTCCATTTTTCATTTTCCTCGGCCCAGGCCGGCGCCCGACGGAGGAGCTTGGGAATCAGGATAACCGCCAGAATGATCAGAGGGAAGTTGGCGGTCAGGATGGCCAGGGGCAATGTGCCGATGAAGAAGCGATTGCGCAGGCGGACGCTGGCCGGCTCGATGAAATCCAGCGCTTTCCCCTCGGCCTTGATCGATTTGGACCAGGTTTTAAACCATTTCTCGAAATCCGCGGGTTTCTTTTTCAAAAAATCCTTCAATTCATCGATGGTCAAGGACTGGCCCGGTTTTCCGGCGCCGCCGCCGGCCGTTTCGAAGAGCCACCCCAGGACTCCGCTTTCGAACGATTTCAAGGCCGAAGAGGCAGCCGGATCTTTCTTCAGCGTCAGCCGGGTGACGAGCTTGTCCTTGGACCCGAAGAGTCCCCATTTCTCCACATGCTGATCGGATACTTCGATCCAGCCTTTCCGGGCCAGGTCGAAAATCGTCGCCGTGAAAGCCTTCGGCGTGCTGTCCTTCCCCTCCCGGCGCAGGTTTTCGACCAGGGCCGGGGGGAGAGAGGAAGGCGGCTCGCGGTAGTATTCGGACAGGCCGGGAAATCGATAATCCTTGCCGACGCGCTTCCATCGCGGCAGGAAGAAAACCAGGAAGAGGGCCGGCCCGACGATCAGCCAAAGCGCCCAGATCTTGACCCACCGCAGGACGGCCGCTCCGGATCGAAGGCTTTTTTTCTGAGACCTTTCAGCCCCGGCGATGGTTTCCCGGACAAACCGCTCCTCCTCCGCTTGGATGGAGGCGCGGGTCCGGCGTGGCGAAGGAACACCGCCGACCATGCCCGCGGGCCAAACGACCCGGATTTCCAGGAACCGGCCGGCCGGGATATTCGAGGCCGCAAAGTGAGCGGTCCGTAAATCGACGATCTCGGATCGGCCGGACAACGGGCCGTGCCCGTAAACGAGAAGGCTGGATCGGTCGGGGACATCCTCGGGCAAAACAACCGTGACCTCGGCCTTGGCCGTGGGTTTATCCCAGCCGTCCCCGATGGCCTGCCAGTACAATTCGGTGACGTCCGGATAGCTGATGATGACCCCGCTGATCCGGTACTCGATCGTGAATGTCCTGCGTTCGTCCCGGGCCGAATAAAACCACTTGGCCCGGAATCGGTTTCCTTCCCGTCCCGCCTCGAGGCGCGGGAAAGCGCCGGATTCGTCCGTGACGCGAAAATCGTCGATCCGGGCGTCATAAGAAGTCCCGTCACGCTCGACCCGGAGAGGGATGATCATCTCCGCCCAACTGAACGAACCCTCCAATTCGAAAGTCCGCTTCTCTCGAACCTGGAATGATCCATCCCGATCGATCCGGATGTCGATCCGGACTTCGGGAAAAAAGTAATTCTTCGCGGATAGAGGAACCGCGGGGAGCAAGGTCAAGACCGCAATGAGGGCGAGCACACTCAATCGGAGAGCGTGGATCCCCCGAAATCGAGAAATACGATTGGATGATGCTCTCATGGCCACGGCCCTCCCGTTCGTATCCATCAGCCGCAATTTAGCCCCTCGGAACGGCGCCCGGGCCGCCCACGGAGCCCGTCAGGGCTTGAAGAGCGGCGTCCGGTCCAGAAATTCCCGAAATTCCTTGCGTATCGGCTTCCACGACTTGCCGTTAAGAATGAGAATGGGGATCAAGCCATAGGCGGCCAGGCGCGCCCCCGCCGAGGGCGAAAACGGATTGTAGATCACCGTCGTTTTGTCCTCGGATTGCTTGATCTTCACTGCGATTCCCGTCCAGGCGCTCTTGCGGACGACGAAATCGGCCCCGATAAGCTTGGTCGGATACACTTTGTATTTTCCAGCGGCAAAACCTTCTTCAACGGCCTTCATGGCCTTTTCAGCCGTCAGCTCGGGCCTCTTGGGCAGAACCCTCTTCGACCGTGTAAAAAGACCTCCTCCATCGGACATGGGTTCCTCCTTTTTAAAAACTATGTAAGACGTGGGATAAGCGTATGGGAGAATTCCGTCCGAGTCAAGACCGGAGGGTTCGGGGTGGAGGGGGCCAAACACGTGCATTTCCCCGGCGAGGAAACGCGCTCCGACTCCTCCTTCGCTCTTTTCGCCTGCGGCGAAAATCCGTGCCCGCTCAGTCGTCGACGGGTTTAGCCCCCTCCACCCCTCCCCCCCGCACGCTGGCTAGGGTCCCCGTCAAAGGACGATCCTTCGGCTCGCCCGTTCCAGGAAAGCCGGCGCGGCGCAGGACATCAAACAGAACCACGGCCGCGGCCGCGGCCAGGTTGAGCGAGCGGACGTCGGGCCGAGTCGGAATGCGGTAACAGCGGTCCTGGTTGGCCTCCAGAATTTCGTCCGGCAGACCGGTCGATTCCCGGCCGAAGACGAGAAAGACATTGCCTGACCACTCGATTTCGGTATACGGTCGGGCGGCTTTCTTGGTCAGGAAAGCGAATAAAGCGCCGGGATTCGCGGCCATCAGCTCGTCCAGATTCCGATGGAGGGAAACATCCAGCCGATCCCAATATTCCAACCCGGCCCGGCGGAGATGGCGGTCGCCAAGAAAAAAACCGAGAGGTTCGATGAGATGGAGTTTGGCGCCGGCCGCGGCCGCGGAGCGGGCGACATTGCCGGCATTTTGGGGGATCTCCGGCTGAAACAGAACGATATGGAGACTTCGCACGCTGGGGGAAACTCTATCATCGGCGGGACGGACGGTCAATGTTGGAACGCGCCGGAGGTTCAGCGGACGACGATCTCGTCGATGAAAACCCAGGACGCTCCGCCCGCCGAAGGATGCCAGGGGGGAAGCGTTTTCGTCCCTTCGACATGGAATCGGATGTAGCGGATCCCAGCCCATGAGGACGCCCAGGAAAAATTCCTGGTCACATTTTCCCGGCGTTGGTCGCCGTCGACGATGGTCGCCCCGATCTCCCGGAAATCCGTCCCGTCCCCGGAGACGGAGCAGACGACACGGCGCGGATGGAGGATCCAGCTCTTCGGATCGTAAAGGGTGGCTAGGGATATTTCGCGGGGCGAAACGGCCTCCCCGAGGTCGAGAGTGAGGTCGAAATCGAGGCCCTCCCAGCCGAGCCAATGGACTTGGAAGTCATTGGCCCCGTGTACACCATTGGTCAGAACACCCAGGTCGCCGCGGGCATACTTCGCCGCCGGAGCGGGCGCGGCCGTGACGGACTTGCGGAAAGCCAGATTGCCCTCGATCTGGACGTCCAGGAAGCGCCGGGCGGCGTCGTAATAATCCTTCGGCGTCAACCCTGATTCGCTGAGAGTTCGAACGCCCCCGGACAGACAGTTTTCAAAAAATCCATCCAGGAGCCGGGTCATTTCCGGACGGGCCTCGAAGCGGTCGCCGCGCCGGACATAAAATCCGCGCGGTCCGAACATGTCGTTTTTGCCGATTTCAATCAAGGCGTATTGAAGCGGCAGGCGGGCGGTCCGGACGCGCCCGAGAGCGGCAAAATCGGACGCCGCGGCCGTTTCGGCCAGGTCGAAGATCATGTTGTAGACAGCCGCGTTTTCGGCCGATAGATAATCCTCGGCGTGGGAGACGGGCGGCTCATAGATATCCAGCTTCCCCCCTGTCGCGGCCAGCGCGCCTCGGAGAGCGTCGATATACCGGCGGATGAACGGAGCCGCTGCGCCATAATAGCCGCCCAGAAAATCGTTCATCAGGGCGTCGAAATCCGCGTTCGGGTTCCACAGGAGACGGGCCAGGAGATATCCCTTGAGCTCGGAGAACTCGTGGCCGGGCGAGGTATTGGTCTGCTGAAAATGCTGACGGACTCCGCTCCCGACGAAAAAGCGGATGTTGGGTTGAAGGACATGAAGGTTGGGAAAAGGCGAGACATGGTGCGAGAAGTTGACGGTGTAATCCCAGAGATAAATGCGCTTGGCGATCTTGCCCCAAGCCGTGATGTCGTCGAGAAAGGCCCGGCTTCCCGGGTCCTGGTCGATGGGCAGGCTCCGGTTGAGTTCGATCGTGCACAGCATGATCTGGACGTTGGCGGCGGGCTTGGTCAGGAGCGGCGCGGGCCGGGAGTATTGATAGGCCAACGTGGAAATGACCTTGGCGGGAAAACGGGCGGCGATTTTATTGACCAGCCTCAGGATCGGCCCGGCCGGAGAGCCTTCCTCGGCCATGACCTTTTCGCATTCGGGGCACCGGCAGTAGGAGAAATTGTCATTTTGGCTGACCGACCAGAGCGTCCGGTCCGGCTGGGCGGCCATCTCTTTGTCCAGGGCCGCGGCCATGATGTCGAAAACCTCGGGCCGGGTCGGGCAGGGCTGGTCGATGATCCGTTTGCCGTTCAGGAGGGCAAAGTATTCGGGATGGTCCCGGAAATAAATTTCCCAGGGCAAGAGTTTTTGAAAAGTGTGGACATAATAGCCGCGGGCGAAAAGCTCGTCCTGGGTATCGAGCCGCATCCAATCCCGATAGTCCTCATCCAGGCTGAATTCCCCGTTGACAATGCGGACTTCGTTCGCGGGATTGTCCAGGTCGTAAACCCGTCCCAGAAACAAGGAATCGCTCCGGGGGATAAACTCGGCCGTCGGGCTGAACTTGCGGCAGCCGGCGTATTTCTCCAAAAGATGGATCACGGCGTAAATCGACCCCTTATGGCCTCCGGAGACGATGTAGATATTGCGGTTGGAAACAACGGCCAGGAAACCGTCCTCTTTGAGTCGAGCGATTTGAGGGCGGAAGGCGGCCGGGTAAGCGGTTGGAGGTAAGCCGATGATGATTTCCCCCCGGCGTCCCGGACGCGATTTTTCGACGATCGGAAGCACCGCTCCGGTCATCTTGCGGACGGAATCCTGAAGAAGGGAAGCGGCTCGGCGGTCAATCTCTCCCGCGCCCGCCGGGATGACGATGGCGCACTTCGAAACGCCTTTTTCGACCAGGGTAAAGCCCGGAACGGCCGCGCCGGCGACCGAGAAAAAGCTCCCGGCGGACAGGGCCACCCTAAGGGCTTGTAAAAAAACAACTGTTACAAAAGTCGTTCGCCCTGAGCCATGAACTCTGAGCCGTTCGCCCTGAGCCATGAGCCTGTCGAAGGGTCGAAGGGTCGAAGGGCAGCCGTTCATGGTTCACTACAAACGGGGAGCTGACACACTATTTTTTTTACACCCCCAAGCCGTCGATCGCGGAAAAACGAAACACGCATCTCCCATCCTCAGGTAGTACGGATTCGGCAGGACTATCTATAGTCGATAGACGCTACCCGGTCAACCGGGTCTCTTTGATTTTCCCCGGGGGTTATTCTACAATGCCCCCAGCATGATCGCGCATCTCCAGGGCACGCTCCTCCGCAAAGAACCGCACCAGGTGATCGTGGACTGCCACGGCGTCGGCTACGCCGCGGCCATTCCCCTGTCCACGTTCTTCGAACTGGGCGAGGAAGGCCAGCCCGTCGAGCTTCACATCCATACTCACCTCACCGACAACGCCCTGTCCCTGTTCGGATTCAAGACGCTCGACGAACGCGCTCTCTTCCTCAAGCTCATCGGCGTCTCGGGAATCGGACCAAAGCTGGCCATGAGCGTTCTCTCGGGCATGAGCGCGGACGCCCTGGCCGAGGCCGTCCGGACGAACGACGTGGCCCGGATTTCCCAAATCCCCGGCATCGGCAAGAAAACGGCCCTGCGCATCGCCATGGAGTTGGCCGACAAGCTGGAAAAGAAAGTAAGTCTCCTGTCCGGCCAGTCCGCCCCGGAGGCCGAAGACCTTATCTCGGCCCTGCTCAATCTCGGGTTCCGGCGCAAGGAGATCGAGCGTGTCGTCGAGGATACGGTCCGCGCCCACCGGGGCCAGGACGCCGGTTTCGAAAAGCTTCTCCGCGAATGCCTGACTAAACTGGCCCGCATCTGAACGCCATGAAGCCATCGCCGCTTATCCGCCAAACCCGGAAGGCCGGGGAATAAGAGACAACGACTATGCCCGCCATCCTCAATCCCGTCCGGACCAAGGAGGATCTCCTTTTCGAAGACAGCCTCCGGCCGCGGAGCTTCGAAGAATACATCGGCCAGGACTCGATCAAAGCCAACCTCAAGATCTTCATCGAGGCCGCCCGCAAGCGCGGCGAACACCTCGACCACGTCCTCCTTTACGGCCCGCCCGGCCTGGGCAAGACGAGCCTGGCTTACCTCATCGGCAAGGAGCTGGGTGTGGGGATCAAGCCGACCTCGGGTCCGGTCATCGAACGAGCCGGGGACCTCTCGGCCATCCTGTCCAACATGCAGGCCAAGGAAGTCC
Organism: uncultured Eubacteriales bacterium; assembly: GCA_964557435.1. Taxonomy (GTDB): domain Bacteria; phylum Acidobacteriota; class Aminicenantia; order Aminicenantales; family UBA4085; genus UBA4085. The sequence continues at coordinate 63,318 of CAZLAM010000110.1, forward strand.
TGTTCATCGACGAAATCCACCGCCTCCAGCCCGCCGTGGAAGAGATCATGTACTCGGCCATGGAGGATTTCCATCTGGACATCGTCATCGGCCAGGGCCCGGCCGCCCGCAGCCACAAGCTGGCCCTGAAAAAATTCACCCTGATCGGCGCGACGACGCGGGCCGGACGGATCACCGCCCCCCTGCGCAGCCGCTTCGGCATCATTCACCGGCTCGATTACTATAAGGATGACGACTTGAAGAAAGTCATTCTTCGGTCGGCCGGCCTGTTAAAGGTCAGGATCGATGAGGACGGGGCGGGCGAAATCGCCCTGCGGGCGCGGGGAACGCCGCGCGTGGCAAACCGCCTCCTGCGGCGGGTCCGCGATTACGTGGACGTGCGTGAGCGGGATTCGATCACCGGAAAGGAAGCCCGGTACGCCCTGGACATGATGGAAGTGGACACCCTCGGGCTGGACGAGGTGGATCGCAAGATCCTGATGACGATCATCGAAAACTACGGCGGCGGCCCGGTCGGGATCTCGACCATCGCCGCGGCCATCGACGAGGACAAGGACACCATCGAATCGATCTACGAGCCGTTCCTCATGCGCATCGGCTTCCTGGAACGCACCTTGCGCGGGCGCAAGCTGACGGCCAAGGCCTACCGGCATCTCGGCTTCGCCCCGCCCGCCGATAGAACCCTGCCGGCCCCGACCAAGCAAAAAAAGCTGTTTTGACCGCGGGGGAACATCAGTCCCGCAAGCGATAAACTAGTCTTCGTTCCGGGTTCGATATCGCTCCAGGAACGCGTTCATTTCTTTTAGGAATTTCTCGAGATCGCCGAGGTCTCTCTGGAGAATATCGTAAATCTCCTCAGGCCGGATCTCTTTATAGTAATGGACAAGGCGGTTCCTATAGCCGGCGATCTTGATTAATGTCAGCCCCATATCTTCCGACACGACTCCGCGATCGGCCAAGGCCTGAGCGACTTCTTTATACTCCAAGCTCTTGAATCCATAACTCTTGGCCAGAATATGGCGACCGATGTCGAAGACGGCCTCAAGGCTGCGACGAAGAAAGCTCTCAGAAGCGGCGGCGTTTCGTTCGTCAGCTAAAAAATCCGACCGTAGTACCGCCGCCATTCTGCGCAGCTTGCCCAGATGGGCGCCGATGAGGTCCAGATTTTCATTGATTTTATCGACGTTCAAGCTCGAAATGACCATTGGTGATCGCCTCGCTGAAGTCACGTTCAAACTCCCGCCTTTTATAAGCCAGATCTTCTGCCTTTTTCATGACCATGTCTTCGTCGTCGTCGGTCCGGCGTTTATCCGCCGCAAAAACACATTGTCCCCTTATCATTTCGTATTGCAAGAGGGCGTGGACTTCATTGAATAACACAAGGTCGATTTTGAACGGCTCAAAAAGGCCGGATAGATCGGCGTATAGATGCCCATAATATTCGAACATATGCTCAGGCGGCCGATTGATGATGACCCCGATGTCCAAATCCGATTTTTCATCGACCTTGACATCGCGGCCCTGAAGAAAAGCCGATCCGGCCTCATGCTGCGATCCGAAGAGGTAGGCTGTCCGAACTCCGTGCTTTCGGAATATTTCGGTCAACTGGATTTCTCGGGGATTCATGCTGATCGCCTTGATTTCATTTTACGGTGTTTTCGAGGGATGTCAACAGCACCGAATTCCAGATGTCAGCCCCAACCATGATTTTTCAGGGCCCGGGCCAATTGATCGATGAACACGTCATCCGTCCCGCAGCATCCGCCCAGGATCATGAATCCGAATTTCGTCCTCAGCATCCCCATTTCCTCGATTATGAATCCATAATCATCTTTATGCAGGATTCGGCTTTGGTCCAATTCCTCGGGATTCCGCATCGAAGCATTGGCCTGGATGCCCATCATTCTCGGCAGAAAGCCGGAGCGGCGATTGACCGGATTCTCCAAAGCCAGACGAAGGTTATGAGGGTGAAGGCAATTGGCCATCAAGCGATTTTTGGCTGGACTGCTCTACTTGATGTAAAGATAGACGGAGTGGCCCGTCCCGACATCGTCGGTCAAGGATTCCGACTTGACGCCCCGCCCCTCCCAGCCCGCGATCGAGTAGTTGTGGGACACGACGCGCGCTCCTTTCCGGAGCTGGGCTTCCAGCTTGGGCCTCAGAAGGAGGTTGGATTCCGGTAGAAGGTAAAGCGTCACCACCGTGGCCGGGGAGAGGTCCAGGGTCATGGCATCCTGCAGGCGGAACTCGACCAAGTCTTCCACGCCCGCTTCTTTGGCCCCGGCCAGGCACTCCCGGATCCGCTCGGGGACGATGTCGACTCCGACGCCGCGGGCGCCGTACTTGCGGGCGGCCGTGATCAGGATGCGGCCGTCGCCGCAGCCGACATCATAGACCACATCGCCGGCGCCGACCCCGGCCGCCTCGAGCATCTTATCGACCACCGGCATGGGCGTCGGGACGAAGGGGGCCAGGTCCGCAGCGTCGGCCCGCCCGTGCGCCCCCCTGAACATCTCCAGCCGGCCGTCCTCATCCAGCCGGAAGGAGTGAACCGAGCCGGGCTCCAGCCGGTAGAGCTTGAGATGGTCGCCGTTGGAGAATTCCAGGTCCATGGACGTCCGGCTCGGAAAGCGGTCGATCGAGCCCGGAAAGAGAGTCCTGGCCATTGGGCCGACGTTCGAGAACAGCACCCGGATGGTGTAATGGACGGTCTCGGAGGTGACGTTGCGAAGGGTCGTCTCCGGCGGAGCGGGCGGCTCGGCGGGCTTCCGGTCCGTATCCCTTCGGCAAGACGGGACGACCGCGAACACGGCCAGCAAGAGGAGGATGGACGTGAGGATTTGGAAAGAACGGCGTTTGTTCATGAGTCGCTTTCTCGTCAGTGACGGCCGTCATCATACCCCAATCCCCGGCCGCCGTCACGGCGCTGCGCCGCCCTCGCCGTCCTCCTTTGGACAGCGGGAGACACCCCTTGCGGCGAGAACGGGTTTCCCGCTATTGTAGCGCCATGCACCGAGCCTTCGGACGGAATCCGGGATGAGAATCGAGGATTTCGACTTCGACCTGCCGACGGGGCTTATCGCCCAAGCTCCGCTCGCCCGACGGGACGACTCCCGGATGATGGTCGTCGAAAGAAAATCGGGTCATATTTCCCACCGGGCGTTTCGCGATTTCCCCGACATGCTCGGCGGCGAGGAGATCCTCGTCCTCAACGACGCCAAGGTCATCCCGGCCAAGGCTTGGGGTCAACGGGGGGCGGCGACCATCGAGTTCCTCTTCCTGAAGGAGATAGAGCCCGGCCTCTGGGAGGTCCTGTGCAAGCCGGCCCGACGCGTCCGTCCGGGCGACGAAATCGTCTTCTCCGACGATCTACGGGGTGTGGCCGCCCTCCCCGTCTCTTCCGGATCGGATGAGGGCCGCCGCATTTTGCGCTTCGTCGTTTCCGACGTCCTCGGCCGCTTGAAGCGCATCGGATTCGCCCCCCTGCCGCCCTATATCAAGCGAGCCAAGGCCGATCTAACGGCCCGCAAGCTCGACCTCGAGCGCTACCAGACCATCTTCGCCGCCAACGAGGGCGCCATTGCCGCCCCCACGGCCGGGCTTCATTTCACCCCCGACATCCTGGATCGGGTCCGGGCCAAGGGCGCCGCGACAGCTCGGGTCACCCTCCATGTCGGGCTGGCCACATTTCAGCCGATGAGGGTGGACCGGATCGAGGACCATCGCATGCTCGAGGAATCGTACGACGTGCCCGAGCCCGCCGCGGATGCCGTCAACCGGGCCAAGGCCGAAGGCCGCCCCGTCCTCGCCGTCGGCACGACGGTCGTTCGGACGCTTGAGAGCGCCGGCCGTTCTGGCCGGGTCGAGGCCGGTCCGGGAGCGACGTCGCTCTTCATCACCCCCGCCTTCGAGTTCCGGGTCGTGGACCGCCTGCTGACGAACTTTCACTTGCCGCGTTCGACCCTGCTTCTTCTCGTTTCGGCCCTGGCCGGCCGGGACTTGATTCTCCAGGCTTACCGCGAAGCCGTCCGCGAACGCTACCGCTTTTTCTCCTACGGCGACTGCATGCTAATTCTGTGACGGCCTTCCAATGGGCCGGGAGAACGCCGACGGCAGCCCTGAAATTTGACAGGGTCTCCGAGCCGGCGCTATATTGCCCGAGAGATCCGGCGGAAAAAATTCCCTTTCGACCCGGCTCAGAAAGATTGAAGGTCCATCATGCAAAACTTCGATTTTCAGGTCCCCACACGAATTCTCTTCGGCCGCGGCCGGATCGCAGGACTGGGAACACTGAAAAACTCTCGGATTACGGAGTCAAACCAGAGGAAATTCCCCTTTACGCCGAAAAGACGATCATCAAAGGGGACGTCCGGATGACACCCGGCGAGGTCACCGTCGGTTCGCTTGAAAAGACCTACCGCTCGGCTTTATAGAAATTCGAACCGGCGGCGAAATCAGCCGGTGATGATCCCCAGCGGCGGATTGGTCTTCCACTTGCCGCGGGTGAAGTCGGGGATCTGGAAGGGCTTCCCCTTGGCCGCCTCGCTCCGGCAGCTGGCCTCGTCGACGGCGCTCCAGGCCGCCGCGTCGTAAACATCCTGGTCGAGTGGTTCTCCCCGGCGCAGGGATTGAATCAGCCGGTAATCTTCGATGTAATCCATGCCCCCGTGCCCGCGGCCTTCGCCCTTGGCCGCGATGGCCTTCCACAAGGGATGCTCGAACTCGGCCGCGAATATCTCGAAGTCGTCCCATTGATGGGCTTTGGCCGCTTTGCCTTCGACATAAATCCGGTCGGGCCATTTATGGGCCAACCCGTCCGTGCCTTGCACCATGTTGATCCGCGTATAGGGACGGGGCAGGTTGGTGTCGTGGATGAGGATGATCGTCTTGCCCAGCCTGGTCCGGATGAGGCTGGTATTGACGTCGCCCAGGACGAATTTTTCCGCGGCTTGGGGCGAATCGGGGCCGAATTTTTCCACGGCGTATTCGTGAAGCCCGCGGGCCGGGGTGCTCATCGAAACGAGCACTTCGAAAGCGTCGCCGCGGTTGATGTTCATGCACTGGGCTACCGGGCCGAGGCCGTGCGTCGGATAGAGGTTGCCGTTGAGTCTCCGAGCCCAGTCCCGCCGCCACAATCCTTCGCCCTCCTTGGAGAATTTGACCTCGCGGAGGTCATGGAGATAGCCCGCTTCGGCGTGGAGGATCTCCCCTAAAACACCCTGCCGGACGAGGTTGAGGGTCATGAGCTCGATGCGGTCATAACAGCAATTCTCCATCATCTGACAGTGCTTACCGGTTTTTTCGGCCGTCTCCACGAGCGCCCAGCAGTCGTCCAGGAACATGGCTGCCGGGACCTCGGTCACGGCGTGTTTGCCGTGTTTCATGGCCGAAAGGCAGACGGGAACGTGCCATTCCCAGGGCGTAGCGGTCATGACCAGGTCGAGGTCCTCGGTTTCGCACATCCGCTCGAAATCCCGCGGGCCGTTGGCATATCCCGCCGGTTGGGGCCGGCCGGCGTCAAGGCACCACTTCTGGACACGCTCGACTTTGGCCGGGACGATATCGCAAACGGCCTTGATCTCCACGCCGTCGATGTTCATGTAGTTCTGGACATGGGCCGAGCCCATGCCGCCGACGCCGACAAATCCGACCCGGACGGTCTCGATAGGGGCGGTTTTGAACTGGGTCCGGGACAAGCCGGGGCGGGCTTCAGCGTTCGCGGAAAGCGACAGGCCCGCCAGAGCCGTACCCACCGAAGCGAACGCGCCGGTCTTCAGAAATTCCCGGCGGCCGGGATTCTTGAGATCATCGGACATGGGGAACCTCCGGAAGAAAGTTGGGACGGAACGGCCGGCGCCTTTCCGTCCGTTTTCGCGGTCAAAAGCATATCCGGATTTCCCCGGGATTGCAAACCGGCGGACGGCCTGATGGCCGGTCGGTAAACACTATTCTTTTAACATTTTCGGCTCTCCTCCATTTTGTGTGGGCCGCGGTACGGTGTCACCGTTCGGGGGAACGGAGCCATACGCCGTGACCAGACAGACGTTTCAACAAAGCCTTGTGTGATTAAAACGGCGTAGGGTCGGCCAATTCAAATTTTAGCCTTCCTGCGAAACTTTTCGAGGGGAGCCCTATGCTTTAGCATAGGACCGGCGAAGATGTTCGATGCCGTTTTTTCCTGCGGAAAAAACGGTAGCAGTTCTGAGCCGCCGAGAAAACGGCGCGGGAACGGCGTGAAAAACCCGCGCCGCCGGGCCGAATACCGTGCCGCCTCACCTAACCGCACAAAATGGAAGATCTCCACCTCTTCTTTCATGGGGACAGGTTTCGCGGAGATGCTCGGCCGAGACGCCGGGAGTCCGCCTTTCACATCACGGCGATTCGATTCAGCGCCTCCTTGCGCCGCGGCCAGTCGGGCATGCATTGGGTCAGCAGGGCGTAATAGTCCCCCCCGTGGTTGTGGTGCTTCAGGTGGCACAGCTCGTGCATAACCACATACTCGATGCACACGACGGGCGTCTGGACGAGCCGGATGTTGAAGACGACACGGCCGTCGCGGCCGCAGCTTCCCCACCTTCGTTTCATCCAGCGGACCGACCAGTCGGGCGAGGGGACGCCGTGCCGGGACGCCGTCTCCAGACAACGGGTCAGGACGAAAGCGAACGTCTCCTCCGCCCTTCCCCGAAGCCAGTCTTCCGTCCGGCGGCGGACGACGGCCGGAGACGGTTCGCGGGCCGATCGAACGATCAGGGCGTCCTCGGTCAACTCGACGGGCCCGCGTTTTCCGGCGATGATCTTCAAGGGATAGGAACGCCCCAGGTATCCGATCATCTCGCCGCTGATGAAATGGACGGGATGGGGAAGCCTGGCGTAATCGGCGACTTTCCCCAGCGTTCGGATGATCCATTTCGATTTGGCGCGGACGAAAGCGAGAATCCGGGTTTCGGATATCCGGACCGGGGCATGCACATGGACGCGTCCGTCCGGCAGGATTACGATTCTAACCCGGCGGCCGTGTCCCCTGATGATCCAGAACCGCACGGTCCGTTCGCCGAGCGACAGATCCCGGGACGTTGGTGTTTCGGTCATTGGCGCTATTCGAAACGCTCGACGATGGCCTGATTGTGATCGTTGACGATGTCCCGGGCATCGGGCGTAAACAGGTAATCCAGACGGTTTTTGTAGAAATCCGTGATCCGTCCCCGGACCATTTTCAGGGTCGAGTTGAGAAGTCTGTTCTGCTCGGTAAATCCCTCGCCCAAGACGGCCACCGCAGTGGGCAGCCAGCGGGAGGGGAACATTCCGGCGAACTCTCCGCCTTCCCGATACTTGGCCATCTCGCTTTCGAGCAGCCGGAGCGCGGCTTCCCGGCCCTCTTGCGTCTTGACCGACAGACCGCGGGCCTTCAGCCAGGCCAGGATAATCTCCTTGCTCGGCACGAGCAGGGCCACAGTGTAGGGGGACTGGTTGTTGAAGAGCATTAACTGCTCGATATACGGGGAACCTTCGGCCACGGCCTCTTCGATGACTTCGGGGCTGTATTTCTCGCCGTCGTTGGCGATGAGCAGGCTCTTCATCCGGCCGAGAACGTACAAAAAATTGTCCTTGTCCACATAGCCGAGATCACCCGTATACAACCAACCGTCGCGGAGCGCTTCCTTCGTGGCCCTCTCGTTTTTCCAATACCCGGCCATGACGTTTTCACCCCGGACGACGATCTCTCCCTGCTCACCGACCGGAAGGACGCGGCCTTCGGCATCGCAGATCCGGAGCTCGAGGCAGGGCGCGATCAGGCCGGAGGAGCCGAGCTTATGGGCCTTGAGGCTGTTGGCCGAAATGACGGGTGCGGCTTCCGTCAGGCCGTAGCCCTGGAACATGGGCATGCCCAGGGCATAGAAGAATCTTTGCAGCTCCATATCGAGAAGCGCCCCCCCGCCGACAAAAAACTTGAGCCGGCCGCCGAAATTGGCCCGAATTTTTTTGAACAGGATCTTATCGTAAAGCGAGAGCATGGGTTTTTTCATCTTACGCGCGCCCTGGCCCCGGTTCCAGCCTTCGGCGTTGTAGGCGTAAGCGGCCTGCAGGGCTTTGCGGAACAGCCCTTCGACCTTGGGGCCTTTGTCCCGGATGCCCTTCTCGATGTTCTTGCGGAAGTTCTTGGCCAGGGCGGGGACGCTGAGCAGGATGTGCGGCCGCGTCTCCTTGATATTGATGGGCACGTTGCGCAATGTCTCCAGAAGCGTCTTGCCTAATTGGACCGAGGCCATGCTCGCCCCGCAGCTCATCAGCGTGTAAACGCCGCAAGTATGAGCGAAGGCATGGTCCCAGGGCAGGAGGAGAAGGCAAACCCAGTCGGGCCGGCAATCGACGAGCCCCATCGATTGCTCGATGTTGGCGGTATAGTTGCGGTGGGTCAGGATGATGCCCTTCGGGTCGGCCGTCGTGCCCGACGTGTAACAGATGTTGGCGTAATCGGATTCCCGAACCGACTGCCAGCGCGCTTCGAAGGCGGCCCCGCTCTTAGCCAGAAATTCCGTCCCCTTCTTGAGGACGGTGGCGGCCGAGATCTCGTCCGGCTCGAAGGATTTGAGCGAATCGAGGACGATCGTCATCCGCAGATCAGGAAGGTCGTTCTTGATCTGGCGGATCTTATGCGCTTGGCCTTGGGAAACAATGACCATCCGGGCGCCGGAATGAGCCAGCCGGAACTTGAGGTCATTCAATTCGTCGAGCTTGACGGAGATGGGGACATCCACGGCGCCGCAAAACAGGATGCCTAATTCGCTTAAGACCCAATCGTTGCGTCCCTCGGAAATCAAGGCTACACGATCACCCTTTTCGAGCCCCAGGCTTTGGAGGCCGGCTCCGAAGCGGTGGACGAGCGTCTGCATTTCGGTGTAAGTGGTTGGTTCGTACTTGTCGCTGTGCTTTTCCCACATCAAAACGTTGTCGGGGAAACGGGCGACGCTGTCTTCGAACAGGCGGGGTAATGTTCGCTGTGCGGCCATGAAAACCTCCCTGAATGGAATGCCGCCTCATCCTATAGCGGCCTCAAAAAAATGTCAAAACAACCCTTTTTATAAATCGGGGTTTTGCGCCGCGAATGCATAAAGGATTCCTGCGCCGTCCTTTCCGGCGGAAAGAACGGCGCAGGGGTTAATCGGAAGTTCGAGCGTGCGGAACAAATCCGACTATTTCAGCATGGCATATTCGGGCCACATTTTCAGGATCTCGTCGTCCAGACCGGTGATCTCCCAGCGGATCAGGGAAATCGGGATCATGCCCGAGGCGAAGAACCCGTCCATGAGATCCTTCAGGACGAACTTGTCCCCGAGCTGGATTCCCCGGTCGGAGATGAGCTTCTGGAGCTGGACGGACCCGATGAGGTAGCCGACACCGTAGGTCGGCTGGCGGAGGTAGAGCTCGAGGTCGTGCCACATCGTGGGGCTGTCGGCGGGGAGCCAGCGGTAGGGAGTTTTGTCGATGTTGTAATCGTAGCCTTGCTGGAAGGTGAACTGGTTGCTGTGGATCATCAGGTCGGAGACCGAACGGGCGGCCCGGAAGGCGATGAGATTATACGTGAGCTCGCGCGACCGGGGCCTCCGGTCCAGGAGCCCGAGGTGCATCAGGATCTCCTCCGATCCCGTGGCCAGGGCTTCGGCTCGGGCGCCGTCGATAAAGTAGAGCCTCTCCGTTCCGCGGATCGGCCGCCTGTCCTGCTTCTGGCGGTAAGCGTCGGGATTGTGGCCGACGAAATCATGCGGCTGGAGCGGCAGGGAATCCCTTATCTGGATCTGGGCGAAATAATCCGGGGGTTCCAGGAAACGGAAACCTCTCACCGGATTGAGCTCCAGCCAGTCGGGCACGGTCATGATTTCCTCGGTCACAAGGAAATTGCGGAGATATTTCTGGGATTCATTGAAAACCCGGGCGTATTCCTCCGGGGTCGAAATGAGCTTGAAGGGCGGCAGGGCCCGGTTCTTGTGCTGTTCGAGCCGGATCATCGACATCGCGCGTTCGTATTCGCGCTCGGAGACGGCCAGGAGGCCTTCCCAGGTGTAGGGCAGGAGTTGAACGTTTTTGAGGTACCAATTGTAGTTGGCGACGCCGATTCCGGACGGGCCCTTCCACCGGAATTGGTTTTTCTCGAGCCAGCCGCGGAAATCGTCAACTGCCTGGATCGCCCGCTCGATATCAGGGACGAGGTCGGAATGGGACGATGCGATGCTCTTGACGAATTCGCGAAGCATCGAGGCTTCCCGCTGTTTGGAACGGATGCCGAGCATGACCAGGTCCGCGGCCGGTTCGGTCAGGTTCTTCTTGGCTTGTTCGAGGATCGCCGGCACGGATTTGAGCTTCGTCCGGAGCGCCGGAATCCTGTCCGCGGAAAGCGGCCCGCGGGGGAGGTTGATCGGATCGACCATCTTTCGTCCAAACTGGAATTCGACGACGATGTACCAGGCGGGGTCCTTGGCCCATGGCCTGAGGATACGGTGGTCGAAATCGAGGCCGTTCATCTCCGCCCGGACGAGCATGTAATCCACTTTTTGGGGGATGGGCCAGCCTTTGATGTCGATTGCGGCCAGGCGTTTCATGAGCTTGTCCAAGCCGAGACGCTGGGCTAATATGGCGGCCGGCGTGTAGTCCGAGATGCCGTCCACGACTTTCTGGTTTTGGAGCTCCCGGAATTCCTTGAAGAGGGAGACCAGATCGTCGTAGGTCCCTCCCGCCGCCTGCGCCTTGTTCCGCGGCGCGGCCGAAAGGCCGGCCGTCCACGAGAACGACAGGACCAGGAAGAGAAAGACGATAACTGCTTTTTTCATTTAGGACTCCTTTCACAACTGTCTTATCATAAGCTGAATAAGCCCATTCAACTATATCCTGCAAAAACCGCAGGGCTTGCCCTATAAAAACCCCAGGACTTGCCCGCCAAGCCCGGGGCATGTCCAGGGTTAATGTTGAGCGGCGCTTTGTACCCCGATTTAAAAATCGGGTTTTGCACCGCAAATGTATAATAAAAATTGGTTACAGTCATCGGCCAAAGATTCATGATCATCCGAAAACGGAGGCAGTTGATTCAATGGGATTTTCTCGAACCTGAATGGAATGCCGCCTCATCCTATAGCGGCCTCAAAAAAATGTCAAAACAACAACTTGGACGAATCTGGTCTTGACCCAGTACATACTCTTGACTAGGGCTGAAGCGTGGGCTATAAACATGTCAGGGGAAACGACATGCATACGAAATTCGCCTCAAGCCTTCGCTTCGGGTCCGCCGCGACAATCGGCTGTGGAATGATCCTGGCCGCCTTCGTCCTGACCCTTCTTCCTCCAGCGACGGGTCAGGACGAAGTCCGGCCGGGGTTGGGGCTCGCCTTTGCCACGCCCGCCCAGCTGCGCGGCATCCCGCTGGCCCATGCGCCATTCGCGGGAGCGGCGCTTCCCGCCTCGGTCGACTTGTCCGCGGACATGCCCCCTCCGGGCCGCCAAGGCACTCAGAATTCCTGTATCGGATGGGCCATCGCCTACGCCTTGAAAAGCTACCAGGAAAAAATCGAGGAGGGCTCCTCTTATGTCAGCGGCGGGCGGCTCGACGGCAATCGCATCTTCAGCCCCAGCTTCATCTACAACCAATGCAACGGTGGACGGAACGTCCCCATCATCTTTCCGGACGCATTCAATATCCTGTCCGAACAGGGGGCTGCCTCCTGGGCCGACATGCCATACAAGAACGAGGACTTCGTCTCCCAACCCAGTCCCGCTGTCCGGCAAAGAGCCGGCCGGTACAAGATCGATTATTACCGGACGGTCAATATTCAGGATCCCAAGGAAGTTAAAGCCCAACTTCATGCCCGCTTTCCGGTCATGATCGGGGCCAATGTGGACGAGGCTTTTATCCACCACCCGGCCGGGAAGATTTGGAATTCCATAGGGACGACCATCGGAGGCCACGCCATGGTTGTGGTCGGCTACGACGACGCCAAGCGCGCCTTTAAGCTGATGAACTCCTGGGGCACACAGTGGGCCGACGGCGGATATTGCTGGGTCGATTACGAACATTTCCGCCTGGTCGTCACCGAAGGGTACGTGGCCCATGACGCCCGCAACGGTCCCCCCCCGGCCGCCGACCAGCCTGTCACACCGCCCGTCGTCACACCGCCGGTCGTCACTCCGCCGTTCGTCCGGACGCCGCAGGCGACGCTGGCCATCACCGGAGTCATGCATAACGCCGCCGTTCCGGACCGGCCCGACCTGGGCTATTTCATGAGAATCGATGGGACCCTGGAGATCCCGGCCGGCCTGGCCCAAACCGATCGGGTGGTCGTCTATTTCTATTATGACAATGGATACGGAGGGCCCGGCGCCGCCGTGGCCGGAGGCGATCGGGCTTATGCCGACATCAACGGATTCGCCGCCTGCGGAACGCAAGTCTATCCGGTCCCGGCCGAAGGCTTGCGGACGGTCTGGGGTTCCTGGATCCCCTACGGAGCGCTGGCCGTTCCCGTCGGCCAATGGGTCGCCACCGCTCAGGGCAATGTGTACCAGCAGCGCGAGTCGCGTCTGGTGGCCCAAGCCGTTCTCTTCATCGACAATTTCGGCGTGGCCCAGTCCCCGTTCATTCCCTTCTTTGTCCGCAAATAAAAATTTGAAAAGCGGCTCCAAGCCTAAGAAAACGAGCGTTTCGCTATCGAGGTGCCATGGAAGCTCATCCCATGATCCCTGGCCTCAACCTCCTTTTCTTGGTCTCGGGTGAATGCGTCGTGCTTATTTCCGGACGTCGTCCGTAACCTCCAGGTCGATGTCGTAATAAAGGGCGGTCATCGGCCGGCCGGAAACAGGCTCGATATTATCCGCCCGGACGAGGGCGTGATAAGCCCCCGGCTTCAATCCCGCCGTCGATACCGTATTGACGAACATTTGACGCCTGCCGCTCCCTTCGACGGCCGCCGAGAGCCAGACCGGGAGCGACCTCGGGTCGATTTTCCAAGCCGGCAGGTCCGCGCTGCCCTTATTCGTGACCGTGACCGCCCCGGTCAGCTTCTGAGGGCTCGCTCCGGCCGCGCGGAGCGCGATGCGGTATGTATCCGCGACGATGATCGGGGGAATCGGAAAGTCGTTGGTCTTCGAAACCCGAAGGAAGGCCGCCTCGTCGGGGCCGACGCTGACCGTCACCCCTCCGGCCAACGGCCCGCTTGTCTCATGCGTCCAGAGATTCCTCACGTAGAGCGCGTCTCCCGCGGCGAACCCGATCTCCTCCCAGGGAATCCTCTTTTCGGCTTTATACTTGCCCTGATAGAGCATGAGGACGGCCCGGCTGCCGTCGAATAGGGGCTTCCCCGCCCACAGGCTGATATTGCCGTCGTTCCAGACGACACGGCCCTGCGCGCCCAGCGGGTCCTGGTCGACGGCGATCGCCTCGAGGTTGGTCAGGATTTCAATGGTCGCCGGGGCCATACCGCGCAGGTCGTTCCCGGCGATGAGCGGCGAGGCCATCATGCACCAGAGGCTGAAGAGGCTCCGGTTCTGGACATCGGTCAATCCGGGCATGCCGACGATCATCATGTCGGGGTCGTTCCAGCGGCCGGGACCGGCGAAGTCCGCCAGCTTTTCGTTGGCGAAGGCGATCCGCATGGCCCGGGCCCAATCGGCTTTGGCCGGGGCGCAGATGTCGGCGGTCGTCCGCCACATATGCCCGATCGACCCGGCCCATTGCCATGGATATCCGTCGCCCCAGGAGCACAGGCTGTGGACGACGGGGCGGCCGGCGGCGCGCTGGGCCTGCCCGAGGAGGGAATAGGTCTTGACGATGTCCTGGCCCTCGGAGTTGCACCAGTCGATCTTGATGTAGTCGGTCCGCCAGTCGGCGAAGGACCGCATGTCCTCGAACTCGAACCCTTTGGTTCCCGGCATCGCCGTGCTGCAGGTCTTCGAACCGGCGTCGGTGTAAAGGGCGTACTTGAGCCCCTGGCCATGGATGTAGTCGCCCAGCCCGCGCAAGCCGCTCGGGTAGCGTTGAAGGTTGGATATGAGCCGGCCGTCCGCGCCGCGGGAGAAGCAGATCCCCTCGTCCGGGCCGACGTAGGCGTAGCCCGCGTCTTTGAGACCGCTCGCGACGAGCGCGTCGGTGATCTCCCGGATGAGCTTCTCGTTCTGGGGCTCCTCGCCGAAGATGTTCCAAGGGTACCAGCCCATGGGCGGGGTGAGGGCCAGCCTGTCCGCATCGGCCTGATTCTTGGCCGGAACATTCGGCGTTTTAGCCGGCGAGGCGCAGGCCGCGAAGAACACCGCTGCTCCTGCCGTAAAAGCTAAAACCGGGCCCAGCGGGCGTAAAAAGGCGCGTCCTATTGCCTGCATCGATGATCCTCCTCGGTTGACTTCCGGATCGACGGCGTCCCGGGGGTAAACTTCCGCCGCCCAAGCCTGTCCCTTGACTCTCCGAAAAGCCCGGGCCAAGAGTATCCCATTTCTTCCCGGCGCGTCAAAGCCGCGGGGGAAGACGCGACATCAAGCCGGCGCACGAAAAGACCCGTGGCCCGAACTTGAACTTTGGGCGTTTTATAGCCTGCAGAATTCATAAATATTGGATTTCCGGGGGGAAAAATGGAAACGCCGTTAAAAGAATTCATGAATATTACAGGCTAAAAAATACATGAATAATGCGGGTTTGAATTCCGTGCACTTTTTTGAAGGAATAAACCCGCTCGATACCCCGGGCTGAAGCCCTGGGTATTAACAGGGTTAATACTGAGCGGCGCTTATTACCCCGATTTGAAAATCGGGGTTTCAGCGCCGCGAACGTATGAAGAAGCCCGCGGAAAGTCGGATTGATGCCGGCCTCATTTTTCCAATGATTTCCGGCATTTTGAAGAAATGTTATATGTTAAGACCTGACCCCGTTCGGGGGCGGCTTCTCTGTGATGCATTCTCTTGACTAGGGCTGAAGCGTGGACTATAAACATGTCAGGGGAAAAATGATACGCGTGAGATCAGCCCAAGCCGTCCTCTTCATCGACAATTTCGGGGTGGTCCGGTCTCCGTTCATTCGCTTCTTTGTCCGCAAATAGTATTCCGAAAAGAGGCTTCATGCCGAAAAAAGCGCCGGCCTTAGCCATCCTGCTCGCCGTCCTCCTGGCCGCCCTGCCGGGCTGCAAACAATTGAAGGAATGGATCAGCCCGGGGGACAAGGAACTCGATCAAATCGCCGCGGATAACGCCGAAGCCGCGGCCGCTATAGAGGCGGAAGCGGCCAAACCGGCGCCCAAACCCGAACCCAAGATGAACGAGACGCTGTATATCGAAATCGCGGCCCGGTCCGTCCTCATCCGCCAGAAGTTCGCCGAGACGCCGGATGAAGCCGAAATCGAGATCGAAAAAGTCTATGAAAAGCTCGGCCTGACGGCGGCCGAATTCAAGGAATTCGTCCGCGCTCTCGGACCGAAGGCCGACACGCTCCAAAAGCAGGTCCAGGAAAAAATGCAGATGCTGGAGAACGAATACAAGTGACCGGATTGGACGCGGCAACGGTTTATTGTAAGATGAGATCAAGATCTCGCCGCGTCTGATAGAGCGGACTCACGGGAAGAAGGAGTCAGGCCATGAAAAATTTCAGAACACGGGCGGCCGGCGCAGCCGTCTTTCTGCTGGCAACCGCGATCATCGGTTGCATGGTCAACCCCGTCACCGGAAAGAAAGAGTTCAACATCATTTCCGAGGCTATGGAAATCGAGATGGGGCAATCGACCGATGTCAGTATCCGGGAGGAGTACGGGATCTACGACGATCCGACCCTCAACGGCTATGTCGAAGCCCTGGGCAAGCGGATGGCCCCGATCACCCATCGCCCCGGCCTGCCCTACCACTTCGCCGTTCTGGACACCCCCGTCGAAAATGCCTTCGCCGCGCCCGGCGGGTATATTTACATCACCCGCGGCATGCTGGCCATCATGGACGACGAAGCCGCCTTGGCCGGCATCGTCGGGCATGAGTTGGGCCATGTCAACGCCAGGCACACGGCCCGGTCCATGAGCACCCAGCTCCTCCTCATGGGTGGAGTGCTGGTAGCCAGCGCGCTCAGCGAAGACATCCGGAAGATCGCTCCCTTCGCCATGGTCGGCCTCCAACTGCTGTTTCTTAAATTCAGCCGGGACGACGAGTACCAGGCCGACAGCTTGGGCGTTCAATACTCCCGGAAGATCGGCTACGCGCCGGGCCGGGTGATCCCGCTGTTCACGACCTTCCTGCGCATGGAGAAATCCGGGACGGGGCCGAGCCTGCCCAATTTTTTATCCACCCACCCCCTGACTACGCGGCGTATCGAGGAAATCAACAAGATGCTCGAACCCGGCGACGCGGGGCTCAAGGTCGCCCGGCCCGACTATCTCAAGCGCGTCGACGGAATGGTTTACGGCGAGAACCCCCGCCAGGGTTATTCGGATGCCGGCATCTTTTATCACCCCGACCTCCAGTTCATGGTTAAAATTCCCCAGGGCTGGAAGTACCAGAATTCGCCCAAGCAGTTCATCATGGCCCCCCAGGATGAGAAGGCCGCCGTCTTTCTGACGGCCGAAACAAACGCCAAGGAACTGCCCGCCTATCTCCAGGGAAAACTTTCCTCCTTCAGCGAATCCCAGGTCAACGAGATCAGCCGGAACGCCATCCGCATCAACGGCCTAAACGCCTACCGCGGAGTGTTCGACATTCGGCCCAAGGTCCAGGAGGGACAGGAACCCTCCAGCGCCCCAATGACGGTGGACATCCATTGCATCCGCAAAGGCAGCCACATTTTCACTTTCATGGGCACGTCCCTGACATCGGATTTCCGGGGTTACGAATCGGTGATCGAGACTGCGATACGCTCGTTTTCGCCGTTAACGGACCCGGACCGTCTTAACCGCCGCCCGCTCCGGGTGTCTCTCCAAGCCGTCCGCTCCGGGGAAACTCTTCAGGCCGCCGTCCAGCGGTTGAACGCGCCCCAAAAACAGTGGAAAGCGCTCGAAATGATGAACGGGATGAGCCTGAGCCAGGCCTTCGACGCCAACCGGACGATCAAATTCCTGCGCTGACGGCCCTGAACGTAACACTCTTTTCTATTCGAGCGAGAAAACGCAAGAGTAGCTAAGCCGGAAAAACCGTACTACGGTCAGTTGACGACCGCTTCAACGGATAGCGGCGGGGCCGGCGAATTGAAGCCGGCGGACGATCATGCTAGACTATCCGCATGATCTCCGACTTGGCCGCCAAAGATCAGCTCGACGACATCCTGCACCCGAGCGCGATCGCCAAATCGTTCCGCATCACGCTGGTTTTCAAGTACCGCGTGAACCCGAACTACGCCAAAGCGGTCGCCTTGGCCCGGCGAAACCCGACCTACAAGGAAGAAGGCACGGGTGTCTGGGTCCGCCACTCGGCTGTCTATACGCCGGCCGAAGTCGAGGACCTGTTCGAACTGTTCAACCTCATCCACGAATGGGAAACGACCGAAGTCCTGGTCAACCATAAACACATCCCTTACGGGCACCAGCTCTGGCTTCCCCTGATGTGGTTTTACCGCATCCACTGAAGCGCGGCTTCCGGATGAATCCAAATTATTGGAAACATTGGGTTTGACTTGTTTTCCCGGATTTGCTACCGTTTTCCCAATCTTTCTGAAGGAGCAACCATGAAAAAAATTCTCGGCGCGATCATGCTTCTTATCCTGATCGCGGCGTCCTTCGCCGCGGCCGGCGAAGAAGGCCGGTTCTTCACCTACCCGACCATTCACAACGATCGAATCATTTTTACCTACGAGTCCGACTTGTGGACCGTCAGCGCCCAGGGAGGCACGGCCTCGCGCCTGACCACGTACCCCGGAATGGAGTTTTTCGCCAAGTTTTCCCCGGACGGGAAATGGATCGCCTTCTCCGCAACCTATGACGGAGCCCAGGCCGTCTATCTCCTGCCGTCCGAGGGCGGAGTCCCCGTCCGGTTGACCTATAATCCTCTCTCCGCCCAGGTCGTCGGCTGGACGCCGGACGGCTCCGAAATCATTTTCCGTTCGGTGTTCGAGAATATCGTCGGCCGCGATCCCAACTTATTCACGGTCGGCATCAAGGGCGGAGCGCCTCAGCGATTGCCGCTCGAACGGGGCACACTGATCAGCTTCGCGCCCGACGGGAAGAAGTTCCTTTACAACCGCCGCGGCGTGGAGGAGTACTACTGGAAGCGCTATAAGGGCGGCCAGTACACGGACATCTGGATGTTCGACGGCAACAAGACTTACACGCCGGTCACGGACTATGTCGGCAAGAACGCCTACCCGATGTGGATCGGGGACGCAATGTACTTCGTCTCCGACCGCGGCAACGGCATCGCCAACCTCTATACCCAGAAGATCGGGACCAAGGACGTCCGCCAGGTCACCAAGTACAACGATGTCGACGTCATGTGGCCGGCCACGGACAACCGTTCCATCGTCTACGTCCAGGACGGTCTCCTCCACGTCTTCGACGTCACAAGCGGATTGGACCGGACCATCGCCGTGAAAGTCCCCTCGGACCGCTGGGCTCTGCGCAACCGCGTTATCAACCCGCGCGAATATATCCAAAACGTCAGCGTCGCCGATGACGGCAAGTCCGTCCTGCTCGACGCCCGCGGTGACGTCTTCCGCATCCCGACGGGACGGGAGCCGGCCGAGAACTTGTCCGACACTCCGGGGACCCGCGAAATTTACCCGGCCCTCTCCCCCGACGGCAAAACCGTCGCCTTCTTCAGCGACAAAACGGGTGACTACCAGCTCTACACCCAGAAAATCGAGGGCGGCGAATGGACTCCTATCACGACCGACCTGGACCGCAAGGTCTACCGCCTGGCCTGGTCTCCGGACGGGAAGAAGATCCTCTTCGGCAACAAGGACTTCTCCGTTTTCTTCGTCGACGTGGCAACCAAGAAACTGGTCAAGGTCGACACCTCGAATCAAATGAAGAACGACGAGTTCTTTTGGGAGATCGCCGACTACACCTGGTCGCCGGACTCGAAGTGGATCGCCTACAGTTTCGTCCAGTACAACCGGAACAGCAAGATCTTCGTCTACAACACGGAAACGGGCAGGAAATTCCCGATTACAGATGATTTCTACGACAATCTCTATCCCGCTTTCGACGCCAACGGACAGTATCTGTACTACGTCTCCAGCCGGAACTTCAACGTCCAGATGGATTTTTACGAGGACAACCACGTCCTGTCCACCCCCCAGCAGGTGATGGTCGTCCAGCTTCGCGACGGCGAAAAGCCGCCCTTTGCCGCGGCCGCCCCGGCCGTCAAGAAAGGCGAGCCAGAGCCTTTCCGCATCGACACCGACGGCCTGATGAAACGCACTTATCCCCTGCCCGTCCCGGCCGGCAATTACTTCTACCTCAAAGCCGGCAAGGGCAAGGTTGTGTGGGCGTCGGTGGAGGCCTTCACCGAGGAAGAATACGAGGAGATTTTCCGCCCCAAAAACGGGAACACCAAGTGGAGCCTCCACGTCTTCGACATGGCCGAAAGGCGCGAATCCGTCCTCACCGACAGGATCCGCGAATTCCACCTGTCGGCCAACCAGGAACAGCTCATCATCCGCAAGGATGGCGACATCTACACCACATCGATCGATAAAGCTTTCGCCTCCAAAGCGCTGGGCGAGCGGCTGAATCTCGGGAGCCTTGTTTATACGGTCGACTTGCAGAAGGAATGGAACCAGATTTTCAACGACGCCTGGCGCTGGTACCGGGACTTTTTCTATGACGCCAATTTCCACGGCCGCGATTGGAAAGCCATGGGCGAACACTACCGCGCGTATATTCCCCATCTCTCCTCGCGCAACGAGCTCAATTGGGTCCTGTCGCAAATGGTCGGCGAACTGTGCGTCTCCCATACCTACGTCGGAGGCGGCGATTTCGGCCCGGCCGCAACCCCCCCCTCGCCCGTCTTCACCGGCCTGCTCGGCGCCGACCTGGCCGCGGATAAGGCCTCGGGGCTCTACACCCTGGCCAAGATCTACGGACCGACCGACATCAACCTGAACCTCGTCGGCCCGCTGGTCCGCCCCGATGTCGCGGTCAAGGAAGGCGACTACCTGCTGGCCATCAACGGCACGCCTTTAAAAGCGGGCCAGGATTACTTCAAGCTCCTCCAAACGACGGCCGGCCAGAAAATTAAAATCGCGGTCAACTCCAAGCCGACGATGGAGGGCTCCAAGACCTACGACATCGAGCCCATCCGGAACGACAACGCCCTGCGCTATTTCCGCTGGATCGAGGACAACATCAAGGCCATCGACAAGGCCACCGGCGGCCGGGTCGGCTATATGCACATCAACGCCATGGGGGCGGGCGGCATCGGCGAATTCGACAAGTACTGGCGGGCTTTCCGCAACAAGGACGGGATCATTATCGATGTGCGCCGCAACGGCGGGGGCTGGACGGAATATTTCCTCATCGACAAGCTCGAACGGGTCATGACCTCCCAGAACGTCCTGCGCGGCATGGTTCCCTTCCGCTATCCCGGCACGGCCGGAAACGGCAACTACGTCGTCATTTCCAACGAGAACAACGGCTCGGACGGCGAGGCCTTCGTCGACCATTTCCAGGCCCGAAAGCTGGGAACGGTGGTGGGCGTCCCGTCCTGGGGCGGCCTGGTCGGCATCCTGAACCAGCAGTTGACCATCGACAACGGCACGGTCGAGCAGTCGAACAATGCCTTTTACGGCCGCGACGGCAAGTGGATCGTCGAGAACCACGGCGCCGATCCGGACATCCTGGTCGACAACGATCCGGGCTCGGCCGTGGCCGGCCGCGACCTGCAGCTGGAGAAGGCCATCGAGGTGATGCTGGACAAGATCAAAAAGAACCCGCCGACGTTCCCGTCGACGCCGGCCTATCCGAAGAAGTAAAGTCGATCAATCCGAACGGGGGGACGCCTTCGAGCGTCCCCCTTTTTTGTCTTTTTACTCGATATCCTGAATATGCAGTTCGTACGAATCCGTCTTTTCGTTCTTCATCAAAAAGTAGAGTTTTCCGCCGCCGATATCGCAGCGGATCTTGGCCACGGAAAAGTTATGGTAATCGGAATCGAACGTCTGATCGAGAGGGAAACAGAAAGAACGCTTAAGGATATTGCCTTTAAGGTCCAGAACGTACAGCTCATTCAGCCCGTCCTTTTTGGCATAAGTGGCGATATAGATTTTATGGTCGGCGATTTTGAAGAAATAAAAAGCGGGATAATAGTCCCGGAATTTGATGTCCGCCTGGTTCAAAAGCCAGCCGTTTTTCTGTTTAAGGAATTGAAGATAAGGCCCCTGGAAATCACCGGGGACCTTAAGCTTGTCATAAGGCTTGGTGATTTCATAAAGAGGACGGCCTTGATCGTCGAAGACCGCAATATGGAAACCCCGGCGAGTATCGGCCACGAAGATTTTGTCGTCGGCAACGGCAAGATCGATGCATTCGGGAATGGCCTCATAAAAGGACTTCGGCTCGGGCTTTGATTCTTTCTGAGCGGGTTCCTTTTGGCCCGGCGGAGGGGGCGGAGGAGGGGGAGGGGGCGGGTAAAGAGAGGGCATATCGGAAACGAATTGTTTTACGTTCTTAAATTCCTTATCGAAAACCCGACCCTGCCAAAGCAGCTGTCCGCTCGAATTCGAGGTCCAATCCGTGGCTAGAGCGACAAAGTGATCGCCGAGGGGAAGAACGGCTTGGAACATCCCGCGAAATTCGGGAGGAAAGGGAATTTCTTTCTTAAATTCGCCTTCGGAATTAAAGACGACGATTTTGCGGACGTCTTGGCTCCAAACGTCGGTTCCGGCCAAATAAGGCATTCCCGCGCTGGTCAAAAACTCGCCAGGCCCCTTGCCTCTCCTGCCGAATGATCGAATCAGGGAATAATCCGACGCCGCCAGGATCTTGATGGAGTAATCGGCCTTGGCTAGATCGGCGTCCCAGAGATAAATTTTGTCCTTCCCCACAGCCAAAGCCACCGATCGTTGGACCATCGGCAGGGGCACGATCTTGGCCTGGCTCGGGGAACGCATGTCGAAAACGTCCAAAGCGAACCCGGAGCGCCCCACAAGGGCGGCTCCCCCGAAAGCGATGAAAATCAAACCCAGCAGGACGGGCAGGGCCAGCCTGGTTTTCAAGCTTCTTTTGTTCGAAACGATGTCCATGATTCTCTCCTCTAAAGAGATGTGCGGCGTGGCCATCCCGACGGCGGAGGGGAGCTTGGTGATCAGGCTTGTTTTTTGCGCCAGATCGACCAGGCACTCCGCATAAGGGAGGGCGCCGTTTTTCAAGATTCCATAGTTATCGCTGACCTCTTCCCGGGCGATGGAAAATCGAGCGCTCAGGGAGTAAGCCAGGGGATTCCACCAATAGATAGCCGTGACAAGCCTCTGCGCGAAACCCGCCAACTGGTCGCGATGGCGAAGGTGGGCCGTTTCGTGAATCAAAATACTCCGCCATTCCGATGGGCTCAAACGCGAAAGGAGGATTTCGGGCAGAACGATCCTCGGCCGTCTCAATCCGAACGCCAGAGGGCTGGCTACGGCCGGGGAGGAATAAATGGGAGGGATTTTCGTTTCGGGAAATTCGGCTTTGATTTCGGCCAGGATTCCGTCGAGCCGCCGGTCAGCGATCTCCTTAAGACTGCCGCGGAATCCGGCCAGATAGGCCATTCCAAAGAAGATCCGACCGAGAAAGAAGAGCGCCCCGGCCAGCCAAATCAGCCCAACTATGTTCAGCACGATGATGGCTAAGGGAGCGGATCGGGCCACGGAAGAACCATCGTTTTGCTCGGTTCCTTGAGAATTGGCCGTTGCCGTATCGCGGCGATCGGCAGTCCGGCTGTTGTTTTGGAGCCTGGCCGAATCCGGCGCGAGGGACGCGGTCGAGAAGGAAACAGGGGATGCGATGGGGATTCGATAAAGCCCCCCCTGCGCCGCCGGAAAAAACGCGATTTTCAACGGCCAGAAGGCCAGAATCAAAATCAGAATCAGCATCCCTCCGCTCCGCAAAGGGGCCGACCCCCTTCTACAAAGAAGGGAAAAACCCCAGCTTAGGACAAAGATGAACAAGGATTGCGCGGCCAAGTTGAGGATGATTTCCGCCGTTCCGTTGTTGGCCAAAAAGGTTGGAAAGGACATGATCAACTCCCCCTCTCTTTATCCAGGATCTCTTGGATTCTCTTAATCTCCTCTGCCGATACGGCGCTGTTTTCAAACAAACACTTGACCAGTTCGGTTGCCGATCCGCCGAAGACGCGATCGCGTATACCGTCCAAAATACCCCGCTTGGCCTCCTCTTCTTCGCGTAATGCGGTGTAAATGAATTCGCGTTCTTGAACTCGATGCTCCAACCAGCCGTAAGCTTCAAGACGGCGCATCTGAACCTGAATCGTCGCCCGTTTGACCTTTTTTCGGCGTCCGGCGTTGACGGCTTCGAATATGTCATTAATCGTGACTTCTCCTCCCTTTTGCCAGATCGCCTTCATGATTTCCAAATTCGCGTCCGACAATTTTCTCTCTGTTTTCGTGATCATTCGGTCTCCTGTCTTTCCCTATCATGACATCTGTCATTTACAATATGCATGACAGTTGTCATTTTGTCAAGAAAAAATAACGATTCGCAAAAAACAGCCGCGCGCCGAACTGGATGCGCCTTCCGGATTTCTGGATATTGTCCGAAAACGGACGTTTATTGTCCGGTTCCGACCCATCGATTTACAAAAGCACCGGCCTAATTCGTTGGGGGCCGCCTAGGCATCACGATCGTTCTGGGGAAATTAAATATGTTTTTCCGGGAAAAGCTGATTCCCGGGGAAAGCCACTTGGCCCGAAAATTGCTACGTAAAAATTGGAGCATATTAAACTGGAGGTCGCTTTGAGAAAAATCTCCCTGTTTCTTTCGCTATTGATGTCCTTTGCGATCGCGGCCCCGTCTCAGGAAGTCTTTGAGCTTCTCCGTAAAGGGGATTTGCCCGCAGTCAAGGCCTTGATCGAAAAGTCCCCAGAGCTCCTCGACGCGCGGGACCGAAACGGCGATACCCTCCTGCATTATGCTGCGCAAGGCGGCAACGCCGAACTCATCCGCTATCTGATCGACAAAGGGGCCAAGCTCGATCTCGCCGGGGCCAGAAAACAAACGCCTCTTCATATCGGGGCCGCATATGACCGCGGGGAGACCGTGGCCGCGCTCATTGAGCGGAAAGCCGCGCTTGATGCCCGGGACGATTACGGGAGAACGCCCCTCATCATCTGCGCCCGCGAACTCGGACAAGCAGCGACGGGCCGAAAGCTCATCGAAGCCGGAGCGGACGTCAACGCCGAGGATCGGTTCGGGTCCACGGCGCTCGAATTGGCGGCCTGGCGCGGGAAGCGGGAATTTATCGAGCTTCTGCTTGAAAAAGGATCCAGGATTCCGGAGCCGGGCGAGAAATGGTACATCATGCTCCAAACGGCCGCCTCCGAAGGCTTGGAAAAGCTCTTCCGTCCGTTGGCCGGCCAAGTCCGCGATTTAAAAGCTTCGGGCGGAGAAGGCTTGCTCCAGGCCGCCGCCGCGGGAGGATCGGCGGAGATCGTCAACCTCCTTCTCGAAAAAGGGTATTCTCCCGTCGACGCCGACCGCTTCGGCTGGACTCCGCTCCACTACGCGGCCCGCGACGGAAGAACGGAAGCGATCCAAACCCTCATCGGGCGGAAGGCCCCGCTCGACGCCCGGACGCTCATGGGCCAAACGGCCTACAACGTGGCCGTGGAAAGAAAGATGGACGCCGCGGCCGCCCTTTTAGCCGAAAGAGG
>CAZLAM010000111.1:0-1952 GCA_964557435.1 uncultured Eubacteriales bacterium
TTGGAAGATTGAAGGGGCGGGGGATTTCAACGGGGATGGGAAGATCGACATCCTGTGGCGGAATTACTCGACCGGGCAAAACGTGGTGTGGTACATGAACGGGGGGACGAGCACGACATATTCTTATGATTTTCTGCGGGAGGTGACGGATACTTTTTGGAAAATTGCAAACCGCTGAAGTGCACTTCCGGCATACGGTATCTCAAGGCTCGGGGCTTCGCGAATCGCCCCAACCGGGCGCGGGCGATAAACTCAAAACTCCCGTCATTTGGCGTCAAATCGTTAAGTCGCCAAATAATCTTAAAAAACCCTTGACAACGCACCCGTTGAGATATATTTTTCTTTCTAGGGAGGGAAATATGTCAAAAAAACAAATCGTCGTGACAGTGCTCTTCTCGATGGCTTTAGTGGGAGGATTCTTGATCCTCCGAGCGCAGAACGCATCAGACTTGCAGGAGCAAGCTTCGATAAACCCCGATTTTCTAAAGTACATGGACGATTTCAAAGCCGGACGGTCGAAAAAAACCACGGATGACGGGATGCCCTTGGGGTATATACCGGCGCCGGCCCTCCGAGTCGTATCCGGAGCCAGTCAGGGCCCCGCGATCTCGGCGCTTTTTATGCCGGAGGCTTATGATTTACTGACGAGCGGACGAGTGACTCCGGTTCGGGACCAAGCCGACTGCGGATCTTGCTGGGCTTTCGGCGCTTTTGCGTCGCTAGAATCTTTCCTCATGCCCAGCGGGCCGCGGAATTTCGCCGAGCAGCATCTCAATAGATACCATGGCTTTGACTGGGCCGAATGCGATGGAGGCAACGCCAGCATAGCGACCGCTTGCCTGGTCCGCTGGTCAGACCCCTATAATGAAGCCGAGTACCCCTATCCGTACACTACGCCGACTGTTCCGGTGAAACACGTTCAACAGGCCATTTTCCTGCCGCAACGGGCGAACTCCCTCGACAACAACGCGATCAAGAACGCTATAATGGCCGATGGCGCCGTGAATTTTGCTTTCTATTGGGAAGGCTATTCGAACGTGGACGGCTTATACTGGAGCCAGACAAATAAATGCTATTACTATTCCGGTAGTCAATACTCCAACCACGAAATCGCTTTCATCGGCTGGAACGACAACTTCGACAAAACCAAGTTCCGATCGACACCGGCCGGAAACGGCGCCTTCCTGTGCAAAAACAGCTGGGGCACATCTTTCGGAGGCAACGGCTTCTTTTGGCTTTCCTACTATGACACGTCCATCGATGATATCGTGTCCTTCAACAACGCCGAGTCGGTCACGAATTACCGCGGGAAGTACGAATACGATCCCTATGGATGGGTCTCAAGCTGGGGGGCCTCCAGCGTGATTCGCTGGGGAGCGAACATCTTTACCGCCACATCGACGGATAAAATCGGCGCGGTCGGCTTTTATCTGACCGATGTCAATGCCACGGCCGATATTTATGTCTATACCAACGTGACGGCGGGCGCCCCGAGAAGCGGCACGCTGGCCGCTTCCCAGACCGTCACCAAATCCTATCCCGGGTATTACACCGTGGTCCTCGCCACACCGGCCGCGGTGACCAATGGGCAAAACTTTTCGGTTGTTATTAAATTCACGAACTCGACCTACCAATTTCCCCTGGTGACGGAAGAATATATTGCTGGATATTCGTCGGCGGTCACGAACGCCGCGGGTCAGAGCTTTCGCGGCTCCGACGGAGTCACATGGTCGGATTGGTCCACCTACTCCGGCAATACTCATAAAATCAACAATTGCATCAAGGCCTATACGGGGGCGGGAACACAAGTGAAAAACGACTTCAACGGGGATGGGAAAGAGGACATCTTATGGCGTCATTACGGGACGGGGCAGAATGCGGTTTGGTATCTGGGAGGCTTTACCGCCTCTGGAACGGTAACGCCCTTGATGGATTCCACTCTCCAAGGCTTT
>CAZLAM010000112.1:0-16844 GCA_964557435.1 uncultured Eubacteriales bacterium
GTTGGACCAATATGCCTATGAGTTCAACTATATCCGTCCCCACCAAGCGCTAGATTACCTGACGCCCCATGCCTTCTTCCTGCAATGGAAGCGCTCCCACAAGGCGAAAGAGGTGTCCACCATGTCCTGACCCAGTACACCTCATTGACTTGGACGCCATCTTTCTGGTACAAAACTCCCAGAGGAATCATGGTCATCACCAAACGGGTCAAAGAGGACATCGTCATCTTCGACGTGGACGGCGAGATCAAGCGCTCGGACATCACCGACGTCACGCTCCACGACCTGGTCAAGGCCGTGCTTGACGAGGGGCGGCGGTTCATCCTGCTTAATTTCGCCAAGGTCGGATTCATCGACAGTTTCGGAGTGGGCGAAATCCTGGCCAGCTACATCTCCACGCACAACCTGGGGGGGAAGTTCAAACTGACGCGCATTTCCAAGAAGCTCTACCTTATCTTCCAGGTAACCATGCTGACCAAGGTCTTGGACATCTTCGAGGACGAAGATGCTGCCATGCAAAGCTTCCTCCGCGACTGAGACCGGCCTGCGGTAACGAGTTGCGGCTATGGCGGGTCGCCGTTTTCTGGATAAGATCGCGGTCGCCGTCGGGGTTCGCCCGACAGAAGGCGCGGTCGCGCTCCTGTTTTTCTTCTATTTTTTCCTCGTCACCGCGCCGTTCTCCATCATCAAGTCCGTTCGCGACGCCAGCTATCTCGACGACATCGGAGTCCGTGGCCTTCCCTGGGCTTATGCCACGGCCATTCTAGTCGCCGCCGCAGTCGCCCTTCATGCCCGCCTGCAATCCCGGCTTCCCCGCCGGATCCTGCTTGTCGGAAGTCTGCTTGTCTTTGCCGCGACGGCTCTTTTGTTCCGCGTCCTTTTCTCCTTCGGATGGCCTGGCGTGACGCTCCTTTACTGGCTGTGGGCCAACATCTTCGTCGTCGTCCTGACGACCCAGTTCTGGTTTCTGGTTAATGATCTTTTCAACCCGCGCGAGGCCAAACGCCTCATCGGATTTCTTGGCTCGGGCGGGATTCTGGGCGGAATCGCGGGCGGCGTTCTGACCGGATTTCTGGCCCGGCCGGGCCGACCCGAGGATCTTCTTTTCGCCGCGGCCGGACTTCTCGCCGCCGGGGCCGTCGTCGTGGCCGTCCTCTTCCGCCGTTTGGAAAGCGGCCCGAACGCGTCACGGTTGCGCGCCACCGGCCTGCGCCCCGCGGAAAGGGCCGGCTTGGCCGATTCATTCCGTCTTGTTCGCGGGGATTCCTACCTTCGCCTCCTGGCCGGCTTGGCCCTTCTGGCCGGAATCGTTTCGACTCTCATAGACTGGCAGTCCAAGGCCGTCATCGCCGGAGTCCCGGCGGCCAAAGCCAATTTCGCTTCGTTTTTCGGCCAATTCAACGCCGGGCTTCTAGCCCTGGCCTTTCTGTTCCAAATCATCTTGACCAGCCGCTTCCTCGGACGGTTCGGGTTGCGACTGGGGTTGATGGTCTATCCCTTGGCCCTGCTCGTCGTTTCGGGCGGGGTGGCCGTCTGGCCGGTTCTCGGCTGGGCCCTGGCCGTCAAAGGAGCGGACAAGGCCTTTTCCTATTCCATCCATCAGTCGTCGCGAGAGCTTCTTTTCATTCCCGTCCCGCCGGATCGAAAGTATCGGGCTAAAGTCTTCATCGACATGTTCCTCAACCGGATTTCCAAGACTGTCGGCGCGGCCCTGCTCCTGCTCCTTTTTCTAACTCCGTGGGGGCGGGATATCCGGGTCGTGAGCGTCGTCTCGGCCCTGCTCATCGCCGTCTGGCTGACCCTCAACGCCAAACTCGGCCGAGCTTACGGGAAAGCGGTGACCGCGCATCTGCGGGGGAAATGGGAACGCGGCGAAGGGCTGCTGGCTGAATCGGCCGATGCCGAAACGGCCCAATGGCTCGTCGATACCCTGGAAAGCAAAAGGCGCAGCCCGTCGCTTTATGCCCTCCGCCTTTACGAACGAGCGCGCGAAGGACGCCTGACCCCGGAAATCCAACGCTTCCTGGAGGAGGAAAATGCGACCCTGACGGCGGCGCCGTCCCATCCCCTTCTCGATGGCGAAGAGATCCCCTGGCCGGCGCGCGAGGATGTTGATTTTCTGGCCGTCGACGCGGATGTCCGGGAAATCCTGAATCTGCCGGATTATCAACGGGTCATGGGCGAGTACGCGGACCGTCTTCTGCGCGGAGAGAACGCCGGGGCCGAGACGGAGAAGATGGAACTGGCCAAGGCGGCCGGGCTCATGGGCCCCGGTGCGCAGTTGGCCGACCGAATCGAAGACCTCCTGGGGGACGGCTCGCCCGAGGTCGTTCACTATGCTGCCGAAGCGGCCGGCAATCTCCGCCGCCGTGAGTCTGTGGCCCGACTGGCCGGTCTCCTCGGCGATCCCCGCCTTCGCGGCGATGCCGAGGCCGCCCTGATTCGTTACGGTGGGATGATCGCCGGGACCTTGGGGGATTTTCTTTTCGATCCGGACGAGCCTCCGGATGTCCGCCGACGCATTGCCGCCGTTCTGGCCGAACTCCCGGCTCCCGATGCCGCGGCTACGCTTCTCGACGCTCTCCTCGGAGGCCGGGCCGGAATCGACCACGACGTCATCGACGCCCTCGACCGGATCCGCGGCCGCAACCCCGACCTGGCCTTCGACGAAAAGGCCGTTCGGGCGGCTCTCGATCGCGAAATCTCCAGGCTTGCGGATTCGGGCGGGCGGGCCGAAAGCCTGTGGCTCTTCCGGCTGATCGGACTCATCCGCAAACATGACGATATCACCCGGGCGGGCCAGTGCTTCGTCCGGGGGACGAAAGACGAAGAGGCCTTTGCCCTGGAGCTTCTCGACCATGTCCTGCCGTTGGACCTGAAGGAAAAAATCCTGCCCGTCCTGGAACGATTGCCGCACCTGGAGGCAGAGCGATGAGCCGCTGGTCCGGCCGCTTGTTCAAGGAGCTTCGGGAAGGCGCTTCGGACCGGGCCGCTCAAGCCTTGAACCTGGCCGGCGTTTTTTTTCTCCTGACGGCGTCGGCCTACATTTTCAAAACGGTAAAAATTTCGCTTTTTCTGAAGTGGCTTCAAGCTTCACGTCTGCCGTTTGCCTACCTCATTACGGCCGTCGTGATGGGGTTCGTCGTCACCTTGAATGCGCATCTTCTCCGGACGATGAAGCGCCGTCCGTATATTCTCGGCAGTCTGGCCTTTTTTGCCGGCACGCTGGTCCTGTTCCGGCTTCTGATTCCCGGCCACGGGAAGTGGCTGCTCATTCTCTACTGGCTGTGGAGCGACGTCTTTCTGGCCATGTGCGTGACCCAGTTCTGGATCGTGGTGAGCGATATCTTTCCCTCCCGGCAGGCCAAGCGCCTGATCAATCCGATGGTCAAGTCCGGGCTCCTGGGCGGAGTGTTCGGTTCGTTCCTGGCCTCCCGCCTGGCCGGGACGCTGGGAACGGAGAACCTCCTCGTCCTGGGTTTTGTTTTCATCGTCGCGGCCATGGTCCTGGCCGATCCCGTCCTCCGGCTTCCGCCGCTTCTTTCCCCCGCTGAGGTTCATCCGGAGCGCGGAGCGACCGCGGCAGGGCTTCGAACGGAGCGGGTCGGGTACCGGAAAAGCTTCCGCGCTCTGGTCAGGAACCGGTATCTGCTCCTGCTCAGTGGAGCCATGCTGACCGCCGTCACCGTGTCCACCCTTCTCGATTTCCAGTTCAACTCGGTCCTGGAATGGAAAATTGTCTCAGCCGATGCCCGGACGGCTTTTCTGGGGACTTTCTTCACCGTCCTCCTGATCGTCTCCTTCCTCCTGCAGTCGGTCCTGATGCACCGTGTCTTAAGGGTTTTCGGCCTGCGTGCGGCCATCCAGGTGACTCCGGCCGTTCTGCTTATCGGAGTCGCCGCCTCGGCCGTCATTCCGGGGGCCGCGGCTCTTTCCTGGGCCGTGATTGTCAAGGGCGCCGACAAGAGCCTGACACACACCTTCAGTCAGTCGACCAAGGAGATTCTTTATGTTCCCGTGCCGTCGGCGACCCGGGCCCAGGCCAAGGTCTTCATCGATATGTTTCTCAACAAGCTGGGCGACGGCGCCGCCGCGCTGTTGATCACCGCCATCACGGCCCTCTTCGCCCCCTCTTGGAAAGGAATGAGCATCGTGACCGGAACCGGGCTCATTCTCTGGGTCGTCCTCAATATCGGGCTCCATCGCGAGTATGGCGGCGTCGTCAAAGGCCATCTTCGCGTCAAGCGACCCGATGCCGACTCGCTTGTCCTCGAACGGGTCGATGTGGACGCGGCCAAGCTCGTTTTCGACACCTTGGAAAGCCGCGATCGGAGCTCGGTTCTCTACGCCATGAACCTTATGGACTTGGTGCGACGGGACCGGCTGAGCCCTGAATTGAAGGCCGTCCTGAACGCCGGCGCCTCGCGCGCCCGGGCCGGCGCTTTCGACGGCTTGCTCGATGCCGGCGGAATATCGCTGTTTCCCCAATGGGACGACGCTCTCGAGGAGGAGGACCTGGACGCGCAGGTCCGGGAGATCCTGAACCTTGACGTGTATCAGGAGGTCATGAAGCGGCGCTTTGACGAGTGGACGGAGCGGCCGCGCTCGGACGGTGTGATAGCTCAGATGGAGGCGGCCAAGGCCATCGGAATGATGCCTGCCGGTTCCCCGCTGGCCGGACACCTGCGGGCTCTGCTCCGAAACGAATCTCCCGACGTTGTCCGCTACGCCCTCGACAGCGCCGCCCGGCTGGTCCGGCGCGAATTCGTTCCCTACATTTTGCCTTCCCTGGGGAATCCGCTTCTTCAGGCCGCGGCGGCCGCGGCGCTCGGCGCCTACGGGGACCGCATCGCCGGGTTCTTGGGCGATATTCTAGCCTCTCCCGACGAGGATCCCGCGGTGCGAAAAGCGGTTCCCGGTGTACTGGCCCGGGCCGCGACACCGCGGGCTGCGGCGATCCTCGTCCGCGCGCTTCGCCGGCGGGACCTCGCCGTCAGGGATGAGGTCGTTGGGGCGCTGGTCCGCATGCGGGCGGAAAACCCGAGCCTCCGGTTCCCCGAAACCGACGTCGGGGCCGAGGTCCGCTTTTCCGTCGGGTTTTGTTGCGATCTCCTGGAGCGGGCGGGTCGCGGGTCGCAGACCCTGACTTCGGGGCAGGAGGAGTCCGTCTGGTCCCGGGCTTTAAAAGGAGTTTTCGACCTTCTCAGCCTGATCCATCCCTACGACGACATTGTCCGGGCCTGGCAGAACTACACCCAGGGCGAGCGGCAGGCCGTCGATTATTCGATCGACCTGCTTGAACACCTGCTCCGCCGCGAAGACAAGGACATCGTCCTGCCTCTCCTCGAGGATGCTCCGGCCGAGGAGAAAGCCCGCCGCTGCCGGGAAATCCGGCGGCGAAATCTGATATAATCTATTCCACCGCCATGGCCTTCATCTATGTCTATCCGAAAAGAGGCTCGGCCTTCTCGGTCGAACTCCGGGGTGAGCCCGTCACCATCGGCCGCGGCGCCGAGAACGCCGTTCCGCTCGACGATCCGTTCTGTTCGAGCCGCCACTCCGTTCTCCGACCGGTCGACGACGGCTATGTCCTCGAGGATGCCGGGAGCAAGAACGGGACCTTCCTCAATGGGAAAAAAATCGACGGCCCGGCGCCCCTGCGGCCGGGGGATGAAATCAGGCTCGGCGGAGTCCGGATCGTCTTCGACCGACCGCCCTCAGCCCGCGTCGAAATGACCGACGACGCCGTTTCGACGACGCATGTCAATACCGTGGTCCCTTT
Organism: uncultured Eubacteriales bacterium; assembly: GCA_964557435.1. Classification (GTDB taxonomy): domain Bacteria; phylum Acidobacteriota; class Aminicenantia; order Aminicenantales; family UBA4085; genus UBA4085. The sequence goes on from CAZLAM010000112.1 coordinate 5,783, forward strand.
GCAGGAACTCCTGCGGCGGACCGGAGCGGCGGCATCCGCCGGAGGATCCGGAAACGGTGAACCGCCGGAGGATCGAGAAATCGCCGTCGTCATTGGAGAAGTCAGCCAAGCGCTCCTCCTGCACCGGCCGATCGGAGAACTTCTCGACCATATCATGGGGCTCATCAGTACGCATGTTTCCATGGATCGGGGCGTTCTAATGCTGCAGGAGGAGAAACCGCCGCGGCTTGTCACCAAGGCCGTCCGCATCAACAGCGCCTCATTGCAGGGCGAGAAGATCCAGGTCAGCCGCGGGATCGTGGCCATGGCCTTTGAGAAGAAACTTTCGGTCATGACCACCGACGCAGCGGCCGACCCGCGGTTCATGGCCCGCGAGAGCATCGTTTCGGCCGGCATCCGGTCCGCTCTGTGCGTTCCGCTCTGGGACAACAAGGAAGTCATCGGCGTGCTCTATGCCGACCGCCTGTCGCTCCTGCGGCCGTTCACGGAAAAAGACCTCCGGCTTCTGACGCTCCTGGCCAACCTGGCGGCGGTGAAGATCGAAAACGCCCTGCTCCTGGAGGAATCGATCAAGAAAGAGCGTATGGAACGCGAATTATCCCTGGCCGCCAAGATCCAGCGGGATCTCCTGCCCAAGGAGACGCCGCTGTGCGCCGAACTCGACATCGCCGGGCGAAACATCTCCTGTCAGGAAGTGGGCGGAGATTACTACGATTTCATCCTCATCGATCCCTGCCGCATCGGCATCACCATTGCTGATGTCTCGGGCAAAGGCGTCAGCGCCTCCCTCCTCATGGCTTCTTTGCGTGCCGCTCTTCATTCCGAGCTCCGGCCGGATTACGACCTGGCCCGCATGGCGGCCAAGCTCAGCGAGTTCGTTTTCAAAAGCTCGGCCATCAGCGGCTTCATCACTTTTTTCTTCGGGGAGCTCGACACGGCGACCGGTATCATCCGCTACATCAACGCGGGTCACCCGCCGCCGTTCATCGGCGGCACGGAATCCGAGCTGAGGCTTCTCCCCGGGACGGGGCTGGCCCTGGGGATGCTGTCGGGCGCGACTTTTGAAGTGGGGCGGGCGCGGATCGCCCCCGGCGAAACGTGGGTCCTCTATACCGACGGCATCACCGAAAGCCGGAACGCCGCGGATGAGGAATACGGACCGGAAAGGATGGCCGCTCTGGGACGAAAAGTCGTCCCGACATCCGCGGCCCTGATCGACGCTGTTTTCGACGATCTTCGGGAGTTTACGGGAGGGGGCGATCCGGCCGACGATCGGACGATCGTCGTGGTGAAACGCCGGCCCTGAGCGGCTGCCGGAAACCCGCTGTTCGTATGGAATTTTTCCGTCGATTGCCTTATGATGTTTTTCTTTATCTTGGCGTTTTATAGGTATGGTCATGAGAAAAAAAGCTTTCAGGAGCCGAACCCCTGTTTTGCTCCTGCTGCTGGAGGCCGCCCTTGCGCTTCCGGCGGGCCTCCCGGCCTGGGCTCAGGCCGCGGCTCCCGCGGTTACCGCCCAGGCGGTGCCGGTCGTCCTGTCGGCTGACGATATCGCCAAATTTATCAGCGGACTGCCGGGCGAAGCCGAGGCTTTGCGGAAGCTCCAGGACACGACGGAGTGGAGGGAGTTCGCGACCAACCTGGATAAGAGCTGGGCCGACCTGGAATCCAAGCGGTTGAAGCCGCTGCGGGAATGGGCCGCTGCCGAGCTGGCCGATTCGCTGGCCGCGACCAAAACGCTATTCTACCCTTTCGGCGGACCCGACTTTTTGACCGCCTTCGAGCTCTATCCCCAAGCGGACACGTTCGTCCTGCTGGGGCTGGAATTCGTCGGAAGTCTCCCCGACCTGGCCGTGATGCCCCTCCCGCGGGCGGCCAATTATGTGCGGAACATCAATGCGGCGCTGTCGGATTTTTTTTATAAAAGCTATTTCATCACCGGAAACATGGACGCGGCCCTGCGCGGCGATAAAGTCGACGGGGTGCTTCCCGTCCTGTGCCTGTTTCTGAAGCGGACGAACAATACGATCATCGACGTCAAGCGCTGCCGTTTCCTGGACAAAGGCGAGTTCCTGGAGGCGGATTTTTCCGTTCCGGTCAGAAAACTCCGCCGGCCGTACGGCGTCAAGATAGAATTCCGCCCCGACGGCGCGGCGCGGACCAAGTCGCTTTATTACTTCTCCTGCGATCTGGCCGATGAGGCGTTCACGCCGGAATCCACCTTTTATCAGTATCTGGACACTCTGGCGTATGAGACGACTTTCATCAAGTCGGCCTCCTACCTGCTTCATTATCAGACATTTTCGACCATCCGCAACCTGATCCTGGACAAGAGCCGATTCGTCCTCGAGGACGATACAGGAATTCCGTATCGATATTTTAAGCCGGCGGCCTGGGAGGCCCAGCTTTTCGGCGAATACATCAAGCCGGTCAAGGATTTCTCCGGAGTGGAGCAGACGGACCTCAAAGCGGCTTATGCCGATCCGGCCAAGGTCCGCCTCCTGCCCTTTCACTTGGGTTATCATTGGGCCACGAGCAAAGATTCGATTCTGTACTTCCGCCGCAAACCGGCCGCGGATAAAACCGGCCTGAAATGATGAAAAATAAATTCGGTTTGTCCACGGCGACAGCCCTGGTCATTGCTAATATGGTGGGAACAGGGGTTTTCACCAGCCTCGGGTTCCAAGTCGTCAGCTTGTCGTCCGGGTTTGCCCTCCTCCTGCTCTGGGCGGTGGGGGGGATGATCGCCCTGTTTGGGGCTCTGACCTACTCCGAGGCGGGCGTCATGTATCCGCGATGCGGCGGGGAGTATCATTATCTGACGCGGATGTTCCATCCGGCTGTCGGGTTCCTGGCCGGTTGGATCTCCTTCCTGGTCGGCTTCGCCGCGCCGGTGGCCGCGGCCGCCATGGCCCTCGGCCGATATACCGGGAGCGCCCTGGCCCTTCCGGAGCGGGCTTCGTTCCTGCCCGGATTGAGCGTTTCATCGTGGATCGCCGTGGCCGTCATCATTATCATCACCGCCCTCCACAGCCTGGACAAGGTCGTCGGAGCCAAGTTCCAGAATCTCATCACCACGTTTAAAGTTCTGTTCATTTTCGTCATCATCATCCTCGGATTTTTTCTGGGCCGTCCGGCCGGATTGTCGTTCGCCCCGGATGCGGGCGCTTTGAGCGACATTCTCAGCCCGGCTTTCGTTGTGGCCATGTTCTTCGTCACCTTTGCCTATTCGGGCTGGAACGCCGCGGCTTATGTCGCCGGCGAAATCGACAATCCCCAGCGCAACCTGCCCCGGAGCCTCATCCGGGGGACGCTGTTCGTCGTCGTCATCTATATCTTCCTCAATTTCATCTTCCTCTATACGATTCCCCTGCCGGAAATGAAGGGCAAAATCGAGATCGGATATATTTTCGCCACCCGGGTTTTCGGGGCCCAGGGCGGACGGCTCATGGGCGGGATCATCGCCTTCCTCCTGCTGTCGAGCATCAGCGCCATGATCATCGCCGGGCCGCGCCTGTCCAAGGTCCTGGGCGAGGATTATTACCTTTTCCGGGGGCTGGGCCGCCATACCCGCAAGGACATTCCGGCCGCGGCCATCGTCGTCCAGGGACTCATTTCGATTTTCTATATCGCCACATCCACGTTCGATCAGGTCATCGTCTTTATCGGGTTTACCCTGAACCTGTTTACCTTCCTGACCGTGCTCGGAGTCATGATCATGCGGCGGAAGCGGCCCGACCTGCCCCGGCCGTACAAGACGATCGGCTATCCCGTCATCCCCATTGTCTTCCTTCTCATTCATATCTGGATCCTGGCCTATGGCTTGATCTACAGACCCAAGGAATCCTTTTTCGGACTGGGGATCACAGCTTTGGGGCTGGTAGTGTATTGGATCGACCGGCGGGTCAGGCCGAAGGATTTCCGTACCGCCGCCGACTCCTCCTGCTGATACGTTCGACGGCGCCAAACCCCGATTTTTAAATCGGGGAGTCGAATGGGTTTAATTCGTGATCCTGGAGACGGGGCGTCTATCGTTTTTCAGCCGGTGCGACGTGGTTTCTAATCCGGAGATGCTCTCGAGTGCCGCTCTTCGTAGTGATTGACACCTCTATGCGGCCGACCATATACTTCCAGCATGGATAGGCGGGGAGACAAATCGTCCGGACCGGAAATTCGTCACGTTCCGGAAAAAGCAAATTTCTATTTTTTACAGTTTGCTTTTCAGGAACGATCTCCCCGGATACGAAGGCTGAGCCGGTCGACGTTAGGCCTATGGTCAGACCAAGAAAACGTCTCTTTCTTCTCCCGTTTCAATACCACTTCTGGATGGAAAAGGTATGAATGTGGCCGTTTGTTTCGCTGGTATCAATGTTTACCGATGCTCCACCCCTCACGTTGGTCAAATCGGCGGCGGACATGGCAAAGGTGTGAAGGTGGCCGTTCAGAGTGGTGTCCCGGGAAATCCCGCCCGACGGAGGCGACTCCACCTCGGTTTTTTTGATGGTGATGGTGTGGTTATGGCCTCCGACCAGGTTCGAAGTGAAGATCTTCTCGGAATCCGAGGGTGTCGTCGGCGTGCTTTTACAGGCCGATGCCAGGCTTCCCGCGATCGCCGCCAAGGATCCCATACCCAGTACTTTCAGGAATTGCTCTCTTCGCATCGGTCTTCTCCTTGATGACAAGATTGATGGCGGAACGAGGATCAAGAAATGAGACAAGCGGCGCCATCGGAATTAACTCAAAGATAGAGTCATTATCGGAGCGAATTAAGAGAAATGTCAAGAGGGCGAATCGAGCGAAGAATTTCTGCCGCGCTTAATGTAAATTAAAAAATGACACATCGGGCAAAATAGTGGAAATATTTTCTATCTCCTTTGTATGCAATGCGGTTCGATGCGATTTGACCGTGTTGAATAGAGTTCAGGAATTTGGGGCGTTTTTTAGGCGCACCTTCGGCTTTATCGGAGGCGGGTCGTGGACAGCGCCGATCGAAGAATCAGGGGTCAGGTCTTAACATATAACATTTCTCCGAATGGTCATATCCGAAAAGGATTTTCAGCTCTCTGGATAAAAAAAATCCCCCGGCTCGGAACGAACCGGGGGAGGGGAAGTCGGTTGCCGATTGCTGAGATTACCCGAAAAATTCCGCCGGCGCGGCCTGCAGGCGGGCGATGTCGGAAGCCCGGTTGCGGACGTCGAAGCCCATGGCGCACTTGACCGAACAGCCGGAGCAATCGCCGCAGGGATTGGTCCCCACGCCGAGCGAGGCGACCAAGTCGTACGCTTCGCCCAGATTACGGTAGCCGTAGGCGTACATATAGCTCCGCATGAGGAGCGGAATGTCCGCGGCGTCCGGGCATTGATCGGCGCAGGCTCCGCATTGGGCGCAAAAGAGGCCTTCGGTGACCGGTTCGCCGGTCAATTTCAAGTCGGCTGCTTCCTGCGGCGTCAAAACCGGATTGGCCATGATGGACAAGTCGGCTTCGAGCTGGTCGACGGAAGTGATCCCGGGGATCGACGTGGCCACGTGGGGGTCCTGGAGAACCCATTTCAACGCCGCTTGCCCGTTGATCGGCTGCTTTCTCTCCCGATCCCAATAAGCGCCGGCCATGGGCTTCATGATGACAATTCCCACCCCGGCCGCGGCGGCTTCGCCGATGGCCTTCCGGATGTCCTCCCGCTGCGGATGGCGAAAGTTCCATTGGGCCAGAACGACGTCATGGATCTTGGATTCGACGGCCGCGCGAATCACTTCGACTTCGTTCCGATGGGTGGCCAATCCGATGAAGCGGGCTTTCCCGGCTTTCTTGATTTTCTGGAGGTTTGTGATGAACGCTTCGGATAACGCCGTCTCGCGGTCGGAAACGCCGGCGATATAGAAGATGTCGACATCATCAAGTCCAAGCCTCTTGAGGCTGACCTCAATCTGATCGGGGAGCTTGGCGGCATCTTCCTTCCTGAAGGTGGCATAGCTGCCGGGGGCGCCGTTTCCCAGAAGGACGCTGGTGGCGACCACAAAAGAGTCTCTCTTTCGCCCGGCGATCACCTTGCCGACCATTTCCTCGTGGCGGCCGTTTAAATAATATTGCGAAGTGTCGATGTGGACGATTCCCTCGGCCAACGCCCGCTCGTACAGGCTCGGCTCATAGCTGGACGCGCCGATGCTCACGATGGGCAGCTTCAAGCCGGTCTTGCCCAGAGGACGAATGATCATTTTCCGTTTCTCGCTCAATTGAGAAGCGGGATTGCGATCTCCGCCCCGCAAAAGGGACGGCAGGAACGCTGCCCCGGCCAGGCCGGCGGCTCCTTGCTTCAGGAATGAACGGCGGCCGGAAGGGTTTGATGATTGAGTCATGACGATCTCCTTCCCTAACAATACGATGAGAAGGCGCGTTCTGTTGCTGCCGCCGTTTACATGCCCCAATTCTCGCGGCAATCCTCGAAATCCGGGATTACAAAATCCCGCGCAAGTAACGGCCGGTGTGCGAGAAGCGGGCCTTAGCGATGTCCTCCGGAGTGCCGACGGCGACGACTTCGCCGCCGCGCTTGCCTCCCTCGGGGCCGAGGTCGATCACCCAATCGGCGTTCCGGATGACATCCAGGTTGTGTTCGACGACCAGGACGGTGTTGCGGGCCTCGACCAGCCGGTCGATGACGGCCAGCAGCTTTTCGATATCGGCCATGTGCAGTCCGACGGTGGGTTCGTCCATGACGTAGATCCGGCCCTTTTTGCGCAGCTCCGCAGCCAGCTTAATCCGCTGGCTCTCGCCGCCCGACAGGCTGCCCAGAGGCTGGCCCAGCTGCAAATACTCCAGGCCGACCTCCAGGAGAATGCCCAGGCGGCGCCTGATTTCCGGCCGGGTGAAGAAGATGACCGCCTCGGCGGCGGTCATGTCTAGCACCTCGGCGATCGACTTCCCCTGGAACTTCATATCCAGCACCTCGGGGGTGTAGCGGCGGCCGCCGCATTTGTCGCAGACCATGGTCACAGCATCCAGGAAGTGCATTTCGATCTCGATCGTTCCATGCCCCTTGCATTCGAGACAGGCGCCCTCGGAGTTGAAGCTGAACAGGCCGGGATTCTTTCCCGTCGCCCGGGCGAATTCACTCCGGATCAGTCCGAACACCTCGGTGTATGTGGCCGGGTTGGATCGAATCGTGCCGACGATCGGGGATTGGTCGACCACCACGGCCTCGGGATGGTCGGGGACGAACACGTCGTGGACGAGCGTGCTCTTGCCCGACCCGGCCACGCCCGTGACGCAGACGAAAACCCCCGTGGGAATGTCGACGGTGATATTCTTCAGGTTGTGGAGGCGGGCGTTTTCAACGCGGATCGACCCTTCCGGCCTTCGCCGTGGGCGGCCGCCCCTGGCCGGCCGCCGCAGGCATCGTCCGGTGACCGTGTCCGCATGCCGCAGGGCCGTCGGCGTTCCCTCGAATATGACCCTGCCGCCCAGCCGCCCGGCCCCGGGGCCGATGTCGATGACATGGTCGGCTTTTTTGATGACCGCGGGATCGTGCTCGACCACGATCACGCTGTTACCCTTGTCGCGAAGGCCGGACATGACGTCCAGAAGGTGGGCGATGTCGCGCTGGTGCAGGCCGATCGAAGGCTCGTCCAGGACGTAGATCAGGCCGACCAGATCGTTGCCGAGCCGGCCGGCCATTTTCACCCTCTGGGATTCGCCCCCCGACAACGTGGCCACGGACTGGTTGAGCGACACGTACCCGACACCTAGGCGGATGAGGTGGTCCAGCAACTCATTCATCCGCCGGACCACGGGCGCGGCGACCGGCCCGCGGATCGTGCCCAGGAATTCGCGCAGATCGCCGAGCTCCAAGTCGATCAGGTCGGGGATGGTCTTTCCCCGGAGCCTGACCGCCCGGGCCCAGGCGTTGAGCCGCGAACCGCCGCATTCCCCGCACGGCAAGAGCTTGAAAAACGAGCCTTCATGGGCGACCGCGCCCCGGTCCGAGCCCTCCCGCCCGGCCGTGCGGCGCTTGATGCCGGCGACCACGCCCTCGAAGTTGATGTTGTAGTACTTATTGCCCTCGTGGTCCTTAAGATGGGTTTTCTCGGCGTAAAGAAGCAGGTCCCGCTCCTTGGCCGTAAACTTCTTGAGCGGTTTGTCCAGGTTGAAAAGACCGCTGTTTCTGATGACCCGCCACATCCAGCGGCCGGGGACGAAATGACGGTGTTTGATGGCCCCCCGGTTCAGGGACAGGTCCCAGTCGATGAGCGAGTCGACGTCCAAAACGTACTCGCGCCCCAGACCCCGGCAGCGCGGACACATGCCGGTCGGATTGTTGAAGGAGAAGGCAAACGAGTCGCCGCTCCGCGGCTCGCCGCAACGCGAATACAGCAGCCGCAAATAGGTATAAATCTCCGTCGCTGTGCCGACCGTCGAGCGCGGATTGCGGCCCAGCCGTTTTTGATCGATGACGATGACCGGCGACAGGTCGAGGATCTCGTCGACATCGGGCCGGCTGAGCTTTGTCAGGCTTCTTCGTTCGTAGGAGCTGAACGTTTCCAGAAGCTGGCGCCGGGATTCGGTGTACAGCGTATCGAAGACCAGGCTGGACTTGCCCGAGCCGGAGACCCCGGTGACGACGACGATGCGGTCGCGGGGAATGGCGACGGAGACGTTTTTCAGGTTGTGGACGCGGGCGCCGAGGATGCGGATGGGACGGTTCATGGTCGCTCTTTCCGGGTCATTTCACCTTCATATAAAATTTATGTCAAGCTGGTGTCCTAAGTCTTGATGATTCTTGCGATCTTTATGGACACTGTTCAGCCATTCCGTCACATTTCCTTGGAAATCCCTTTCGGGCTGCAACGAACCCCGGCGAGCGAAAGCGGTTCAGTCCCCGAGGGCCCGTCGCAAGATCGCCAAGGCCTCGGCTTCGTTCGTTTTTCCGAAAACGAAAAAGGCGCGCCGGCCCCGCCGAGCGAAAAGAAACCAATGTCCGGCCGAATTCCGGGCGGAGATCATCTCCTCCGAAATCCGGGTCCCCTCCAAATTCGATTCGAATTGAGCCCGGACATTCGCCTCGAGGGACGGGGGAATCGTGGGGAGGTCGACGATCAGGAGCTTTGTACCGTCGGACCCGTACCGAGCCGAAACTGCCGTCGTCCCCTCGGCGAATCCCCAGTACGGCAGGGAAAAAAACTGCGTCTCGGCTCGGGCGGCCGGCTCGCCTTTGATGTATCGCTCCGACCCGATTTTTCGGCCCTCCGCCGGTAAGGCAAGAAGAGGCGGGCCGGCGAAGATGTCGCCGCTCGGCTCGATGCGTTGGGCGATGACCATCGCCATCGCCTGAACGCCCTCATCGTCCGCGGGGACGCCCTGAACGGTCACGAAATAAGTGCCTTTGACGAAGGCGGCCTGCCCCGGCAGAATCCAATTGGGGCGCGGGAGAGAAGCGGAGGATTTTTCATCCCCTTCGCGCTGGACGGAAAATATGCCGAAGGCGTCGAGCGGCGAGGCCATCCGGTAGATTTCAACCGCGATCTCCCGGGCCGGATTTCCGGGCGTCCGTGTGAAATGTCCGACTTCGACGTTTTCGAAGCCGTAGGGGAGAAAGAGCTCGGCTCCGCCGTCGATGTAGCCGTAGAGGCTGTCCTTGACGTATCGTTCCGGAGCGGCCGCGGGCTTCCATTCGCCGACATCTCCGGGTTTCGGCAGGAGCGAGGGCTGAGCGAAGATGAAGGCGGGCCCTAGAATGAGGACAAAGGCCAGGGCCGCACCGAACCGCCTGGTCGATCTCATTCCAGCGAAAGCTCTTTCAGGCTGACGGCTTCACGCTTGGCCGTGCCCAGCCCCAGCGAGGCGGCGATGTCTAAGAATTCGCGGCGGGTTTTGTCTTCGAATTGCTGGATGCCCCGGCCGATCCGTTCTTGGGTCATGAGCTCGTGTCCGATCAGGTCGACGGCCACGGGGTCGGTCCCGATCAACATGAGATTGGCGTCGTAGATGAACTTGGGATTGGCGCCCGGGCCGCCATCATAGCAGGCCTGCAGGCCGTCAACGATATTCAAGACGACTTTATCCCTGAGGACCGGAAAGGCGCACGGTTCGGCGACTGATTTCGTCCAGATCGTGTGGAGACGGGACGTATTGCTGATCGAGCCATAAGACAGGTTTTTCAGACAGAGGGTGACCGTTGTTCCGGCGTTTTTAAAAATCGGGACGTTGATGATTTTTGTCAGTTTTTGAGTGACGATCTTGGTGAAATAGGACTCCCGGCCTTCATTGAGCATCATCGGTAGAGTATTTTTGTTGTATTTCATCTCGATGTCGGCGGTATAGAACGGGGCTTGCCGGTCGATATTGTCCTTGGCCCACATCTCGCCCTTGTCGTCGTAGAAATCGCCGTTGGGGCCTTTCATCTCCGTTCCCAGGAGGCCGATTCCCGGAAAACGCTCAGGCGTAAATCCGGCCTCAAGCATCTGAAAGTGGCGTCGATCCCAGATGACAATATTTGATTTCGGCACGCCGGCCGAGACGAGCCCGGCGATGATCGCGTCGACGACCTCGGGTTTGGTCGAGAGAAGATTCCGGCCGATCGGGTTGATCTTGATGCCGACGATGTCGGATGGGGAAACGAACTGCCGCCAAGACTTGGCCGGATCGGTTTCTCCAGTCAATTCGGCCATTCCCCGATTCACCGCCTCGGCCGCCTTCGCCGCGTTGATTTTGCCCTCGACCGAGGCGCCCGGCGTCGCGACCTTGATGACCCGGCCGGGATATCGGCCGGGCATGGAGTCTTTTGTCCGGGGGATGTTTCGGACGCTGTCGATGTTGGTTTTAATGTCGGTGAGCTTTTGGGCCGGCGGCTTGTGGTCGGCCGCTTTTTCCTGGGCTCCCAGCGCTCGGGCCGCAGCCAGCCCGGTCGCGCCGGCCGCGGCCGCGCCGAGAAATTTCCGGCGACTGACGGCGCCGGGCGTATGGGCGTTCTTTTCTCCGGTCAGCTCGAGGACTTCGTCATTGTTCATGGCGGCTCCTTCGCATTTATACCTTAACACTATCAAGGCTCGAGGAGACCTGTCAATCCGCCC
>CAZLAM010000113.1:0-20928 GCA_964557435.1 uncultured Eubacteriales bacterium
CCGGATCCGGGCCGAAATATTTGCGGGCCGTGGCGCGGGTGAGAACGGCCGTATTCGGCCGGGCGAGAGCCGTTTTTGGGTCGCCTTCGAGGAAGGGAAAAGACAGAATCCGCAACAGATCATTATCGACTAATGACACCCGCGTTTCATAGAATTTTTTTTCCCCGAATTCAAAGAGCCGAGTGCCGACGCGGAAAACCCGGGCGGACTCCTCCACTTCGGGATACTCGGCTTTCAGGGCCGGGGCCAGGGGAAAACCGGCTGCGGCGAAGGTGCTGGTGCTGGCTCCGGACTTGACCTCTTCGACGACCCGAAAGACGCGGTCATAATCGGAATGATGACGATCGTAGCCCGTTTCCCGGGCCACATACATGAAAATGAGCAGACAGCAGATCATCCCCGCGGCCAGGCCGCCGATCGTGATCAGGGTGAAGGCTTTTTGTTTCCGCATGTTGCGGTAAGCGATTTTCAAATAATTTCGAATCATCTGGAACCTCCAGGATATGTGTGAGGCGATGAACCCGGGCAGGGAGCCAAGGAGCATCGTCCAAAGATCGATCACGGCCCGAAGCCGCCCCTCTTGGGCGAGAATGGCCCGATACCGTTCCTCGAAATCTCCGACGGCCTCCTCAAAATCGAGTCCGTCCAGACAGAGCCAGAGCAGGAATTTCCCCATCCGAGGAAGTCCGGCTTTTCTTGGGGAAACGGTCATCGGAAGGATTTCTCCATGTCTTCCGACCAGACGGCGTGATAGATTCTCCGGATGTCTTTCAAGGCCGCCCGGCCGTCCGGAGTCAATTGGTAATAGAACTTGCTCCGGCCTCCCCTTTCGGGCGAAGGCGGGCCCGGGATCTTTTCCACGAAGCCCTTGTGGTTGAGCTGTTTCAAGGGTTTATAAACGGCCCCGAAGGTCCACGGCATCCCGGTATCGGCCGAAACCCGCTCCCGGATCGTCACGCCATAGGCATCGCCGGCCAGTTTCCAGATCGCCGCCAGGACGATTTCCTCGGACCGCGAGAGCAGGTTCATGGGGGCTCCTTAAACCTTATCTATGAATAATGGATACATATAGAGATACGCTTGCTCCCGCTTAAAGGTTGTCTTGGCTTTCAATATGGCCAAATAAAAAAGCCGCCGGGGATCGGTCCCTTGACCGATCCCCGGCGGCGCGATACGGGAGAGAAAAAGCTTGCCTTTACTTCCTCTTAGTCAGGACTTCCTTTTCCACGGCGGCCAGTTTCAATTCGGCCTGGGCGGCATCCAGATCATATTGCAGCTGATGGGTTTCCGTGGCAGAAATCATCCCCAGAGCTTCAAGTTTTTGGAGCCGCTTCAACTGCGTCTGGAAAGAATCGACCTTGGATTGGGCCACGCTCAAGTTCCTTTCGGCCGCGGTCAACCGGTCCTGGATTTCGACCTCCTGGGCCGTGATCATCCCGGCGACAAAGCGCTTGCGCAAGGCCAGCCGGATTTGGATCTCGTCGATCCGCGCTTTTTGGGAGGCCATTTCGGCTTGTTTCCGATTCCGCTGATCCTCCCCTATCAAACCCAGCTCCAGCAGTTGTTGGAACCGTCTCCGGCGGCTCTCGATCAGTTTCCCATCCAGCTCGGCCTCTTTCTTTTCGATCTCCAGCCGTTCGCCGACAAAATCCCGACCGCCCACAACCGGAGCATAGAGCTCATGGCGCGGAATTTCCCCGGACGCTTTAACCTCATCCAGGTTGGCCATCGATTGGCTCAAATCAAGCCCGGCTTTCTCCACCGCTTGTTTCATGGCCAGGATTTCCTCTTCCTGGATCAATCCCAGGGAAGCCAGGTTTTCTGTCCTGGAGGCCATCTCTTGCGTCGATTCCTGACGGGCCTTTTTCAGCTTTACGTCGGTTTCGGCCCTGGCGATTTCGATCTTTTTTCGCCAGGAGTCCTTGAGATACTCGGCCGCGCTCAGCACGGTCAGGCCGGTCATGGCGACGCCGACCATGACGGCGATGGCCGCCACCCGGCGGGAAACGGCGATTTTTCCGGGGGCGCTTTTAAAGCGATTCGTCCGTCGGTATTCCGAGGACAACTGCCATTCCAGCTTTTCCACGAATTTGTCATCGGGCTCGTAAGTGTCGTTCATTTTTTTTCTCCATGGGGATTTAAATCGGGAAGCAGCGATTTCAAGGACCGGCGGGCCCGCCTCAAGAGTCCTTCCACCGCTCTTTCCGAAATAGCCATCTCGGTCGCGATCTCCCTGACGCTCATTCCATCGTAATAAAACGCCTCGAGAATGGCGGCCTTTTCCCGCCCCAGGGAGGCGATGGCCGAGGCGATCTCCAGGGATTTGATCCGGTCCTCTGATGTCGTCCGGCCGGCGTCGGGGCTGAGATTCACGTCCGAATTATCGATCCATTTTCTTTGCCGCAGATAATCGAAGAATATGTTCTGAGCCACCCGTTTCAGCCAAGCCAGGGGAGAATCCGGCACGGTTTTATGTTTCCAGCTGTCGAGAGCCCTCAGGTAGGATTCCTGGACGATATCTTCGCTCAATTCCCGATTCCCCCCCGTCCGCCTGGCCATGTACCCATAAAGGGGGTGGACCGTTTCCCTGTATATCGTCAGCCATTGTTGTTCGGTCACGGCGTCTTGCTCCTTCGCTTCAATATTCTACTTCTTTGACGTTTCATCCGCGGAAAACCCGCATAAAAAATGGAAATTCCAAAAAATAGTTAAAAAGAAAAGAGGAGAGGACGGCACTATTGAAGCGTGACCTCCGGTTCTCCTGGTCTTGAATGTCCCCCTCTTGGCGAATTGGAGGAATGGTCGAGCGGGAACCCGGGGATCGGATCACCCTTTGCCGCCGCGGCCGCGTCTTGACCGAGACGCGGGGAATGGTGTGTGATAGGGGCATCTCGACAGCGGAGGAGAATCTTCATGAGAAAAGGCAGGATCATCCCGATCGCCCTCCTGTCGGCGGCCCTGGCAGTCGCGACGCTCCCGGCCGCCGGCCAGACCCAGTCCGAATTGATCAAGCGGGGCGACGATGCTTATACCCGGCTCGAGGACCAAGCGGCACTGGACGCCTATCTGGCTGCGGCCAAGCTCGAGCCTCCGAGCTACGAGGCCCTCTGGAAGGCGGCCCGCTCCCTGGTCGATGTCGGCGACCTCGTCGACGCCGAAGCCAAGGGCGGGGAAGAGCGCAAAATGGCCTTGTACAAGGATGCCGAGGACCATGCACGGAAGGCGGCCGCGGTCAAACCCGACGACGCCAACGGGCATTTCCAGATCTCGCTGTCCATGGGCAAGCAAGCGCTCATGCTGGGCAAGAAGGATCAGATCCGGATGGCCAAGGAGGTCAGGGCGGAGATCGAGAAGACCATCGCCCTGGATCCGACTCATGACAGCGCCTACCACGCCCTGGGACGCTGGCATCGCAAGATGGCCGAAATCGGCGGGGCCAAGCGTCTTCTCGGCGGCCTGCTATACGGCGCCCTACCCAAAGGCTCGTTCGAGGAATCCGCGACATACCTGAAGAAGGCGGTCGAGTTGCGGCCCAATTTCATCAACCATCATTTGGAGCTCGGGCGCACTTTGATGGAGCTCAAAAAATACGGCGAGGCGGTCGCCGAATTCCAGGCCTGTCTGGATCTGCCCGCGGCCACGTCCAAGGATCCCGGATACAAGAAGGAGGCCGGGGCCGAGCTGGTCAAAGCCGAAAAGAAGGCGAGATAAGGGTCGGGCTAGCCCTTTTTCGATTCTCTTTCAAAGAGCGTCTGGCTAAAGGCAGTGGCTTTTTGGCCCGAGGCCTTCAGGGTCTTATCTTAAACATAACCCGGATAATTCCCGTATACTCTTTGCACGGCGGATGTTTCAACAGCGAAAAGTGAGAAATATCGGAGGCCTCCCCGTGTTAAAAAAAACGGGCAGGTATATTTCCGTCATGAAAGCCGACTAGGGGAGGATACGATGAGAAAATGTTTGATTATTTTATTTATTCTGACTGCCTTGGGCGGATTTTCCCGGGCCGGAGAGGCGTCGGAAATCCACGACACCGTCAGGGCCGGGGACCTAGCCAAGGTCAAGGCGCTTAAAGTTATGGACGATAGAGAGGCGGAGAAGGCCGAGATCGCGAAAACCATCAGCGCCTGCATCGGCTGGGCTAAAAACAAGGATTTCCGGCTCCTCTACGGCGTCATCGCCAATGACGCGGATTTTCTCGAAGTACATCCGGACGGCGCCGTCGTCAAGGGTTTCGAGGATTTCAAGAAGGCGGAGAAGTTCTGGGGCAGTCCGGATTTTAAGGCGGTCCGCTACGAGATTCGGGACCTCAAAATCAAGTTGTCGAAGTCGGGCGATGTGGCCTGGTTTTTCTGCATCCTCGACGACATGAATGAGTGGAAAGGCCAACCGGCGAACTGGGAGAATACCCGCTGGACCGGCGTTCTCGAAAAACGGGACGGCCGCTGGGTGATGGCCCAACAGCATTTTTCGTTCGCGGCCAAGGGATAATCCGGGGATAAACCGGGACACGTCGCAACCGATTCCCTCTTGTCTATTTTTTGGATTCGCAACGGCACCCCCCCCTCCCGACGTTATTATTTCCGGAGGAAAAAATTAAACCCATTCGACTCCCCGCTTTGCAGTCCTTATTTGCGAAGCAAATGAGGGCGGGCTGAACCCTACAAAGACCGTAGGACTTGCCAGGCAAGGCCCGGGGTATATCCAGGGTTAATACTGAACGGCGCTTTGTACCCCGATTTAAAAATCGGGGTTTTGCGCCGCGAATGTATAAACCCATTCAACTCCCCGGTCTTTGCAGGGTTTATTAATTAGGATTTTGCGCCGCGAATGTATGAAAAACAAATCATGGTTCCCGGCGGCCGTCCTGCCGGCTGGTTTAGCCGCCCCGGCTCTTGCTCAAGTCGGGACCAAGATCGCGGTTCTGAACCCGCAGAGGGCGTTCGAGATTTCGGAAGAGGGAAAAAGGGTGGCGCCCCGGCTTGCCGGGCGAGAGGCCTCAACGCAAAATATATAATGACAATCCCACGCTGAAGTAGCTGCGGGAGTTGTCGTTGAGGGCGATGCCGAACTCGGCCAGGAAATCAAGGTCGGCGCTGAGGCGGTACTCGAGCCCCGGCACGAGTTGCGCATACGTCCAGTTATCATTCGAGTTTTTAAATGAATCGAAGGCCAGCTTGAGGCCTCCATAGAGCTCCAGGTGTTCCGCGGGCCGGGTACTGAACAAGAGTGAGGTGTCGATGCCGGAGCTGTCCGCTCCCCCCTGCCAGTTGGTCAGATGCGCTCCCAGCGCCACCGAAACGTTGGCATTCCGCCCTTGGACGAGCCAATACTCAATATCCGCTCCAAAATATTTGATTCCTTTGAAGCTCGCGCCCTTGGCCTCGATGTCGACGCGCGGCGTAAGCCCGTAACCGACCCGCCCGGCCAAACCCCATAGGGAGTCGCCGCCGTTCTTGCCGAAAAGCACCGTCGGGAAGAGGGCCAGCTTGATGTTGCCCTGGTTGATGGTCTCGGCCGAGTTCATAAGCACGCCCTGGGCCAAAGCTTCGGCCGCCGCGGCGGTGAGAAACAGCGCCGCGGCCAGAATAACTACGATCTTTTTAAACATGGAGCATCTCCTTGTCCAGTGTCTTCATGACAGTATTTTCTTTCTGCCTACTGAATCATATTCAAGAATCATGCCAAATTCATAAAATTGGAACGAAAGCCACGTTAACCCGGCCATCGCCTCCTGGCATCAGTGGGAAGCCCGAACCATTTTGTTAAGAACTTTGCCGAGATCCACGAAATTATCAGTTTTTTGGCTTAAGAATCGCGGCAGCAAGAGATGGGCGAGCTCGATGGTGCTCTTCTTCCGATCCGGAATAACAAGGATGATATAAATCTCCGTCAACAGTCCTCGGAACGGTTGCATTTGCTGAAGCTCATCTCGGCTCGAAGCGGAGAGGACTGCGATAGAATTCGGTTCTATCGGCATCCGGAGTCTCTCCCTGAAGCCCTCCACGCTTTTAAGGAGTTCTATTTGTCTTGGCGGGATGACCCTCTGAACAGCAGTCTCGAGTCTCTTTGTATTTTGATCATCCACGCTTGAATAAAAAAATATCTGCATGGGGTTTAAATCTTCCTTAAAAAAAACAAATCTGCGCCATTTTTCTTTCTGCCTTCTGAATTATGATCAAGAAACGTGCCAAATTCACAAAGCCGGATAATTAGTTTTTATAGGGGTGAGAGAATCTTAATATCCGCTTTCCCCGGAAATCGGCCGTAATCTGTTCCCTTAAACAGGACTTATTCCAATAAATGAGCTCTCATTCTCCGTTTTTGAAGATCATGACCGGCATCATACCGGCCCGCGCCAATCAACGGGTCGGTACTTTCTGAGAAGCGTATAGAATCTGGAGCGAGATAAGCCGGAAATCCGGCAGGCGTCATCGATATTTCCGCATACCAATGAGATCAGATCCTTCAGATACAGTTGCTCGGCCTCAGAAATGGCGGCTTTCCGAATCTCTTTCAATTTGAGCGGCGTTTGGAGAACGCTCGAGCGTATCTCCGGCTTGCCCGGACCGGCCGGCCTCTTTGGAAAAGAATTCCGGGCCACCTGAATGCGGATATACGTAGGAAGGTGTTTGGGAAACAGCATGGGTTCGTCTTTGGCCGAAAGCAAAGCTTTTTCCAGAGCCTGGATCAGTTCTCGCACATTGCCGGGCCATTTATATTCGGTCACGACATTCCAGAATTCAGGAGAACCTTCTTTGGGCTCGATTCCAAAACGCTCGCACAAGATGCTCATATAAAAGACCGTCAATTCTTTGATGTCTTCGAGAAGCTCTCTCAGGGGGGGCAATTCAATAATAAGAGTCCTTAACCGAAAGAACAGATCTTCCCGGAATCGTCCCTGCCGGACCATGTATTCCAAGTTTCGGTTTGTCGCCGCCACGAGCCTGAAATCGCTCTCGATTTCTTGACGTCCTCCGACAGGACGGAAACGGTGTTCTTGAATGACTCGGAGGAATCGTTTTTGGATCAAAAACGGCAGTTCCCCGATTTCATCCAAAAAAAGAGTACCTCCGTCGGCTTGCTTGATCAACCCCTCCTCGCATCGATCGGCTCCGGTGAAAGCTCCCCGCGCATGCCCGAAAAGAACGCTTTCCACAAGCGTCTCGGGAAGCGCCGTGCAATCAACAACCACGAAATTTCCTTTGGTTCGAGAGCTGTTATAATGGATGGCCTTGGCGAAAAGCTCTTTCCCGGTTCCGGTTTCGCCGGTAATGAGAACATTGACGCTGCTTCCGGCGGCCTGGGCCAGCAGTTCCAGACACAATGTGATCTTTTGGGAATCTCCGATAATCCCCTTTCTTTTCAAAACAACCGGAAGTTTCCCCGTTTCCTTTCCTCTCGATATTCCAGAGCCCGGAGGATGGGAAGTTTGATGGCTTCGAACGAAGCCGGTTTTTCCAAATAATCCCAGGCGCCGGCCAAAATGGCGAGTTCAGCCTCATCGGGATCGCCCAGCCCGGTGATGACGATGATTTCCGGGGAGGATCGGGCGGCTTTGATCTTCGGCATGATCTCCATGCCGTTTCCGTCGGGCAAGCGCACATCGAGAAATACAATATCGAAGGGCTCGAATTGGGCTTTCCTAAGCCCCTCTTCGAGTGTGTGGGCGGAAATTGAACGATGCCCCAACTGCGTTACAACACTCGCAATCCAGTCGCAAATGAGCTTATCATCATCGATGATGAGAACAATAGCCATTGGTTTTTAACTCTTCCAGTTCTAAACGTATAATAAAAAAAGAGTTAAAATTAGTCAATAGCGGGACAGGTCGAAGAGAAAAAGCCGCCCGGCTTTGCCAGCCAGCCGGGAATGGACTCCGCGAAAACTTCGTTATTTCCTTCCGCGGATGGCAAGGATCAACGCGATACCCGCGACGAGGAGCGCAATTCCACCGACAATGGGAGATCCCAGATCCCTTGGCGTCGGTTCCCGTTCATGGCTCGTCGCCACGGGCTTTCTCTTCGCACCGGCCGGTGAGACCGGCCGGGCTTTTTTTGTCGGACTCATCTTAGGAGGGCGACCAAGCCGATAACCGCCAGAATAATGACCACAACGAGGAGAATATCTCGGTTAGTGAGATAGCCGCCCCCGGCATCGGAAGCTGTGATCACGTCTTGCGCGCCGATGACGAGCTGACTCGTCGTCCCCGCCTGCTGAACCGCCGGTTTCTGAACGGCGGCGGCAAACGAAGAGATCCATAAAACCATCAACAGAATGCTGACGATTTTAATCTGTCTTTTCATTCGACTTCTCCTTTTTTCGAATCTCTTCCAGCCGGGCTCTTTCGTTGGAGAGAACCTTGACTAGAAAATAATGATTTCAAACAAACTCCTGCCACGGGCAAGTCGGCCGGGCCCGACCAAGGAATGGGACGGGCGCCTAAAAGCTAAACAACGAGGACGCCCAGGCCGATAAGCGCTAGAACGATGAGCACGATAAGGAGAATATCTCTGTTGGTGAGGTAACCTCCCCCGGCATCGGAAGCCGTGATCACGTCTTGCGCGCCGATGACGAGCTGACTCGTCGTCCCCGCCTGCTGAACCGCCGGTTTCTGAACGGCGGCGGCCAACGACGAGATCCATAAAACCATCAACAGGATACTGACGATCTTAACTTGTCTTTTCACTGAGCTTCTCCTTTTTTTGAATGTCTTCAAGCTTGGCTTTTTCGATATAAAGAGCTCTGACTTGAAGATAATGTTTCCGAATAAACTCCTCCCCAGGGGCAAGACGAACAGCTTGACCAAGGGATTGGATGGCCGGGACAATCCGGCCTTGGTTGGCGTAAGCCAGGCCCAGGACGTCGTGAGCGTAAGCGCTTTGAGCGTCCACACGGAGGGCTTTGAGGGCATAATCCGCGGCCTCTTCGGTCTTGCCTTCTCGAAGGCTGACCATGGCCAGGCTGTATAAGGGATAAGGATCTTGGCTGAGGGATTCCTTGGCTTTTTCCCACTGCTCCCTCGATTTCATGAAATCCGACCTCCGGTAATAAGCCGTGGCCAGATTGATGGAGGTCAGGGGATCGTTTTGCAGAGTGGGAAAAGGGAACGGGCTTTGACCGGGAACCACGGCCATCATCCAGCGGGACTGGTTCCGCCCCGTCCCCAACTCCCAGACCTTCATGAAATTCCTGGACGTCATGGCCGTTCGGTCTCCGAAATAGGGGTCGTGAAAGATGATCTGGTCCTCGTCTTCATCAAATCCGATGACCACCCGGTAATGTCCTTTGGTGATCTGCTTAATGGTTTTCGTCAGCACGATCACCGGGATGCCTTTCCCGACCACATCTTTCAAGATCCGCAGGTTTCCCTGGAAAGAGTAGCTCTCAAATCCTTGGGATCGCGGATACAAGACCAGCTCGGAGTTATAGGTCGCCTCGTTTTCCGAATCATAGATCTCATCCGTGATTTTCCGCTGATTGAAGGATCGCGTTTCATCCCAGAAGTTGAGGACCATCGTCAAACAGGCCGGGCCGCAATAGTTTCTTTCCAGCCATTTTTCGAAGGGGACCGTCTGGATCAAATAACCATTCTCAGGCTTGATTTTCCGGTATTTGAAAACCTGAGCGGAAAAGAGGCCAGGGCTGATCAGCCCCAGAACTACGAGGAGTCCCCCTATTCGTTTTGAAGCCCGGACTTGCGGTGAAATCATGGCGGCGTTTTCCCCGTTAAAGAATTCTTCGGCCCTGCAGGAGTCGAATAATCAGGACGACCAAGGCGATGATCAGAAGAACGTGGATCACGCCGCCGGCGTGAAATGCGAAAAGTCCCAGCGCCCATAGAATCACCAGAACGATCAGAATTGTCTCAAGCATGCTTATCTCCTTTTTTCCTTTGGCCTCTCTCCGTCCTGTTCCCCGCCGTTATGAAACGGCGCGATGGACTAGGGAGAAGATACAAGTCTAATTGCAGTTTTTATGCCAACATCTTTCCGCGTTCTCCGAATGTCAGGAAATGGGTTTCCTCTCAGGAAAAATCCTGAATTTGAGATAAGCGGCGCTTCCAAGCCTCCGGTTGAACTCATGGAACCGTTTCCCGCTTAAAACATTGTCCTGTTAAACAGCACGTTTCCTCTCGAGTAGGATATTTCCTACAGGATTACTCTCTCCATTGATTCTAAGAAACGACTACGTCCTCCTCATCAATCAGCCTTTCGCCTTTTCCTGCGCAGCCTTTTTCAGCTTATCGTTGGCCATAACAGCGATATCCACCCGGCGGTTTTTCTGCCGGCCTTCGGACGAATCGTTGGTCACGATCGGCTGCGCTTCACCGTATCCGGTGATCGTGAACCTCGCCGACATCACTTCGTTTGTCGCCAAGTAAGAAGCCACGGACTGAGCGCGGTCCTTCGAAAGGCTCATGTTATGGTCGTCCGATCCGGTGTCATCCGTATGGCCTTCGATAAGGATGGTGGTATCGGGATATTTATTCAGGATCTTGCCCAGTTTGACCAGGTTAGCTTGGCTGACCGGCCGGAGGCCGGATTTATCGATATCAAAAAGAATCCCGCTGTCAAATGTGATTTTAATGCCTTCCCCGATGCGCTGGACCTCGGCCCCTTCAAGATCCCGCTGCATTTCCGCAGCCTGTTTGTCCATATAATTCCCGATAATGGCGCCGGCCGCTCCGCCGACGGCCGCCCCGAGAATCGCGCCGAGCAGGGTGTTTCCGGCGGCATGACCGATCAATCCGCCGATAACGGCGCCGCCGGCGCCGCCGATCACACCGCCCTGCGTTGTCTTGTTCCAAGACGCACAGTTGACGGCCGCCAAGAAGAAAACCATCACAACAAATACGGTTAGAATTCTCTTCATAGGTTTGTCCTCCTTCTTTTCCTTGTCCTCACGCTGTCCTGCGCCTTTTTTTATAAAGGCCGAAGGGCTGGGGAGAATCCACCTGTATTTGTGCAGTTTTTATGCCAACAGGTTTCCACACCGAAAGAATGGTCATTATCCATCGCCGTATCAGCCGAAAAACTCGGTATAAACCAACTTAATGAGGATGATAAAGACCGGCAGCATGATCGCCAACAGCAGATGGGAATTTCCTTGAAGCGCGAGGCGTTTTCGGAGGTGATCGAATTGCCCAGGAACTTCAGGTCCCACGGGCGGCCCATCACGTTTTTCCTCGGGTTCACCCGCAGGGGCAACCGATTCACCTGGAACCGGGTAATCGACGCCAGGTGCGCCCTGCCGGGCGCACCAAAAAAAGGGCCGTTCCCCGGTTGACGGGAAACGGCCCCGATGAAAACTCTTCTTAGAACTCGACCAGTCCGGCCAGCTTCAGGATCGTCAGATAATTCATGATCCCCTGAACGGTGGACTTGCGCTGGTTTTGGGCGTTGAGCATGACCATCATGTCGAGGACGGAATGCTTCCCATTGCTGAGGAGTTGGACGTCGGCCGGATTGGCCAGGTCGGCCGCGTAAGGATACTTCGTCTTTTCGGTCTGGGGGACGGCGTCGATGAATTTCCGGTAGCCGGTATAGCCGCCTTCCTTCACCTTGGCCGTCGGCCGCGGGAAAATCTTGGCCGCCTTCTTTTCCAGTTCGGTCGGGATCAGGACGACCGGTTTCTGCCCCAGCCGTTTGGCCGCGGCATCCATGTGAGCCTGGAGCGTGGCCAGGTGGGCCGCCCCAATGGCGTCCACACTCTTCTTCAAGGTGGTGATATAAGTCCCGACGGACGCCTTTTCCGCGGCCAATTGGAGCACCGAGTCGAGCGTGTCTTTCTCGTTGATGACGGCGCCTTCGACATAGGCGCGGGCCGACCTGTAGGCGGCGGCTAAACCGGCGGCGTCGGCTCCGTTCAGGGTTTCCAGCCCAGCGACGACCTGATGGCCGAGGCGGCGGGCCGCATTGGAGGCGATCTCGCCGGCGATCTTGACGGCCATCATGTCATCCGCGCCGGCTACGGTATAGGCGCCGGCCGCGCCGATGAGCGCCGCCCGCTTCATCTGCGTGGCGTCCGACTTGTCCGCCGTGTCACCCGTGGTGTGATACCAACGGTCGGGCCAGGCGATCATCATGATGCCGGGAACGCCCACGCCCCAGTCGTTGAAGACCTCGTGGTCCGAGGCGCCGTAATGGGTTTCGATCGAATACCAGAAAGGCTCATCGGCGCCGAACGGAGCGATGATCCGGACCGGTACCTTGAAAGCCGTGCTGCGGTTCTGGATGCGCTCGCGGTTGCCCTCGCCGACATACCGGTAGTAATTTTCCATGACGTCGTTGATGTAATGGGGATTGCCGTAAGTCGTCCGCATCAGGCAGAAGAAGGCCTGGTTCTTGCTGAGATATTCCCCGACCATGTCCATGTTGATGTTGCACAAGGTTCGGCCCATGATGTCCAGGTGCTCTCCGACCCATTTGGCGATGCCGGAAAACTCTGGTCCCCAGACCCAGCGGATGGTCCGTTTGGGCCGGGGCAGCCGGCCCTCGTCGATGAGGACCTTGAGGATGCGGGCCGATTCGAGGATGGCCGCGCTGCCCGAGGTATTGTCGTTGGCGCCCTGCTTGGAAATCCCCTCGAAGCTGTGGGCCGAGAAAATGACCTCACCGGCGTTGGGGTCGGTGCCGGGGATGGAGACGGTGACGACTTCCCAGTTGTATTTGACCTGGTTGGAGACGACCTTGGCCTGGACGGTGATTTTCTCGTTGGCCATGAGGCGCTGTTTCAGGATATCCCCTTCGCGGACGGGAAGCTGGAACCCGAATTTCGGCTTGGGCGGCGCCGGAGGGGGGGGCTGCACGGCCGCGGCTGGAGCCGAACGACCGCGCATCCCGCCGCCGACGGAGGCCCAGCCCATCTGGAGCGGGTCGAACAAGGGCCGGGACATGGAGATAGACACGATACCCAGGGCCCCTTTCTGATTGCAGGCCAGGTTGTAGACCTGGTTGATTGAACCTTCGGTCACGACGATCTTGCCCTCGACCTTAGCCGCTTCGATCTCGGCCGGGGTGCCGCGGCCGACCCAGACGAGATCGGCCGTCACGTCGGTGTCGGCGCTGTTGGCCGCCAGCATGGCGATGTTGTCCTCGATCGCCGCGATCTTGCGGCGGCCGGGCTTGACCTCCCAGAGCGATCCCTTGACCGCATCCCAGGTCTCGCCCTGCGGATACTTGATAAGCTCGGCGTTGGTGAATCCATATCGTTTCAGACGGATCATCATGGCCTCGGATTCCCAGAGAGTCCCGGCCCACTCCTCCGGTTGACGGTCGCGCATGTACGTGGCGATGTCTTGAATGGTGGCCAGGGCGGCCTCGCCCGAAGCCTCGCCCACGATCTCGTCGATGTGGGCCTTGGGCAGCAGTGTCCAGTACAACCAGGGCAGATACTGGGCGGACGCGCTCCCGGTGAACAGAAAGATCGCCGCCCCTCCGGCCAAAGCCAGAACGGCCAATCCGATGATCCAACGTTTCATGTTGACTCCTTGATCATAACTAACTATTTCCCGATAAATATTCCTACGAAGGAAATCCCCCGGAGGTTCAGTCCCGGGCAAACGGCTCGGAAATCGAAATCGCTTCCATACCGCCGAGGTATCGCGCTCCGTCCTCGGTGACGACCATGCAGTCCTCGTGGCGGATTCCGAATTCGCCGTAGATGTAGACTCCCGGTTCGTTGCTGAAGGTCATGCCGGGTTCGAGCTTGAGAGTGTTGTTTTTCACAAGATACGGATACTCATGGCCTTCCAGCCCGATTCCGTGACCGACACGGTGGGCGAAATATTTATACCCGGGACCGTAGCCGGCGCCTTCGACGACTTTCCGGGCGGCGGCATCCACGTCTTCGCAGGCGGCGCCGGGCCGGCAGGCTTTAAGGGCCGCCGTCTGGGCTTTCTTGACGATGTCCCAGACCTTGATCATTTTGTCGGTCGGCTTTCCGAGGACGATCGTCCGGGTGACGTCGGAACGGTAACCCTCGACTCCGCATCCGCCGTCGACCATGACGACCATCCCGTCGGCGATCGTCCGGGGGGTGCGGGAGCCATGGGGGAAAGCCGTGTTCGGACCGAATTGGGGGCCGCCTCCGCCGGCGGCGCCTAATTGAGTGTGCGCGGCGCTGATCAGCGAGGACAGGTCGCGAGGCGTCATCCCTTCACGAAGCTGGGGAAATGCCTGGCGGTAGGCGATCTTCGTGATTTTAGCGGCCAGGTCCATGAAGGCGATTTCCTTGGCCGTCTTGGTCCCACGGCAGCCGTCGGTGACGACCGCCCCGTCGGCGATTTCTACCCCCGCCGCGTCGCGTTTGAGCCCGAAGATTTGGAAACCGGCCGTATTGGGGGCCAGGCCGAGACGACGGCCGCCAAGGTCCTTGACGACACCGCCGATCAGCTTGTAGGGGCTTTCATGCTCCTCCCAGATCCGGACTTCCTGGCCCGCGGGGATGGATTCCTTGGCCCGCTCGAGCTCGAATGCGGGACAAACCCAGATCGGGAGGCCCTTCTTGTTGAGGATGGCGCCGAAAGTCCGTTCACTGGACCCCCAACTCACGGTCGTAAAATAGGAAAGGTTTATGCCCCCCGGCAGGAAGACGGCGTCGAGGCCGTTGGCCGTCATCAACCGGGCGGCGCGTTCCCGGCGGGCTTCGAAGTCCTCCGGGCCGAGCGGTTTGACCCCCGCGGTCAGGTTTTCCAGCTTGGCCGTCGGCGATCCCGCCGTCTGGGACAAGGCGGTTTTAACCAAGGCGGGAAGCGATAACGACAGGCCGCCGATCTTAAGGAAATCACGACGATTGGGCATGGCCGGCTCCTAGGAATACAGAGGGGATGGCGGTCGCAGGAACCGCGGAGGGAGGGAACGGGAATGATCCTCGCACGTGGAAAAAATTTATATCACCGTGCCCCGCTGATGTCAAATACATCACGCAGCGTTTCAGACCGCGAATTGGCTCGATCCGGTATCCCTTATTCGCTCCGCAAGTCGGCGGCGGTATTGGACCAAGCGGCCCTCAGCCCGTGCCAAGCCACGGTCGCCACTAGTAGGACGGTCAGAAAAGCCAGCCCGCCGGCGAAATACCAGGGCCCTAAAACGATCCGGTAGGCGAAGCCGTCGAGCCAACGCCTCATGGCCAAACCGACCACGGGAACGGCCAGCACCCCCGCGATCAACAGCAACTTGAGAAAGTCGGAGGATAACAAGTACAAGATCCGCCCCGGGGCCGCTCCTAAAACCTTGCGAATACTGATCTCTTTCCGGCGCCGCTCGATCATGAACGCGGAAAGGCCGAAGACCCCCATACCGGCCAACAGAGTGGCCAACAGGGACAGGCCGCCGAAGACTCGGGCGGTCTTCATCTCGGCGGCATACATCCGGCCAAACTCGTCGTCGAAAAAAGACCAGGCTCCCGGATCGTCCGAAATGTGGCGATTACAAAACGCCTGGATGAAGCGAACGGCCCCCGGAATGTTCGAGCCCGCCAGCTTGACCGAGATATAGCTAAAAGGCAGGTATTCCTGGGTTTTGCCCTTCCAAGAGAAGGGCAATCGCGAGGGGGTCACGAAAAAGGCCAGAGGCTCGATCGGAAAGTGGAGCGAACGGAAATGGAAATCCTTGACCACTCCGATGACCCGCCCCGGCTTGGCGAAGGTGGCTTCGATCTCCATTTGTTTTCCGACGGCCTGTTTCCACCCCAAGCGTTGAACGGCCGACTCGTTGACTAGAAACTTCTGCTCGCCCGACGATTCATCCTCCGCCGCGGGACCGCGTCCGTCGACAATGGACAACCCGTAGGTCTTCAAGAAATCAGCATCGACGGCGATCCATCGGAGATACCCATCATCCTCAGCCGGGCGCCCCTCCCACTGGAAGGTTTGCTTGCTGGTCTCCCGGCTGGAAAGGAAGTTCGATGCCGCGGCGGAAACGATGTCGGGATTCCCGAGAAGCTCGGCCTTGAGCTCCTCCGTCCGGGCCTGGATCGCCTGAGGCAGGCGAATATTGACGATCCGGTCCTTGTCCAGGCCCAGATTTTTGGTCTGGAGGTAGTGCATCTGGGTCCGGACGATGAAGGAGGTGACGACGAATCCGAAGGAGATCACAAACTGGCAGACCAGCAGAATGCTGCGAACCGGAAACCTCCGGGAGGCCAGGGCTTTATCTCCCTTGAGAGTCCGGACCGGTTGAAAGGCCGAAGCGAAAAAGGCTGGATAGGCACCCGCCGCCAAGCCCAGCGTACAGGTCAACCCGGCCAAAATCAAGGCGATTTCGCCCCAAGCAACATCCTCCAAGCGCAGCTCCGTTCCGGTCAATCCGCTTAAAAAAGGAAAACCCAGACGGAGGACGGCCAGTGCCGCCAGAGCCGCCAGCGCCGTCAGCAGGAGAGACTCCCCCAGAAACTGGCGAATGATGAGCCGGCGGTCGGCGCCGAGAACCTTGCGCAATCCCACCTCCCGGCACCGCCGGAGGGAATAGGCCGTCGACAAATTGACGAAATTGAGGGCGGAAACCAGAAGGATGAGGAGCCCGACGGCGGAATAAAGCAGGATGGTCCGGAAGTCGCCGTTCGGTTCAAACTCGCTCCGGAGATGGGACTTTAAATGGATATCGGTCAAGGCTTGAAGGCGGAGCTTGTCGGAGTTTCGCGAGTTCCGGCGGATCTGATCCGGGAAACAGGCCGCGATCTTCGGTTCAACCACGGCCGCTGCGCCCCCCTTCCGAAGAAGAAGGTACGTTTTATAGTTCCAACTTCCCCAGATGGCCCGGTCGTCCCAATTCAAAATAGCCGGACCGGCCGTGATAGGAGCCAGAACATGGAATTTAAAGTGGGAATTGGCCGGCAAATCCCGAACGACGGCGTCCACCCGAAGCTCGACCCGCCCTTCGACCCGGAAGGTTCGACCCAGGCATTCCGTGGTCCCGAAATAGCGCCGGGCGGCGCTTTCGGTCAGGACCGCGGCTTGAGGATGAGACAGCGCCGCATCCGGACGGCCGGCGATAAACAGGACGGAAAAGACGCGGAAAAAGCTCGGATCGGCGATATAGAACAAATCCTCCCCCAACCTTTGGCCCGCCGCTTCGATCAGGATCCGGTCTTCCGACACGTCCAGTTTTTTCACGGCCGCCACCTCCTCGACCTCGGGAATCCGGGCTTTGATCCTTTCACCGAGGGCATAAGGAGTTGATGTGAAATCGGCTGGGACCAGCCTGAAAATGCGGTCGGCGTTGGCGTGATGCCGGTCATAGCTCGTCTCGAACCGGATGTTGAGGACGACAAACAAGGCCGCGGCCAAGCCCACGGCCAAGCCGACGATATTCAAGCCCGCATAAAGCTTGTTTTTCTTCAAGCTCCGCCAGGCCGTTTTAATGATGCTATGCAACATCCTGGTCGCCTCCCGCCAATGCCGTGGACAGAATTCCCGGTTGACGGCCCGGTCTCGTAAAGCAGTTTTCCACTCCGACCGCAACCGGTTATCAACTTTTATTACGCTTTTAATAAGAATAAGGTTGGCCCCTCTTGCGATGGAGAATCATCTTCTTCCCGGCAGAGAAAAAATTTCGATCGGCCATTTTGGGATGCAGACTGACATTTGAACAGCTCCCCGCCGGATCCAAGGCCGTTATCTTCCCCCTATCGCCTCGACGTTGTTGTCGTGGATGTTTATTTCCCTCATGACGATTATCCGGTCCTTGAAAAATGGGAAATCGCGTTCGATATCGCAAGTTCCGGATCCAATCCTTTAGCCGGAGTATTTCGTCCACGAGGGACCCGGATGCGGGGCGGATTTCTTCCCGTAAAAGAGATCATCCATCGGCTTGGCTAAGCGGAGGAAAAATCCAGATCGAGCGATCCCGGCCTGGGCGGCGGTATGGAACCCGATTCAATCCCCTCGCGGGATTCCATTGACGTGAGTCTGTGGAGCTTCAAAGTCAGGACAAAACCGGGATTAATTACAATTTTTTGGATATTTTTTGTTGACAACAAAGAATTTGAGTATTATTAATGGTTAGAAGAGAGTTTCCATCGAGGGGGTAAACGCCCCTGAAAAAGTCGGGAGTTTGGATTGCCGCTCAGATGGTGATGTCGTTTGTCCTGGCGGCGAAAGACATCGCGCCTCCCATTCCGAGAACCATCACCCTCAAGATCGTAGCCGACGAAGAATTTGTTTCCGCTCGTCCGGATTGGCATATAGCGGCCCGCCGGCTGCTTCACGAGGTGGCTGGAGAATACAAGCGGAGCTTCGGTATCGCTTTCCGGATCCGATCTCTCGGCGTCTGGGCGACGAATAACGGGGCGGTCTCTTTGCTCGATATTTTTAAAGAGTTGAAATCTCAAGTCGCATCCGGCGACTGTGACGTGGTCCTGGGCTTCACCGCCCAGAAAAGCTATCAAAAGCCGTTTTTCGGCGCGACATCCTACAGTTCGGGCTATTTAGTCGTCCAGGCTCTTCTGCCCGATTCCATCCTGAAGTTCGTTCTCCGTCACGAGCTGGGACATCTCCTCGGCGCCGTCGACGTGGCCGAAGAAAACTCGATCATGAACCCGATGAATTGGCGCAAGACGGGCATCTTCGACGAGTTCTCGCGCCGGCTGATCGTCCTGAACAGGGACCGGGTGTTTAATCCGGAGCATCCTCCGCTCTCCGAAGATCGTCTCGCGGACGCCATCCAAGCTTGCCTCGAAAGGAACGCCCTGGGTTACGCCGAAGAAAGCGTCGGCCAAATGCTGGCTTTTCTTTCCCGGCAGAAAAGCCCAAATCCCGGCCGGTAGGAAGTCGGGGGAAACCTCCGAACTCGTTTCAAAGAACCGTCGCCTGGAAAGTGTCGCCCTGCTTCATATCCCCGGTTTCCAGTCCTTTCCGGAACCAGCGGACACGCTGTTCGGACGTGCCGTGGGTGAAGGCGCCCGGAACCACAGGGCCCTGCGTCTGCCGCATGATCCGGTCGTCTCCGACCGCGGAGGCCGCGTCCATCCGGCAAACTTCAATTCATGAATTTTTTCTGATTTTCAGCAACCATTTTCGGCCGGAGTCGGTCTATTTTTTATGATAATCTGAAAATATGAACCCATTCAACTCCCCGCTTTGCAGTCCTCAATCGCGAAGCGAATTAGGGCTGGCTGAACCCTATAAAAACCATAGGACTTGCCAGGCAAGGCCCGGGGTATATCCTACAAAAACCGTAGGACTTGCTCGGGAAAGCCCCGAGCATGTCCAGGGTTAATACTGAGCGGCGCTATGCACCCCGATTTAAAAATCGGGGTTTCGCGCCGCGAACGTATAAAAGGCCGCTGCATGGGAATTTCACGATGTCTTGATACTTCCTTAACACATCCGGCCCTCGGAATGACTATCTTGATGGCGAAGAGATGAAAAGGAGGGATTCCATGAAAAGCTTGAAAAAGACGCAGTTTCTTCTCCTAACGGCCTCCCTGGCCCTTATCGCGCTGGGGAACGGGGCCGCTATTCAGCAGACGGCGGGGGAGCTGTTCGAGAAAGCCGTCTATGTCGAGGAGGGCCAAGGGGATCTGCAGAAGGCCATCGGGCTCTTCCAGGACATTGTGAAGCGGTTCGCGGATAATCGTGAAATCGCCGCCAAGGCTCTGCTTCACATCGGGTTGTGCTATGAAAAGCTCGGGAAATCTGAAGCGCGCGGCGCCTACAGCCGTCTTCTCCAGAATTACGGCGATCAGCTTCAACCGGCCAAAGAAGCCCGTTCCCGTCTGGCCCGGCTGGAGGCGGCCGGCGGCGGTTCCGCGGGCGACAAGGAAGGACTCATCTTCCGGAAAATCGACTTTCCGCAGGCGGAGCAGAGCCATCAAGCGCGGCTCTCTCCCGACGGCGGAAAGCTTCTATATATCGGCGTCCAGGATAAACGGCCGCGTTTCAGCATCCGCGTGATGGATTTTGCGACGGGCAAAAGCGTTACCCTGGTCGAAGGCGTGGAGGCCGACGAAGATAACTTTATTTTCGAATGGTCGCCGGACGGGAAAAAAGTCGTCTTCCAGGCCGGCCGCGGAGAACTGCGGCTCGTCGATTCCACGGGAGGAAAGGCGGAAACTCTCTGGTCGGCTTCCGAAAAGGATACGGTCGTCTATCCCCTGGACTGGTCTGATCGGAACCGGGCCATCCTGATCACCCTCATTAACAGGACCGAAAAGACCGCCCGTCTGGCCATGCTCCCCGAAAAAGGAGGGGCGCCCCGAACGGTCGTGTCGAGCGACCCGAGCGAGCTTGGGGACATCGCCCAGTTTTCTCCCGATGGGAAGTATATCGTGGGCCTGAGGAGAAAAAAGAAGAACACCGACGTTTATGTATGGACCGTCGACGGCGGCGGCGAAACCCGGATCACGGACCATCCCGCGGATGATATATACCCACTTTGGTCCCCCGACGGGAAATATATCGTCTTCGTCAGCAACCGGGCCAAGACGGTCGACCTGTGGGCCGTCCCCATGGCCGGTTCCCGGCCGGAGGGAGACCCCATTCGCATTCAGGCCGATATCGGCAAGAACAAAATCCCTTCCGATATCACCCGCAGCGGACAGCTCCTTTTTTATGCCGTCCGTTCGGAAGGCCGGCCTTCGGATTTATTCGTTTTGCCGGTCGATCCGAAAACCGGGGAAGCGCTCGGATCATTCCACCCCTTCGCCAAATATCCCACCCACTCCACGTTCATTCGTTGGTCTCCGGATGGTTCGCGGATCGCCTATACCTCCCGCAAAGAGAACATCCAGCTGCCCAACGCCTATGTCAGTTCGGGGGGGACGAGTGAGGACCTCGAGATTCCCGCGAGAGGATATTGGATCGGCAACGTCGAGTGGGCCAGGGACGGGAAACACTTGCTGTTTCCGGGCGGGGAATCCGACGGCGAGCGTGTCGGCATCTTTCGAATCTCGCTCGAGAACCTGAATATCGAACCGGTCCAACCGCTG
>CAZLAM010000114.1:0-17700 GCA_964557435.1 uncultured Eubacteriales bacterium
AAAGCGGACGATAAAACGCGTTCCTTCCCCGACCCGGCTCCGGACTTCGATGGCGGCTCCATGAATATCGGCGACGTGTTTGGCGATCGATAAACCCAGCCCCACTTATTGACATTTCAAGCGGCCGGCCTTACATTTCCGGTACGGAGCGGCGGGGAGATTCGACGTCCGGAACGGGAATCCGCTGCAGGGCCGGATAGGGGAGGGATCGATGACCAATAAAACAGAGGGCGCCAACCGAGGAACGGTCTTGAGACGGCGTATCAGCCGTTTGCTAATGGCGGCCGCGGCGCTGCTGATCGTCGTTATGGCGGCGGCTGTGGGGGCCTCGCTGCTCGTCGGCTCGGGAGTGCGCTCCATCAGCGCGGCCGCCCTTGGCCCGCAGCCGGGAGACCGGATCGCAGCTTTGATGACCTATGTCGAAACGCCGACACACAGTCTGCGAGAACGCAATCGGGCTGTCTGGGCGCTGGGGCAGTTGGGCGATCCGCGGGCGCTGCCCGTGCTGGAAAGATACTTCACCGGCGAACCCTGCGATCATGAACGAGCCCTGTGTCAATACGAGCTCAAAAAAGCCATCCGCCTCTGTCGCGGCGCGACGAATCTTTCGGCGCTTGTCTGGCGCCGCGGCTCACTTCGTCAATAAGCCCCGTTCGGGCGGGGGCCGAGGAGCATGGATTAAGTTTTTCAGCCCATCGGGAATCCGGTCCGAAAAAATTGACCGGCGCCCGATTTTCTGCCATCATGTCCGTTTCCCATGAACAATATACGTAACTTCTCTATCATCGCCCATGTCGATCACGGCAAGTCGACGCTGGCCGACCGCTTTCTGGAAATGACGGGGGCGATTGCGTCCCGGGATATGCGGGCCCAATCTCTCGATACCATGGACCTCGAACGTGAGCGAGGGATCACCATCAAGGCCCAGACCGCCCGTTTGACCTATAAGGCCAAAGACGGTCTGGAATATGCACTCAACCTCATTGATACGCCCGGCCACGTGGACTTTTCCTACGAAGTTTCGCGAAGCCTGGCCGCCTGCGAGGGCGCCATCCTCGTCATCGACGCTTCCCAGGGCGTGGAAGCCCAGACCTTGGCCAACGCCTATCTAGCCCTGCACAACGACCTGCTTCTCATTCCCGTCATCAACAAGATCGACCTCCTCTCGGCCGACGTCGAGGGGGCCTTGGAACAGCTCGAACACGTCGTCGGCCTGGATCGATCCGACGCCCTCCTGACCAGCGCCAAGACCGGCCAAAATGTCGCCGACATCCTGGAAGCCGTCATCGCCCGCGTCCCGGCGCCCGCCGGCGATCCGGAATCTCCGCTTAAGGCCCTCCTTTTCGACTCCTGGTACGACAATTTCCGCGGGGTCATCGTCCTCGTCCGCATGATCGACGGTGTTCTACGCCCTGGCGATGCCGTCACCCTGATGGGCATGCAGGCCGATTATGTCATCGAGGAACTCGGCTATCTGACTCCCAAGCCCCTGAAAATGGACCGCTTGTCGGCCGGCGAGGTCGGCTATGTCATCGCCGGGATCAAGAACCTGAGCCATGCCCGGATCGGCGACACGATCACCCACCGTCATAAGCCCGCGGCCGCGGCCTTGCCCGGGTTCAAGGAAGCCAAGCCGATGGTTTTCTGCGGCCTCTTCCCGGCCGGGGATACGAGGATCGAGGATCTCCGAGACGCCCTGGAAAAGCTCCGTCTCAACGACGCTTCGTTTTTCTACGAGCCGGAGTCTTCCATCGCTCTCGGCCAGGGCTATCGCTGCGGGTTCCTCGGCCTGCTTCACCGCGAGATCATCCAGGAACGGCTCGAACGCGAATTCGGTTTGACTCTCCTGACGACGGCGCCGAGCGTCAATTACCGGGTGACGACAAAGACCGGCGAAATCCTGGACGTCCGGGCTCCCTCCCAGCTTCCCGACCCGCAGGCCATCGCCTCGATCGCCGAGCCCATCATCCAGGCCATCATCCTCACGCCTGACCGTTATATCGGGGCCATCCTGGCCCTTCTTGACGGCAAGCGGGGCGAGCAGAAGAAGATGGAGTACATCAGCCCCCAGCGCGTCCTCCTCGAATATCTCCTGCCGCTCAACGAAGTTGTCTTCGATTTCTTCAGCCAGCTCAAATCCTGCTCCCAGGGTTACGCCTCCCTCGATTACGAGCTCTTCGGCTACCGCGAAGGGCCGCTGGTCAAGCTGGACATCCTGATCAACCGTGAGCAGGTCGATGAGCTTTCCGTCATCGTCCACAAGGACAAGGCCTATTTATTCGGCCGGGCCTTAGTGGAGAAAATGCGGAAAGCCATCCCCCGCCAGCAGTACGAAGTCGCCCTGCAGGCGGCCCTCGGCAGCCGGATCATCGCCCGCGAGACGATCAAGGCCTTTCGCAAGGACGTCCTGGCCAAACTCTACGGCGGAGACTACACCCGGAAGATGAAAGTCCTGGAGAAGCAGAAGGCCGGCAAGAAGAGGATGCGGACGGTCGGCAAGGTCGAAATCCCCCAAGAAGCTTTTCTGGCCATCCTCGAGGTGAAGTGATGAAACCGACGATCGAATGGAAAGACGGCCGGGTCGTCATGATCGACCAGCGACGGCTGCCGTTGGAGGAAATCTATGTCCCGTGCGAGGACGAAGAGCAGGTCGCCTTGGCCATCGAGATGATGATCATCCGTGGCGCTCCGGCCATCGGGGTCGCTGCGGCCTATGGGATCGCCCTGGGCGTTCTGCGGTTGAAGCCGGGAACGGACCTGGGGAACGAATTCGACCGTATCCACAACCGTCTCCACCGGACGCGGCCGACAGCGCGGAATCTCTTTTGGGCGCTCGAACGGATGAAAGCCGTTTTCGAAGCGAACAAAAGCCTCTCCTTTGCCGCCCTGCAGACGCGCCTGCAGGCGGAAGCGGTCGACATCGACCGCCAGGATGAAATGATCTGCCGGCGCATCGGGGCGAACGGCGCGGAGCTCTTAAAAGACGGCGACGCGGTCCTGACGCACTGCAACGCCGGCGGCTTGGCCACAGCCGGCTACGGCACGGCCGTCGGGGTCATCCGGGCGGCTTGGGAAGCGGGGAAGAAGATCAGCGTCCTGGCCGATGAGACGCGGCCGTTTCTCCAAGGCGCGCGGCTGACGGCCTGGGAATTGGAAAAAATCGGCGTCCCTTACAAGGTCATCACCGACAATATGGCCGGCTGGCTGATGCAGAAGGGGGAGATTTCGGCGGCCGTCGTGGGCGCTGACCGCATCACCCGCAACGGCGACACGGCCAACAAGATCGGAACGTATTCCGTGGCCGTGCTGTGCCGGGAAAACGGCCTTCCGTTTTATATCGCGGCCCCGCTCAGCACTTTCGATTTTTCACTCGAGCACGGCGGCTTGATCCCGATCGAGGAGCGTCCCGCGGCCGAAGTGCGGGAGATCAACGGGCGGTTGATCGTTCCGCCGAGCGCGCAGGTCCGCAACCCGGCCTTCGATGTGACGCCAGCCCGCTACATTTCGGCCATTATAACCGAAAAGGGAGTGGTCCGTCCGCCGTACGAACGAACCCTTGCCGCCCTCCGCTGAACTTTCTTTCAATTGCCCGGGTTCTGCCTCCTCCGGAGATGCGCTATAATGGCCGAGCCATGCATCTGCTTGCCATCGAGACTTCCTGCGACGAGACTTCGGCGTCCGTCCTGCGGAACGACCGAACGATCCTGAGTAATATCGTCCTGTCTCAGGATGAGATCCATGCGCCCTACGGCGGGGTCGTCCCCGAGTTGGCCTCGCGCCAGCACCTGAAGTCCATTGACCCCGTCGTCCGGGAAAGCCTGGCCGTTGCCGGAATCGAACTCGACGGAGTCGATTACTTCGCCGTCACCCAGGGACCAGGCCTGATCGGTTCGCTTCTCGTCGGCGTTTCCTTCGCCAAGGGGTTGGCTTATTATCACCGCAAGCCGCTCCTCGGCATCGACCACGTCCAGGCTCATATGGAAGCCGCCTTCCTGGAAAATCCTGTCCTTCCCCTTCCGGCTTTGGCTTTGATCGTCTCCGGCGGTCATACGTCACTGTTTGTCCTGCGCCGCCGGCTGTCCTTCGAACTCCTCGGCCGGACCCGCGATGACGCGGCCGGGGAGGCCTTGGACAAAATCGCCAAGTTCCTGGATTTGGGCTACCCGGGCGGGCCGGTGATCCAGCGCCTGGCCGAGCCCGGCGATCCCGAATCGTTCGCCTTCGTCCTGCCCCGCATGACCGACCGCAGTCTCGATTTCAGCTTCAGCGGGCTGAAGACGGCGGCTATCCGCATCGTCAGGGAAAACGGCCTGTCCAAGGATCATCCCCGTCTTCCCGATTTCCTGGCCAGCTTCGAGGCGGCCGTGGTCCGCACGCTCCTGAAGAATCTGGCCCGGGCGTCCGAGCGCGTTGAACCCAAGTCGCTTCTCTTGTGCGGCGGAGTCGCCCGCAACAAGCGGTTGCGGACCCGATTCGAGGCCGCGGCCCGGGCCGCCGGGATCGAGTGGGCTATTCCCTCGGGCAAGCTGTGCACGGATAACGCGGCCATGGTCGGGGCGCTGGCCTGGACCAGGATTGAGGCCGGCCTGGAGATCCCCTCCTCGTGCGACCTGGATGCCTACCCGCGGTCGTCGCCGAAGGTTTGATTTTGGGGGCGATTCGTTGAATTGACTCCGGGATGGGTCGGCGGTACAATTACATGAGGCCATGTGCATATGTCGTTCCAACTTGTCACCGAACAGCGTGAGATTTCTCCCCTGGAGAAGCCGTCCCGCTGTACGCTGATTTTCGACTTCGACGGGACAATCGCCGACACCCTCTCCGTCATCATCCGGATGGTCAACGACCACGCCGACGAGTTTCGTATCCGCCCCCTGAACGATCAAGACGTGGAGGACCTGCGCGGCCTGACTAACCTGGAAATCATCAAAAAATACAGCATACCTCCTCTCAAGATTCCGGCACTCATCCTCCGTTCGCAGAAGGAGCTCAACGGCCGGATGCATGAAGTGCCGCTCTTTCCCGGCATCCGCGACCTGGTCTTGGAATTGAAGGCCCAGGGCTTCCGGTTGGGCATCCTGACCTCGAACTCCGAGGAAAACGTCCGGAAACTCCTGCGGCAGAAAGAGCTTGACGTTTTCGACTTCATCCATTCCGAATCGAACCTGTTCGGCAAGAACAGGGCCTTGCTCCATCTTCTGCACAAACATGGCCTGCACAGGGACGATGTCGTTTACATCGGCGACGAAGCGCGGGATATTGAAGCCTGCCGGAGGGTTCATATCGCCGTAGTCGCGGTGAGCTGGGGGTTCCACCGGCGCGAATTGCTGAAAGACCACAACCCGGACCACCTGGTCGATACTCCCGACGAACTCCGCTCCATCTTCCTGAACTGAAAATAGCTTCTTCCCGACGATCTCAACGGAGCGGGATGATCTGCAGGAGATACGGGGCGCTCAGCATATTCTCGTCCGATAAATGTTCCAGCGTCACGCCCATCTCGTAAACATAAAGATTCCCCCGACGGTAAAAACCCGACGGCTTGAACACAAATTTTCTGATTTCCCGGGTCGTCCGTTCCACCGTGAGCGGGGTGTCGAAAAAAGACATGGTCGCCGCGTGCTCCCCTTTTTCCGAGCCGAAAACAATCTCCATTCGCTCCAGCGGCGTCCGCGAAGCGAAAAAGATCCGGTAAAATTTGGCGAAGTGCAGATAAAGCCGGCCCTCGTCGTGGGCGATCAGACCGGATCCGGCGGAGTTCAGGTAGAATCCCAGCGATTTGCCCGTCGAATAGCGCATAGGCCGGGAGGGATAGAAAGCCGCGCGGGGATGCAGAACCCAGAGAAAGAAGGAGCCGCCGAGGAGGATCGCCGCCGCGAAGAAATGAAAGTTCTTGGCCGGCGGTCCGGCCGACTTCTTTCGCAGGAGCAGGTAGGCTCCGACGAAAAGGGCGACCAGTCCTACCCAGACATAATTCGTAATATAACCGGAGTTGTCGACTTTAATGAAGCTCGGCAGCAGCGGCGGCAGGAATACTTTCGTGCTGCTCAAATAGGCGAACAGGTCGCCCGCCCTCTGTGAGTATTCGTGAGTCGTCGGTTGGTAGAGAAATTGAGGGTGAGCGATCAAAATTCCCGACAGCGCGTAGGAGCCGACCGAAGCCAGGCCGAAAAACCAGCGAAAAACCCGATTTGTGCCATAGGCCAGAAAATAGCCGACGGCCACGGCTCCGATCCAGGAGATCGGCGCCAGCACCCGTCCCGGCGGGCAGGATCCCTGCCGGTGGGTGAAAAAGGCGTAATTCAGGACGAACGGTCCGGCGATGAGGAGCAGGCGGAAGAGTTCCCGCCGGGCCCGCTTGGCCATCTCGACGATCCCCAACAGGGCGAAAAACCAGAAAGGGGCGTAGAGGAACAAGCCGTCGCGTTGGTCGAGGAAATAGTCGAGAAAGGTTTCGATACGGGCCGCATGAGGCAGGTCGAGAAAAGACTGGGTGACGGCCCGGGCTTGGGCTCCGGTGATGACTCCCTCGTAAACGGCGAAGGGGGAAAACGTCCCGTACATGGTCCAAACGCCGAAATAAAACACGGCCATACCCAGCAGGGCCGGAATGACGAACCACGGAATCCTGGCCCGCCCGGCTTCGGACTTCCAAAGGTCGAAAACCCCGACGGCGAGAAGCGGCCAGAAGATCAGATTGTATTTAAGCCCGAACCAGAAAAAAGTCCCCAACAGCGCGCCCAGGAAAACCAGATGCGCGGACCTCAATGCCCGACCCGAGCGGAGCATCCGGTAAATATAGATCGAGAAAAGGGCGATCGGGATTTCGGGGTAGAGATGGACGGCGTAGAAGAGAACGGGCGCGCTGAAAGCGTAGAGAGCCCATAACCCCAAGGCCAGCCCCTCGCGTTTCCACAAATCCCGGGCCAGGAGGTAAAGCTGCAGCCCCAAAAGAACGGCCCAGATGATCAGGCTGCCCTTGAGGATGGCGGTGCGCCAGAGGCTGTCCCCAAAGACTTGCCCCAGCGCATAAAAGGGGACCATGAGTGCGGAAATACCCGGTAGGTTGATCGGGTAGATATAGCCGCGCCCCTTTTTCCCCTCGCGGGCGTAGATGGCCATCTTCAGCCGAGGGTCGGCCTTTTCCGAGTAGAAGTGGAAATGATCCTTTTGGGCGTAGTTGTTGGCCAGGTTGATGTCGCGGTCGGCGAACAGGCTGTGGGCGCTGAGCAGGTAATTCGGTTCGTCCCCGGAAAAAGTGATCCCTTCCGAGACGAGGACGAACGTGCAAGCGGCATAAAGGACGAAGGCCGCGATTCCCAAAATCCATAACCGGCGGCGCGTCGAAAGCCGCACAAATCGTTTCCAGACTGACCGGGCCGGAGCCGAATGGCCTGCGCCCAGAGCGACGCGGTCGGCGATTTTCAGATAAACGACCGCCGCCAGGACGAAGATTCCCAGCAGCCAAAACCGTCCTCGAAAGTCCTCCCGCGTCAAATAATCGGCGGCCAGAAGGGGCGAGGCCGACAGCAGGATGAGCGGGGATATGGCCAACGCTCCGTTTAAAATCCTCTCGGGTTCCGGCCGGGCGAAGGCGGCCGCCTCGGTCCGGGCCAGGGCTGTGACGGCCATCGCTAACCCGGCGAAGAGCGCGGCCCAGAGTCCGAGAAACGGGAGGATATGCTGTCCGAACAGTTTTAGCCCGTAATGGAAGATGGTGAAGGACGGCAATTGGCGCCCAAGGGTCAGAAAAACAGCCAGACCGCCGGCCGCGGCGAAAAAGACGGCCATCGATGCGAGTCCGGTTTTATTCTTGACCATCGGTGATTCGGAGAAAATCCAAATCAGGTAATAATCCAGATGGGCGGGTATGTCAATATCCGGCGCCCCGGGCACTCCGCCCCCTCGCCCCCGACCGGTGAAATATGTTATAAGATTCGGCGGAAAGGATATTCCGAGGGGTTTTCATGACGCAGGCCAAACGCGGCAAGAAGATCATCGTCGTCATGCCGGCGTATAACGCCGAGAAGACGCTCAAGAGGACGCTCGACGACATCCCCATGGACTGGGTCGATGAAATCTTGCTCGTCGACGACGCCAGCCGGGACGGGACGGTAGCGCTGGCCCGGAAACTCGGGTTGACCGTTTTTGTCCACGAAAAAAACAAGGGCTATGGTGGAAACCAGAAGACCTGCTATACCGAAGCCCTCAAACGGGGGGGCCAGATCATGATCATGGTCCACCCCGACCACCAGTATGACCCGACCGTCATTCCTCTACTCATTCAGCCTCTTCTCGACGCCAAGTGCGACGCCATGTTCGGATCGCGCATGCTCGGCGGTCGTCCGCTCGAGGGCGGTATGCCCAAATGGAAATACCTGGCCAATATCTTCCTGACGGCCGTGGAGAACGCTGCGTTCTACATGTATTTAACGGAATATCATTCCGGCCTGCGGGCGTATTCCCGCCGTTATTTGGAGACAGTCAACTTCATGGCCGATTCCGATGATTTCGTTTTCGATTCCGAAATCATCGCCCAGGGCGTCCTGACCGGGATGCGCATCCGCGAGATCCCCATCGAAACGCGCTATTTCCAGGAAGCTTCCCAGATCGGGATGGGGCGGTCGATCGTCTACGGACTGTCCATCCTCAAGACTCTGGTCAAGTTCAAAATGCACAAAAAGGGAATTCTGAAGTTCGGGATGTTCAGCGGACGGGAGTGATGGCGAACTGGTAGGGGTTGGCGCCGGTCTTGACGCCGGATTTGTTTTCCACCCGGATCGAGACTCGGTAGAGGAAGTTTCCCTTCAGCCG
This sequence comes from uncultured Eubacteriales bacterium, assembly GCA_964557435.1. Lineage (GTDB taxonomy): Bacteria > Acidobacteriota > Aminicenantia > Aminicenantales > UBA4085 > UBA4085. The sequence continues at coordinate 8,815 of CAZLAM010000114.1, forward strand.
GTAAAAAGGCGGATCCGCGAACGTCAGCGCATCCAGGACGCGCCGGGTGGGATGGTTGTCCGGATGTTCGTCCCAAAAGCCCAGTCCCAAATCATAATCGCCCTGCCTCGACCCGAAATCGATGCGCAGGTTCTTGAGGGGCCGCCGCGAGGCGAAATAGAAATTGTAATCGCGGTTGTCCTCGAGCAGGGAAAATCGCGCCGGTTGATGCATGATCGCCGCCCGGGAGAGCGAATAGAACTGCAGCGATTCGCCCGTCGGCAAGACGGTGGAACGCGGAGAATAGAGGACGGTGCGCGGGACGTTCACGAACCAGACGAAGAATCCGGCCAGGAGAACGCCGGCGACGGCCATATGCCGCCCGAATTTCCAGCGCGATCCCGCCTTGCGAACGGTGAGGTAGACCAGGATGAATACAGCCAGCAAAGCCGGCCAGATGAAATTGGGCGTCCAGCGCCACTCTTCGACCTTCAGAAATGACGGCAGGATCTTAGTGAGGGAATGATGGAGGTTGCTCAGGATATAAAACAGCCCTCCGCCCCGATCGGTCGCCCCTTGGGTCGTTTCCTGATAAAGGGCCAGCGGATTACGGAGAAGGAGCCAGACGAACAACAGGCTCGTTCCGACGGCGCCGTTGAACAGGAAGGCGAAGCCCCGTTTTCGCTCCGCGGCCAAATAATAGCCGAGAAAGATGATGAGAGCCCACAGGGCGGCCACCAGCGGGCGGGCTTGGGGGGCGTATCCCGTTCGCTGGGTGAGGAAGGCCGATACCAGGGCATACGGCGCGGCGATCGCCAGAATCAGCCAGGCGTCTTTGGCTTTGCGCCGAAACATCTCGACCAGACCGAGGAAGGCGAAGAAATAGACCGGAGCATAGAGCAGCAGGCCGTCGCGCTGGTCAAGGAAATATCCGGCCAGCGTATCCAGACGGAAGCGGAAGGGGATCCCCGTAAACAGCATCTTGAGGAATCCCAGCGTTTCTTTCCCGTCCATCGGCCCCTGCCAGGATACCGACGTAGGGTTAAGCGAGCCGTAGAGGGCATAAGAAAAGGCCAGGTACAGTCCGGCCATAAGGACGGGAAAGGCCAAGAAAGCGCCCCATCCCGCGACTCCGGTTTTTTTCTTGAGAAGCCTCCAGGCGCAGTAGAGAAAGAGCGGCACCATGATGAAAAAGTATTTGAGGGCATGGAGCCAGATGAAGGCAGGAAGAAGGAATCCGCACAAAAGAAGCTTCGCGGTCGTCAGTTTTTCCGAGAAGCGGAAGAGGCGAAAGACGGTCAGGGAGAACAGGGCGACGACAAGTTCGGGATAGAGGTGCAGGGAATAAAAGAAAATCGGGGACGTGAATGAGGCCAGGAACCACAGCCCCAGGGCCAAGCGCTCGCGTCCCCATTCGCTCCGGGCGAAGAGATAAATCTGAAGTCCGAACAGGGCGCCCAGCAGGGTCATGGCGAAGCGGAGAAGAAAAACGAGCGCGTTTTCGCCCCAGGCGCGGCCCAAGGCATAAAAAGGAACGAGATAAAACGACAGGCCCGGCGAATGGAAGGAATACCGGCTGCCGGGTTTGGCCCCGGCCACCGTGTGCGGCTGGATGAGGACGTTGTCCGGAGTGTAGGCTTTATAGTCGGCGTTTTGGTAGTTATTGGCTAGATCGAGGTCTCCGTCCTCGATCAAGCTATGGGCGTTGAGGATGTAGTGAGGTTCATCCCCGGAGAAGGTGATACCCTTGGAGGAGAGGAGGACGGATCCGGCGTTGTACACGACCAGGGCCGTCAGGAACAGGAGGGGAAGCTTCTTTTTCGACTCCAGGGCCAAAAACCGATCGATGAGCGGACGCCAGCGCAACGGGCGCGCGCGGCCGATCTCCCGCCATCGGGCGACTTTGAGGTTGAACACGGCCAGGAGTACGGCCGTCAGCCATAGGCCGAGGCGGGCGGAAAAATCGTCGCGGGTCAGATAATGGCGAAGGGCGAGCGGCGTCAGGGCTAGAAATAAAAGCGGCGCCCAAGTCCAAAGGTCCAGGTCCAGAGCTTCCTTGTAGGGCGCACCGGATGACCGGGCCAGAAAATGAGAAGACAGCGCCCATAGGCCGATGAGAAGAACATAGAGAATAGCCGCCGAGATGACGATGCGGCCGATGTCGACGGTCGGCCGATGGGCTAGAAAGGTGAAACCTGCGGCCGCGCTCCGGAACTGGAAAAAGGCCGCCAGGAGCAAAGCCAGGATGACAAAGAAGGCCTGGCGGGCGAAGGAGGGAAGTCTCGGCATGGGGGAATATTGGCGGAGTCCCCTTCCAAAGTCAAGGCAGGCTCCGGCCGATCGGCGTACGGTTTTTCCGGCATAGACAACGTTTCCACATGGCGTGGCCCGAAGTGCGGCAGCCTTGCCGTACTCAAGGAGTAGCATTAGATGCTCCATGAGTGGGGCCGGATGAAGATCGTCGCCTTCATCACGGAGGCTGCCCTCATGGAGGCCATGAGGACTAGCAAGGCTGCCCTCATGGATAGGATTATCGATCACCTGAAGCTGGGGTTCATCGCCGAGAAGCCCCCGCCCTCCCATTCTCGATGATGGCCCGTCTCCTGCGCGGCGAGCTTGGCTTATCGCTGCGGACGATCGGCATCGTCAAGGACATCATGATCCGCGAGACCGGAGACGGCAAGAGCCTGCGCCAAGACCGGCGGCGGCTATATCGGCGACAAAGCTTTCGGCTGGTACGTCGGCATCGTCGAGCGGGCCGGGCACACGTATGCCTTCGCTCTCAATGTGGACGGTCCCGATTTCGACACTATCCGGACTCGCCGCATCGAGCTGGCCGGGCGGATTCTGCGCCGGCTCTCGCTTCTTCCTTAAACAATTCGGCCGCGGCGGTCGTTCCCCTTCTGAGAGATCATCATGAAGCGAACTCCGGGATTTTGCTCGCCGGGAGGGGGCACGCGTGCAGCGTGTTTAGTTGTACTGATCCTTGCGGCGACGCTCCTCCCGATTTCCGGAGCGTTGGGGCCGACCGCGGGGCGTCTCGAAGCGGCGCAGGACGATGCCGCCAAGATCGCCGCGCTGATCAAGGCCGATTCGTTTCTCGCGGCGGCCAAGCTCGCCGACGGCCTACTGGCTCGCGGATCTCTCGCTCCGGAGACCGAGGCGATTTGCGGCTTGGCCGTTCTCAAGGCGGGTCGGGTGGACGCGGCGGAGGCCATCCTGAAGCGGGTTGAGGCGAAGTGCCCGGGCCTGCCCGAGGCCGCGCTCGGCCTGGGTCTCGCCGCCCGCATCCGCAACGATTCGGCGGCTGCCGTCGCCCGCTTGCGCCGCGGCAGCGAATCGGCCGGGCATTACGAGGAAGCTTGTCGCTGCCTTTGGCGGACGGCCATAGAGCGGGGCGTCATGGACGAAATCAGGGCCACGCGCGATTTCCTGGCGGAGCGCTTCAAGCGCGAGGGCTTGCCCGCGCCAGACTGGCTGAGCAACGGTCTGGCTCAGCTGGAGGGGTTCGCGGGGAGCGGGCTGTTCCAGATGGATAAAACGCCCGATCACGTTGCCGTCCCGTTGCTCAGCGGCGGGGGGCCCACCATCCGGATGGTCTCGATGAGGATCAATGGGAAGGGCTCGTACCGGTTCGACATCGATTCGGCGGCGGCGGATTTTATGGTCGTCAGCCCCCTGCTGGCCGAGGAGCTGGGGCTCAAGCTCAACGGGAGCTCGCAGGCGATCGGGGTCGGGACCGGGTCCGCCCCGGTTCGGTTCTCGCGGCTCGATCGGATCGACTTCGCCGGCATCACCTTCCGGAACGTGCCCGTCAGGGTTGCGGACCTTCACGTCTTCCGTGGCCTGAAGAAGGGGTTGTTCGGCACCGGCCTGCTCAAGCGGTTCAACGTCACGATCGATGTCCGGGCCGGGGTGATGGATCTCTTCGCCCTCGACAGGCCCGAGATGTTGGCGGCCCGTATCGACAAGGCCAAGGTGGCGGGGGAAGTCCTGCTCTGGCTCTTCGACGCGACCATGGTGACCGCGTCCATGGCCGGCGCCCCGGAGGGGCTCTTCATCCTGGACACGGCCGCGGCGACGAACCTGATCGATACGCCTTTCTTCGCCGAGCACATCAAGCCCCGGCTCGACCCGGCTCGGATCATTGCGGCCGGGATCCAGGGCGCGCAGGGCGTTCAGCGCGTCAACCAGGTCAATGGGCTAGAGGTCCGGCTTGGCCCGATCGTCTTCGACAATCAGCAGGTGAACGAGTTCTCCATGTCCGCGCTGAATTCGGCCACGGGACGCTACGCCGCGGGCCTGCTCGGAAACCCGCTCCTCTGGCCTTACCGGTCCCACTATGACTTCAAAAACGGCCGGCTCATCCTCGAGCGCTATTAGGAATCGAGGGACGGGCTCGTGCCGTCCCCCTGCTTATTCGTCCGGTACTTCTCGAACCAGGCCATCAGGTAGCCCTGCTGCATCAGGCGGTGCGACGGCCGGCGCCATCCGTGGTACTCCTCGGGCATGCGGACGAGCAGGGTATCCTTTTTAAGCATCTTCAAGGCCCGGTAGTATTCCTCGCTTTGCCCGATGGGCGTGCGCAGGTCGGACTCGCCGGTTTCTCCGAATTTTTCAGGCGAAGACGACGTACAGCACGATCATCGCGGCGATCAGCACGCCGGCGATGACGCGGTAGTCGAAGAGGCCCGTCCAGGGCGCATCCTTGATCGCGGCCAAGGGATTTTTCCACACCAGCGACTCGCTCTCCGCGGTATGGACATGCGGTTTGAGATAGGAGATAACCGCCAGGATCAGCGAACAGACGACGAACAAGTAGAACGTGGCCATCATCGAGGGGACGTTCCAGCCGGTCTTGTCCTTGAACCAATCCAGGAAGAACACCGCCAGGCCCAAGGCCGATCCGGCGCCCAGCGTAACGGCCGCGGCCCGCGCCGAGGCCTTTTTCCAGAAAATGCCCCAGAAAAAGACGGCGGTGATGGGCGGCGAGATATAGGAGATGATGGCCACCACACCCTGGAAGAGGCTCTGGAAGTGGCTGACGAGCGGCGACCAGAGGATGGCCGCGACCATAGCGACAAAAGTCATCAGCCGGCCGATCCGGGTCAGCTTCTTTTCCGATGTGGCCGGCTTCCAGCGCTTGTAAAGGTCCAGGCTGAAGAGGGTGGCGATGGAGTTCAGGGCTCCGGAGACCGTGCTCATGAGGGCGGCCAGGAGGGCCGCGGCGACGAGACCCTTGAGGCCGGCCGGCAGGATGTGGTTGATGAGCGCCGAGTAGGTGTCGGCCGAGTCGGCGAAGGCCGGCATCTTGCCCTGTTTGACCAGCGCGGCGGCGATGACGCCGGGCAGGACGAACAGGAACACGGGCAGGATCTTGATGAACCCGGCGAAGAGCGGGCCCAGCCGGGCGTTCCGCTCGTCCTTGGCCCCCAGCACACGCTGGACGATGGTCTGGTCGGCGCACCAGTACCACAGGCCGATGATGGGATAGCCGAGCAGGACGGCGTACCAGGGCAGGGTTGGCGTCTCGGCGGCCGTGCGCAGGATGGTCAGCTTGACCGGCTCGACCGTGGCGGCCAGGCCGCTCCAGCCGCCTGTCTGGATGAGGCCGAAGACCACGACGCAGGCCGCGCCGGCGATCAGGATGACGGTCTGGACGGACTCGGTCAGGACGACGGCCAGCAAGCCGCCGACGATGGTATAGATGCCTGTCAACACCGCGGTGGCCACAATGCTGACGCCGATATCGATCCCGAACAGCCCCTTCAGCACCACCGCGCCGGTGTAAAGGGAGAACCCGATGTGGATGAAGACGGCCGAGAAGATGGACAGCACGGCCAGCCAGTCCCGGCTGGCCCGGCTGTAGCGCTTCTCCAGGAAGTCGGGCAGGGTGGCCACACGCGAACGGATGTAGAAGGGGGCGAAAAAGAAGGACAGGACGATGAGTAGGAAGGCCGCCATCCACTCGAAGTTGCCATAGGCCAGGCCGTTGACGTAGCCCTCCTGGGCCAAGCTGACAAGGTGGATCGTGGAGATGTTCGTGGAGAAAAGGGCCAGGCCGATCACGCCCCAGCCCAAAGTCCCTCCGGCCAGGAAGTATTCCGAGCTGGAGCCGGTCTTGGCCCGCCGCTTCCGCCAAGCCAGGAGCCCCAGCCCGACGATGCCCATGAGGTAGACGGCGACAACCGCCAGGTCCAACCCGTTAAACCGCAGCGCGCGCTCCATGGTCCGCTCAGTCCGTATGGAAGACTTCGGCCCTCCGGGACCACCACTCCTTGTCGCCGTGCAGGGGCACGGTGTATTGACAGGGATCGGTCTCCTTCCACCACTTTTGGGTCAGCGGGTCGACGGCCAACTTGGCCATGTCCCCGGCATAATCGCTGCCCGTGTATTCGAAGTAAGAAAAGAGATAGATCTTGCCCGGCTCGACCTCCTTGAGGTAGATCGAGTAATTGCGGATATTGCATTCCTTGATCCGGCGCAGGATCCCCGGCCAGGCCGCGGCATGGAGCTGCCTGTAATAGGCGGCTTTCTCCAGCTTCAACCCGATGACCGATCCGTAGCGCTCGACCTTGGGCTCCGAGAAGGCGGTCAGCAAGAGGGCCGCCGAGCCGGCCATCAGGGCCGTCCGCCAGAAGATCTTGAGCGCCTTGCGCATCACTTCGCCTTTCATCAGCAGGGATCTTGCCATGCCTGGAAAACAGCCTCGATGTTCGCCGCCGGGTTGTTCTTCCCCCATTCGCACTGGGCAATGATTCCTCCCTTCGCCCCGGCGAGCGCCGATTTCACGCGGCGCACGGCTTGGCGCACATCTTCCTCCGTTCCAAAGGGAAGGACGGTCCGGCGATCGATCTCGCCCCAGAAGGTGATCTTGCCCCTGAACTTTTCAGCGAGCGCCTCGATGTCCATGGCGAATAGCTGGGAGTTCACCGCGTCGATTCCGATCTCCACGAGATCACCGAAGATCGTTTCGATGTTCCCGTCCGTGTGGAAGAAGGCGAACTTGCCTGCTGCGTGGATGATGTCGCAGTATTCCCGATACAACGGCTTGAAGACCTTTCGCCACGTCTTCGGGTTGATGAGCAGAGAGCTGTTGCTGCCCCAGTCGTCCATGAAGAAGACTGCGTCTACGTGTGTCGAGCACCACCAGGCGATGTCGGCGAGGTAGAACTCGTGCACAAGGGCCAGGAGTTCGTGCATCTCCTCCCTGTTCTCGCCGATGTCATAGAACAAGTTCTGGCTGCCCCTAAGGAACTGCAGTCTTTCGAAAGGCCGGGCGGTCACATCGGACAGCATGAACAAGTCCGAACGATCGCAGGCCGCATCGACGAAGGCCTTGTCCCTAGAGTCGATCAGGTGCCAGGGCGGGCTGAAGCTCTTGAGAGCCGACCAGTCTGGGATGGCCGGTTTCTTGACCTCTCCGACGACCCCCGGTTCGCCTACCTGCCAAACGCTTCCCCAATCGTCCCTGTAGCTCCCTGCTGTCGCTGTTGCCTTCACGACCTTGTCGTCCCAGCCCGGGCTGGGCTGAGAAGAACTGATATCCATCGGGTATCTGGATTTCAGCCTATCCAGCTCCTTTTGTTGAAAGAGGTTCACGTAGGGCAGGGACCACACGTCCCTTGGAACGCGGTCTGGTTCATGAAACTGGAGTGTTGCCTTCACCCTTTCCCTTGCTGTCATGTCTCGCCCTCGTTCAACTCTAAAAAGGTCTTGACTCGTTTTTCGAAGCCTCGTGGAGAATCGGTTGAATCTGCCGGTCACGATTGACAACTGCACCCGCGTCCTGGCATTCGGCGAGAAGTGGCAGGAGAAGTCGAGGGATAAGAATTTGCTTTTTCGCTCTTCGCGATATTCCTTCCTAATAATCTCGGCATTAACACATCCCACCGCATATAGAAGGTACTCCTTGCCGCGGATCGGTGTCAAGGACGCGACGTCATGCTTGGCAGCCGAGGACAAGAAAAACCCTATTGACGCGCTCTTCTTGGCCGGATACGCCAACGACAATCTATCCGACATCATCCAATGGCAGTTGACCGGCGGATCCTCCATGGTCAACGTCGGACGGTATTTCGACGCCGATCATGACGGCGCCATCACCCGGGAGGAGTACGAGTCGTCGTCTCCGGCTCCCGCGCATATGCGATCCAATATGCTTCAAAACGCGCAGGCCTTGTTGCGGCGGTCGGGAGGAGGCTTAACCGGCTTCCGGGTTTGGCCCCGGCCAAGGCGTGCGGCTCAATGAGGACGTTGTCCGGAAGGTAGGCTTTATAGTCGGCGTTCTTGTAGTTGTCGGCCAAATCGAGGTCGCCGTCCTCGATCAGGCTGTGGGCGTTAAGGATGTAGTGAGGTTCATCCCCGGAGGAGGTGATGCCCTTGGAGGAGAGGAGGACGGATCCGGCGTTATAAACGATCAAGGCCGTCAGAAAAAGCAGGGGGATCTTTTTTTTCGCTTCCCAAGCCAGGAATCCGCCGAAGAGCGGACTCCAGCGCATAAGGTTGCGCTTCCCCGGAAGCATTTCCGGGTATAATAAGGGTGGAGTCGTCCTTGATGCCCGAACAAAATTCCCCGGTCGCTCCGCCGCGCACGGTTTTTATCGAGCTGACCAGCCATTGCAACATGCATTGCGAATTCTGCCCGTCCGATATTCTGCGACGGGACAAAAACCATATCGACGACTCCCGGGTTCGCGGCTTCCTTGACCAGCTCCATGCCCTCGGTTTGCGCCCGCCCATTCTCCTCAACGTGATGGGGGAGCCCCTTCTCAACAAGCGGGTCTTCGAGTACCTCGACCTCCTGGAGGGCGAGGGGCATCCGGTCACTTTGATCACGAATATGACCCTGCTGGTCGACAAATCCGTCCAGCGGGAAATTCTGAAGCATGGGAATGTGACCCTGGC
>CAZLAM010000115.1:0-72610 GCA_964557435.1 uncultured Eubacteriales bacterium
GCTGGACCTGATCGATGTGAACGACTCCACGGGACGTTTCCGGCCGCCTTCATCCGGAGAGCTTCAAGCGTTCCGGGATGCGCTGAGCAAGCATCTGAAAATGCCGGTGGCGAGACGCTACAGCGGCGGGCGGGACATCCACGCCGCCTGCGGGATGCTGGAGGGGTTGAATACCGACTTGGCAGATCGCGGACGCCGCCCAACCTCCTCCTGAAAGCCGTCCCGTACCGCTCCGGAGTCACCCCGCGATATATCCGGACCGGTGGGACACGCGGAATCCCTTGGACTTGACCCGGACGACGATTTCGTGGAATTTCCCGTCGGGCTTAAAACGGGCCGGGCGGTAATAAAGAAGATAATAATTTTCGGCGGCGGCCGCAATCCGCTTGAACGACAGCTCCGCCGAAGCGCTGGTATCGGAGAGCCCGCCCGTCGCCTTGGCGATTTCCGAAAAGGCGCTATAGATGTCCTGCGATTGCTCTTCCAAGGTCAGGTAAGACGTCGAGCTCTCGTAGGTGTCGACGGTCGTCGGGCCCGATCCGGTCAAATAAAGGAAATGCACGGCCATCGATGAGTCGGAAAAGGCCTTTTTAACCTCCCGGACATCAAACGTCGAGTCGCGGTTGTACGATTCGAATTTATCCATCATGTCGAAAAGGTTGTCGGGCCGATCGTGGCTGGAAGAAATCAAATTGGCGATATTCTTTGTGTTCACCCGCGGCACCCATTCCTTCTGGTAGAAAAAGAAAACGTGCTTCTGGCCGCCGCGGCTTTTCAGAAAACGGGCAAACTCGAACAGCTTCTTCTCGTCGACGTACCGGATGTTTTCGATTTGCTTCAGCGTCTCGGCGTAGGCCTGAAGCTTGACGTCAAGATCCTCGTCCCCCGCGAGAATCTCAGATAAATCGCGGATGAGCCGGCGGTACTCGGCGCCGCTGACCGTGACATCGGCCCGGATCTTGCCTAAAAAATCCTTTTTCGCCTTGCCCCGCGAAATCGTCGAGATCACGTCGGGCTTCAGATGAAAGGTATGGAGCGGGGTGACGAGAATCAGCTCATCATAAGGCTCGATCAGGCGATCGAAGAAATAATCGATCGCCCCTTCGATCTCCGGTTGATACGACGTCATTTCGAACAGCATCACGAACAACCGGGACGTCCGCGGCGTCTCGGGGGCCAGACCCTCCTTTCGGGCGATGCGCGTCTTGCGGACCAGGTACACCGCCTCGATGTTTTGGGCAACCCCGTCCTCGAAGACCTCGAAGTCGTCCTTTTTTAAGGAATCGACGAACCGGTTGTCCTGAAACACCCGGACCGGGACCTCGATGTTGATCACCGGGACGTCATGAACGATTTGGGGAGCCGGGGCCGCCGCCAGAGCCGCCGCGAGCAGGCAACCGATTGCGCCCATTCGCTTGATCATCGTTTCCTCGCAATCATCCCGGATGATTTGATCGCCACATCGACGCCGACGTTGAAAAATCGATAATTCTCATACGTCACGGTCCAGACGTCCCCGACGATGACTTCGCCCGCCGGACCGACGTATTCCTCCCGGATGTCCTGCCGGCTCGGGAAGAAGATCCCGTTCTTCTCCACGCCGTACTCGGCTGTCCAAACCAGCTGCTTGATGAGGCCGGCGAAGGATTCTCGGACTTCCTCGGGATGGAAAAAATCGATGGATGCGGGATCCCAGGCCAGGCGCAGGACCGCTCCGGTTTCGGGATCGATCCAGAGCCGTCCGTAAACGCAGTTCTCCTCCCGCCACTCGTTCGGCTGCGAGGTGAAAACGGCGGCCGGGCCCCCGCCGGAGACTTTTTCCGGGTCCTCTTCGAAATAATCAAATCGGCTCTGCCAGTATTTGCTGAGAAATCCCACGGGTCCATAGACGATGTACTTGGCTTGATAGGGCAGGATATTGGGCGGGAGGTCGTTTCTCCGCCAAGCTCTCCCGTCGACCTTCAAGGCTTTCCGCCGTTCCTCAAGCGCGTCCCCTTTCTTGATCAGCTGGTAATCGTAGACGACTTCCCGGGTCGATGTCCGTTTGAGCTCCCACCGGAGGCGCGGCAGCTCGCCGGCCAGCTTGACGAATCTCCGGACATCGTAGAGGTAGGACGTCCGGACGATGCGCTCATCGCAGATATAATTCAAGGCGACCGATTTCAGACGTTCGCAGTATTCGCCGGCTTTCGCCAGGACGGCGTTCGGCAGGGATGCGGGACGCGCCGGGAGCCCGGGCTCCAGGACAAAGCTGTCATAGATCATTTCCCAATGGTTGGTCTCCAGGGTCTCGCCCCGGCCGTCGCCATAGGACTCCCCCACCTCGAGACGCCAGGGCAGCGGCAGGCCGCCGTCGCCGAGGCTGAAATCGACCGTCCAGGACAAGGCCCTTTTCAACGCGGTGTGCCCGAACTTCGGTACGGCGTCAAAGACCTTGGGAATATCGACGGATTCGAAAAATCCCCAATTTTCCTGGTCCAGGGAGAGCCGAAGAACCGCCCCGGATTCAGGGTGGGCCCAAAGGCGTCCCGTCAGGGCGCCCCTCGGCCTCGGCTCGGAAAGCCGCCGGGGAGCGAAGCGGAAAACGCGCGCCTCGATTTCGCCGATTCGCTCGACTCCCTCTCCGCGAAACTCGTAATCCTCGCGGGCGAGACGGCCCAGCACCTCCCACGCGCTGAAAAAGACGTTTTGCTCCTTATAAGGGATCAAGGCTCCGGTATCCTTGGCCTCATACAGGATCTCGTTGTCGACCGAGAGCGTCCGTCTCTGTTCCAAGATATTTTTCCCCCGGAGCGTGAGCCGATAATCATAGGTCGCCTCCCGGCTTTTTTCCTTTCGGAGATCCCAGCGTCTCCGTTGCTCGCCGGTCATCAGCCTGGTCAAGACGACTTCATAGGTTTTCTCTTCCTGCCAGACTTTTTCCCGACAACGGTATCGGGCCTGGCTCGAAAACACGTTTTGCAGCCGGGATTTGATTTTACCGGTCAGTTCGGCCTCATCAATTAGTCCCGCCGTATTTCTTTGACGCCCTCCGTCTCCCGCGGATGTTCCGAACAGGGAAAGAAGAACTAAAATAACGGCCCATCCCACTGGATATTTTCCGCTGATCAAGCGTCCCTCCCTCCATCCACGAAGATCGTCCGCTTTCCTCCTTGGGATAAGTTCCAAGTCGAAAACGGCGATCCCGGAGGAATCGGTTCGTTAATAAAATAGCATATTTCGTGCCAAGCGACCGATAATCGGAGGATAGGCGGGAGAAGGGAGAATCCGGCCTCTCGACCGGCGTTGTCGCCAAGTTTTTTTACGGGAAATCCAACATCGGAGGGGAGGATTGACATGATCGCGAGGGGAAGACATACTCTAATGCGACTCTGCAGTCGCGACCGGAAAGTCGCCTTCGCGACGGGAACAAAGATATCCTGTCCCAGGAGGAATCGAACGCCATGCCGATGAAAACGTTCTTGAATCTAAGCGAAGAGCGAAAACGCCGGATCATCGATGCGGCCCTGAGGGAGTTCATCCTTTACGATTATCGGGACGCGTCTCTGACCCGCATCATCCAATCGCTGGGATTGGCGAAAGGAAGCTTCTACCGGTATTTCGGCTCCAAGCGTGAGCTCTACGCCTACCTGATCGAATACGGCAAACGTAACACGTCCAACATCGTCAAACGGATCTTCTCCGGGCCGATGACGGATGTCTTCGACAGCTGGGTCGGGTTCTATTTGGCGTGCGCCGAACAGGACAATGCCCATCCCCTGCTCGGCTGGTTCGGGAACAAGCTGTCCCTGGATCGGAACAATCCCATCCTCGGCGACGTCCCCGTTGAATCGAAAAGAAAAGGCCTGCACATGTTGAAGAAGAAGTTTCTCCAAGCGCAAAAGAAGGGCGAGATCAGGACGGATGTGGACGTCGATCTCATGATCTTCAGCCTTCTCCAAATCCAGGAGGGATTTCTCGATTACCTCCTCATCAAACACAGGCTCGGCTCAAGCGCCAAGGTGCTGACAAAAGATCCTCTGTTCCCCCTCACCAAGGATCTCCTGAGGAAAGAACTCGAAGGATTCGCGGAAATCCTGAGATCGGGGATGGCGCCCCGGAACAACTAAAATCCCAGCAAGTCCTCCGGGACGTTTCTCAGCCGGGCGATATCCATAGCCCGTTCTTTGATGTCGAATCCCATGGCGCATTTCACCCGGCAGGCGGCGCACTCTCCGCAGGGAAGATCCGCCGTTTCGGCCTGGGCGAGCGCGCCGCGCGCTCGGCTCAAATCCCGGTACCCGTAGGCATACATGTAGCTCCGCATGAGCGACGGGATGGGAAGATCCTTAGGGCATTGAGACAGGCATTCATTGCATCCCTGGCAGTAGAGCCCGGGCTCGGTTGATTCCAGCCGCAGGTCGGCTTTTTCCTCGGCCGTCAAGGTGACATCCTTTATGACCTGCATGTTGAGCTCGAGCTGGTCGAAGGAGGTCATGCCGGGAATGGCGGTAGTGATGTTGGGGTTGCTCAAAGCCCATTTGAGGGCGGCTTTGACGTTGATGGGCTGTTTGCGTTCCCGGCCGTCCCAATATCCGCCGGCCATGGTCTTCATGGCCACAATGCCGATCCCGGCTTGGACCGCGTCGGCGATGGCGGCGTCAATCTCAGTCCGAGTGGTCTGGCGGAAGTTGTAGCTCGTTAGGACGACATCGTGGAGCTTGCCTTCGATGACGGCTCGGATGACCGCGTGTTCATTGCTGTGGGTGGAAACGCCGATGAAGCGAGCCTTGCCGCTTTTCTTGGCCGTTTCCAGGGCCTTCATCAGAGGTTCGAAAAGCACCGCTTCGCGCGTTTGGACGCTGTGCAGATAAACGATGTCGACGTAGTCCAGGCCGAGGCGCTGAAGGCTGATGTCGAAATCCTTAAGCCAGGCCTCGGCCGTCGTTTCGGCCGAGAAGTTGCCTTGCCGGTCGCGCGGCTGGCCGGGGACCTTGGTGGCGAGAAAGAAAGAGTCGCGGGGGCGGCCTTGGAGAACCTTGCCGATGACGACCTCGTTCGTGCCTCTTTGATAACCGTTGGCCGTATCCAGCTTAACGATCCCGCCGTCCAGGGCGGCCTTGATCAGGTTCTCGTTGTTGGAGTTCATGACGCCCATGGAAACGATCGGCAGTTTGACGCCGGTTTTGCCCAAGGGGCGGGTGATGAAGCCGCCTTCCGCGGCCTTACCCGTCGGAGCCGTAAAGGGTTTCTGCTGGCCCCGCAGAACTGAGGGGAGAGAGGACATGGCGGTGACACCCGCCGCCGCGCCCAGCAGCCCTTGGCGCAGGAACGAGCGACGGTCTAGGGGAGATATTTTTTTATTCATAAGGCCTCCATTGGAGTCGGGGATTATATCATATATCACTTCGATCGGAAGCCTCAGAAATGGGCCGGATATCGAAAATTCGGCTATAATATAACCGCAACAGGTCCAGAAAGGAAGCCGCCATGTCTTCTGCCGCGCCGCCGCCTTCCACTTTCCGTCGTTGGATTGTCGCCGCCCGCCCTTGGGCCCTTCCAGCCTCGACTATGCCCGTCATCTTCGGAACATCCCTGGCTGTCGTGATGGGGGGCGTCCGCTTGGATGCCCGGCGTTTCGCCCTGGCCTTGTTGGCCATGATGGTTCTGCATTCGGCGGCCAATATGCTCAGCGATGTTTTCGATTTCAAACGGGGGCTGGACAAGGACATCACGCCCGTTTCGGGCGCTCTCGTGCGGGGTTGGTTGACGTCGGCCGCCGTCACCCGGGTTTCGATCCTTCTTTTCCTTGTCGGTTGCGGGCTCGGCCTTGTCCTGGCCGCGCTTACCGGAACCGTGCTCCTCCTCATCGGGGCGGCCGGCGTCGTCGTCGGGGCGGGCTATACGCTTCTCAAATACAATGCCTTGGGCGACGCGGCTGTTTTTCTCAACTTCGGACTTCTGGGAGCGCTGGGAGCCTGGGTCGTCCAAACAAAGACATTTTCCTGGCTTCCCGTCGTCTGGACGGTCCCCATGGCCATGCTGGTCATCTCCATTCTCCATGCCAATAATTGGCGCGATATCGTCTCCGATTCCGAAAGGAAGGTGAGGACGTTGGCCGCGGTTTTGGGGGATCGGGGTTCATCGGCCTACTATGGATTTCTTTTATTCGGCTCGATGGCCATTCTTTTTGCCTACGTTCTTCTTCCCCGGCTTTTCCGAACGCCGCTCCCGGCCCTCCCCTGGACCTTCGCTGCGGTTCTGGCCGCCCTGCCCAAGGCGTTTGGCCTGTGGGGGCGGGCTAAACGGCGGCGCGAACCCCGGCATCCCCTGGATTTCGTCATCCTCGACGGCGCCACGGCTCAATACAACCTCGTCTTCGGACTTTTTTGTACGGCTTCGGTGTGGGCCGAATTCGTCCTCCGCTCTATCGGTCGATGACCGGATCCGAACGAGGCGAGCGGATTTCCGCCGGCGGCGGAGGCGGGAGAAGAGAGAAAATGACGGCCGGGAGAAAAGACATCTTGCCCGCCATCTTCGCGGCCGTTCTCTTTATCTCCCTGTTTGTTTTTCGCCGGATCGGACCGTTGGATTTCTGGTGGTGGATGAGCGTTACCATCGCCGTCCTGATCATCATGGGCGCGGCGTTCGACTCCGGGTACCTGGAGTCGATACACCGGGATCTGCGCGGCGGAACCGCCCGAAAGATCGCCCTGGGCCTTCTGTCCGCGGCGGTCCTTTATGGAGTCTTCTTCGCCGGAAACATGGCCTCCCGGGCGATTTTTCCGTTCGCCGGCTCCGGCATCGAGCACATTTACGGGTTTAAATCCGGCGCTTCAACCGTCCGCATCGTTTTCTTGATGGCATTGCTTATCGGTCCGGGCGAAGAGTTGTTCTGGAGGGCTTATCTCCAACGGCGGTGGGCGGCGCGGTTCGGCCGATGGGGAGGTTTCGCCGTTGCGGCCGTCCTCTACACGCTTGTCCATGCCGCCGGCGGCAACCTCATTCTTGTCCTGGCCGCGGGCGTCTGCGGATTTTTCTGGGGTTGGCTTTACCTGAGGACCGGTTCCATCCTCCTCGTCGCCGTCAGCCACACGGCCTGGGATCTGGCTGTTTTTGTCATATTTCCCTTTCGTTGAGTTAATCAGCAGGATTTGGATGAAAACCGGAATTCATCCCCTCTCCCGTTCCAACAGGGGCATGCCTATTCCAATCGGATAGAGGCGTATGATGCCGACGGTCCTCGCCGCGGTCACGACCCTCTCTTGGGCCGTAATCGGCTCGGGCTTTTCCTCCTTGCGGATCACCAACCGGGGCTTGGCTTCTCGGTCCGCGTGCATGATCTCGTAGGCATCCGAGAAGCCATAGACAAACATCTTAGTTGTCCAGGGACTTAAGGAGGACACTTCGACACCGGTAAGGTCATTTGTTATCAATGGGATAAATATAATTGCGGCATTCGACTTGTGTTATAATATTTCTGTGTTGCCCGAAGAGTTGAGGAGATTTTTCTGGGACGTCGATCCCGCCGGACTCGATCCTCAGCGCCATAAATCGTATATCATCGAACGCGTTTTGGAATTCGGCGATGAAAAAGCCGTTCACTGGCTTTTTAATGTCTACTCCCCGGCCGATGTTGCCGCCATCCTCGAATCGAGCCGATCTTTATCGATGAAAAGCCGGAGTTTTTGGCGGCTTCGCTTGTCCGGATCTGCTCATGTTTGATCATATTCTCGTCCCGGCGGCTCAAACGGCAGTCACGCGGCTCGTCGCATGGGTTTCTAAGCGGGGATTCTATCTTGCCGGCGGAACAGGCTGCGCGCTGCATCTGGGTCACCGGAGATCTCAGGATCTCGACTTCTTTTCCTCCGCCGATTTTTCGCCTGGCGATCTCTGGGCCGAGCTGAAGAAGATGGGAGACTGTACACCCGATTATACGGATGCCGGCACATGGGTGGGGGAATTCTTGGGGACGAAAATAGGGTTTTTCCATTACCCCTATCCGCTCTTGCGAGAAACCGTCCCTTTCCAAGGCTTGGCCCTGGCGTCCTTGGAAGATATAGGCTGCATGAAAATCGAGGCCATTGTCGGCCGGGGCCGGAAGCGCGATTTCATCGATCTCTATTTTCTCTTGAGAGAGATGGGCTTTGATCTCGGGTCTCTGTTGGGGCTTTTCCGGACTAAATACGCATCCTCGCCGGGAAACGGGATTCACTTGCTCAAGAGCTTGGTATATTTTATCGACGCCGATTCAGATCCCAATCCGGTGATGTTGGTCGAGTATTCCTGGCCGGAGATCAAGAAGAAGCTGACCGCGCTCGTTGGCCAAATACAGCTCTAGGGGGGATAGGAAACAGCTTTTAGCCGTTCTGGTGTCGGCTGCACTCTTTTCGAGATGGCGGCCGGCAGGCGCCCCTTCATCGGAGAGTCCGGCCAGGCCGTCTGGAACGAAATCCTGAACGAGGATCCTCAAAATCCCTCCTCGCTCGAGCCCGGAATCCCATCCGGATTAGAAGACATTATCCCCAGGTGCCTCCGAAAAAGCGTCGTTGAGCGCTTTCCCGACTTCAACCGCCTGCTGGAAGCCCTCGAGGGCGAGAAGGTCAGGCGAACGGACTCCGCCGCCGATCCGCGGCTGACCCGAAAAGCGGGAGCCCGTGGCCACTTACCTCAACATCTATACGGAATTTCTCGTGCCGGAGCTGGCCGTCCACCCGCGTTTTTTGGCGATCCTCGACCGTCTCGGCCTGCCGCGCTGAGTCGTCAGATCAGAGACACACACCGTGGGTGTACCCAATGTCTGACGCGCCTTCCTGTCGGTGCTATGCTTTTGCCAAGTTGCCGAAAAGGGAACAAGGATTATGAAATGCCCCAACGATGATGGACCAGGAAGGTCAGCAAGAGAAGAAAGGAGAAAAAAATAGAAAAAACCCCTTGCATCACATCATCATAGAATGAATTTCCTTACAGGGGCCTAAGCAACATTAAATTCATCCCCTCTCCAGTCATTTTTTCTTGATCTGATAGCGGATGATCGTCCTATAGGTTGCCGGGTCGGTCGGACCCATGCCGGGACCGACGACGTATTCTTCTTCGTGCAGACCGGCGATGGCGTAGCCTTTCTCGGCAATGAATTTATGAAGCTTTTCGATCGTCGGGGTTTCTTCGGCATAGGGGCCGACGTGGAGTATTTCGGCGACCTCGCCGTACGGCCAAATCTCGATCTTCACCCCTTGAAGCCCGGCCGGAAGTCCGGTCACGGATTCGGGCAGGGGCAGGGCGTAATACCCCGTCCATTCGGATTTCGCGTCCATTCCTAATCCCCCCGGGCTCGTCCAGCGCGCCCGCGGCGGGGCCATCCGCACGCCCGGCAGGCTGAAGAAAGTCTTGAACAGCAGGCCGAAGGCGGTTCCTCCGGCCGTGTTCGGGTCGCCCTTGGCTTCGACGACGAGCATTTTCTGATCGGGCAACGTTACAATACGCGGCGTTTTGAGCGCGTCGCCGGCCGGGGCGCCTTGTCCTTCGGGCACGGGCGCTCCGGTCAGAGCGGGACTCCCGGCCAGCACGATGACAACGATGACGGCCAAGACGGTGAAAAGTGTTTTCATGATTCTTCTCTCCCCAAGACGCATGCGGCGTCTTTTTCCGCCAATATGCTTTTTCCCTCGGTCATGATTATATCAGAAAAAACGCGCCTTCGACCTTGGTATCCTTGGGAACGGTGATACAGGCGTCCGAATGGAGCTTGTTCGTCATCGATCCAGGGCTGGATTGACGGCTTCCCTTCATTCCCCCTATAATCCTCGCGGTTAAAAGATGGAAAGCCGATCGTCCGCCCTCGACCAGGAAGGAATTCCCGCCGCCGGACCCGCGAACCCGCGGTCGGCTGCGCCACCGTCCCTGAAAAAACGTCTTCTTTCATCATCCGCTTTGCGAATGGCGGCCGGGGCTCTGCTTTTTGCGGCCTTTTTCTTTTTTTTTGACCGGGTCTTTCTTACCGCCCTGAAGTCAATTGTGGACCGTTATTACACATCCTTGGCCGTCAAAACTTTTCCGATCAGAGAGAGTCTGGGAACCGGGCCGGGCGAGGCCTTGGTCTTCGGTTCGTCCCGAGTGCGCTATGCCGTCAATTATGCTCAGCTATCCGCGATTCTCAATCTGCGGATTCTTGTTGAAGCCCAGGCCGGGATCTTTCCGCGCTACGGTTATTATTTTTATGAGAAGTTCCGCCGAACCAGGGGACGCCCCCGTCTGGTCATTTTCGGCCTCGATTATTTCGAGTTCGAAAAGGAGTCGGCGCTGCGTTTCTTCATCAAACTGGACGGCGGAGTCAACCTCGATATTCTCGACCCGGAGGGGGCGATCAACCCCGCCTCGCCGGGCTTCAGCCGCTGGTCATGGTTGTTTCGGTTGAAACCGAAAATCGATGATTTTCTCGCGGATGCTTTTAAGTTCGAACGCGCGGAAGCGGGGCGCGAAACCGTCGACGCGAGTTCCTCCCCGAGGAACGGTTCGGATCCCGACTTGGCCGATTCGGATCCCCCGGCCGCGATCGGGCCCGAGGCGCGAGCGGTAAGGAGATTGTATCAGCCGTTTCCCGGAGTTGAAGGCCGGTTTCTTAAGGCCTTGCTGGATGATCTGGAAGCCAATGGAATCCCCGCCTTTCTTGTAATCATCCCCGACCACGTCGACACCAACGCCGTCAACTTCCAGGGAGACCGATTCCGCCGGGACATGCAGGCGCTTGCCTCCCGGTACAAATATGCCCGTTTGTTGGATTTTAACTTGCCCGAAAAATTCCCCCTTCAAGATCCGATGATGTTTCAGGAAGGAGGAGGCGCCCGCTCCAACTGCCACCTTTCCGATAAAGGTTCGAAGATTTTTTCCGATATGCTGGCTCGGGAAGTGAAAAGCGCCCTGAATGAGTTCCGCCGGATCGCCAGAACCGGAGAGGCGGCGAAGTGAGCTTCCTTTCTCCGGCCTTCGCCGTTTTTTTTGCCGTCGTCGTTCTCCTCCGGGCCGCCGCTCCCCGGAAACTCCGGCCCCCGCTCCTTCTGGCGGCCAGCTTGTTTTTTTACGGATCCTTCGGACTTCCTTTTCTTGGCCTGCTCGCCGTCCAGATCGCAGTCGTATACGGCGCCGCCGTGATGTTCGACCGGGCCGGGCGCGAGAGGAAGCGCCTGTGGGCCGCGGCCGCGGCCCTCGTTTTAGGACCTCTCATTGTTATCAAATATCTTCCTTTCCTGGCCCAGTCCGCAACTTCCATTCTTCAAGCCCTGGGGGCGGGAAAGCCCCTCCCCATTCCCCGCCTCGTCCTTCCTCTCGGGATTTCCTTCTACACGTTGAAATCCCTGAGCTACCTGATCGACGTGTACCGGGGGAAAATGAAAGCGGTCCGGAATCCTATCCCCCTTGGTTTGGCCGTTTCGTTTTTTCCTCAGATCCTGGCCGGCCCCATCGATCGGCCCTTCGATTTCCTGGTCCGGCTTCGGACCGCGGCGCCGGTGACACCGGCCGACGCTCTCGATGGGAGCCGGCGAATCGTCTGGGGGCTTTTCCAGAAGATCGTCATCGCCGATCAACTGGCCCGGTACGTCGCACCGGTTTTCGACCGGCCCCAGGATCAAGCCGGGCTGGGGATCATCCTGGGCATTTTTTTCTACTCTTTTCAAATTTATTGCGATTTTTCCGGGTATTCGGACATGGCCATCGGGATGTCGGGATTGCTTGGTTTCCGCGCTCCGGAAAACTTCCGCACACCCTATTTCAGCCGGAGTTTGTCGGAATTCTGGACCCGTTGGCATATCACGCTCTCCGCGTGGTTGAGGGATTACTTGTTCATGCCCGTTTCTTCCGCGTTATCCCGCCGGATTCGGAACGATCGTTTCGGGCTGTGGAGGTCGGATTATGTCATTTACGCGGGCGGCGCGGCGGCGGCCATGCTCATCTGCGGCCTCTGGCACGGCGCGGGCTGGACATTCGTTCTGTGGGGAGGGCTGCACGCCGCGGTTCTCATCGTCTCCCGGATCACGCGCAAAGGCCGGATGCGGCTTCTCCGCCGTATCGGCTTGGGAAAAAATAATGTTGTCGTCGATGTCGGCCGCCGCCTGATGACCTTCATCCTGGTCAGCCTGGCCTGGGTGCCCTTCCGGAGCCCGTCTTTGGGCCGGGCCGGAGAGATCCTGGGCCGGATTTCGTTCAACCGGCCGACTCACGGGATCGGCCAAATCCGCTTCTATCTTTTTTTGACCGCGCTTTTCATCGTCCTGGAAATCCTGATGAAACAGGGGAAAGCGACCGGCGGATTCGCTCCCATCCAAAGAATTCCGGCCGTCTTTCAGTTGGCTTTCTGCGCCCTCCTCCTCTGCCTGACGATCATTCTGGGAGCGGCCGGGTCGGCGGAATTTCTATATTTTAAATTCTAGATCGAGAATTTTCCAATCCGGGCGTTTTCGACCTTTACAGGCAAGTGAATTTTTGTGGGTCTCTTCCATTTTGTGTGACTTGCGGCACGGTATTCGGCCCGGCGGCGCGGGTTTTTCACGCCGTTCCCGCACCGTTTTCTCGGCGGCTCAGAACTGCTACCGTTTTTTCCGCAGGAAAAAACGGCATCGGACATCTTCGCCGGTCGGATTTTTTCCGATCCGACTCCCCTCGAAAACGGCTAGGAACAGCTAAACCCGCGCGGCTTCGCCGTTGGCCCGATACCGTACCGCCTCACCTACCCACACAAAATGGAAGAGATCCATTTTTATCATTATCAGGCCATAACAAGTTGATTATAATGACTATCGATGCCGACCGCAGTTGACATCTCCGGTTTCGCCGTCTATAGTAGCGCAGACCGTTCTTTCGATCGCCCGGTGGAGGAGTCGTCATGAGAAAAATCGGCCTTATCATAGCCTTGATCGCCCTGACCGGCTTGGCCGTGTTCGCCCAGACCGAAGAGCCCATTCTTAAAGCCGATGTTGTCGCGCCCGCGGAATCCCTCAAGCCGGGCCGAACCGCGATCCTGACGCTCGATCTTAATATCCGGCCGCCCTTCCATATCAATTCCGATCAGCCGTCCGAGGATTATCTCATCGGCACGACGGTCGATTTCAAGGCCCGCAAAGGCGTGACGTTCGGCCGGATCGTTTTTCCGCCGTCGCAGATGAAAAAATTCGGGTATTCGGATAACCCCCTGTCCGTTTTCGAAGGGACGATTAAAGTGACGGTTGAGGTCATCCTGGCGCCCGATTTCAAGGACAAGGAAATCGTCATTGAAGGAACGGTTGGCTATCAGGCTTGCGATGACCAGTCCTGTCAGCCCCCGACCGACGCGCCGTTCAAAAAGGCTCTTCCCGTAGACGCCGGAGCCGCCTCCAATACGTCGCCGGAACCGGGCGCGGACAAACCGAAGCCGGACGCTCCGAAAGATGTCCCGGCTCCTGTTTCTCCGGCCGCGGAAAATGTCAAAAAAAGCGAAGAGCTGTTGCCGGCCCCCGGGGCCGGAGCGATCGAGCCTCAAAAAACGGTAGACTCAGCCGGGAAAGCGTCCGTCCCGTCGGTGCAAAGCCCGGCGGCGGGCGCGGATTTCGGGAAGAAAGGTCTTCTCCTGACTTTCCTGCTCGTCTTTGTCGGCGGTCTGGCCCTCAACTTGACGCCCTGCATTTACCCGCTCATCCCCATCACTATCAGCTACTTCGGCGGACAGGCGGAAGGCAAGAAGGGCGGCGTGGTTCTCCACTCCTTCATTTACGTTCTAGGCATGGCCATGACCTACTCCATACTGGGTGTGGTGGCCGCCTTCACTGGGAGCCTGTTCGGGGTGGCGCTGACCTACCCGCCGGTCCTCATCGCCATCGCTTTGGTTATGGTGGCGTTGTCGCTCAGCATGTTCGATGTTTATGAGTTTCGCATGCCCGCTTTCCTGAATAAAGCCGCGGGAACATCCAAAAAGGGGTTCTTCGGGTCGTTTTTCATGGGTTTGACGGTCGGGATTATCGCCGCGCCGTGCATCGGCCCGTTCGTCCTGGGTCTTCTAACTTATGTCGGCAACCAGAAGAATGTCGTTCTGGGTTTCTCCCTCTTTTTTGTCCTGGCCATGGGGTTAGGCGTGCCCTTCCTCCTGCTGGGAATTTTCTCCGGCAGCATCAATAAAATCCCCCGCTCGGGCGCTTGGATGGTCTGGGTGCGGAGGATCTTCGGCTTCATCCTGATCGCGATGGCTCTCTATTTCGTCAAATCGCTTTTCCCCAATCCGCTGTATTACAATCTGGGTGTGGCCCTGACCGCGCTGGTGGGAGGGATCCACTTGGCCTGGATCGAGCCGACTCAAGGTTCGGGCAAAGTCTTCCTGTTCATTCGCAATGTTTTCGGAGTGGCCTTCTTCATCCTGGCCCTGGTTTTTGCCGTGTCGGGAATTCGCGGCTATGTGGACGAGGAACTCAACGCCAAACTGCAGGGTTTATCCGCGGCGGGCGGGACGTTCTCCCTCAACGCCGTCGTCTGGGAACCCTATACCGAAGAGGCGCTGGCGGGGGCTCTGCGGACGGGCAAACCCGTGTTCATCGATTCCACCGCCGATTGGTGCATTGCCTGTCACGAGATGGACAAAAAGACCTATTCCCAGCCCGAGATCATCGCCGAGTCGAAAAAATTCGTTATGCTCAGGGCCGATCTGACCCGCAACAGCGACGAGAGGGTCAAGGCCTTCTATAAGAAATTCAACGCCAAGGGGGCTCCGACGCTCATCTTCCTCAAGCCCGACGGTGTGGAAATCCCCGAGTTGAGGGGCGTCGGTTTCGAGGGCCAGGACGTCTTCCTGGCCAAAATGAAAAAGGCCCTGGCGGCAGGCGGGTTGGAATAAAAATCAGCGGAGTTCGGGCAGGCAGAAGGCGATATCGTGCCCGGCATGGCATCGCCGGCAGAGGACTTTCGTCTCTATTCTTTCGCATTTAAGACCGCGCTTCAGGGTGCGTGCTGTCGACCAGGGTCCGCCGCAAGAGTCGCAGGCCGCGGTCAGAACGAGTTTGATGTCGATCGTTCGGCCGCGCTGCCGGGGATCGGGAATCTTGTACGTCCTGATGCGGAAAGCGAGAGCGCGCGCTTCGCCGAGCTCCCGGATCAACGAATCGTAGTAACGCCGGGTCTCTTCCGCCTTTTGGCCGGCGCGTTCACGGCCCGCTTTGGTTCGCATGTTGAGGGGCAGACAGGCGGCGTAGGTCAGCTCTTTGCTGAGCGAGTTCATCAGGGCGGCGTGCAGGGTCCGGCCGCGAAGCGTCGATTTGATGAAGAACTGAGCCACGCCGAGCGCTCCGAACTTGGACAGAAAATCGGCGTCATGGACGATGTCGGCCAATGGATGGGGGTCGGCATCGTCTTTATATAAAGATTGAAGCGCTTCCGTCACGGTCCGGCGGTCGGCTTCGGGCAGGTGCGATCGTTTGAGAATCGGTCCCGCCAGCCGGGCGCCGACGGCCTCCTCCGGAACATCGCCCTCATGGTAGCGCCCCTCGGCGAATTTCCCGGCGTCGTGAAAAAGAGCCGTAATGGCGGCCAGCAGAGGGTCCCGCCGCTCCTCTTCGGCCAGCCGGAAGGCCAGCGAGGCGACGTGGCAGGTGTGTTCCCAGAGAAAGCTGCCGTCGGCCTCGGGCGAATTTCCGGCAAAAGCTTTTTCCGAGTCCTCGATCAGGCGCTTGATCTTTTCGACCAGGCCGGGATAGCGGGACGAAAGGATGCGGTAGAAATTCTCGGGTTGGGGCGTTTTTTTGACGCTTGGCACGCAGCGATTATATCCCAAAACAGGGGGTCAGCTCACGCGTTTACACTATTTATATATTCGCGGCGCAAAACCCCGATTTTTAAATCGGGGTACAAAGCGCCGCTCAGTATTAACCATGGACACGCCCCGGGCCTTGCCTGGCAAGGCCTATGGTTTTTATAGGGCATGCTCTGGACTTTGGTGAGCAAGCCCTACGGTTTTTGTAGGGTTCAGCCTGCCCTCATTCGCTTTGCAAATGAGGACTGCAAAGCCCGCCCTAATTCGCTTCGCGAATGAGGACTGCAAAGCTCGGGGAGTCGAATGGGTTTAATTTCCGATCGGGAGAGAGGTGCCGCAAGAAAAATTCAGAGTCCGTCGGGAAGGGAATAAAAAAGAAGCCGGCCGAGAGTCTCCGACAGAAAGCTCAGACCGAATCCGGCCCAGACCCAAAAAAGCGGCGCCGCTGGATGGAAGACGACAAAGGCCCAAATCCCGCCCGAAAAAAGGAGCAAGACGATCCGGACGATGAAGATAACCGTAAAAGCGCGCTTAGGAGCATAGACTCGGGACGGTCTCTTGGCGATCAACAGGCCGAATCCGGGCGAAAAGAGCAGGGCGACCAAACAGGATCCACCCGCAACCGCGAGAGCCGCCATGTGCAAATCGGAATCCAATCTTGTCCCCGGCGCGCCGTCGATGAACGGGATGGCTCCGCGGACGGCCAGGGCCGCCGCCATGGATCCAAGCCCCAAAGCCGAGGCGAAGAACGATACGCGCGTGGCCGCCGAATTCCACTCCGGCACGGCCGGAATCGTGTAGATTTTGCCCATGCTGTAGACGAAAGCCGCCGCTTCCGCGACGACTAAAACAGCCAGTGTCGTTCCCGCCGGCGACCCCGGCGCCTTCCACGCCAAGTAGGCCAGTCCGGCCGTCGCTCCCATGAAGATGATTTCGGCCAGGATTTCCTTGCTCAGCCAGGATGCTCCCGTATTGGCCAAGGCGCGGACCGCGCGGGTGGGGTTTCCAAGATGAAAAAGCGACAGGAGAGCGGCCGCGCCGAGGAGCGCGAGGATGATTAAAGGAGCGCCGAGACGCAAACCACCCCAAGAACGGTCGCTTGTCAGAGCCGGGAAAAAATAAAGGGGGAGGATGAGGAAGAAGGCCAATCCCGCCGCCGCCTGGCCGATCAGAGTGAACAAAACCAGGGGCCATTCGCGTCCATTCATTTCTTGACCTCCTCCCGGTTGGCGACGAGCGCCGCCTTCGCTCCCGCTTTGGCCGCGTCGCGATGGGCCCGCACGACGAGCGACGGTTCGGTGAGAACGGCCGAAGGCAGGGGATGGACCTCGGCGTCGCTCCCGTATTTTTTCCGCAGCTCTTCGATCTCGCCGAAATCGAGCGCCCGCATCGGGCAGGCCCGCACGCATGCCGGCGTCCCGCCCTGGTCCACGAGGTCGGCGCATAGGTCGCATTTGGTCATGACCCCGGCATCCTCGTCGAACTGGGGGGCGCCGTAGGGGCAGGACCATTCGCAGTAGCGGCAGCCCAGGCATTTCGAACCGTCGATGATAACGATCCCGTCGTCCCGCTTGACGATGGCCCGGGACGGACAGCCGTCGAGACAAAGCGGTTTCTGGCAATGATTGCAGGCGATGGAAAGATTATAGGCCACCAAGTCGGAGACCCAGGCTTGGCCGTCTTTCCGCCACCCGCCCCCTCCGATCTCGTAAACGCGGCGCCATTTCCGTCCGCCTTTCAGGTCGTTCTTGTCCTTGCAGGCCATCTGGCAGGCTTTGCATCCCGAACAGGAGGCCGAATCGACGAAGAAACCGAGTCTCTTCATCGTTTCCCCCGGCTTGGGGCGGCCTTTTCAGCTTGGACCATGATGGTGTGCTGGGCATTGCCGAAAGCGTAGGGCGTCCAGCGCTCGGAGCTGAGGACGTTGATGTTGCCGCGGCGGTCGATCCCGTCCTTGTCCGGCGTCCACCAAGCCCCCTGCGGAATGGCCACGACTCCCGGCAAAAGCCGTTCCGTAACCCGGCAGGGGATGATCAACGCCCCTCGATCGTTCCATACTTTGACCGCGTCGCCGTCTTTGATTCCCCTTGGCTCGGCGTCGAGCGGGTTCATGAAAACGCGCTGGGGGAAGGCCTCGGCCAGCTCGGGCACGTTGTCGTGGATCGAATGGACTCGCGACAGGGCGTGGTGTCCGACGGCCTGGAGGGGGAACTTCTCCGCCTCGGATCCGAACGGGCTTTCCCATTCCTGAATATACTTCGGCACGGACGGTATATCGTCGGGGCGGGCCAGGTCATACAGACGCTTGGAGAAGATCTCGATTTTCCCGGATGGCGTGGGCAAGGGATGGCCTTCCGGATCGCGCCGGAAATCGGCGAAGGCCACCGCCGGATTCGTCACCGGCCGGACAAACATCCCGGCATTGGAAGTCTCAAACTCGTCGAGCGTGGGCAAGTCGGGAAAACGGGTGTTCCGGTAATGGTCGAGCGCCCACTCCACCCAACCGCGCTCGTCGCGGCCTTCCGTGTAAGCGTCCTTCACTCCCAGCCGCTCGGCGATCCCCGCGGCGATGGCGTAATCGCTCTTGGCCTCGAACGGCGGCTCGACGATCTTGGGGGCGAGGATGACTTCCTCCCCGTATTTCCAGCCGTCCTGAACGCCCCATGTTTCCATCTGGGTGCAGGCCGGGAGCACCAGGTCGGCGAAGCGGGCCGTCGGCGTCAGGAAGTTGTCCTGAACGGCCAGAAATTCGACGCGCGACTCGTCCCGGAGAATGGCGGCTGAGCGGTTGACGTTGCCGTGCTGGTTGATGAGAATATTGGAGGCCACGGACCAGATGAGCTTGATGTCCGTACCCAAGCTTTCCGCCCCCCGGACCCCGTCCTCGGCCCTCATATTTTTCCCCCTCAAGACCGCTTCCGACCAGAGAAACGACGGAATGACGGCTTTGACCGGATTCACCCCGGTCGGAAAAATCGCCCAGCGCGCCCCGCCGTCGGGAGCCTGCAGGGCGATGCCGCCGGCCCATCCGCCGGAAACGCCGACGTTCCCCGTGATGGCCGCCAGGACGCATCCCGCGCGGACGGCCTGTTCGCCGTAAGCCCGGCGCTGCATGCCGTAGCCTTGATAGAGAACGCCGGGCTTGAGAGTGGCATATTCGCGGGCCAGACGGGCGATGACGGCCCGCGGCACGGCCGTGATGGGCTCGGCCCAATCGGGCGTTTTCGGCCGGCCGTCCCGCGTGCCGAGGATGTATTCCTCGTAGCTTTCCGCGCCTTCGCATCCGGCCGGCATCTGCGTCCCGTCGAATCCCAGACAATGGGTCCGGACGAATTCCTTGTCGATGAGGCCTTCCCTGATCATGACGTAGGCCATGGCGCTCATCAGGGCGACATCGGTTCCGGGCCGGATGGGAATCCATTCGTCGGCCAGGGCCACGGCGCTCATGGTCAGGCGCGGATCGACGCACACCACCCGCGCCCCCCGCTCCCGCGCTTTGCGGACGAAGTATTCCGAATTTGTCCCGTCGCGCATTTCGGCCGGGTTCCATCCCCACATCAGGATATAGCGCGCGTTGAGCCAATCCTGGCGCTGGTTGCCGGTGACGTTGGTGCCGTAAATCGTGGGTGTGGCCGCCGAGATGCAGGCCCAGGAATAGCTGTTGTAGTAGCCGAGCGAGCCGCCGACGAAATTCAGGAGCCGCTCCGCCGTCCAGCGGCCGTTGGTTTGATTGTAGCTGCCCGTGCCGTAGGGGACAAAAAGGGCGGCGTTGCCGTAGGTCTCTCTTACACGATTGATCTGCGCCGCCATGACGGCGAAAGCCTCATTCCAGGAGATGCGGGCGAATTTGGCCTCGCCCCGCCGGCCGACGCGTTTCATCGGATAGCGCAGGCGGTCCTTGTGATTCTGGCGGAATCGATAAGCGCGGCCGCGCAGGCAGGCCCGGAGCTGGGGGTCGGACGGTTCGTCGCCCGGCCGGTCGTCGGTGTCGATGCGGATAACGGTGTTGTCGCGGACCCAGACGCGAAGAAGGCAGCGTCCGCCGCAGTTGTGGGCCGGGCAGCCCGTCCGGATCATCCGAGCGCCGTTTATCCCCATCGGCGCGGCGGCCGGTGCCCCGGGCTTTGCAGTCCTCATTTGCGAAGCGATGAGGACAGGTTTTGCCCGGGGATCCGCTTCCGCCGTACTCGCCCGTGAATATAGACCGCGGGCGAGTGGCGAGTCGAACGCTCGTCCTTTGACGGCGTCCGGCAAGTCGGAAGCGGCGCGCTTAGACACGAAGGAGATGCCCCTTCGTTCCAAGCATGAAATCGAAGCCGATCATGCTTTCCGGCGGACGAGAAGGGGCCGGGCGGCGAAAAGAACGGCGACGAAAAGTCCCTCGCCGAGAATGGCCAGGGCCGGACGCAAAGCCATGTCTATCCCCCGGCCGGGCAGAAGGACATCGATCATCTTGACCGCGGCGGCGACGGCCGCGACCGCGAAGATCGAACCCGGGCGGCCGGTCTCCCAATAGGCGCGGCTCATAAAGAAAAGCCCGATCGGGATCATGATCAATCCGGCCAAACCCGGAATCGGGATCCAGTGCAAAATATGCCCGAACCCCGCCTCGGCTGCGCCCCACAGGGCTCCCCAGACGAGAACCGGGTGTCCTTTTTCTTGGCCGCTCGCGTTCATGCCCTCATTGTAGCCCAACTCGGTCCGCCGTCAAGAGGAGGGATTGTGCTGCCGCCCGGAACGAAAATTATTATGGGAAAACTCCGGAGGGACGCGGAAACCCATCCCTCCGGATCGATCGATCGCTTACTTCAGCAAACCGCGGCGCTTGAGCAGCGGCTCGACTTTAGGCTCGCGTCCGCGGAAAGCCTTGTACAGGTCCATCGGTTCTTCGGTGTTGCCTTTAGACAGGATATTGTCGCGGAAGCTTTGGGCCGTCTTCGGGTCGAACAGGCTCGTCTCCTTGAAGGCCTGGAAGGCGTCGGCGTCGAGGACTTCGCTCCACAGGTAGCTGTAATATCCCGCCGAGTATCCGCCCGAGAAAATATGCTGGAAGTACGGCGTCCGGTAGCGGACGACGATTTCGGGGATCAACCCGATTTTTTTCATCGAGGCGTTCTCGAAGACGACGGCATCTGGTTCCTTGGTCTCATACACCGTATGCCAATCCATGTCCAGGTAACAAGCCGAAGTATATTCCACCGTGGTGAATCCCTGGTTGAATTGGTTCGCCTTCTTGACCTTGTCGAGGAGTTCCTGGGGGATGGGTTGGCCCGTCTGATAGTGCTTGGCGTACGTCTTGACGACCTCGGGATCGCCGGCCCAGTTTTCCATGATTTGCGAGGGCAGCTCGACGAAGTCACGCGGGACGTTCGTCCCGGCGAGCGTTTCATAGGTCACGTTGGAAAGGAGATCGTGGAGGGCGTGGCCGAATTCGTGGAAGAGCGTAGCCGCCTCCTCGAAGGTGATGAGCGAAGGTTTCCCGGCGGTGGGTTTGGTGAAATTGCCGACGTTGTAAACGATGGGGGTGATTTTCTTCCCGTCGCGAACGGACTGTTCACGGATGGCGTTCGACCAAGCCCCGCCGCGCTTCGACGAACGGGGAAAATAATCGGAATAGAGGATTCCGACATGGGTTCCGTCGGCTTCCTTGACCTCGAAGACTTCGACTTCGGGATGGTAGACGGGGATGTCCGTCCGCTGCGTAAACGTCAAGCCCCACAGCTTGCCGGCAACGTCGAAAGCTCCCTGGCGGACGGCCTTGAGCTCGAAGTAGGGACGCAGAGCTTCGTCGTCGAGGTCGTATTTGGCTTTTTTCAGCTGGTCGGCGTAATACCACCAGTCCCAAGCTTCGAGCTTGCCGGCGATTCCGTCTTTGGCCAGCAGAACCCGGAGTTCCTTGGCCTCGGCCTTGGCCATGATCAGGGCGGGCGTCCAGATCTGGTCGAGGAGCTTGTACACTCCGTCCGGTGTTTTGGCCATGTTTTCCTCCAGGACGAAACCGGCGTGCGTTTTGTAGCCCAGGAGGTTGGCCCGAGTCAGGCGCAACGAGGCCATCTTGGGAGCGATGGCCCGGTTATCGTTCTCGTTGCCGTTGGCGCCCCGGTTGATGAAGGCTTTAAACAGCTTCTCGCGCAAGTCGCGGCGGGACGAATAGGTAAAGAAAGGAATGCAGCTCGGTTTATGAAGCGTGAAGGCCCATTTGCCCTCGAGGCCTTTGGCTTTGGCCGCCTCGGCTCCGGCCGTGACCAGGTCGGCGGGGAGGCCGGCCAGGTCTTCCTGTTTTTCCAGGACGAGCGTGAATCCGTTGTCCTCCTTGAGGACGTCCTGGCCGAACTTGACGCCTAGAATGGTCAGCTCTTCGTTGAGTTTGCGGAGCTCGAGCTTCTTGACTTCGTCCAGAGCGGCACCCGAACGAACGAAATCCTTGTAGGTTTTCTCCAAAAGACGCGACTGCTCGGGGCTTAGTCCAAGGGAGTCGCGCGCGTCGAAAACCGCCTTGACCCGTTCGTACAGCTTGGCGTTCAGGACGATATCGTCGGTGTGTTTGGCCAGGATGGGGGCGATATCCTGTTCGATTTTCTGCAAAGCGTCGTTGGTGTGGTTCGAGGTGTAGAGGCCGAAGACGCTGTTGACTTTGGATAGGAGTTCGCCGCTCCGTTCCACCGGCTCGATGGTATTGGCGAATGTCGGCGCCTCGGTTTTTGAAACGACGGCCTCGATCTGGGCTTTCTGCTCGGCCATGCCTTTGTCGAAGGCCGGGCGGAAATGCTCGGCTTTGATGGCGTCGAAAGGCGGTGTGGCGAAAGGGGCCGTCCATTCGATGAAAAACGGGTTGACGGGTTCGGTCACGGGGGTCTTGTTCTCCTTGGGCCCGCAGGCCGGGATCAGGGCGGCCAGGGCGACTGCGAGGACGAGGGTTTTCTTCATGATTCCGCTCCTTTGAGGAGTGGAATTGTAGACTATTCGGCCGGCAAAGCCAAACGGCGCCGGGGCCGCCGCCCTTTCCGGATCAGTCGGCGCCGGGGCCGAGAATCGCCAGAAACTCGGCCAGCACCATGGCCGTGGCTCCCCAGATCTTGTGAGGGCCGAAAGCATAATAAGGGACGAGGACCGGACCCCGGTCCAGGGGCCAAGTTTCGCGCCGGACCGTTCCCGGGTCGAGCAGATGGGCTAAGGGGACTTCAATGATCTCGGCCACCTCTTCCGGATAGGGGATGAATTCCAGAGGCGCTTCGGCGAGTCCGACGACCGGGTAGATGCTGAAATTACTGGGAGGAATATAGAGAGGGGTCAGGGCCCCGGCGACTCTTATTTTGGCCGGGGGAGTACCGACTTCCTCTTCGGCCTCCCGCAGGGCGGCCCGGACGAAGTCTTCTCCGGGTTCGATTCGACCGCCGGGGAAAGCGATTTGGTCCTTGTGATGGAGGGCCGTACCGGGGCGGCGGATGAAGACGATATGGGGTTCGCCGCCCGCCCAGGGATAAAGAAGAATCAGCACTCCGGCCTTGAGGCTTGTGGCTTCGGCCTCCCGGTAAGTCATGTTACCCGGCCGCGGGATGGGGGCCATGGCGAGTTGGGCGGGAAGTCCGGGCAGAGGACCGGCCAGTCTCCGGGAAAGCTGATTGAAATCGGCGGCGGCTCCGTTCATGAGCGCTTATTGTGGATTATTTCCGGGTTCCGGACAACCGGCCGGCCCGGAGAAGAGGGTGCGAAAAGCGGCCGCTAAATTTTAAATTCGTCCAACCAACGGAGAATCTTGTAATCGGGGTCGAAGAGAACGGAAAAAGAAAAAATCCTATCTTTCAGCACACGAAAAGCTCAACGGAATGCTGTTTTGCGGAAACGAAATTG
This sequence comes from uncultured Eubacteriales bacterium, assembly GCA_964557435.1. Lineage (GTDB taxonomy): Bacteria > Acidobacteriota > Aminicenantia > Aminicenantales > UBA4085 > UBA4085. The sequence goes on from CAZLAM010000115.1 coordinate 23,594, forward strand.
AAAAACGATCGTAACGCGTCGATTTTCCTATGAACAATAGGCAGCAATTCGAAGAATATGAAAGGATTGGAGCTCGGGATGCGAGGTGACTGACGTTAGCGGGCCGAATCCGGCACGAAGATTGCATGATCGATGGGTGTAACGATAAATACCATATCCTTTAAGGAGGAAGACCATGAAATCCGGTAACCAAGACAAAACCGAAGGCGATTTGCACAAAGTCAAGGGAAAGATCAAGGAAATCGTTGGGAATGCCGTCGGAAATCATGATCTGGAAGCCGATGGCAAAGACGAACAGCTGGCCGGCAAGATTCAAAAAAAAGTCGGGGAAATCAAAAAGATCGTGGGGAAGTAAAAAAACAGCACCATCGACCGGATCAGGGCATGAATCGCCCCGGCCCCGACGAAAGAACAGCCGAGGCCGCGTCCCACTGTGGTTCCCAATTCCTTTAAAGTACTCGTCCTCGGCAAATAAGGAACGCGGAAGCCGGAATCGATCACATCCTTGTAAAGCTCGAACAGAAGACCGTAGAGAGCGTCGGAAATTAAACCCATTCGACTCCCCGGGCTGAAGCCCGGGGTATAAAATGGGTTAATACTGAGCGGCGCTTTGTACCCCGATTTAAAAATCGGGGTTTTGCGCCGCAAATGTATAAAGTTAGTGGCTTCGATGGCTCCCCGGCCGGCGAATGGAGGCTGCTTCCGCCGCTTGCCCGGAACCGGAAATATTCATGTTGCCTTGACAGCTTTTCGCGGCAATTGACAGGGCCAACAGGCCGGAGCTATAGTACGAATGAACTGAGGAATAGAGGATACAAACGCCGTCCGGCGAACCGTCCATGGATTTGAAAATAAGCTCGGGCCCCTTCCCCTCAAGGGATAGCCTCGACATCGACGTTGTGGCGCTCGACAAGGCCCGCGACATCCTTCATCATCTGGCCAACACGGTTTCCTCCCTGAAGTTGTTTCCCGCCGAGCATGTCACGGTCGTGAATTTCGTGGATATGCTCGCCGACAAGCTCAAAAACTTTCTGGATCAATACGGAAAACTCGAAATCGGCATCGACGAATTCTCGTTCACCTGCGCCGGCCGGATCCTATACACCGATGAAGCGACGATCAAAAGCCTGCCTTTTTTTTTCTTCAAGAACGGGATGCAGATCCTTTATTTATACCAGGGCCTCGACCGACCTGAAATCGCCGATTTTCTGGATCTCGTGCGGAGGGAATTCCAGAAACCGGCCGAGGACAGCGATGTCGTCACGGCCTTGTGGGAGCGGGACTTCGCCAATATCCAATACTACGCTCCCGATGATTATCTGGAGAGCCGCATCGCGGCCGAGCGGGGGGGAGGGCAGGCCTCCGTCGTCCGGACGACGCTCCCCGCCGAGCTCGAGCACGAGATCATCGAGATCAAGGTCGATACCTCCAAATTCACCACGGGAAAGATCGAGCTGTCCGATGAGGACCGCGAGGCCATTCTGAAGCACCATGACGGAGCGGCGCCGGATGTCCTCAAGGTGCTGCCCTTCTTCACCGAGGAATCCTCCGAATCGCGCCGCAGTCCCGCGGCGGCGATGGATCCGATGCTGAGCGATGCGGAGATCGGGGATCTCGAGGAACTCATCCGGTCCAACCGGACTATCGCCCCCGACGAAGAATTCCTGAATCTCATGGTCGAAATCCTTTTTCTCGAGGAGGATATCGGACACTTATCGACGACCATCGATATCCTGCTCGACTATTATTTCGACCTGGTGCAGCGCGGCGGTTTCCGCGTAGCTATCCTCTTTGTCCAAAAGATCACCGAGATTCGGGACCATTTCACGCTTTCCAACCCGGAGAAGGCCGCCCGGCTCGACGGTTTTCTGAAAAAGACAATCGGAACGAAGACCCTGGACGCCGCTCGCCACCTCGTCTGCTCCGGAAAGCCGGTAGCTTGGGATGGCTTGACTCAACTCCTCCGTCTCCTGGGGAGCTCGGCCCTGCCCCTGGCGGCCGATATCTACGAATCCATCAACGATCCGGACGCCCGCCGGAAGATCCTCGATTTGATCGATGCGGGAGCCTCCGGGGATACGGGCCTGTTCGCGGGGCTGGCCGGCGACGAGCGCCCGCAGCTGTCCATGGACATCATCGGCTTCCTGCGAAAAGGGACGGCGAGAAAGAGTCTTCCGCATTTTGCGGAATTCCTGAGATTCCGAAACAAAGGCATCAAGCTTGCGGCCATCGAGGCCTTGGGCGACTTCGCCGATGAAATGGCCAACCGTATCCTGCTGGGCTTTTTGCGGGATGCCGACGAGGAGGTGCGGATCCAAGCCGCCTTGAGTCTCCATCCGGTCGAGGAAAAATCCCGCATCCGGCATCTCATCCGGGACGCGCAATCCAGGGGATTCCGGAGCAAGAGCGCCAAGGAAATACGGGCGGTCCTGACCTTCCTCGGCCGGACGAAGATTCCCGAAGCGAAGGCCTTCCTGAGAAAGACCCTCTTGAGGAAAACCGTTTGGCCGTCGGCCAAAAACTTGGCCATGCGTCTCGGTGCCGTCGCCGGACTGGAAAGCCTGGGAACGGGCGAGGCGCAAAAAACTCTGGAATCCGGGACCCGTTCCCGGCACAAAGCCGTCCGTGAAGCCTGCGCCCAGGCCCTGGCCCGGCTGACCGCCCGGTCGGCCGGGTTTTCAGGAGAGAACACCCCGTGAGCGAGACGACCAGTTTTCACCCCGATCGGCCGGCCGGACCGCCGGACCAGCGGTCCAAAGCCGGCCAAAGGGCCGGCGTGGAACTTCTTATCCGCTTTCATATCGTGGCCAAGAACGCCCGCCTCTACGAGACCAACAATACGCTGTTCCAGGCCCAGGTCCAGGCGCTCTTTGATTTTCTCGAGGTGTTCTTCAAGGACCAACGCGAGGCCTCATTCGAGGTCCGTCACAACGCTCTCTTTTTCAACGGCGCCCGTCTCAAGCTCGTCCACGCCACCTACCTCATCTTCAAGTTCCTCATCGAGGAGTTCAGGGTCCGTGATATCGGGGCCCTGTCTTTCCGGCCGGGACTGACGCCCGAGGAACTCGGCCGTTTCATTGCTGCTTTCGGCAAGAGGGAAAAATCTACGGCGACCCCCTTTGATAAGCTGATCGCCGACCTTGATGCCGCCGGCGTCGAAAACGTGCACCTCCAGCAGGTCTTGACCACGGAAACCTTCTCCAACCTGCACCGGGACACGGCCCGGATCTTCTTCCTGAGCATCGTCCATCTCAAAGAGGCCTTCGAGCGGGACCTGAAAAACGAGAAGCTCGCCCTCAATACCACCCGGCGGCTTATGCAGTCCATTTTCAACCATCTCGCGGATAACGAATCGTTCATCGTCGGATTGACGAACCTGAAGAACTTCGACGAGTACACGTTGAACCATTCCGTCAACGTTTGCGTGCTGGCTCTGGCCCTCGGCCGCCGGCTCGGACTGAGCCACAGCGAGCTCGTGGACCTGGGCCTGGCGGCGTTTTTCCACGATCTCGGAAAACTCGACACACCGATTGACATCCTCAATAAATCGGCCGGGCTCAACGACGAAGAGCGCCGGATCATCGAACGCCACCCTCACCAGGGCGCCGAAAAGCTCCTCCATCTCAAGGAATTCAAGCGCCTTCCCCTGAGGGCTATCCGCGTCGCTCTCGAACACCACGTCAAGGAAGACATGTCCGGTTATCCCCAATACTTTAAAAGGCGGGACATCAATTTTTTCAGCAAAATCGTCAAGATCGTGGACTTCTTCGACGCCATCACCTCAAAACGCGTGTACCGGGCGAAATCCTATTCCCGGGCTGAAGCCTTAAGCCTGATGCTGGAGAACAGCGGCACGGAATTCAATCCCATGATCCTGAAGTCGTTCGTTCATCTCATGGGCGTTTTCCCGATCGGGACTTTCGTAGCTCTCGACACCGGCGAGCTGGGGATCGTGTTCGACACCAATCCGGAAACCCGGTTCTTGCTGAGGCCCAAAGTCAAGCTGATCACGGACGCCGAAGGGAACCGCATTGACGGGGATGTCGTCGACTTGGCCGAGGCCGATCCGACGATGGGTGCGTTTCCCCGGACGATCGTCAAGGCCCTGGATCCGGACGCTTATGGAATCGAGGTCGCCGATTACTTCCTGGCCCAGGCCCAGTGATCGGGGATGACCCCGCCGGCCGGCCTCTGTTTGGCCTCCCCGACGAGGTCATGATTGACGAACTCGTTGAAATTCCTGCTTCCGAAGCCAAATCGAAGGCCCACTCCTGCTCCCTCCCCGGGTTGAGGGAAGGGAGGGCGCTTAATACGATTATTTGACCTCGGCGCTGATGACCAGGACGAGGGCCGAGCCGCTCCATCCGGCGTTGAAACCGCTGACGCCGACGACGAGATAGCCCTTTTCCTTGAAAGTGACGTCGCTCGTCTCGATCAGCATCGGCTTGGTATTGTTCAAAGTCTGCATGAGTTGGATTTCGCCGACGGAGATGATCCTCTTGCCGGCTTCATCGCCCCGGAGATTGACACGTAGAATTCTCATGTCGAAATCGAAGGGGTTGGAGACCAGCTTGAACATGCTCCCGTCCGCTCCGTCCTTGACTACGAGGAAAGAGGGGCTGTCCACCCAGTAGTACTTGAAATTCCAGAGGCCTTTCATTTCGTCGAGGACTTTTTTGAGGTCCTTGTCGGCCAGGCCCTGTGTATCGCCGACGAAATTGTCCTTGAGGCGTTCGAGGGGCTGTTCTTTAGAGGCAATGATCGTGTAAACCTTGAATTGGATGTTGCGTTTTTCCACGTCGAGCTTCTTCAGCAGGGCTTCGAATTCCGGGATATTCCTGGGCATGATCCGGACGGTCAGGGAACTTTCCGTGCCCGAGAAGTCTTGGACATAGAATCTGGCCGAGCGCATGAATTCCGTGGCGCTGATATATTTCAGCGTGTAGGTTTTTACCACAGGCGCATAGTCCGAGGCTTGCTGCCGCTCCGCGTTTTGCTGATCGGCCTGGGCTGGGGCGGCGGCGGGCGCTGACACTTCCGGAGCCGTCGGAGCCTGCCGGGCCGTCCGGGCGAAGAGGGGCGACCACAATCCCGTACCAAAGGCGAGGGCTGCCATCAGAATCAGGGCGCCGAGAGTTCTTTTCGCTTTTTTCATATCAATCCTCCTGAAATAAATTGAAATCGGGTTTCTGAAAGAAGATGATTTTTATGTCTTTTCCGGCCAGCTCGAATTCGGTCCGGATTTCGGAAATCGGGGTGGCCGTTTTTTTCACGGCTACAGGCAGGAGTATCAGAGCCGCCAGAAGAACGACCGCCGCGCCCGGAGCGAGGGTCAGCCAAAGAGGCCCGGGCCGCCATCGCCCGGCGTGCCGCCCGCGGCGGGACTCGGCCGCCTCCCGGACCCTCGCGTCAACTTCCGCCGGGACGTTTCGATCCAGGCTGTGCACGATTTTCGAGATCCGATCGTCGATGCGCTGATCAGTCATGATTTTCTCCAAGCAGTGTCTTGAGGGAGGCGCGGGCTTGGTTCAAAATGAATCTCACGTTTCCCTGGCGCAAGCCCGTGATGCTGGAAATCTCGGCCACCGAAAAACCGCTGTTGTAAAAAAGAAAGAAGACTTCCCGAGACTTGGGCTTCAGTCTTTCCGCGTAACGGAAAACTTCCCTGGTCAGCTCCCCGGCTTGGGCTGTTTCCGGGGCCGGCAGTTTTTCGATGTCGTCGGCTTGGGCCAGGCGGCGGGACGACCGCAGATATTTTCTTATTTCATTGTGGGCGATGCCGAAGATCCAGGCGCCGAAATCGCCGTTCGGACGGAAGGATTTTTGATATTGGATGGCCCGCAGGACGGTTTCCTGAAAGACGTCGTCGGCTTCGGTGGAGAAATTCAGGGATTTGCGGATGTAATTGTAGAGTTTGTGCCGGCAGGGATCGAGCAATTCCGGGAATCGGGTTTCCGGCGGGGCGTCGTCGTGCGTCCGCCCCATTTCAGAAACCACGGGCTCCGGCGGGTCTTCGCCGGCCGCGAGCAGGGGAATCGGAAGGCACATACATCGAGCTTCGTTCTTCACATACCTTCTATCTCGGCCGGCCCTAAAAGGTTAGGAAAAAAAATTTCTTATCGAGATATTGCCAGAACTTTCGCCCCGGGGATGGGCCGGAGTTTCAGCTCAATCAGGGCCAGGATGCGAACCCCCCGTCGATGGGGCCGAGGCGGGAGAGAACCATCGCTTTCACGCGGGCTAAACCTCGTTGCCATTCTAACATAGGAGACGACCCTTTCCTGACCCAGTAAAAAGCTGACCATATGACTCTTTTCTCTTCGAGCGAGAAAACGCATGCGGCGCGGCCGAGTGGCAACGCTGGTTCAGTCGGAAAAACCATACTTCGGTCAGCCATATCGGAAATTGACAGGATTTCCCGGCCGATGGTAAGCTTTGGCTCCGACAAGGAGAAACCTTGAGCTACCATGCGGCGTTTCATCACAAGATCACGACCCACGACGAGAAAGTCCCTATCCTTCCGCTCATCGACGCCCATCTCCACATTGTGGATTTTATCCAGGAAACAGAGGGCTTGGCCCGGCTCACGGCCGCCATGGACGCGGCCCGTGTCTCCAAGGCCGTCATTTTCGGCCTGCCGCTGAAAAAAAAGTGGGACGCTTTCGAAAAACGGCCGCCCCATTACTATCTGGACGACAACTCGCGCTGTTATTATTTCCATCGTACCGACGAGATTGTCGCCGAAGAGTTGTTGCGCCTCCCGCCCGCGGTTCGTAAACGGTTCGCCCCCCTCATCTGTGGTTTCAACGCGACGGACAAATATGCCTTCCGTGATGTTGAACGGATGCTCGACAAATATCCGTTCTGGCGCGGAATCGGCGAGATTCTCTGCCGCCATGACGACCTGACGAATATGACCAACGAGGAAACCGCCCGCCCAAACCACCCGGCCCTGTTCGACATCTATGCGCTGGCCGCCGCCCGGCGCCTTCCGGTTCTCATCCACCAGAACAGCACCTCGGTCAGCATTCACGACGAGTACGAGCACTTGGACGAACTCGAGGAGATGCTCAGGCGTTTTCCCGATACGGTTTTCGTCTGGGCCCATTGCGGGATCTCGCGCCGGGTGTTCCACAAAAACTACCACGACATGGTCTCGACCATGCTTGATCGGTATCCGAACCTGCAAGTCGATATCTCCTGGGTCGTGTATGACGATGTGATCTGTACCATGCTCGATCCCAAGAAGCACTGGATGGATACGATCGAGCGCCACGCCGACCGTTTCTGCCTGGGCAGCGACCTGTGCGGCCACTTCGATCACTTGAGCCTGGCCATGAGCCGCTATAACCGGCTGTTGCGCGGCTTGACCCCGAAAACCCGCAAGCTTGTCGCCTCCGGAAACGCCGAGCGGATCTGGTTCGGACGGCGGGAATCCAAATCCCGGACTCATCGGCCATGACGTTGGGATTCTGGGACATCGCCCTCCTGGTGCTGGTCGGCGCGCAAGGCACCCTGCTCTCTTATCTGCGCCACCCGAAATGGAAGGCGCTGATCATGGCCCTTCCGATCCCCTTCACCCTGGCCGCGCTGGCCGTGGGGATGCCGGTAAATACGACGCATGTTGTGGCCCTGAATCTGCTGCTGGCTTATGCGCACGGCGTGCGCCTTCTCCATAACCGGGCCGGGCTTCCCATACTGCCGTCCATCATTGTCTCGGCCGGGGGGTACTGCGGGGCCGGTGTCCTGTTGCGGCCTCTTCTGCCCCAGACCGAGACGGCGTTTTGGCTGGCCTGCCTTCTGACGATGGGGGTGGCCGCACTGGCCCGCATCTTCTATCGCTGTCCCGAGGAGCCGGAACACCGCAGTCATCTGCCCGTGTGGGTCAAATTTCCGATCATTGTCGGCGTCATTTTTATGCTGATTCTGATCAAGCGTCTGTTGCAGGGTTTCATGACCATGTTCCCCATGGTCGGGGTCATTGCCTCGTATGAAGCCCGGACCAGCCTGGGTTTGGTCTGCCGAGCGCTATCCGATTTCATTTTTGCCATGGTCCCGATGCTGGCGGCTGTGCGCCTGGTCCAGCCGCGGCTGGGGCTGGGAGCGGCGCTCGTCGTCGGCTGGGTTGTTTTTCTGCCCATGCTGACGCCGCTCATCCGGGATTTTTGGAGGTCGAAAAGCGAGCCGCCGTCGGCACCGGGTACGGAATAAAGATTATATTTCTTCTTTGAGGTGTCTATGAAAATCCGCTATTTCCAGATCGATGCTTTCGCCGACCGCCTGTTCAGCGGCAATCCGGCCGGAGTCTGCCCGCTCGAGTCCTGGCTTCCGGCCGAGACGATGCAGAAGATCGCCATGGAGAACAACCAGGCCGAAACGGCGTTTTATGTGCGGACGGGAGAAGGCCATGCCATCCGCTGGTTCACCCCAGCCGTGGAGGTTGATCTCTGCGGCCACGCAACCCTCGCCGCGGGCTTCGTCCTTTTCCAATTCGATGGCTTCACCGGCCCGAAAATCGCGTTCGATTCCCGGAGCGGCCCGCTGACCGTTCGCCGCGACGGAGATCGGCTGATCCTGGATTTTCCCGCCGATTCGTTCATGCCCGTGCCGCTGCCCGAACATTTGGCCGCCGGCTTGGGCGCTCATCCGGTCGAAGTCTATAAAGGAAAGACCGATTACCTGCTGGTTTTCGGCTCGCAGGCTGAAATCGAAAGGATGAATCCCGATTTCGGCCGCCTGGCGAAAGTTCCCGCACGCGGCATCATCGTTACGGCCCCGGGAACGGAGTCCGATTTCGTGTCCAGGTTTTTCGCCCCGCAGGTCGGCATCGATGAGGATCCGGTCACGGGTTCAGCCCACACCACCCTGGCGCCCTATTGGGCGGGAAAATTGGGGAAAAAAGACTTGACCGCGGTCCAGCTTTCCCGCCGCCGGGGTCATTTGCACTGCCGGGTGGCCGGCGAGCGTGTCGAAATTTCAGGAACAGCCCGCGCTTATCTCCGGGGCTCGATCGAAATAGACTGAAGCTCCACGGACTATGTCTATGGATTCCCCTCATGGCAGGCTTTGGAGCTTCTGTCCCCGAAGCGGGTATTCGCTATTCCTCTTCGGACTCACGTCCACGGATCTAAATCCGCGGAGCTTCATTAATCCGCCGCAGAACGACCGTCTTTCCCGCCTTCATTTTTGTGCGGATGTCCGGCCCGGTGCCGGTCGCCGGGCGTCCGTCGATCGTGAACGGGCCGGTGAATGGATTGGCCAGCTTAAAAGTCCCACCCTTCTCCGATCGAATGCGCACTTCGGTCACCCGGCCGCCCTCTCGTCTGGCCGAGACGAGGAAAGCACCATCCGCCCGGAGTCCGTCGAAGGCGGCCTCGGCCCATGATGCGGGCAGAGCGGGAAAGAGGCGGATCGTTCCCGTGTGGCTCTGCAGGAGCATCTCCTGGATGCCGGCGGCGAAGGCGAAATTCCCTTCCAGAGTGAACGGCCGGTAGGTGTACTTCGACTTGCCCGCCTGGCGCTGATCGCCGTTGGCGTGGAAGCTGTTGGGCAGACAGAAATATCCGGCGAAATCGCGCAGGGCCTGCGCGGCCCCCTCTCCGTCGAAGGCCCGGGCCTTGAGATTCCCCAGCCAGGCGTAAGAATAGCCGCACCACCAGTCGGGGCCGACGCGGTCCAAGGTGGCCAGCGTATCGCGGATGATTTTTTGTTCGCCCATCCCGTTGGAAAAATCGATCAGGCCGAGCGGATGGAAAGCCATCAGGTGGGAGAAGTGGCGGTGGGATTCCGCATACGGCACGCCGGGCGCGAACATAAGGCCGGATTGCGGATCGATGGCGAAATCCGGCCACTCCTTCTTTATGGCGGCCCAGCGCGCGGCCTCGTCTTTCCGGCCCAGTTCGGCCGCCAGTTCAGCCGCCGCGCCGAAAGTCCAGCGGATGAGGGCCAGGTCGTAATTCGTCGTCTCGGAGAACCAGGCTTGAGCTGAATTGTCGTAGATTTCCGGACTGGAGCTGGCCGGGAGACGGCGTTTGCCGGCCGCGTCCCGAGCCGAGATCTGTTCAAGATGGACGGCCGTGTCGCGGATCCAGGGATAAGCCTTCTCGGCCAGAAAATCGCGGTCGCGGCTGTACCGCCAGTGCAGGTAGAAATGCTGGGCCAGCCAGGCCGAGACTGTCGGCGAAAACGAGTATTGAATCCAGCCGCCCATCGGCTGTCCCAACAGCGTTGATACCCCGGGCACGGCCAGCCCGTCCGTTTCGAAATAGGCTTTGGTGTAGCGCTTGAACTCCGGACGCAGGTCCCACAACCAGTCCAGGAATCCCAGCCCTTCCTCCAGATGATCGCCCGCGTAACACGGCCAATAGCTGAGCTGGGTATTGAGGTCGTGATGGAAATCGCCTTTCCAAGGCGGGAGCTTGCCGTTGTCGGCCGTCCACACCGCCTGGAGCGAGATCGGCGGCGCGCCGCGGCGGGCGGCGGCGCCGAATTTATATTGTTCCAGGTACCATTGCTTTTCCAGGAGCGGGTCCGGGAGGCGAACGGCCGAACGGGACCAATAGGTTTCCCACCAGGCGGCGGTCTCGACCCTGCCCGCGTCGAATCCTCGGCGCAGTTCGGCCACGGCCCGGTCGGAAGCCCCGGGCTCACGGCGTTCGTCGGATAAACTGGAACTGATGCTCCAGACTCCCTCCACAACCCCAACACCAGCCGGGCGCCAGATGACGGCGACGAGGTAATAGAATCCGCCCCAGCCGTCCTGCCGATAGACGAAAGAATTCGGAGTGGAGCGGACAGTCCCCTGTTTATAGCCGAGATGCCGCAGATCCTGTCCCGTGACCGGGTTCGTCTCGCCGCTGTCTGGGGAGGTTTCGTAGGGAGGCATGCGGAGTACGGGCGCGAAATTCGGGGGAACCCCCCGCCAACGGAACCAGCCGACGGATTTATCCGCCTGGATGAAGATTTCCAGGATTCGGCCGTCCTCCCAGCGTACCGTCGCCAGCCCGTCGGCGATGGACAACCGCGCTTCGGCGACGGCGCCCCAGGCGCCGGTGTCGAATTCGAGGGCCGCGGCGGGGATCTTCGAGGGGGCCGGCTCGGTGTCGTAGGGGACGTCGAATTTCTGCTGGACCGGCCGGTAGTCCCCTTTCTTCCATTGCTCGACGACCCAACGGTACTTCCATTCGGGCGCCTCGAGGTTTTTCATCGGACGCAGATCCCACAGATCGGCCCGGTCGAGAGACAGCCGGACAAAGGGGCCGTTTTTCCAGATGAGCGCCCCGATCATTCCGTTGCCGAGGGGAAGCCCTTCGTCCCAAGTCGCGGCGAGACCGGACGATGAGAGATCGTGTTGAGGGCCGGGGCCTGAAGTGAACCTGGAGTCCGGTTGCGGCGTTGCAGAGGTACCGGTCGTCAGGACGAATCCCAAAAAAATAATCAAGGTCCGTCCGAGGCCGTGACGGGGGATGGCGGCTCGCATCCGGCACCTCCTTGCGCCAGTCTTATATATCGCAAAGAGGACGGGAATTCAAACCGCCGCGGCCTTGAACGTAGCACGGGATTATTGTGGTGCATCGCCCGGCGCGGCCGCACGATGCGTTTTCCCGCTCGAAAAAAAAGGGTCATACGGTCAGGCTGCGGCCGTCCGCTGGGCAACGGGGGATTACTTTTTGCGTTCGAAGGACAGCGGGCCGGAATCGCCTTCGGGATGGGTCCAGGTTCCGGTCATCTTGTCGCCTTCGATCTTCAGCAAGTTGTCGATTTTGGCCCCGTCGGCCAAGGGGAAATTGAAGGTCAGTTCGTTGCCGGCAAGCTTGATGTCGGCGACGGCCGTATTGGGGGTGATCAGCCCCATGGAATCACTGATGATTACTCCGGTATAACCTGTCTCCGTCTTGGAAACGACGAACGTCATTTCGACAATTCCCGCGTCGGGCACCTCGGCCTTGCCCAGCCAAGTCCCGACGAGGTCAACGGCGGCCGGAGAAGCGGCGGTGATTGAGACAAGGGCAAGCAGAGCGAGGACCGCTCCGGAAAGAAGACGCGTTTTCATAATAAAAACTCCTTGTAAAAAAATACGCTTGCGATATTTTATCGCCGCTCCCTCCGCCTCTCCACCGGGCGGAGAAGCGGAAGGGGAAGGGAGGAGACGGTCGATGGCTTACAATCCCCAGCGGTAGGAAATCTTGAACATGAAGATGTTGTCGCCGGGGGCGGTCAGCAGGTCGCCCAGGTCGCGGCGGAGCTGAAGGCGGCCGGCGTTGGCATAATCGGCCCTGTTCTGGGTCCAGACGAGATAAAAGAGCGATCCCGGCGTGTATTCCCAGCGCAGAACAACCGTCCCGCGCAGCGATTTGACGTTGAAATCCGGATTGCCGAAAGAGAAGGCGGCCGCCGGTCCGTCTCCGTCCGGATCGATCGTATAGCTGTCGTCGGCGAAAACGACCGTCGAGGGGCCGTCGCCGTAGGCGTTGTAGGCGTATTCCCGAGGCCGGGCCAATTCCTTGAACCGGTTGTAGGCGCCGACGCCGATGAACGGCTGGAGGTAGGCTTGAAGCGAGAGCTTCGGTGTGAACGACCAGTTGACCCGGATCTCAGCCGAAACCACTTGTTGTTCGAGATGGGAGAAAACGTAGCGCTGGCCGAAGGTCGGAGTCATCAGCGCGTCCGCAAACCGGCCGACCCATTGGGTTTCGGTCGTTTCGAAAGCATATTGGGGGCCGATTGAGATGCTCATATTAGGCCTGGGTTTCCAGCGGACCGAGAGCCGGCTGCTCCAGCCGCTGCCGTCCCCGGGACTGCGGGAGAGCGTTCCGGCTCCTTCCAGAACGATGGGCCGGCGTCCGTCGGTTTCGAGTTTGAATTCGGTCTGCCAGCCCCCGGGGCTCATGGCCATCGGACCGCCGCGCGTTAAACGGTTGTTCAAGGTCGCGGGTGCGGCGAATAAAGAGAATTCGTAGCCCCAGAAATTGCGGAACAGGCCTTCGGAAATCGCAATAACACCCTCGGAGACCTTGTTTCTTCCGAAGTCATAATTTTGGAATACACCCGCGGCGACAATGACTTGCTGGAAAACTTTGCCCGGTTTAGTCCACATATACCCCGGAATGAGCTCGAAATGAATGATATCTGAGCCGCCCCCCTGATAACCCGCATCGTTGGGGTTGAAGCCGGGCGATAAGACACCGGCCGAGAAAAGAAGGAGCACCGGGGGGGTTTGTTTGCCTAAAGTGAAATGCCCGCCCCAACCGGACAGGGCCGTGGCCAGGGAATCGACTTTGACGTGCGAGGCGTCCGGCCGCTGAAAATAATGGATGGAAGATCTCTGCAGGCGGAGGATGTCTTCGGGCGTGCCCTCGATGCGGGTTCCGCCGACCCAGCCTCCGACCACCCAATTGCGCTTTTCGTCAAGGAAGCTCCAGCCGTCGAACGCCAGGCTGAAGGCGTTCTTGTTGAGAATGCCGGCCAGGGTGGGATTCTCGAGATTGCGCATGACGCCGGTGGCCATGATGCCGAAGCCGTGTCGTCCCTGGGCCAGGTCCTTCTGGGCGCGGAAGACGCCGTAGTAAGTGGACGGTTCGACTTCTTCCTTAAGGCGGAGCCCGAAAGAGTCGATGGTGGCGTTTTCGCGGGCGGTCAGGGTGTTGATGAACCCGACGTTCCAGCCGCCGAGCTTGCCGGTGACTTTGGCCGCGCCCAAGATCGTGGACCGGTCCGGAAAATCGACGAAGCCGTCCTGGGTGACATATCCTTGGGGAGAGCGGCCGATCCGGCGGCTGTAGAAGAAGTTCGGGTTGGGCCAGTTGATATTAGCGTTGATGTAGATCCCGCCCCGGCCGAAACCGTTGAAAATCGAGGCGCCTTCGATGAAGAATGGGCGTTTTTCCTCGTAGAAAGTTTCGTAAGCCGAAAGGTTGACCACGGCCGGGTCGACCTCGACCTGTCCGAAATCAGGGTTGACCGAGGCGTCAAGCGTCAGGTTGCTCTTCAACCCGATTTTAAGGTCGAACCCGGCGTTGGCCAGCCACTTCCGGCCGGTCTCGAAGGGATTGCCTTGTTCCTCCGGGCGGAACTGAGTCTGACCGATGGCATAGGGCATGAATTCGATGTGCGTGCCCGCGCTGAAGCCCCGGAGGCCTTCGAGACGGGCGAATTTGGAGACAAACGCCTGCTCGGTTTTGGGAACCCAGGCGAAGCTGGCGGTTTCATTCTTGCGCTGGACGACGCGGCGAAAATTGACTCCCCACACGTACTCGTCCTGCTTGGGAAAGCGGATCTGGTTGAAGGGGATTTTCATCTCCACGATCCAGCCGTCGCCGTTGACCGTGGCTTTCCAATCCCAGACGCCGTCCCAGGATTCGTCGTCGTTGACGTCATTGGACAGGGCCAGGTCCATGATCGACCCAGCCGGGTTGACGCAGAACTGGTAACCCGTCCTTTTATCGTAGTACGGATCGACGGCGAACATGAACCAGTCCGAATCCATCCGGTCGTCGCGTCGTCCCAGGCGGCCCATGATTTTCTTCGGATCGGAGTCGTAGCAATTGGCAGCCACATAAAGCGCTTTATCGTCGTAGGCGATCCAGACGTCGGTTTTTTCCGTGGCCGGTTGGCCGTCATTGGGATCGGTTTGGGTGAAGCCGTTTGAACCGGGGCGCTTCCAAATGGCTTCGTCCAGCTTGCCGTCGATGACGATGGGCGTTTCCGTCCGGGCGGCTTGGATGATCTTTTGACCGGGTTCAGGCTTGGGAAGCGCGTTCGACTTCTCTTTGGCCGCCAGGGCCAAGGGCAGGGCTAATAATAAGGCCAGGATGGCCGTTTTTTTCATACGTTCGCGGCGCGAAACCTCGATTTTTAAATCGGGGTACATAGTGCCGCTCAGTATTAACCCTAAATGTACCCCGGGCTTCAACCCGGGGAGTCGAATGGGTTTAATTTCCGTTTTCTTCATAGGTTCCTCGTTTTTTCATTTCATCTCCGGCAATACCGTCGTCTCTATCTACGAAACCGAACGTTTCAGGGTTCCCTCCGGAAGGTTCGTCCCCGGGCTCTTTCGCCGAGAACCAATCCTCCGAACCACTTACATATACGTGAGACGATGACAAAAGGATGTACGATCCAAAATAATGGATCGCGGGGGCCGGTTGACAAAAACCGCCTCCCGGAGTAATAAACCCAATAGAGAGGCGTTTTTTCCCCGATTTCAAAATCGGGATCAGGCGCCGGCGAACGCATCAATGAGTCATGAATCTAGCCTATAGATCCGCTTTAGCCTTGGCCAGTGCGGGGATTTAAAACCCCATGGCCATTCTCTGCCCTTACTGCGGCCATGAATACGATGTCACTCTGTTCCAATTTGAATCGACAGTGGAATGCGATTGCGGCGCGGTGATAGATCCCTGGGCCGCCGCGGTCGATTCCTCGATTCCAGAGACTGTCGAATTTCCCGTCGACGGTACGCTCGACCTCCATACTTTTCTCCCGTCCGAGGTCAAGGACCTGGTCCCCGAATATCTGCGGGCCTGCGCCGAAAAAGGGATCGTCCGGGTTCGGATCGTCCATGGCAAGGGCGACGGTTCTCTCCTGCGAACAGTCCACGCGATTCTGGAGCGGACCGACGGTATTGAATCGTTCGAACTTGCCGGTTCCGCGGAGGGCGGCTGGGGCGCGACAATCGTCCTCCTTGGGGTCAGGTCTTAACATATAACATTTCTCCAATTATCAAGGAATAGCTTGAGTAAATATGAAGGAGGCCCCGAATATGAAAAAGACGGCTTTGTGTACTTGGTTCATCGGGATGGCGGCGTTCGGACTGGCGTTCGGATGGTCGGCCCAGGGAACGCAAGATAAAATCCCCTCGACCCGGGAGATGAACCTTCTCTGCTGGCAGGAGTTCGGGGAATTCGTGCCGGCCCGCATCGCCACGGTGCTGGTGCCGATGGGCTCGCTCGAGCCCCATGGCGTCATCCCCAACGGCACCGATAACCTGGCCCCCGAGGCCATGGCCCGGGCCGTCGCCGAGCGGGTCGAGGCGCTCATCGCCCCGACGCTCAACTATGGCCTGACCGCTTCCATGAAGGCGTTCCCCGGCGCCGTCTCCATCTCCGAGGAAGCCTACGGCCCTTTTGCCGAGTCGATCCTGCGCAACCTGGCCGATCAGAAATTCCGCAACATCATCGTCCTCAACGGCCACGGCGGTAATACCGCAGCCTTGAACGCGGCCGCCGTCCGGGTGGCCAATGCCTGCCGCGTCCGCATTCTCGTCGTCAACTGGTGGACGCTGGCCGACGATATCACCAAATCGGTCTTCAAGCAGAACGGCGGACACGCCGGCAACAACGAGACGGCCTACATCCAGGCCGTCTTCCCCCAGCACATTCATCCCGAACGATACAAACCCGAGATGGCCTCACCCAACGCCCCCGCCGGCGCCTATATGGCCGTTCCGGTGACGTCCTCGATCGGCCTCTATGAAAAAGGTCAAGGTTACCCGACTTTCGACCCGGCCCAGGCCAAGGAATATTTCCGCCTGGTCAACGATCGTGTGGCCGAGCTCATTCTGGACACCATCAAGAAATGGGACCTGGCGGGGGTCTAAAAATGAGTTTGGTTAGATTCAGCCGACTTTCGTCCGGGTGATCTTAGCCACCAGGTTTGCGGTGGGATCGGGACAGCGGACGTATTCGGTCGTGATCCCGTTGGGGTCGATGACCTTCTCGTAGGGCGTGCCCTCATATTTCCAGGACAGCGTCACCCCCATCTCCAGCATGCGGACGAGCTCGTTCAGGCTGGCCCGAAGCCAGGGACAAATCTTGCCCCAATCCTGCGGGTAGGCGAACTTATCGCCCTTCTTGTGGCACCAGGTGTCCGGCCGGGCTTCAAAGATTTCGATGTCGATTTTATAGCGCGCCCTGGAGGGCGGCGGGGTTTGGACGGCGGGAGCCGCGGCTTGTCCGGAGTCGGCGCCAAGCGCGACCGCTCCAGCCATAAGGCCGAGCAATCCGCAGCCCGATTTTTCCATGAATTGACGTCGTTCCATGAGTCCTCCTTGGTTGGCGGAATCGATAAAATATTGGATTTTACTTGAGTTCACATGTTCCCGGGGGAAAAAGCGGAAAATCCGGCGCTTCGGGAGTCATGGATAATCCATCCAGCCTAGTCCTGTCAAATTGTATACGTTCAGGGGAAGACGAATGAAACAGAGGTTTGGAAAATATGGCTCCCTTGACGCCTGGAAATACCGGCTTGCTTTTCCGACAAGGGAAATCCTGCCCGCGGGATTCGTCCCATAAAACGCTACAACAAGGTTTTCCCGGCCAAAATCAGCCCGGCCGCCAGGAGCATCCCGTAGACCCAGCGGTCGTAGCGATGAGCCGGGATGCGCCGGCCGATCCACCACCCCGCCCAAACGGCCAGGGCGATAAGAGGGAGGGCGTAGAGGTAAACCAGGAGAACGGGCTTGGTCAGCATTCCGGCGAGGCCCTGCCCGATCAGGATGGCTGTTCCGGTGGGCAGAAAATAGCCCTGGAGAGTGGCCCGGAACGACTCCGGCGGCCAACGCTGCAACGCTCCATAAAAAACGACGGGGGGGCCGTTGGTATTGTAGGCCCCGCCCAGGATCCCGGCGATAAATCCGAATATCGGTGCCGCCCGGCTGGTTTTCAACCGGAGGAGCCCCCGCTTGAGCAGGCTGTAGAGCGCGAAGAGGATGATGACGGCGGCCAGGACGACGTTGACGATGCGCTCGTCCAGGCGTTTGAGCAGAACCAGGCCGACGGGAATGCCGGCGATTGTCGAGACGATGAGGACAAAGGCGCCCCGGAAATCCATGGCCCGCCATTCCCGGGCCAGAATCATGACGGCGATCGTCGGCCCGACCAGGGCCATGAGGGGGGTGGCGAAGGTCAGGGGGACGACCAAAGCCAGGAGAGGCATGCCGAGTATGGCGTCGCCGAACCCGAAGGTTCCGCGGACAAGCGCGGCCAGGGCGACGATGGCCAGCACGGCGATCAGGGTGGAAAGGCCGATCATGTTGCGGCGGCCTTTCCGCCGGAGGTCGGGTTCGGGTCGAAGGGACGGCTCATGGCCGTATAGTGATGGATCGCCAGGCTGAATTCAAGCTCACCTGTTCTTCTTCGCGGCCTAGTTCCGGATCCGCGAACGGACAATCGTCGGGGCTTGCGCGATCAGGATCAATTCCCGAATTTCCAGCGTCCGAAGACGAACGTCCCGTCGCCGTCTTTTTTCGCCAACCAGGAGTAGGCGTAGCTTTTCCAGAACCCTTGCGGCTGGACGGCTTCGTACTCCCCCGGATCGATCTTGTTGACCGATAAAAGCTTTCCGTCCTGCGTGTAAAGGCGGAACGATGCCTGGCGCGTCTTGCGCGCGAACCCATTCTCATGAACGACGACGCGCCCTTCCGAGTCGCCCGCGATACCCAGGTGATAAGGCAGATATTCCGGCAGAGCGACTTTGCTTTTGTTGAGATTCATCATCTGGCGGCCCTTCTCATCGTGGTCCAAGTCCATCACGAAGGAGAGGATGTCCCAAGTGAACTTGACGGGCTCGATGTCCAATTTGAAGGAACCCCGTTTTTCGCCGTCGAGCGAATAGAGAAGAATCTCCGGCGAGGAAGGGAAAGCCATGACGAGCGTGTCCGGGCCGGTCTTGGCCAGCCGGACGTAGCGGTCGAATTGAGTGATACGAATAAAAAACTCGCCCCGCGGCGCTTCGTAATCGAAGGAAGCAATTTCCTTTTCCGTGCCCGATTCAACGTCCAGCAAAAGGACGCTATATCGGCCCTTGAACCATTTTGGGTCGGGGCCGGCGGAGATCTCCCGCACGAGGGCGACCTTGCCGTTGTGGAGAGCGGCCATAGCCCAGGTTGTTCCGTTGAGCGGGCGCTTTTTAACATAATTTCCGTCCAAGTCGAAAAGGCTCAGAGACCTCGCGCCTTCAATGACGACCAGGGTTTTCTCGTCCAGTACGTCGAGGGCCCCGATGCCCATGAGATCCCCGGGCCCTTGCCCCTTGCGGCCGAAGCTCTTGACGATTTTTCCCGTTGCGTCAAACTTGTAGACCTTCCCTTCCTGATTGCTGCCGCGGTAGAAGCTTCCGTCCGGCAGAATGGCCAGGGATTTGTCGAGGCTTTGGCTGAAGATCGTATCCCAGGCGACGCCTTGCCCGAACGCGGGATCCGGGACGATCTTGATCGTTTGAATTCTCTCGGGGGCTAGTTCGGCCGTCGCGGGCCATGAGCCGAAGGCGAAAAAAAAGAGCGCGAGAATTACGGCTTTTTTCATGCTCCTCCCCTCCTTGGTGACGGGGCGCCGAACATCGTTCAATCATTATACAATGTCCCGACGCGTAGTGTTTAGGATTTTCCCGCGGACCGCATCTTTCGGCGGCCATTCCCACGTAGTCGATTCGAAAGGCCCAACCCGAAGGCCATCGACCGATCGTCCATAAGGCCTCCGGCAAAGACAAATGGTTGGTTAGAAGTAATGTTATCAGATAGATAGATCCGAAAAGGGATCTCGATTTATGGTATAATAAAACTGGAAGAAGCCTGCAGCCGGGACGGGTGAGAATCCATAAATTCAACACCTATAAAAAGCAGGGAAGGGCTAGAAGATGAATCCAGAGCTAAAACAAAAACTGACCGTTATTGATACACTCCGGGATGAAATCCATTCTTTCCGGCCCCTGAAACCCCGAATTTTGAAAGAGCTGCGGGAATACTATCGGATCGGCCTGACCTATTCGAGCAACGCGCTTGAAGGAAATTCTTTGACGGAAAGCGAAACGAAAATAGTCATTGAGGAAGGCCTCACCATAGGCGGGAAGCCGCTTAAAGATCATTATGAGGCCATCGGCCATAGCGAAGCCTATGATCTTCTTTTCAAACTGAGCAAAAAAGAGAATATTTCCGAGCGGGATATATTGGAGATTCATCGGCTTTTCTTCTACCGGATCGATAAAAAGAATGCCGGAAAATATCGGACGGTCAACGTCATTATCACGGGCGCGGAGCACATCCCTCCGGTCCCTGCCCGGGTCAAGCCCTTGATGCAATCCTTCGCCGATGGCCTGGCCGACCTCAAAAAGAAAACCCATCCCGTGGCGTATGCGGCCCTGATTCATTGGGAGCTGGTCACGATCCATCCGTTCCTGGACGGGAATGGGCGGACGGCCAGGCTCTTAATGAACCTGGCTCTTTTACAAGCCGGATATGTCATCACCATCATTCCCCCCATTCTGCGAAACAGCTATTTAGAGGCCCTCCGTAGGACCCAAAGGCCGGGCTCCGATAAAGCGGCCTTCGTTTCCTTTATCGCCGGAACGGTGCATGAAAGCTTGAAAGACTACCGGCGGCTTTTGGGGGCGCTTAACGGGGAGCGCCCTGACGAAGAATCCAAACCGGAAAATTAACGGACGCGGAGCAAAGTCGAAAATCGGGGTCCATCATTGGCGTTACAGAGTCCGTCATTATTGCCCGTTCGGGAATTAGGTCAAGCTTCCCCGAGGCCCGACGAAATGGCGCGCCGTATTTTCCCGGATTATTCCTGCGCCGCGAGGGCTGAAGCTTGGGTTTGTGGCCGCCTTCACATGTTTTCGAGCAGATTGCGCTCATGGCGGCCGCTTCGGCCTGTACTCCTGGAGACAGATGATGTCTCCATGAGTGCGGCCGAGGAGAGCGGCCGGCCGCCTGATTTCTTGACACCGGGCGGCGATCGATAATACAGTCATAGTATGTCGCGAGGGAACAACCGGAGGCGAAAAGTTTTTTGTTTATGGGGCCTCGCCCTGGGCTCGGTGATGGCCGCCGCGTCGGCGAGCGTACCCGTAACGAAACCGATCCGCGTCCTCTTGCTGAGCGGGCAGAGCAATCACGACTGGAAAGCTACGACCCCGAAGCTCAAGTCCATTCTCGAAGAGAGCGGCCGTTTCCGGGTTTTTGTCGGCGAGACGCCGGGCCTTCTTACGGAGGACTCGCTCGCCGCATTCGATGTCATTCTCAGCAACTGGAACGCCTTCGGACTCGATCCGGCCGCCTCGGCCTGGCCGGAAACGGCGCGGCGCGCTCTCCTCGATGTCGTGCGGCGGGGCAAAGGACATGTCGTCGTCCACGCCGGCGGTTCCTCGTTCCCCGCCTGGGAGGATTATGGCCGTTTGGTGTTGGCGGCATGGAAAAACGGACAAACCAGCCACGGACCCAAACACGAATTCCCCGTCCGCATCGACGACCTGAACCATGGGGTCACGGCGGGGTTGAAACCGTTCATGATCGTCGACGAGCTGTGGGACAAGCCCGGGATTGCCGGCTCGCCGAAGGTTTTGGCCTCATCGTACTCGGACCCAAACAAGGGGGGAACAGGTCGTTGGGAACCGGCTGTAATGGCCGGCCGCTTCGGAGAGGGCCGGAGCGTCGCCATCCTCCTCGGCCACGACGTCGAAGCGATGGACAATCCCGGTTTTCAGACCCTGCTCCGGCATGGAATCGAATGGGCGGCCGGGGGAGGCGCGGCGACGGAAAACGCCCCGGCGGCTTGGCGCTGGGAACGGGAGGACGGGAAGTCCCTGGCCCTCGTCGGACCGGCGGGCCCGTTATGGCGCTTCGGCTTCGATCCGGCGTTCGATACGGCCTACTTTCACCCGCTGAATTCGGTCGGCGGCCGGGCCTTGACCGCGGACCGGCCGCCCGATCATATCTGGCATCACGGACTCTGGTTCAGCTGGAAATTCATCGATAAGGTCAACTACTGGGAGGTCGACGCCAAAACCGGCCGACCGGCCGGCAGAACCTCATGGAAAAACGTCCGGGTCGAGGCCCGCGACGATCATTCCGCCCGCATCACCATGGACTTGGACTACCGCCCGGCCGGAACGGAAATTCCGATCTTGACCGAGACGAGAACCATCGACGTTTCGGCGCCCGATGCCGAAGGCGTCTATGCCATCGATTGGCGAGGCGTTTTCACGGCCCCAAGCGCCGTCCTCCTCGACCGGACCCCCCTGCCCGGCGAGCCGGGCGGCCAGATTTATGGCGGGTACGCCGGACTATCGCTGCGCCTGGCCTTGAATCTGGACGCCCGCCAACCGATGACGAGCGATGGTCCCGTCGGCGAAATGGCGGACGAACGTTACCGGGGCAGGCATACGGCCCTGGACTACTCCGGCCTGCTCGATGGGCAGGAGGCGGGCGTGGCCATCCTGGACCATCCGCAAAATCCCCGGGCTCCGACGCCCTGGTATGTCATCCGCTCGGCCGAGATGAGCTTCTTCGCGCCCGCTCTCCTTTGTTACGAATCCCTGACCCTTCAGCCGGGCCGAACAATGGTCCTCCGGTATCGCGTGCTTGTCCATTCCGGCCGATGGGATGCCGCTCGACTACGGAAGGAGAACGAGCGTTTCTCCGGCCTGCCGCTTGCATCCAAATAAGGAGCCGCCTCATGAGCAAGAACATATCCCGCCGGGACTTCCTGAAATCCGCGGCCGTAACGCTGGCCGCCCCGACCATCGTTCCAGCGACCGTCTTCGGCCGAAACGCGCCGAGCAACCGGATCAACCTGGCCGCGATCGGCGTCGGCAGCCGGGGCGGAAGCAACGTCTGGCAGGATTTCGTGGACACGCAGGAGGACGTGCGAATCGTCGCCGCCTGCGATTGTTTCGCCGGCCGCCGGGAGGGCTTTGCCGCCAAAGTCAACGCCCGATACGGCGGAAACGTCTGCCGGCCCATGGCCGATTGGCGGGAGGTTTTGGCCCGCCAGGATGTCGATGGGGTGATCATCAGCACTCCGGACCATTGGCATGTTCCGCTGGCCTATCACGCGGCGCTGGCCAAGAAAGACATGTATGTTGAAAAGCCGTTGAGCGTGGCCATGGCCTGGTCCTGGAAGCTGCGCGAAACCGCGGCGGCGAACAAGGTGATTTTCCAGTACGGAACGCAGCAGCGGTCCTCGGGCGAATTCACCCGGGCCGTTGAGCTCGTCCGCAACGGCCGCATCGGCAGGATCAAGTCGGTCGACGCCTGGTCCGCCGGCATGCGTTCGGGGGACGGGTACGCGGAGGTTTTCGCAGCTCACTTCCATAATACGCAGCCGGCGCCTGTCCCTTCCGACCTGGATTTCGAGATATGGATCGGCCCGGCCCCGATGAAACCGTACACGAAATCCCGCTGCACGGAGTGGGGCGCTTATCACATCTACGATTACGCGCTCGGCTTCATCGCCGGCTGGGGAGTGCATCCCCTGGACATCGCCCAGTGGGGCCTGAATATGGACCACACGAGCCCCGTTTATTACGAGGGCAAGGGCGAGATCCCGGCCGGGGGCTTGTTCGACACCGTGGACAATTGGGACGTTCAATGCCGGTACGCCAATGGTGTGACCATCCATTTCATGTGCGACAGCGTGGCCAAGGCAGTCGTGGGCCGGATGGACCCGCGCCAGCGGCCGTTCATGGACCACGGCACCACGTTCTGGGGCGAGACCGGCTGGATCAGCGTCAGCCGGGGTTCGCTCTATGCCAGCACCCGTGAGCTGCAGCGGATGAAGATCCGGGACGACGAGATGCCGGTCATCCGCAGCGCCAGTCAGGGACGGAATTTCGTCGAAAGCATGAAAACGCGGAAGCCGACGATCAGTACGCTCGAGGCGGCTATCCGCTGCGATACCATCAGCCATATGTCCGATATAGCCGTCCGGCTCGGCAGGCCTATCCGGTGGGACCCGGAGAAGGAACGAATCATCAACGACGAGGAGGCGGTCCAACGGCTGAATCGTCCCCTGCGCAGCCCCTGGACGATGTGAATTTCGGCGGTTTCCGGAAAATTCGGACCGTCCGCCGGATAGCGGCGGCCTTCGTTTCCTTTATCGCGGGAACGGCGCACGAAGGCTTGAAAGACTACCGCGCGAACAATCCGTCTCACAGGACGAACGGAACAAACCTTTTCGTCTTGGCCATATAGGCGGCGTATTCGGAGCCGAATTTCGCTTTCATTTCGCTCTCGTCCATCAAGGCCGTGATCACGGTCGCGACGATATCGACGAGGAACAAAACGGCCGTCGCCGGCCCGACGTCTTTGATCAGTGCGCCGAGTCCCAGGAAGAGAAGTGAAGCGTACATCGGATGGCGGATGAAACGATAGATCCCCCGCTCCACGATCCGGGTCGTGTTCTCGAAATTTCCCCGGGAATGTCCGTGTTTTCTCAGCGTGAAAAATCCCGCGGCCGCGAGCGCCATCGAGGCCAGGAGGAGGATCCACGAGAGAATCTGACGCGGCGACAGAGGATTCCGGAACCACATGTCCCGATTAAAAAAGGACGAGAATGAACAGGCTTTCGAAAGCGAAGAAGCGCGAATATCCATGGCGTCTCTTTTCCCGGATGGAGACGACCCAGGTCGCATAGAGAAGGAACACGGTTCCCGCGGCCAGGGTCAGCCAGAATCCGTTCACGGATGTCGCGCCTCCGGAAGAGGCCGGCCGAATTGATTGTCGTAGGCGAATTCCCCAAACGGCTTTCGCTCGGGCCGGACGCTCTCTTGTTCAACTTTTTCCGGGGAGAGGCCCGGGCTGATTTCCGGGGCGTGTTTCCCGATGTTTATCAGGGTTATGACTTGATAGTCGTCCGGGATGCCGAGAATTTCCCGGGCTTTTTTGGGGCTGTATCCGGCAATGGGATGAGCGACCAACCCCAATTCGGTCGCCCGCAGGACCAGGAACGCCGCCCCCAAGCCGTCGCCGAAGAGATGATACTCCCGGTCCTTGATGACGCAGTCGTCCTCCTTCCGGCTGCAGACGACCACGATTAATGACGCGGCTTTCGCCCAGTCGTTTCCCGGACTGCTGAGGGCGGGGTGAAATCGCTCGAGATTTTCCTTCCCATAAACGAAGACGAACCGCCACGGTTGATTATTATTACAGGATGGGGCCAGCTGGGCGCAGCGGGCCAGGTCGGTGAGAAGCTCAGGGGTGATTGCGGCGGGCGCCAGCGAGCGATACGCCCGGCGCGTTTCGATGGCCTTAAGGACATCCATGGTGCGTTGACTCGGAATCGTTCTGAAATATATCCGTTTTTTTCCGGAGAGTCAAAAAACGGGGCATATCCAGTCACGCGATAGAGAAAGATACCGCGCCCGGATTCAGTTCCCGCCCTAATCCAGCGCAGCCAGGTTCGATGAGACGGCCTCGACCTGGGCCTTGAGCTCGGCCAGTTTCAAGCGCTCCTTAGCCACGACGTCGGCCGGGGCGCGGGCGACGAATCCCTCGTTCGACAGCTTGGCCTCGGCTTTGCGGGCGTCTTCGATGAGCTTGACCCGTTGAGCTTCCAGCCGCGCCCGTTCCTTGGCCGGATCGATCAGCCCCGGGACATAGATTTCCATCCCGCCCACGACCTGGACGACGGCCGTCGCCGGACGGGCGACAGCGGCGCCGACTTCCAGGGTTTCGAGCGCGGCCATATGGAGGACGAGCGGCTTCAGGCGCTCCAGGACGTCGGCCTCCGATCCAGCGGCTCTTATGAAGGCCTTGACCTTCAGGTTCGGCGAGATGCCGTGATGCTGGCGCAGGTCGCGGATGCCGCGGACGACTCCGACGGCGACGCTGAAATCCGCTTCGACTGCCTCGTCTTCCCAGCGTGGATGGGGCGCGGGCCAGGGAGCTTTAAGAAGGAGCTCGGAGGTGCGCATCGGGGCGAGCAAGCCGCGGACAGGGCAGTGGGCGTTCAGCCGCTCCCACAACACTTCGGTGATGAACGGGACGAAGGGGTGGAAAAGACGCAGAACGTGATCGAAGGCCAGGGCCAGGACGGACCGCGCTATCGGCGCCGAGGATTCGTCGCGCAGGCGTGGTTTGATGATCTCCAGGTACCAGTCGCAGAGGTCGCCCCAGAAGAAATCGCGGGCCGCGCCCACCGCTGCTGACGGGTTAAAGGCGCGAAGCTCCCCGTCCACGGTCCGGATGACTTTCGACAACCGCGACAGGATCCAGCGGTCCTCGGGGGCCAGTTGACTCCCCAGGAGCGGCGTAAACGGATGGTCGCCCAGGTTCCCGAACATGAATCGGGCGGCGTTCCAGAGCTTGGTGCAGAAGGCCCGGCCGATCTCGAACCGTTCGCTGATGATCTTGGCGGCCGGGATGTCGGGCATGGTGCCGAGAACGTCGAATTCCTTCCCCGTCTGGGGGTCGATATAGGTGAAGATCGAGCGCCCGTGTTTGGCCGATGTCAAGTCCACCATTTCGCCGTTGTAGGGCGAGACGGCTTGCACCGGAAGGCGGATGTCCTGGGTGCCGGTTTGCATATCGCAGAGGACGTAGCGCATGGCGTCCGTGCCGTATTTCTCGATGATGTCCTCAGGGTCGATGCCGTTGCCCTTGCTTTTACTCATCCGCTCCCCCTTGCCGTCCTGGATGTTGGCGTGGATGAAGCTCGCGGTGAATGGAACGTCGCCCTGCAGGTAGAGCCCCATGATCATCATCCGGGCGACCCACAGGGTGATGATGTCGCGCGCGGTGACGAGGCACGATCCCGGATAATAATAGGCCAGGCAATCGTCTCTGTCCGTCCCGGGCGCGCTTAATGGCCGCTGACCGGCGTCGATCGCGGCCGTGGCCGGATCGGGCCAACCGAGAGTCGAGATCGGCCAGAGGGACGAGCTGAACCAAGTGTCCAGGACATCGGTTTCCTGGGCCAGCCCGGCGGATTCCAGGGCCGCGGCGAACTTCGCCTGGGCTTCTTCATGGCGGAGGCAAACGAGAATGGAATACCGGCGGTCGGCGGTAAGGCCCATCAACCGGTCGAAGGGGAGGGTGATTCCGGCCTCGTCGGCCACCCAGCCGCATATGTCGGCGGGATCCCCCGGAGGGAGGGCGGCGACGATCTTTTTGATTTCCGAACCCGGGAAGGTGTTGTGCCAGATCGGAATCCGATGGCCCCACCAGAGCTGTCGGCTGATGCACCAATCGCGTTTTTCGCCCAGCCAGGACCGGTATGTCCCCCCGTAGCGCTCGTCGTCCGGGGCGAACGTCAGGCGGCGGCCGCTGGCGGAATGATAGGCGGGGAGAGAAGCGTCGATGGCCGCTTGGGCCAGGCCGGGGGCGCGAAATTCCTTGGTCGTTCCGACGCCGCACACGATTCCGTCGGGAACGTCGCTCATGCGGACGAACCATTGCTTGGAGACGAGCGGCTCGATGGGCGTTTTGGACCGGTCGGAGTGGCCGACTTCCATGTCCCGGTCCTCGACGGATTCGAGGAGAGCGCGAGTCTTGAGGTCGGCGACGACGCGCTTGCGGGCGACGAATCGATCGAGACCGGCATAGGGTCCGGCGACGGCGTTCAAAGTGCCGTCCGCGTTGAGGATGTTGAGGAGGCCGATTTCACCCCGGTGGCGCTCCCAAACGGCGTAGTCGTTGGGGTCGTGCCCGGGCGTGATTTTGACGCATCCCGTGCCCAGGGCCGGATCGGCCCAGGCGTCGAGCAGAAGAGGAATCGGCCGGTCCAGGAGGGGGAGAAGAACTTTTCGTCCGGCCCGGCTCATGTCCCTGAGTTGAAGGAGATGGGGGAGGACGTCACGGCGGCGCTCTTCGAGCCGTTCGAGCTGCTTGTCCAGATCGGCGCGTTCCTTCTTGGAAGCGGAGTCGAGTTTGATCCGCGCCTCGGCTATCTGCCGGTCAAGCTCGGCGGCCGGGTCGGGATGGACGGCCACGGCTGTATCGCCGAGCATCGTCTCGGGCCGGGTCGTGGCCACGACGACATGAGCCGGCTCCCCGGGCCGAGGATCGATGATCGGATAGCGCAAATGCCAGAAATGACCCCGGACTTTTTCATAGACGATCTCGTCGTCGGAAACGGCGGTCTGAAGCTGGCAATCCCAATTGACCAGCCGGTCGCCGCGATAGATCAGGTCGTCGCGGAAAAGCCGGAAAAAGGCCTCCCGGACGGCCCGGGCGCAGACGGCGTCCATGGTGAATCGTTGGCGCTTCCAGTCGCAGGAGCAGCCCATGCTCTGCTGCTGACGGATGATGCGGGCCTGATACTCGTCCTTCCAGGCCCAGATCCGGGCGACGAGGCCCTCGCGGCCGAGGTCATGACGGGTTTTCCCCTCGAGCTCGAAAAGCCGTTTCTCGACGACCGCCTGCGTCCCGATTCCGGCGTGGTCCGTCCCGGGCATCCACAGGGTGTTGTCGCCCATCATGCGGTGCCAGCGGATCAGGAGGTCCTGCATGACGTTGTCCATGGCGTGGCCCATGTGCAGGGCGCCGGTGACGTTGGGCAGGGGCATCATGATGACGTAGCGCTCGGCTCGCCCGTCGGGGATCGCGGCGAAGGCATCGGCCGCCGTCCAGCGGTCATAAATGCGTTTTTCGTATTGCGCCGGTTCGTAGAGCTTCGGGAAATCGTCCGCCATGGTAGCTGTCCTTCGAGGTCGGAATAGACCCCTATTTTTACCATATCGGCCGGTGTTCGGAAAGCCCTCCGGGGGGCTGTTACTTGCGAAGCGAGGCTTTGGAAAACAAAGCCTCCGGGATGGGGGCGTCTAGCTCGATGGAGACGATGGCGAACTCCGTCCCCGTGCCGGGTTTGAGAACATCGCGGAAAACCACGCGGTCCTGGATCCAGCGGTCGCCCCTGCGGACGACACTCTTGACCTCCAGCGTCTTGAGCAGCTTGCCGCTCTTGGCGTACCGCTCCTCTTTAAGTACGACATACCGCTCTTTGTCCACCCAGGCTTTACGCGTCTGGTAGGCGGCGTCCCCGGCCTTGGCCGCCAGTTCCAGGACCCAGCAAGGCTGGCCGTCAAGCCCTTCTTCGCCCGCGACCCGCGCCTCGTAAGCCTGGCGGAGCTTGCGGTTCTCCATCATGTCCTCGTAGGACAGGTCCGAGCCCATGACCGACTGGCGGAGCATATGCCCCGATATAGAGATCGTCCGGTCGGTGTCGGGCGAGTAGGTCCAGAGCTGGTCGCCCAGCTTGAGCATCTTGATGCCCCGCTCGCGCGGCGGGTCGAGGTATTCGGTGAAAGCTTTCTCCTCGCCTTGGATCCAGGACTTGGACTTGACGATCCGGCTGTCGCGGCGGCCGCGAATGGTCATTTCCGAGATAAGGATTTTGGTCCCCGGCACGGCATTGCGGTCGACCCGGTCGAGGATGGTCTCGGCCGAGGGCGTCTGGGCCCGGCCCTTCGTCACTCCGACCGCGGTGAGCAAGACGAGCACTACGAAGATCTTTTTCCGCGTCATGTCTCCAGCTCCTTGAACAATTGAGCGGTCCGGCGTCTGTAGACCGCCCTGCCGGCTATGGCGGTGCCGATCACCGAAGCCAGCAGTCCCGGGATGAACCCGACGACATAGGCGAACGGCGAAATCTTGGAACGCAGGACGGGGTCCATCAGGAGGCTCATGTTCTTCATCATCCCGCTGACGTCGATGCCGTGGACCTGGAGAAAGTAGGACAGGGCCAGGCCGAGCGCTGTTCCGGCCGCCGATCCCAGGAGGCCGATGATCGCGGCTTCCGCCAGCAGCGACCGGTAGGCGCGGCCTTTGCTCTCGCCCAGGGCCAGGCGCAGGCCGAACTCGCCGTAGCGGCGCAGGGTACCGACCAAGCCGGCATTCCATTGCACGAGCGACATGGCCAGCAGGAAGACCAGGATGATAATGGCCGAGGCCGAACCGAGTTTTTCGTACATGATGTCCAGCCCCGGTTGCTGATGGAGGGTTTGCATCAACGGGCGGAAGGCGTCGGCCGGGTCCGCCGGCCGGGCGTTGAAGGCCCGGGCCAGCGACTTGGCCCGCTCCGAGACATAAATTCCGTTACGGAACAACCCCAGGATCTCGCCTGACGCGTCCTCCATGTCCAGGGCTTTTCGGACATCGGCCAGGTCGGCGATGAGGCCGGTTCGGTCCATGGCTCTGATCCCGAAGCGGATCGTCCCGGCCACCGTCAAGTTGACCATGCTCATCGAGCCGTACATGGTCGACCCGATCAGGGTCACCCTACCGCCGGGTTCGAGTCCCAGCCGGCGGGCCAGCTCGTCGCCGAGCAGGAACTCGCCCGCCGCCCGGGGCAGGCGGCCGCGGACGAGGATCCGCTCCAGGCCGAGGAGTACCGGCTCGGGGCTGCCCGGCGTCATGAGATCGACGGCCAGCCCCGCCGCGGGCGCCTGGAACTTGGTCTCACCCTTTTCGTCCGGCACGTCCAACAGGCCGCCGAACTGGATGCGGGCCACCCAGTCCATGTCCGGTGCCAGGGTCTTCAGTTCGGCCATTAGTACGGCCGCGCCCGTCATGGCCAGGTCGTTAGGGACCTGGTCGGCTTCGGCCGCGTAGGCCGCGGTCATGACCTTGACGTGGCCGTGCCGCAGGTTGGCGCTGGACCGGACGATGTTGATCTCCGCCCCCTTGACGTAGCAGTAGGTCGCCACAGTCAAAAACACGCCGGCCGTGACAATGAGGAAGGGGAACAGGCTGCGGGAGCGATCGCGCAGGACGCCCTTGATCAAGAAACGGATCATGACATCCTCCCGCGCAGAGCGTCGGTCGGCTTGAGACGGCTGATTTTGCGGGCCGGCAAGTAGCTGACGACGACCGTGACTACGAAAACGAGGACGGTCGTGCCCAAAACGAGCCCCGCTCCGTAGATGGGGTAGAGCCCCTTGTCGATGGCGAACCCGAAGCTATCGGCCTGCTTGCTCGAAATGGCCATACCGTGGGCGGCGAAGTAGGAGAGGGCGGGAATGCCCCAGAGCGCCCCCAGCAGGACGGCGAAGACGCCGTTGAGTCCGCCTTCAAACGTGAACAGGGTCACGACACGGCCGCGGGTGATGCCCAGGGCCATCATCGTCCCGATTTCCCGCCGCCTCTTCCAGATGGACAGGAGCTGGGTGTTGAAGACCGCCAGCATGGCCAGGAACATCAGAATGATGTAGAAGATCGAAGCGCCGATTGTCTTGCCTTTGATCAGGTCCTTGATGTCCTTAAGCAGGAAGTCGAGGCCCCTGAAGTCCCAGCCGGGCATGGCGCCGGGAGCCTGGATTTCTTGGCCCAGGGTGATGAGGGTGGCTTCGTCCGGCATCCCGGCCATCTTGCGCAGGGTTTCGAGGGGCATCCAGACCTGTCCTTCGTCGATTGTTTGGACGCTCGTCCGCATGACCTCGACGACGGAAATTTCGCGGGCATCAAAGGTGCCGCCGGCGTCACGCCAGCGTACGGTCACGGTGTCGCCTTTCTGGAGCCCGGTCGCTTCCGCCATCCGGCTCCCGATAAGGGCCGTCAAAGCGGCTTCGTTCGAGGCCAGAAGGGCCGAGGGGACCCCCAGAATCTTTTGGCCCGGGTCGATGCCCTTGAGTATGACCGGCCGGACGCGCCCGTTCGGATAGATCGTGCCCTGGACGAGGAGAAGCGGTGTTGCTCGGCCGCCCTCGATCAGCCCGGCCAGGGCCGGCGGGATGGGGGCGTGCGAATCCTGCAGAGTGAACGGGTCGAAGGGGTCGTAACCTTGAACCCAGTACTGCCCCTCGCCGTACTCGGCTTCGGTCATCGTTCGGGAGACATCGGCGTCGAATCCGTCGTAGAGGCCCTGGCCCATCAGGATGGCCACAAAGGCCATCGACAACACTGCCGCGTTCAGCCAGGTCTTGATCCCGGCGCCGAGCATATTTCGCATGGCCAGCTTGGGGATGATCATGGCCGCTTCTCCGCCGCCAAACCCGGTTCGTCCTTGGCCACCCGGCCGTCGACCAGGGTGATCTTGCGCCGCAGATGGGCGATGACCTTGTCGTCATGCGTGGAGAAGAGGAAGGTCGTGCCCAGGTCGCGGTTGATGTCGCCCATCGTGTCCAGGATGTGGTGCGAGTTCTCGGCGTCCAAGTTGGCCGTCGGCTCGTCGGCCAAGACCAGAGCCGGCTTTTTGACCACGGCCCGGGCGATAGCCACCCGTTGGCACTGTCCGCCCGACAGCTGGGCCGGCCGGGATTTGGCCCGGTCGGAGAGATGGACCCAGTCCAGGGCGTCGAACACGGCCTTGCGGCGGGAGGGAGCGTCCATCCCCAGCAGGAGCAGGGGGAACTCCACGTTCTCATAGACCGTGTAGACGGGCAGGAGATTGAAGGTCTGGAAGATGAACCCGATATGATGATTGCGCAGATCGGCAGCTTTGCGGTGTGTCAGCGTCTCGATCTTTTCGCCCAGAACCTCGACACTGCCGCTGGTCGGAATGTCGAGCGAGCCCAGGATGTTGAGCAGGGTCGTTTTGCCCGAGCCGCTGGGGCCGACCAGGCCGGCGAATTCGCCCTTGGCGAATATCAGGCTGACTTTGTCGAGAGCGGTGATGGATTGCCCTCCCATCGGGTAGATCTTGGTCAGGTTCGTCGTCCGCATCAGCGCGCCGTTATCCATATCCACCTCGCCTTAGTGAGTCGAATGGGTTTAATTATAGACGATCATGATCTGAATTCCGCGGCCGGCGAAAAGGTTCATCTCCCGCCCGGAAGAAAAAATCCGATAACGATCGGGATTCCAGAAACCGATGGCGATGATGCTCCATCGGTCGTACGTCCGTTGCCAGGTCAAGAGGCGATAGAAGTCGCCCGACGTCCAATCGCGGAAGATGACGGCGCGGAGGCGGTCGAGAATCCCGAGCGGGTAATCCGCGGTCAGGGCGGTGAGATTCCGCCGCGTTCCCTGGCCGAAGGAGTCAGCTCCGAAATCCGCGGCCAGATGTTCAGCCATGACGTGCAAGCCGTTGCCCAGACCGAAAGTGAAATCCATGCCCAGGTTCACGGCCCGTTGGGATTTCCACGGTGCGACCTCCCAACCAAGACGGGTCCAGACGGCCTCGAACCAGAGTCCGATACCGAGGTCCCACTTGCCGTCAATGCCGATCCGGTCTTCGGGGACGATGGCGGCTTCGCTTTGGGGGAGGTCGAACGAGTTGCGGGCGCTATCCATTCGTCGGTGGTGATAGGTGATGGCCGCTTCGCCCGGTCCGAGCGGGACCTGGACGCGGCCGCCGAACTCGGGGGCGCGGCGTTTCGTGGGCACGATCTCCCACCCTTTGGCCTCGTCGTTGCCGGCCAAGCCCCAGAGCCAGACATTGGCGTTGCCGGAAAAAGTGTATTTCAGGAGCAGGGCGTAGACGCCGTCGGTGAGCTGGAGGGGGTCGTTAGGGTCGATCCGGTCGAACCACATGAGCGGGCGCAGGAGGAGAGCCGAGCCGAAGTTGATTTTCTGCAGACCCAGCCGGGCCTCGAAGCGAGCGGTCGAGAAACGAACCCAAACCCGATAGGGCTTGAAGCCCGAGCTGCCGGCCGCCGAGGCAAACGTCGATCCCTGCAGGGAGATGAAGGTGTTGAACGAGGCTTCAGCGTCGAGAGCCAAGCCGCGCCCAAGGTCCTTCTTCAGCGAGAACGAGGGGATATAGCGAAGGCCCGCCGCGCCCTCGGCAATCGGGCGGTCGTGGCCGGCCAGCCAGAACGAGAGCTGGCCGCGGAAATCGAAGTCCTGCCCGGCCACGATTCCGGATAAAAAGCCGGCACCCAGCCATAGGGACGCGATCCAACCTGCTGCCCAGCGTAGGCCGCGTCGTCGTCGGGGGCCGTTTCGAAGCATTTCAGCTTGTCTCCGAATCCGAATAACCCCCTTATGATACACGAAAAGGGCCGCCTTGGGAGGCGAGAACGGGCGCATGACAAGCGGTCAGGCGCTTGTCATGGCCCGCAGGATGAAGATCGTATCCCGCGGCAGGAATGTCTCCACTTTGACCAGCTCGAAGCCGGCCGCCTCGGCTTCCTTGCGGACGCTCGCCTCGGAGGAAGGGCGGTCCGAGTCTTTCTCGCCGTTTCGCTGGGGATCGGGATCGAGGATGACCACGGTTGCGCCCGGCCTGAGGCTCGGCTTGAGGTTTTTCAGCAGGGCAACGGGTTCGTCCAGGTGATGGAAGACCCAGACCATGACAACCATGTTCAGGGCCGCCTTGGCGGGAGCGCAAACGAGATTCCAGGATATTACGGAAGCGTCAGCCGCTCATGAGCCAGCACGAGCTTGCCCTGGATCGGGACGCCGTGCGGGCAGGCGGCTTCGCAGGGGCCGGGACAGTCCGCGCAAGAGGCCGCATCGACCCCGGCCAGGGCCGCGTAATCCGCCATGGCCGCCTTCTCCCGCCGCACGGTCCGGAAGTAGTAATCGTAGCGCATGATGGCCGCCACCGGGACGCCGCGCGGACAGGCCGATTGGCACTCGCCGCAGCCGATGCGGCAGGTCGCTCCGCCCAGTGTTTCGCGGCAGTCGGCCAGCATCTCCGCCTCGCGGGTTTCGAACCTGGTTCCCGAAATCGCGATATACGAGTCCAGTTCCTCGAAGCTGTTGATGCTGGGGCAGACGCAGTGGACCTCGGGCCGGTTCAGGCAATAGCGGAGCGCCGCGTCGCGCGACTGTTCGGGGCCGGCCAGGGCGTGTTTCTTCAGAAACGCTTCTGTTGCCGCCGTCCGGTCCGCGCTGATTTGAGCCAGCTTGACCAGCGCTTCGGGGAAGTCCTTGCCTTGCGATTTGTACCGCTCCCGCAGGCGGGGCAGCATTTCCGCCTCCTGGGCGTTGGTCAGGGCCGGGTTCATCTTCATCAGCGAGACGCCCACGCCCTTCTCGGCGCAGGCTTTGAGCATCCGGTCGCTCGTTTCGGCCTTGAGGTAGTTGAACGTGCACAGGACGACGTCGAAACGGCCGTCCTCGGCCGCCGCCAGGACCACGGTCTCAACCGGATCGTCCAACCGGCCGCTCAAGGAGTAGTCCGCGCCGTGGTTGGAAAGGCCGCTCCAGCGGACCTTGCCCTCGGCTTTTAGCTCCTTGATCAGCTCGTGGTACGGCTCGTACTTGACCTGGGCCAGTGTGCACATGTGGATCATCAGGCACTCGGCGTGGCCGGTTCCCATCCTCTCCAGGCATTTGTTGAAGCGGTCCCTGATCCCTTCCTTCGTCGTCTGTTTGTTGAAGGTCAGGTTGAGCTTGGTCGTTAGGAAGACCGACTTGCGGTCGCGGCCCTTGAGGGCCGAGCCGATGGTCCGCTCGGAGTTGCCGTTCTCGTAGTGCTCGGCCGTGTCGATGTAGTTCATGCCCCGGTCGAGGGCGGCGGTCAGGACATTGGCGTTGTTCAGGGGGCCGGCTCCGAAGGAGATATCCGAAACCTTGAATCCCGTTCGGCCCAAAGCCCGATACTCTTTGATCCGGGGTTGGACGGCGGCCGGAGTCCGGCCGGGAGCCTGGGGGGCGATTTCATGCCCGAGCAGGGCGGCGGCGGGAACTGCGCCTAACGCGGCGCCGAGGAAGCCGCGGCGGGTCAGGGGCGGGCGGAGATGGGGAGTCTTGGCGGCGGGCAGAGTCATTCGTTTCTCCTTGATCCATCGGATGGGTTTATTCCTCGGACGGATGGCCAATATCAGATACGTTTTGAAGAGATGGAATGTTGCTTGAGGGGTCGTTTTCTAGTGCCGGATATCCGCAATCGTTTTCTTGGCTCGACGGCAAGCCTGCTCGAAGACGCCGCGAACGTCGTGATCGTCGACGAGCGGAGAGAACTCGTCCAGCCATGAGCGAATATATTTGAAATCGAGCCTCTTCTTCCGGCGGATAATGATCGACTCGATGTCTTCAAGATCGCGGGCGCGGCCGGCGACGCATTTGTGGATGATCAGGTCTTCTGCCCCGAGCAGGCGAAGAGCGCCTTTCCCGGGGATGGATAGCCGGGCCACTCTCTTCATGGCTTCCTCTTCGTAGCCGGGGATTCCGAAGGACAAATCGATCGGAGTCCCGTCTTTCGAGGAGAGGAGGAGGACACGATTTCTAAAAGCAAAATCCTTTGCGTCCTGGATCCTCGAGGGAAATGCCTTTAAAAGTCCATCCATGAAACTGTCGAGATTTTCCTCGGGAACGAGGACGACAAGGTCGATGTCGCTTGTTTGACGCGGCTGACCATGGTATTGAACCGCGAAGCCGCCCAGAATGGCGTAGGGAACGCGATGCTTGGATAAAAAGCCGGCGATTTCGAGCGCGGCTTCTAGAAGGCCCATGCTTCAGTTGATCCGTTTGGTCCGGCGGTCCAGGACTTCCCTCATGGCTAGGAGAAGCCGTGATGATGGCCGAGGACTCCGAGCTCGAGAAAGGTCCATCTGAAGGCTTAAAAACTCGGCCAATGATTCCCGCCGCGTCACTCGGAGGAGGGACAAGATTCGTTCTCTGCGAGTGATCTTCTCCGCTTCCGATTGCCCGCGGCGCCAAAGATCGAGCTCCGTTTTGTTCATGTTGAAAAAATCGCCGTTACCCTCTTATTATATCAGAACTTGCCGATTCGCTGTGATCTTACCGGACACGTCGCCAACGCAGGCTTTTGTCGAATTCCAGAATTCTGACGGCGTTCCGATACGGATGTTCCCGAATGATTGGATGGCGCGGAGGGCTTTATCCCCCGTGATGATCGCCTCGGCCTTGAGGACGACGGCATTCGATGAGTCAAGCTCTCCGTTTGTTAATGAATTCGGTTGATCGCGGGATGGAGCCGGACGGCGGGTCCGGGATCCCGGTTGACGTTTACGCCGGCCGCCGACGACGCCGGGCCGCCGCCGGGCGTTTGACACTCCTGATTCGGCCGTGAGATACTTCCTCACTACCTCAAGGTGATACGTTCGCGGCGCCAAACCACGATTTTTGAATCGGGGTACAAAGCGCCGCTCAGTATTAACCCTGGGTATACCCCGGGCTTCAGCCCGCCCTTATTCGTTTCGCGAATGAGGACTGCAAAGCCCGGGGAGTCGAATGGGTTAAATTGCCGACGCCGGCCGGTCCGTTTGACACTCCCGATTCGGCCGTGAGATACTTTCTCTCCAATCCAAGGTGATCCCATGCGCTATATCAGCACCCGCGGCAATTATGAACCCATCGCTTCCTCCCGGGCCATCGCGCTCGGCATGGTTCCCGGCGGCGGCCTGTTTGTTCCGGACAGCATCCTCCCGCTCGACGGCATTACCGCTCCCGCCCGTTCGTACCAGGACGTCGCCCGGCGGATTCTAGCCCCATTTCTGACCGATTTTTCGCCCGCCGATATCGATGGCTGCGTCTCGCGCGCCTACAACGCCGCCGCCTTTGACACCGAATCGATCGTGGACTTGATCGCCCTCGACGACCGCCGTTTCGTCCTGGAATTGTGGCATGGCCCGACCGCCGCCTTCAAGGACGTGGCCTTGCAGATCATGCCCCATTTCCTGGCCCGGGCCAAAGAGAAAACCAACGATCCGGCCCACACCGTGATTCTGGTGGCCACATCCGGGGACACCGGAAAGGCCGCGCTCGAGGGATTCAAGAACGCCCCCGGCATTTCCATCATCGTTTTCTATCCCCATGGCGGAGTGAGCGAAATCCAGCGCCTGCAGATGGTCACGACCGACGGCGCCAATACCCAGGTGGCGGCGGTGATGGGCAATTTCGACGATTGTCAGACTGCGGTGAAAAAATTGTTCGGCGATCCCGTTTTGACCGGCGAACTGGCCCGCCGCGGGGGGGGGTTCTCCTCGGCCAATTCCATCAACTGGGGGCGTCTCTGCCCGCAGGTCGTCTATTATGTCAAAGCCTACCTTGACCTCGTCGGGCGCGGGACGATCCGGGCCGGCCAACCGATCGATTTTTGCGTTCCCACGGGCAATTTCGGCAATATCTTGGCCGGCTATTATGCCCTGCGACTGGGATTGCCTGTGCGCCGGCTGATCTGTGCTTCCAACAAAAATAACGTCCTGGCTGAATTTCTGGCTACGGGCGTTTATGACCGCAACCGCGATTTCCACCGGACCATGTCGCCGTCCATGGACATCCTGATCTCGTCCAATCTGGAACGGTTTTTATTCGAGGTCACCGGCCACGACGGCGGTCGCACGGCCATCTGGTTCGAAGCCTTGGCCAAAACCGGGCGATTTGCCGTGGACGGGGAAACTCTGGGCCGGATGCGGGCGATAATGACGGGCGGGTGGGTGGACGAGCCTCGAGTCTTGGAGACGATCGGCCGCAACTATCGTCGGAACGGTTATGTCCTCGACACTCACACGGCTGTGGCCGCCGCTGTGCTCGAAGAAATGGACCGGGATGAAACGCCGGTCGTGATCGCTTCGACGGCCAGTCCGTTCAAGTTCAGCCGAGATGTCCTAGCCGGGTTGACGGACGAAATAGTCGAGGATGAGTTTCGGGCTATCGAGCGGGTGGCGGAACTCTCCGGGACACCCACCCATCGGGCCGTCGCCGATTTGCGGAAACGGCCCATCCTCCACGATAGGGTCATCGGGATCGAGGCCATGGCGGAAACGGTGCTTGAAATATTGGACGGGATCCCGGCTTTGGCTGGAGGGCGTGGACCTGGCCGCTGAGGACCGGGCGAACGATTCGAAAAAAACGGAGTCCTTAATGAACTTTCAATACGCGATCCTCATCGGCGACGGCATGGCCGATTTTCCCGTTCCGGAGCTGGGCGGTTTGACACCCCTCGCCTATGCCAAGACACCGGCCATGGATGCCGTCGCGGGCCAAGGCGTCGTCGGCTTGGCTCGGACTATCCCCGACGGGTTCGCGCCGGGGTCCGATGTGGCCAACATGTCGCTGATGGGGTTCGATCCGACGCGTTTTTATTCCGGCCGTGCGCCTCTGGAAGCCGCCGCCTTGGGCGTCTCCCTCGGCCAGGGAGACACCGCCTTCCGCTGCAACCTGATAACGTTGGCGCCGGACGCCATGAAGGATTATTCCGCCGGCCATATCAGCACCGCGGAATCGCACCGTTTAGTGGCCGAGCTGAAGAAGGTTTTCGATTCCGACCGCGTCACCCTTCATCCCGGCGTCAGCTATCGTCATCTTCTCGTGGTCAAAGGATTTCCCCGCCGCCGCCTGGATTGCACACCGCCCCACGACATTTCCGGACGGACCTGGAAGGAGCACCTCCCCCAGGGCGATGGAGCCGAATTGCTGGTGGAGCTTATGGACAAAGCCCGCCCCGTGCTGGCCG
This sequence comes from uncultured Eubacteriales bacterium, assembly GCA_964557435.1. Lineage (GTDB taxonomy): Bacteria > Acidobacteriota > Aminicenantia > Aminicenantales > UBA4085 > UBA4085. Next base: position 62,614 of record CAZLAM010000115.1, read on the forward strand.
CATCGGCCGTCAACAGGGAACGGCTTCGCGCCGGCAAGAATCCGGCCACCGACGTCTGGTTCTGGGGCCAGGGCGCGGCGGTCAAATTCCCCACCCTGAAGGAACGCTACGGCTTGTCCGGTTCGGTCGTTTCGGCCGTGGACCTGGTCCGCGGGCTGGGCGTTCTCTCCGGGCTCAAAGTCCGGATGGTCGAAGGCGCGACGGGATATTTGGGGACGAATTATCGCGGCAAAGTTGCCGCGGCGGTCGACGCGCTCCACTCCGAGGATCTCGTGTTCGTCCATATCGAGGCCCCCGACGAGACTTCCCATGAGGGCGACCTGGCCAAGAAAATCCAGGCCATCGAGGAGTTCGACGAGCGGGTGGTGGCCCCGATCCTGGACCTCCGCGAGTGGATGCCAAAACTGAGGATCCTGGTCATGCCCGATCACGCCACTCCGGTTTCGATGAAGACGCATCACGCCATGCCGGTTCCCTATGCCGCCTGCGGGGCGGGGATCCCGGTCGGGGAGCGGACGAATTATTCGGAGAAGGCGGCCGAGGGATCGCCGATCATCGATGGGCATGTCCTGTTCGATCGGTTCATCCGCACGAGTCTGGTCTGACGAAACGCCGCCAATCCGGCCGGTCCGTCAGTTTCGGATATATACTGCGACGTCTAAAAACTCCCGTTTCATTCTTAGGGCCGGGCGGTACTTTTCGTCCAAGTAAACCTGGAAACGATCGAAATCGCGCAGGTTGACGAGATGGTGGGCCGAACGGCCCGTCTCGACGAAAATGAGCTTCACCCCGGCCCCTTCGCATTTTTCGCGGATGATATCGGCCGTGACCAGCCCGCCCTTGGTCCAGGCTTCCGAGACGTCCACAAGGGCAGGAGGGCAGGGGCGGCGGGCCAGGAAATTGATGAAAGGGTCGTCACCGAAGACGAAATCACCCGGCTTTGTTTCGGCCTCGACGAGAGCGACGAGATTGCGCGTGCCCTGGTCATGGACGGCGAGCGTTTTCGGGTTGAACGACGGACCCAGGCTGAGCGTGATGAGGATGACGGCCGGTGGAAGCGCGAATATTCGCAGGGTTCGGCGGCGCCACAACATTTCCAGGCCGACGGCGCAGAAAACGGCCAGGGGGGCCAGGGCAAAGACGGCATAGCGGATAAAAAACCGTCCCGGCAGAAACAGGAAAACGAGCGGCGCCGCGGCGGAGAGCGCGAGCAAAAACCGTCGCGAGTCCTTGGCGAACCGGCCGGCCGCCAGGCCGAGAACGGCCACGGGAACGAGCCCGTAGTTGTGGCTGCCGACGAATCGGACCAGCCGGACGAATGGAGTGGCGAGGGTGAAGGCTTCGGAGGACGTTTGCCGGCCGGCGTGAAAACCGAGCATGAGGAATCCGGCATGCGGAACCGTCGCCATGAGAATCGCCATGGGCAGGATGAAGGCGGCGGCGAACCCGGTGCCGGCGGCGGCCAGTCGTCGGCCGACTTGGCCGGCCGGTTCTTTCCGTCGGATCCAAGTCCACAGCAGGTATCCCGCGTAGCCGGCAAAGACGAGCGAACCGTTGAGCTTGGCCAGGGAGGCCAGGCCGGCGGATGTCCCGGCCAGTAAGGCGGCGGCGATTCTCCGCCTCGGCGAAAGGGAGGGGTCTTCGGCACGAAGGGCCAGAAAAAGCGCCGCGGCACCCAGGAAGATCATGATATCGTCGGGCATGAACGAACGGCCGAGATAAAAAATATGCTTGGTGAAAAGAAACAGGAAGGCGGCTGTCGCGGCCGCCGGACGGCCGACGCCGAAAGCCCGCCTGGCCGCGGCATAAAGGAAAAGGGCTGCGCCGAGGGCGAAGAGAAAAGATACGGCCCGGGCCGCCGCAACGGAGGGCCCGGCGATCTTGAACACAGCGGCCATGATCCAGAAGGCCAGCGGTGTTTGGACGAGGTTAAAATCTCGGTAGGGCGTTTCGCCTTCGGAGACGCGCCAAGCCGAGTAGAGGTAAGCACCCTCGTCGTCGTTCATGAGGTTGCCGGTCAGGTTGAAGAAACCGAGGCCGAGGGCGGCGAGGAGAAGGAGGATGAGCGGGAGGGCGGGAGGCAAAATCGATTTCGACGGGGCGGTGATCACGGCCATGACTGTACCGCCCGGCGGCGGGCTTCGTCAAGGCCGGGTTGAGTTGACCGAGGAATGGTTTTTCCGGTTTCTCGCTCGCAAACGAAAGTGTCATAAGGTCGGCAGGTTGAACGCATGGACCCGGGCTGATAAAGTGCGAAAGGGTGTTATGGAAATGCTTGCGGGCGAGAACGTGATGAAAGCCAAACCGGCGAGGGCGGGTTTGTACGTTCATTTTCCTTTTTGCCGGAGAAAATGCCCGTACTGCCATTTCGTAAGCCGGATTTATGACGAAAAATCATTCGCCGCGTGGCGGGAGGGGTTGGCCCTGGAAGCATCCCGGCGGGCCGGCCTCGGATGGGAATTCGATACGCTCTATCTTGGAGGCGGGACGCCGTCGATTTTGAGCCCTTCCGACGTCGAAGATCTTCGGGCTATGTTAGCCGCGCACCTGAAGCTTGCGCCCGTCGAATTCACGATCGAAGCGAATCCGTCCGGCGATATCGATGAGGCCGTCCTGGCCGGGTGGATTCGAGCGGGCGTGACGCGATTGAGCGTGGGTGTCCAGTCGTTCGACGATCGGATCCTGGCAATTCTCGGCCGGGATTATTCGGCCGCGCGGGCCAGGGATTTTATCCGCCGTGCGGGAGGGGCGGGATTCGCCGCCATCGGACTAGACCTGATGGTCGGCGTCCCCGGAGAGTCCCGGGATGCTCTCGATAAAACCTTAGACGAGGCGGCGGCGCTTTCTCCCGATCACGCCTCGCTTTATATTCTTGAAAATGTCGAGGGGCTTCCCTTCGAGGCCGTTGTGCGGGCCGATCCCGTCGATGACGATGAGGCGGCCGATGCGTTTGAAGCCGCCGCCGTCCGGCTCGAATCGATGGGTCTCCGCCGCTATGAAATTTCCAATTTCGCCCGGCCGGGGCGGGAGTGCCGGCATAATCTCAAATATTGGCGCTCCGAACCGTTTCTCGGACTGGGGCCGTCGGCCGGGTCGCGCGGCGATTTGGAGCGCTGGACGAACTTGGACTCTCTGGAGGGATGGCTCGATAAGCTCCGCGCCGGCGAGGATTCGCGCCAAGAAATCGTCGCCCTGGGCCGGGATAAAGCTTGGCGCGAGGCGCTTGTCGTCGGGCTCCGCCTTGTCCGCGGAATCGACCTGGAGGTTTTCCGGAAACGGTTCGGCATCGACGTCGGCGAGCGATTTGCGGAGGACATCGAAGAACTCCGAAAGGATGGTTTTCTTATTGTAGAGCGCGGGACCCTGCGGATTCCGGAAAATCGGCAGCTCGTCTCCAACCGGATCTTATCCTGCTTTGTTGAATAGGGGGGCAGCTTACTTGTTTACCCGATTAATTTTAATAGCGAGTTAAAAAGGAACCGCTCCCTAATATCATCAACTTATAATTGTTATTGAGAATTGATAACGCCGTTCTCGACATGCCTTCTCACAAGGCATCAAAGAAGAGGGCAAATCGGTGAGGGGTAATAAAAAAGCTAAGAAAGATATGAATAAATAGGGAAATGTTATATGTTAAGACCTGACCCCGTACTAGCCCTGATATATCAGACGACGAGACGTTTGACCAGCGGATTGATGCGGGTCAGGACTTCGTAAGCCGTTGAGTCGATCCGGCCGGCCATTTCCGCGGCCGTGATCATTTCCGCTCCGCTTCGCCCGATAAGAGTGACCATGTCGCCGACCCGGCAGGGGATGCCGGTGACGTCGACTGTTATCAAATCCATGGACACGCGTCCGCGCACCCGCGCCCGGGCTCCATTGATCAGCACTTCACCCGTTCCGGATAAACCCCGGTCAAATCCGTGCCAGTAGCCGATGGGAACGATGGCCAGCCTGGAATTCCGGGCCAGCCGTTCGGACATGTCGTATCCGACGAAGGCGCCTTTCCTGGCCATTTTGACCTCCGAAACGATACTGCGCCAGGACAGGACGGGATTGAATTCCAGGCCCGCGCTCATCTGAATCTCCAGCTCTTTCGACGGCCACAGGCCGTAAAGGCAGATTCCGATCCGGACCAGGTCCAAATGATAGCGCCGGTCTATCAACGCCGCTCCGCTGGCCGCGCAATGGAAGAGGGAATTCTTTTTCAGTCCGTCCTCGGCCTTCAATCGAGCCGAAGCGTCCTGAAAGGCGGCGAACTGGCTCCGGGTGAAAGTCGGATAGTTGACGTCCTTGGCCGAAGCAAAATGAGTGTAAGCACCGCGGAAGAAACCGCCCAGCTCGTACTTTTTGAGCCTCGTTAATACTTTAGGCAATTCCTCCGGATAGAATCCCTGGCGGTGCATCCCGGAATCGATCTTCAGATGGAACTCGGGACGCGCTGCGGATCGGCCCAGGGCGTCGAGGGCGTCCCATCCGGAAATCGTCAGGAGCAGGCCGCGCTCGACGGCCGAATCGTAAAGATGCGGCAGGGTCGGCCCCAAAACGAGAATGGGCCCGGCGATTCCGGATTCGCGAAGCCGTCCGCCTTCGACCACGCTGTCGACACAGAATCCGTCCACGCCGTTGTCCCGGGCCAGGGTGGCCGTGGGAACGAGGCCGTGGCCGTAGGCGTTGGATTTGACGACGAGCCAAAGCCCGGTCTTTTTCCGAAGGAGGGAACGGACGGCGCGGATATTGAATCGCATCGCGGCGGGATTGATTTCCACCCAGGTCTTGTACCGGATTTCCGTCAGGGGCATGCGATTTTCCATTTTCCTCAATGATACGGCGGCATTATATCATTACCCGTCCGCGGTCCGAAATAAACCCATTCGACTCCCCGGGTTTTGCAGTCCTCATTCGCGAGCGAATGAGGGCGGGCTGAACCCTACAAAAACCGTAGGGCTTGCTCACCAAAGTCCAGAGCATGCCCTATAAAAACCATAGGACTTGCTAAGCAAGGCCCGGAGTATATCCTTCAAAAACCGTAGGACTTGCCCTCCAAGCCCGGGCATGTCCAGGGTTAATACTGAGCGGCGCGAATGTTTCAAGACGCAGATTTCGGAAGATGGCCGTTTATACGACTTTTTACGAGGGCGTCATTATTATGATTTTCCGATCGCGTTGGACTTGTTTCTGCCGCGAAGCTATACTGCCGACATTCATCATGGAGTTGATCATGCCGCCAACCCATCGCCGTATCGCGGGTCTCTTCACATTTTTGCTTTTCGCTCTCGCCTCCCAGGCTGCCAAACCGCAGACGCCCCTGGCACCCCGCGTGGGCTTGGCTCGTTCCGAGGCTGGATACATCCTCTATACCCGCCATGAAGTCATTCAGACTCAGGCGGCCGGAGTTCGGCCCCTGCCCGTCCCCAAGATTTATTCAATGACGGCCGACGGCCGGGAACAGCGGCCGTTCATTGCCCCGGCCGGCAGCTTCGGCTTTGTCGAGGCCCGCCAGCCCGCCTTTTCCCCGGACTATAAATCCGTCCTCTTCACTTCCAACTACGAAACCGCCCGCAGCGCCCTGTTCACCGATGTCTTCAAACTCGACCTCGCTACCGGCAGTATTCTCCGCCTCAGCGGCGCCGAGTGGTCCGCCGGTTATATCAAAGGGCGCGGAACCATCTTCGGCATCGTCCAACTGGGGTACGCGGATGTGGCTCCCTTGGCCGTCAGTATCTCCGTGCAGGGCATGAACGGTCAGATCTTCAAGCTCAAGGGCGAGATGGCCGACGCCCAAGGCAAGGTTCTGCAGGGACAATACACCTACGTCATCGAAAACGTCCCGGCCGGAAAAGTTTGGGTCAAATGCTGGCACTCCCGACACAAGGGGGACCTGAAGTATGTGGATGTCGCCGCCAATCGGCAGAACGTGGTCGCCACCATGCACCTCAATGAGGGCAACTGGCTGGTCACCAATCCTTCCATCTCTTCCGACGGACGGCTGGTTGCCGTCCTTTCCCAGCATGCCTGGTATCTCAACCAATCGCCGGGCATGGTCCAGCCCGGCGACCCGCGCGGCGTCTCCGAACAAGGCTTCGACACGCTCGCTCTCCTCGACCTGGCCAAAGCCGGCCAGCTCGTCTTCATGTGGGAACCGACCAAGATGCGCGGCCAAGCCGCCAAAGATCCCCGACTTTCCCCAGACGGCCGATTCGTCGCCTTCACCATGGGCGAAATGCCGGCCGAGTCCCTGGCCATCGCATCCGTCGATTCGCTTCTCCGGGGCGCTCCCGATGTCAGAGTGGTTGCCGCCGGCCAGAGGGCTTTGGGCGTCGGCGCTGTTTCGTGCGGTCAGCCGGCCTGGTCGCCCGACGGCCGGCGGCTGGCCTTTATCCGCTTTCAGTCCGACCTCAACCTCAACTTCACCGGCAACCTCTGCGTTGTCAATGCCGACGGCACCGGCATGGCGCTCATCACCCAGGTGCGTTTGAACCAGTGTGTGACCAATCCCTGCTGGTCTCCCGACGCCACGCGGTTGGCGACGGGGCTGGTGACCAGCCGCCGCCCGGCGCTGAATGCGCTGGATCTGGCCGGCATGAACATCAGCAGCGACATCTGGACGATCGGCGCCGACGGCACCAATCCCCGCCAGCTCACCGCCGACGGCCGCAGTTCCGAACCGGCGTGGGGCCGCTGATCCTGTTTATCCTCATCCATCCCGTCCCCGATGGAATTTAGAAATAGGTTGTTCAACTTTGCCATTTTCAATAGCAGGGTTATGTCCAGGCCTTCTCTGGAGGATGCTTGCCGGGAATGGAGAAGCCGTTTATAATGATTTCAAGAGGAGAAGAGAATGAAAAAAAATATGGGTGTTTTGGACCGTTCGATCCGTTCAATCGCGGCGGTGGTCATCATCGTTCTGGTCGTCGCAAAAATATTGACGGGAACAATGGCGATTATTCTCGGGATTCTCGCGGCCGTTTTTGTGATTACCGCGGCGATCGGTTTCTGCCCCCTGTATGTCCCGCTGAAAATTTCGACGCTCAAGAAAAAAGAATAAATCCGCCCGTCGCGTTCACTTCGATTCTTTCGTCCAGAGTCCGGAAAAGCCAGTTCGTCCGATCAGGCGGGTTTTATCTTTTTGAGAAGATGAATTTTGATGAAATCGTTTACGAACAATGAAAATAGGATGTTGAAGCCTATAACAAACGCGGTCATGGGGAGCGGAATGCCCTGAAGAGTGCCGGGGATTCCAACCGCTGAGATGATGATCCCGACCAGTTTCCCGCGCGGAGGTAGTCGGCGGCCTCAATCTTGATAAACGGAGAAACGAGCCAGACGGCGCAAATCAGAAGAGCCGCCGTTAAAGCCCCCCAGAAAAGTTGGGAGGTCGAAGGAATCGCCGGCTTTTTGATCCTCATTCTCATGGTCTCGACTATTAGACGACTGCCGCTATGGGATTCTTCCCCTCGACCTGAACGAGGGCGGGCTTGATATTCCTTGCCTCAAGGTGGCATATTGAGTCGAGCGGAGCGGAGAAGTTTATCCCGAAACAGAAAGGAGGACGGAAGATTGAAGACAAAAGCCCTAAGACTCCTCATCGTGGCGATCGTCTTGTTGACGGCGGCGCAGAGCGCCGCGGCTCAGCTTCCGAAGGAGACCGAGACTCAGAAGGCCCAGCGGATGAAGTGGTGGACCGAGGCCAGATTCGGGATGTTCATCCACTGGGGTCTCTACGCCCTGCCCGCAAGGCACGAGTGGATCAAGAACCGCGAGCGGATGACCAACGAGCAGTACCAGAAGTATTTCGAGCTGTTCAACCCCGATCTCTACAATCCCCAAGAATGGGCCAAGATGGCCAAGGCCGCCGGCATGAAGTATGTCGTGCTGACCGCCAAGCACCACGAGGGCTTCTGCCTGTGGGATTCGAAATTCACCGATTACAAAGCGACCAATACGCCCTATGGGAAGGACCTGATCAAGGAATACGTCGAGGCGTTCCGGGCCGAGGGCTTGAAGGTCGGATTCTACTATTCGCTCATCGACTGGCATCACCCCGATTACACAATCGACCGGGTTCACCCGCAACGCCAGGAGAACGATGCGGACTACGAGAAGCTGAACGCGGGCAAAGAAATGAGCCGATACCGCGAGTATTTGAAGAACCAGGTCCGGGAACTGCTCACGAACTACGGCGAGATCAGCATCATCTGGTTCGACTTCTCTTTTCCGGGAAAAAACGGAAAGGGCCGGGCCGATTGGGACTCCGAAGGCCTGCTCAAGCTGGCGCGGTCGCTGCAGCCCGGGATCATGGTCGATGACCGGCTCGACCTGACGGAAGTGGAAGGGGGATGGGATTTCACGACGCCGGAGCAGGAAAAGGTGGCCCAATGGCCCGAACGCAACGGCAAGAGGATCCCCTGGGAGACCTGTCAAACCTTTTCGGGGTCGTGGGGCTATTACCGCGACGAGAACACCTGGAAAAGCCCGGCCCAGCTTATCGAGCTGCTCGTCGAATCGGTGAGCAAGGGCGGCAACCTCCTGCTCAACGTAGGGCCTACGGCGAGAGGGATGTTCGACCAAAGAGCCCAGGCCAGCCTGGCCGCCATGGGGGCATGGATGAAGCTCAACGGCCGGTCGGTCTACGGATGCACCGAAGCCCCGGCGGGATTCGCCGCGCCCCCGAATACGCTGTTGACGTGGGATCCGGCGACCAACCGGCTCTACGTCCATCTGCTTGCTTATCCGCTTGACAGGATCAACTTCGCCGGCCTGGCCGGCAAGGTGAAATACGCGCAGTTTCTGCACGATGCCTCGGAGATACGGTTCAACCCCAACCGAGAGGAGACGTCTGGGGACCTCGTGCTCTCGCTTCCTGTCCTGAAGCCTCCGGTCGAGATCCCCGTGATAGAGATCTTCTTGAAATGAACCCTGCTTCAAGGCTTGAGGGAGAGCGTACGGACTCCTCTATGCTCGCGTCGGTTGCACGACCAATCTCCTCCTATGAGAATAATAGCGCTAAGGAGTTCCCATGAATCGAAGAAAATTCATAGTCAGAAGCCTGAAGGGAGCCCTGGGAGGGTTCATAATATCGCCATGGCCCCGGAATATGCTTGCCTCTAATGACGCGCCTTTCCCTCGCTCCGAATCCCTTTTTGAATCAACAAACGCGGAACTTGTTCTCCTTGCGGACGATGTCTTCCGCCAATGCGTCCTGGACAAGATCAGGCCCCCGGAGGGAACGCTGAAGCATCGCTGGCTGCAAGCCGGCACGGGGAACGACTTCTACGGGCAGTGGATCTGGGACGCCATGTTCGAGGCGGACCTTCTGGCGCTCCTGCCGGACAAGAAAGAGCTCATCCGCGAGATATTCCGGAATTATTGGGATTTCCAGGACCGGTGGAACGAAAAGCGCCCCGACTATGCCCATGACATGATCGCCTGCATGATCGAACCCAGAAATACCCAAACCTGGAACGAGTACCCGGCTTACTCCCAAATCCCCATTCTCGGGTGGGGGCTGGAACGCGTTTTCAAGCGCAACGCGGACAAAGAGCTGCTTCGGCAGAGCCTCGGGCCGCTGGAGAAGTTCCATGAGTGGTACTGGCGCGAGCGGGACGTGACGAACGTCGGCCTTGTCGCGGTCGGGTCCTACAGCGGGAGGATCCAACACGCCCGCTTTGAAACGTTCGACTATGAGTGCAATCTTGACGATCTCAAACTGACCGTCCACCCGGCGCGAAAAGGCGGCGACGAGGGCGCTTGGTACGGCGATATCTGTCTGCCCGGGATCACGAGCTATTTGATCGGCTCCGAACGCAGTCTGGCGCGCCTGGCCAAGGTCCTGGGCGACCAGGCGATGGCCGAACGGCGCCAGAAGCGCATCAGCAAATCGGTGGAGGCCGTTCGCAAATACATGTGGGACGAGGAGAGCGGGACGTTCCTGGCCGTGAAGCGGGACACCTTGGAAAAGATCAAGGTGGCGACCATCGGAAGCTGGATGCCGTTG
>CAZLAM010000116.1:0-2438 GCA_964557435.1 uncultured Eubacteriales bacterium
TCACCGCATCCTGGCCCTTGCGGAAAAACATATTCCCTACAGTCAGAATCACCTTTTTATCTCTCCATCCGTATCGGGCCTTGATCTCTTTTCTGCGCTCATCGTCCAGCGGATAAAAAATCTCCGGATCTGCGCCAAGATATATGAGTTCTATTTTCCGGGGATTGATGCCCGCTTCCCGAACAACCTTCTCCGTATATTTGCTGGTTGCAACGACCACGGAAGATTGAAGCAAGCTTTCACGTTGTTTCATCCACGGGGCGCTTTTAAGGCGAAAAATCTCCCGGCCATGCGCAAGCATCACCATGGGAATTCGGAACGACCTTTTGAGAAGCATGGCAATGTTTCCCGACCAACAAGAATCGACCACCATGATCTCGGGATTGAGCTGCAATCTCAATTGCAAGACCACCTTTACGAGCTCCGGTAGTTTAGCCCATTTGTTGCCTTGGTCGAATAGACTGGTAATGATCACCCTTCTTCCGAGCGGCGACGGGAAACGGGCGCTTCTCAGCCCGGTTAGACAGGCAAGACGCCCGGCGGGGAGATGTTTCGCCAACTCGGTCATAACGGTCGCCATCCCTTCCCGACTGGGGAAAAAATGCTGATCGGTAACCAGCAGAATATTCATAGATGAGCTTGGTGACGGCATCAAGGTTCGTCCCTGCTCGCCGCACGCGAATCGTCATCCCATTCATGATCCTTCGATGCGTGCGGGGTTTTCAACTCATCATATTTTTGAACAGAGCCACGTACCGGCTGGCTGTTTGATCCCAGGAAAAATCTTGCGCCCTCTTCAAGCCATCCTGCCGCAATCGCCCTCTCCGATCGGCGTCGTGGAGCGCCCGATCCATGGCGCATCCGATTTCTTCAACATCATACGGATCTACCAATAGTGCGCTGCCGGACGCCACCTCGGGCAAAGCGCCGGTGCGCGCGGCAACGGAAGGCACTCCGCAGGCCATGGCTTCGAGCAGGGACAGGCCGAAGCCCTCGTAGAGGGCGGGGAAGACGAACAAGGCAGCACCTTTGAGCATTTCCGCCATGTCCGCCGTCGTAAGGCAACCGGCGAAGATAATATCATGCCCGGAATCGATTTCGCCGATCTCGCGACGGATTTCTTCCCCCCGATATTTGTCGGGACCGACGATGAGAAGGGATCCATCGAACTTCCCTGCAATCTTCATGGATCGGAATGCTTGGGCCAGACGGACCAGGTTCTTCTTCGGGTGGATCATCCCAGTCGTGATTAAATACTGGCCGGGCAGTTTGAGATCCTGCGCCAACCGTCGAAATCGTTTTTCATCACGTCGGGTGTTGAAAATGCTGGCATCATACCCAGGATATATCACGGTGATTTTCTCTTCCGGCAGACCAAGATACTTGATCGCGTCGTCTTTGGTCCGCCGGGAAAGCGCGGCCACATGAGTCGCAGCCAGCAAGGCCCGGCGCTTGCTTCGCGAAAATTCCTCCCTTTCTCGGCTGGAATAGCAATCAGGAATGACATACTCGGAAAGATCGTGGAGCTGACATAAGTTTTTATAGGGGCGGATGAAGGGAAGCCGTGATCCGGCATTAATGATGAGGATGTCGGGACGAGAGAACAGGAGGAGATCAAGCGCCAAGAAGAATTCAGACCAGGGATCTTTGAAGAAAGTCCTTTTACAAAGTCCATAAATATATCTGATTTCCCGGATATGTCGATAAACAACGTTGTTTTGCCTGAGACGCGATTGCTCGTTAACCGGTCGATCAATATAGAGATAGAACGTGTCGTCCCTATCGACGGCAATTAAACTTCGGATGAGATTGTAGAGGTACGTCTCCGAGCCATGTTCCGGGGGCTTGTTGGCGTTGACCGCTTCAATCGCGATTTTCATCGAATCTTACTCTTTGGCCGACATGATTTTGTGCGCGAGGTCGACATAGCGTCGAGCCTGCAGGCCTAATCCATAGCTGGCTTCTATCAGTCTGCGACACCGCTGGGACATTGCCGAATACTTATCGTTATCCATACTTATTATCCTTTCGATGGCGTCAGCCAAGGCAGGAGCGTCTTTTCGAGCAGCAAGATAACCTGTCTGGTCATCAACTATTACTTCTGGGATTCCTCCCACCGCCAATCCTACGCAAGGAGTTCCACAAGCCAAAGATTCAAGCAATACATACGGCAAGTTATCCTGCAAACTCGGAATAACCGTCACATCCGCCGCTGAATAGCACAAAGAGAGAACCAACTCGTCGGTAGGCAGAGGCTGAGCTGAACACCCGTCGCCCAAGGCAATCTCATCGGTGATAATCGTCGGCCGACTCGATGCATCCAGACAGATCCAATATATCCTTCGGTTCTTCGCCTTCAGCAGACGCGCTGCTTCCTGAAGCACTGCTCCGCCTTTTCTCGGTTCGGTCGGATTGGCGGCCACAAACAGCGCTACTTT
>CAZLAM010000117.1:0-9498 GCA_964557435.1 uncultured Eubacteriales bacterium
AAAAGCCGTTCGCCCTGAGCTCTGAGCCGTTCGCTCTGAGCCCTGAGCTGTGAACCGTTCGCTCTGAGCCCTGAGCTGTGAACCGTTCGCTCTGAGCCCTGAGCTGTGAACCGTTCGCCCTGAGCCTGTCGAAGGGTCGAAGGGCAGCCTTGCTAGTCCTCATGGAAACCATGAGGGCTCACCACGAACGGGGACCTCTTAAACTATTTTTTTACACTCTCTTAGTGTATCACATATGAAGCTTACATTTATGGTTGGGCCGGGGTCCGAGCCGGATCTCTCGACCTTTGGAACCGAGGAAGCCGCCGACGACGCCATTAAGAAACGGCCAAGGGGCTGATAGGTCGGGCCGAGAGGGAGTGTCAAGAGTCCGGAAATCCCTCATTCCAGAGAAGCGGTGCGGAACTATATCTCCGGCCGGGCGGTATAGTCAATAACCGTGAAAACCGTGTCCCGCAGATCATATCGGGACAAAAAATCCCTCCGCCGCGGAGGTTTCTTACCTCATCATCATGACCATTCCGGCGCTCATCAGCGGCCGCAGACTGCCGCCGATGAAGGCGGTGATCTCATCGGGCGTCCAGCCTTTCTTGATGAGCCCGAAATAGAAGGCCCTCTTGACGCCCAAATCGTTGAGCTTGTCCGTGGATTTGACGAAGACAACCAGGTTGGTCGCGGCCCCGATGTTCTTTTTGGCCTGGTCGGCTTTGTCGATGGCGGCCTCGACGTTTTCCGGATCGTAATCCACGCTGAGGATGGCTTTTTTCGAGACGGCCAGGGTCTTGGCGGCCGGAGTGAGATTATAGGTCCCGGCCGCGATGAGCGGTTTCTCAGACGCGGTCAGGACGTCGGTCAGAAGGTCTTCCGGCGGATTGACCAGGTGGATGGTGATGCTGTTCGTCTCCAGCGTCTTGACGGCGGCCTTGCCGGCCTCGGTCAGGCGCCCGCTGACGATCCAGAACCCGTCGTCGCCCCAGAATTCCATCCGGCCGAATCCCACAGAGTTCGCCGCCAGCTCCAGGAGCTTGACGTCGCCGCCGAAAATTTGGCTCCGGACGCCCATGGTCAGGTCTTTCCGGATCGGCTGGGCCGGCGGAGGTATGGGGGGAGTCTGTGGTCCGCCCATGACAAACACCGGGCCCATGGCTCGCGTCCCGGCCTGCGCTTGGGCCGTCCTCTGGACTTCGCGTTCGTACATCTTGGCCAGCAAGGTCGGCTTATCCGGAATGTCGGTATTGCGCCAGGCGCTGCCCGGAAGCTGGGCGTTGATGTTGGTGAACCGCATCATCAGCGAATTGTAGAGATACAGGCGGTCGGGGACGATCAGGTTGACGGCCGTCTCGTCGGCTAGGTTCATCGTCCCCTGGAGGGCGAACTGGGAGACCTTGCGCAGGATCTCGGCATCGATCTTGGAGGCGTCGTCGCCGCTGTCATGGTAGTCCGGATGCCCGCCGCCGCCCCCGGTCATGAGGGCCATGGAGACGATCCCTTTGGTGATGAACGTCGAATGATCGCTTCCGCCCGGTCCGCCGGTGCTCGGTTTGACGACGGCGATCACGTCGGGGTCCTGGTTCCGCTTGATCACTTTCTCATAAATCTCGGGGAAGTTCAGGGCGCCGGGGGCGTCAAGGTTGTCGCCCAGGCCGACCATGTCCAGGTTGAAGTTGGCCACGACTTGGTCCATGGTGATCCCGGCCGGGGGCTTGGTTCCGAAATGATTCGAGCCTAGAAGTCCCATTTCCTCGCCGCACCATCCGGCGAAGACGATGGTCCGCTTCGGTTTGAATCCGCCCTGGCTGAGGACGCGGGCGACTTCCATGGCCGCGGCAACTCCCGAGGCGTCGTCGTCCGCGCCGTTCATGACCACCGAACCCCGGCTCCCGACATGGTCGAGGTGTCCGCCGAGGACGATATACTGGTTCTTGAGGGTCGGGTCGGCGCCTTCGATCTTGCCGATGACGTTCAGGCCGTCACCGGTGTATTTCTTGATGTCATCATAGCCTTTGAGCGAGGCCATGACACCCGTTGCTTTGGATCGGGGTTTCTTGTTGCGGATATCCCAGCGGAGGGCGGCGATCTTCTTGCCGTACTCTGACGTCGATTCCTGGGGCGCTTTTTTGATGATGCTGCGGAAAACCCGGTCGGTCGGTTCAAAGACGAGAAAATTCCGGGTGATCTTGAGGGAATCGGCCGGCGCCTGCAGGGGGCCGCCCATCACGACCATCATGCCGCCGGTCATGGGGGCGGGATCGGGATTATAGAGCAGAATGGCGGCGGCGCCTTTTTCATAAGCCGTCTTGATCTTGGCCGTATCGGCGGTTTCTTCGGCCGTCAGGCCGAGGGGCGCCGGAGGCTTTTCCGTCTCGTCGCTGAAGAATCCCCGCGGCTTGGAAAAACTATCGGGGGATCCTTTATAGGCCAGGACGATTTTCCCCTTCAAGTCGAAGCCGGCGTACTCGTCCAGCCCTTTGGCCGGCAGAGAGAGTCCGTATCCGACGAACACCACTTCGGCTTTCACCGCCGTTTTGGCCGTGGAAAGGGCGTTCACGGTGTAATCCGAGTCGTCGATGAAGAACATGCGGGAGTCGACGCTGAAAGCGGGGGACCCGACGTTCACGTTCACGGGACGGCTGATGGGGACTTTCTGGAAGTATGACGTCCCGCCGTCGCCGCACGGTTTGAGCCCCCATTCCTTGAATTTGGCGGCGACCCACTCGGCCGCCTTTTGATATTCCGGGGTCAGGGTCATGCGCCCCTGGAACTGGTCCGTGGCCAGGTATTCAATGTAGCTTTTGGCCTTGTTGCCGTCGGCTTTGTACGTCTGAGAGAAGGCGGATCCGGCCAAGGCCATGAGCGCCGCCAGACACATGAATCCGATGAGTATTCGTTCTTTGCGCATTAGATGTTCTCCTTGTCGGCGCGAATAAAGGCCAATATAGCGCTGCCGCAGGTCGCGGTCAAGCCGGTTATTGACACCGCCATGCGGCCGGCCATACACTTCGATCATGATTGGGCGCGGAGATTCACTGTCCGGAGCCGGAATCCGCCACGCCGTGAAGAAGCGGAAATGCTCGTCCTTGGAAAGGTTGCCATGAAAAAATTTTCCGTGATGCTCGGCAGCGCAATCGTCCTGGGCGGTTGTTTTCTTGTCTGCAAAACTGAAAAGACGTCGGCCTGGAAACCGGTCGGGGATCGGATCATGACCCGCTGGGCGGAGGAAGTCCGTCCCGACCTGGCCCTTCCCGAATACCCGCGGCCGCAATTGGTCCGCGCCGACTGGGTCAATCTCAATGGGCTATGGGATTACGCCATCGTCGACAAGGTCGCCGGCCGTCCTTCGGTCTGGGACGGAAAGATCCTCGTGCCCTTTGCCGTCGAAGCGGCGCTCTCCGGCGTCGGAAAGCCGGTCGGGGCGGAGAAGGCGCTCTGGTATCGTCGGACGATCGACGTTCCCAAGAAATGGCGGAGCGGCAAGGTTCTCCTGCATTTCGGGGCCGTCGACTGGGAGAGCACGGTCTGGGTCAACGGCCGCGAGGCGGGAACCCACCGTGGCGGCTACGACCCGTTCACCTTTGACATTACCGCCGCTCTCGAGCCGGGAAAAAAGCAGGAGGTCGTCCTGTGCGTACTAGACCCGACCGACGAGGCGAACAGCCCGATCGCCCGGGGCAAGCAGGTCATGCGGCCGCACGGCATCTTCTATACGGCGGTAACGGGCATCTGGCAGACGGTGTGGGTGGAGCCCGTGTCACCGACGCACATGGAGAAGTTGAAATTGACTCCGGACACGGATCGAGAGACGTTAACCATAGAGCCCACGGTCATGGGTGATGCCGCTGGGGCGACCATGACGGTGACCGTCAGCCGAGGCCAAACTGTCGTGGCCTCGGCCGAGGGGCCGGCAGCCGCTCCGGCCGTCGTTAAGATCCCCCAGCCCGAGCTGTGGTCGCCCGCGAGCCCCGTCCTCTATGATGTCAAAGCCGTTCTCAAAAAGGATGGCCGAGTCATCGATGAAGTCGCAAGCTATGCCGGGATGAGAAAAATCGCCCTGGGCAAAGACGACCAGGGCTATCTTCGGCTATTCTTGAATAACAAACCGCTCTTCCAGCTCGGCCCGCTCGACCAGGGCTGGTGGCCCGACGGCCTCTACACGGCTCCGACGGACGAGGCCCTTCGTTACGACCTGGAAACGATCAAAGCCCTGGGCATGAACATGCTCCGCAAGCATGTCAAAGTCGAACCGGATCGGCTTTATTACTGGTGCGACAAGCTGGGCATCTTGGTTTGGCAGGATATGCCCAGCGCCTTGTATGAACGTGAAGCCTGGCCCGCGGAAGTCCTGACGCAGAGAGACGCCCAGTTCGAGGGCGAATGGAAGTCCATCATGGGTGCGCTCGGCAACCACCCTTCGATCGTCAGGTGGGTGCCGTTCAACGAAGGTTGGGGTCAATACGACACGGAGCGAATCGCGGCCTGGACGAAAAAGAGCGACCCGACCCGCCTGGTCAACAATGCCAGCGGCTGGACCGACAAGGGCGTCGGGGACGTGAGCGACATCCACAGCTACCCCGGCCCGGCCATGCCTCCCGTCGAGGACAAGCGGGCCGCCGTGCTCGGCGAGTTCGGCGGCCTCGGCCTGCCTCTCCGCGGGCATGTCTGGCAAGCCGAGGGCAACTGGGGCTACCGGAACTTCGAGGATGCGAAGGCCTTCGAAGCCCGGTATGCTGACCTCATCAAAAACCTCTACCCGCTCGTCGACAAGGGGTTGGCCGCCGCCGTCTACACGCAAACCTCCGACTGCGAGGTCGAAGTCAACGGGCTCATGACCTACGACCGCGAGGTGGTCAAGCTCGAACCGGCCCGCTTCGCCCCGCTCAACCGGGGCTACCTGCCGCCGCGCTTTGCAGCCGATCAGACGCAATTCGTCGGGTCCTCGTTCGCGGTCGAGCTTGTCGCCCGCTCCGGAGCTTCGATCCGCTACACGGTCGACGGCTCCGAACCGGGTCCCGATTCGTCCGTTTACGCGCGGCCGGTCATCATTAAAGGGGAAACGACCGTCAAGGCCCGCGCTTTCTGGCCCGACGGCGTCGCCAGCCTCGTCGAGAGCCGGACGTTTAAACCCGCCGTGGCGTTAGCCGCGTCGTCGACGGGCCCGGCGAAAAAGGGGCTTGCCTTCGAGTATTTTGAGGGACGGTTTGACAAGCTCCCGGACTTTTCCGCGCTGAAAGCCAAGAAGACGGGGACGGTGCCGCGTCCGGAAATCTCGGCGGCCAAAGACGAGGACGACTTCGCCCTGCGGTTCAAGGGATTTATCCGCATTCCCCAAACCGGCGTCTATGTTTTTTATGTCAACTCGGACGATGGGACGAAGCTCTCGGTGGCGGGGAAGGAGATCGTCGTGAACGACGGCGTCCACGGTCTGACCGAGGAGAAGGCCGAAATCGCCCTCGAGGCGGGCTGGCATCCATTCGAACTCGTCTATTTCCAGGGCCGGGGAGGGCTGGGCTTGGAGATCTTTTGGCGGGGGCCGGGATTCGAGAAAATTCCGATTCCGGCCGACGCCTTTGGGCGCTGACGGGGGATCGGAGCGGCCGGTTAATTATTCCGACTTTAACGACCCTGTCGGAGAGCTCTGCCTTTAAAACGTATTGCTTGCCCCAAAGATCCCGCTGCGACATTGCCTCATCACGTCTTTCCAGTAAGTATTAAAAATCTCAATGTTGAGGAATCCGGGACGCGGCCGGCCGATTCCGGAATATTTGCCCCCTCCCGGTTGTATATAGAGTGGAAGGACAAATGAGCCGCTCCGGCGGCGAAAGGAGGCTGCGATGTTCCAAGACATCGTCATCCATCGTGATCGGTTCTTCCGGGCGGGGATGTGGGCTTTTCCCGCCTCCCTGTTCGTCCACGCGGGGATCGCCTCCCTGCTCGTCGTTCTTCCACTCCTCCGGGCGGGAATCCCGCCCCGCGCGGCAACCGTGGTCAACGCGTTCCTGTCTGTCCCGGTTCCGCCCCCTCCTCTTCCGCCTCCTGCCCGATCGGCCGGGCGCAAATCCGGCCGGATCAAAACCATCCATCCGGCCGCCGCGTTCGAAGCCGGCAAGTTCGTTGCCCCTGTCCATATCCCCGACGTGATCGAGGAAGAGTCCCCGGGCGGGGATGGAATCGACGGCGGGATCGAAGGCGGGGTGGAGGGAGGCATCCGCGGCGGCGTCTGGACGGGAATGGTCGGCCCCATCCTGAACGTCCTCATCGGCGACGTCGAAGCGCCCGTTCGGGCCATCGGCGATGTCAAAGCGCCGCGCTTGGTCCGACGCGTCGATCCGGTCTATCCCGAGATCGCCCGTCAAGCCCGAGTGGAAGGCGTTGTGATCATCGAAGCCGAGACCGACGCCTTCGGGCGGGTCAGAAACGCCCGCGTTCTGCGTTCGATCCCCCTGCTCGATCAGGCCGCGCTCGACGCCGTACGGCAATGGGTTTATGACCCCCTGGTCATTAACGGCCGTCCGCGCGGAGTCGTCTTCACCGTGACCGTGGTGTTCAAGTTTATTAACAAACCTTAAACAAATCTTTCTCCCGGACGTTATTCGTAATAGGGTGGTGTGCCGCGCCTTCGAGGAGGAGGTTTGCAGGGATCCTTCGGAGGGCGGTTTTAGGTGGCCGGGGCCCTCGGCCGGGTTGAAAGGAAGGTTTGAATGATCGTCAGCGATCTTAAAAGCGCGATTCGCGGCATCCGGAAGAAGAAGACCTTTTTCTTGATCAATGTCCTGGGGCTGTCGATCGGGATGGCGGCTTGTCTGGTGATCCTTCATTACGCCGCTTTTGAATCGAGTTTCGATAAATTCCTGCCGAACGGCGAGCGCCTCTATCGGGTCAGGGGCGGCGATCGGGCCGACGGCAGTCAGGCTATCGGCCAAGCCATGAAGGCGTCTTTTCCGGAAATCGAGGATTACGTCAAGATCGGCCGGACGGGCGCCCGGGGGGTCTATGCCTTGGGGGAGACGCATATCCGCCGGGAAAACGCCTTCAGCGTCACAAGTTCTTTCCTGAATGTCTTCCCGTATCGATTACTTCAGGGCGATCGGTCCACGGCCCTGGCCGAGCCCAATTCCATCGTCGTCACCGAATCGACGGCCAGGACTTATTTCGGGTCCGCGGATCCGATGGGGAAGACCCTCCGTTTCAACGGGGCGGCCAATTACAAGATCACCGGTGTTTTGGCGGATATCCCGGCGAACTCCCACCTGAAATTCGATTTGCTTCTTTCCTGGGCGACGGTTCGAGCCCGGATCGGCGAGGCCATGGACAATTCCTGGGTCGACTGGGGAGCTTGGACCTACGTTCTCCTGAAACCGGGCACCGATCCTCGGGCCTTCCAGGAAAAGCTGATCGCCTTCGTCAAACTCAAACAAAAAGAGGTCAACCAGCCCGAGAGTTTCTGGGAGCTCTACCACCTCCAGCCCGTGACCGATATCCATCTATATTCCGCCTATGTTTATGAAGCCGGCGAGAACGGCAACGGGAACGCCATACGCCTGCTGATCATCGTCGCCGTGTTGATCATCGTCCTTGCCTGGTGCAACTATATCAACCTCTCCACCGCCCGGTCCGCCGAGCGGGCTCGGGAAGTCGGCATCCGTAAAGTCGCCGGCGCCGGCCGTCGGGAGCTCATCCGCCAGTTTCTGACCGAAGCCGGACTGGTCAATTTGATCGCCGCTGGAGCGGCTTTCCTGCTTGTCCAGATGTCTCTGCCCGCCTTCGCCCGCCTGACCGGCATTCCCGCGGATTTCGTCCTGTGGAACGCCGCCGGGTTCTGGGCGGCGCTGGCGGGCGTCCTGACGGTTGGGACCCTTCTCTCCGGGCTCTACCCGGCTTTCATTTTATCCGGATTCCGTCCCGCCTCCATGTTGAAGGACAAGCTGGGGCCGACATCCCGGGGCGCTCTGCTACGGAAGGGACTGGTGGTGTTCCAGTTTGCCGTTTCCGCCGGGCTTATCGCCGGAACGTTCACGATTTACCGGCAGGTCGTCTTCATGGTCAACGGAGACTTGGGGGTCGATTACGCACGCACGCTCGTCCTTCGCCGGCCGATGGCCGTAGCCGACCGGACTCGGGAGGATATCGCGGCCCGGACCGAGTCCTTCAAGGCCGAGCTCCGGAAAATTCCCGGCGTGGGCTTGATCGCCCGTTCGAGCAACGTTCCCGGCGACGACGTGGGACCGCTCTTCGAAGGGAAGAAACCGGACCTGCCCAAAGAAGCGACGATCGATGTTTACGAGATCGCCTGCGATCCCAGTTTCATTCCTCTTTATGGACTGAAGCTCAAGGCCGGTCGGAACTTTTCCGAGACGATGGGGACGGATGCGTCGGCCATCATCCTGAACGAGACGGCCCTTAAACGCTTGGGCTATGCCGATCCGCAAGCGGCCGTGAACCAGCCTTACACTTACCGGAACTCCATCCCCCTGACGATTATCGGCGTTCTGGCTGATTATCATCAGGAGTCGCTCAAGACGAATTATGAGCCTCTGGCCTTGAGCTTCCGGGGGCCTCCGAACGGGGACTATTCCATCCGCTTCCTGACCCGGGACGCCTCGGGCATCGTCGCCGGAGTCAAGAAGGCCTGGGCCCGGTTTTATCCCGGCAATCCTTTTGAATACTTCTTCCTGGATGAGCATTTCCACCGGCTCTACAATGCGGATAGACAATTTTTGAAAGTGTTCGGAATTTTCGCCCTGCTGGCGATCCTGGTGGCTTGTCTGGGGTTATTCGGCCTCTCTTTGTTCAACACCCTGCGGCGGACCAAGGAAATCGGCATCCGCAGGGTGCTGGGGGCGTCCCTGGCCGGACTGGTCGTCCTGCTCATGAAGGATTTCTCCAAGCTCATCGCCCTGTCCAACCTGATCGCTTTTCCTTTGTTCCTGTTTTTCATCCGCGATTGGCTGAACCGGTTCGCCTTTCGGATCGGTGTGGAATGGTGGTTCTTCCTTGTCCCGCTGGTCCTGATTTTCGCCGTTTCTACACTGGTCGTCGTCTTTCATTCGATCCGGATCTCGGCTCATAAGCCGGCCGGCGCCCTGCGCTACGAGTGAACAGGCGTTCCCGCTTCGGCCGCTATTCGAACTTCAGCGCGTCGATGGGATTGGCCCGGCCCGCTTTGATGGATTGGAAGCTCACCGTTAGGCCGGCGATCCCCAGCGAAAGACCCGCGGCCAGGGCGAAAACACCAGGTCCGATAGCCGTCCTATAGGCGAAGCTCCGCAGCCATTGGTGCAGGAAAAAGAAAGCGATGGGAAGACCGATGAGGTCGGCGACAAACACCCACTTGAGAAATTCTTTGTTTAAAAGAACGACGATTCGCGAGACCGAGGCGCCGGCGACCTTACGGATGCCGATCTCCTTGGTTTTTCGCTCGGCCAGGAAGGCGGCCAAACCGAAAAGCCCGAAGCAGGCGATGAGAACGGCCAGCGCGGCGAACGTCCGGACGAAGTCCCCGGT
>CAZLAM010000118.1:0-21938 GCA_964557435.1 uncultured Eubacteriales bacterium
CAGCCGGCCACCCTGGAAGCCACCGTCATGTTCGGCGCGCTCAAGATCTCCGGCTACGACGGGAAAGACATCCTGATCGACGCCGTGGCCCGGGCCAAATCGGTCAAGGGCGACCTCGGACCGGCCATCGCTGGAATTCCCGATCCGCCCGCTCCACCCGCCCCGGCAACCGGCTACGCCCTCCCGACCCGACCCGCCCGGGCACCGAGAGCCATCGCCTGGTTCGGCGAGGACGAGAAGTCCGATAAAGACAAGCAGGCCAAAGCCGCCGGCCTCAAGCCCGTTCCTCTGGCCGGATCCGGACTAACCGTCGAGGAGGAGAACAACGTCGTAGCCCTGGAAGTCGAGTCCTGGCGGCAGGCCTATGACTTCGACATCAAGGTCCCGGCCGGAACTTCGCTCAAGATCGAAGGCGCCAACCTGGACAGCATCCTCGTCGAGAACGTCTCCGGCGAAATCGAGATCGAGACGGCCGGCGGCGGCATCAAGCTGACCAACGTCTCCGGCACGGTCATGGCCGAGTCAAACAACGGCGACATCGAAGTCGTTTTCAGCCGGGTGCCCGCCGGCAAACCGATGTCCTTCGTCACCTTCAACGGCGACGTGGACGTGACCCTGCCGGCCGAGACCAAGGCCTCCTTCCGAATCAAATCCTCGATGGGCGAGGTCTTCACCGACTTCGACCTGGCTCTCAAGACCATGCCGGCCGAGGCCAAGAAGACTTCCGAGCGCGAGGGCGGCAAGTACCGCATCAGCTTGGAACGGGCCGTGATCGGCTCCATCAACGGCGGCGGCCCCGAGTTCAAACTCCAAAACTTCAACGGCAACATCTATCTCCGGAAGAAGAAGTAAGCCGGACGGCCCGAACGATTTCCCGGGGGGCGCGCCTCGCGCCCCCCTTTCTTTTGGATCATCTCCCAACTCCGGAAAACGCGGTCCGGGGTGCCGTCCCGGCGGCGCGGGTTCTTCACGCCTTTTTCCCGGATACACGCCGAGTTCCCGCCCCCGCCGATACCTAGAAGCCGGAACTAGGTAGGTGTCTGAGAATTTTTTCAGGTTGAATTATTCTTGTTTAGGGGATAAGATTTTTAAGATGGACATTCAAGACGTCCTGAAGGCTTTCAACAACATGGAAGCGGAGGGCCTTTTCGACCGCTACGCGATCGGAGGCGCGGTCGGCGCTCTGTTCTATCTGGAACCCCTGGATACCGCCGATATCGATATGTTTTTGAGCTTGCGCGCCAAGCCGGACCGCTTGGTTCTAGATCTATCGCCCATCTACGACTATCTGAAGGGAAAGGGCGGGTCTCTTCAGGGGGAGCATATCCGGATTTTTGGCTGGCCGGTCCAGGTCTTGGCTGCATCGGGCGGCCTCGTCGAAGAAGCTTTGAATGAAGCGAAGGAAATGGACGTCGAAGGCATCCGAACTCGAGTCTTCTCAGCCGAGCACCTTGCCGCAATCGCGCTTCAAACCGGCCGGGCCAAGGATAAAGCCCGCTTGCTTCAATTCCTGGAGGCGAACGTACTCGATCGCAACAAGCTGAGTTCCATCATCGAACGCCACACGCTTGGCACCGCCTGGAATAAGTTCAAGACGCAGTTCCTCGACGATCGGAGCTAACCGTGGACTGGGAGAAAGTCGAGGAATCGAAGAAGGCCGAGCGGGCTCGATTAGCGGCGCTGCCGATCGGGGAAAAGCTCCGCCTACTCGAGCAGATGCGCCGCCGGGCGGAGGCGATCAAGGGACGCAAACGGCCCGTCCAATCGCAACCCCCAGCCGAAGGCAAGCCTTAACAAACGGGTTGAGCCTCTATTCCTTATTGTGTCTGCGAATTCCTATTTGATGACGACGGTGTGAATCCCATAGGGCCGGACCGGGGCGTAGATCGATCCCGGCACGACTTTAAATGAATTGGCCGGGTTCTCGGCGATATCAGTGACGAAAAAGGTCACGGTATCGGCCGTGAAGAGCGGCGTGGTCAGGTGAACCTGGCCCGTTTTTCCCGCGATTTCGCGCAGACGGACCGCAATGCCTTCCCCACCCGCAGCCGGGGTTACGGCCTGGATGACCACGTTGGGCGCGTCGATGGAGAAAAAGCTCGCTGCGCCGGCGTCCAGCGTCCCCTTGTTATTTTCCGCCAGCCAGACGGATGTGAGAGGCGAGAGCGTCTCCCATCCGAAGCGGGTGGAAGCCACGGGGTCCGCCCCTCCGGCCCGACTGGTCAGGGAATATCGAAACACCAGCGTTCCACCCTGGGAGGCCTTGAAGTTCGTCATCCAGAGGTTGTTCAAGGCATAGGAGAAGACGAAGGCGTTTTTAAGGTCGAGCTTCTTCAGCCACTTGCCTGTATTGATGTCGCCGAACTGGACGAGCGGGGCCTCGATGGGCGACCAGACTATGCTGGACTTGGCGCCCGCCGCTTCGACCCAGCTCTGGACAGTATGCCAGTCGCGGGTCGTCCCGGGGAGCTGCTCGGTCTCGGGGGCCATGGTCCCATCGGCGATTTCAAAGCGCAGCTTGCCGCCCTCGGTCCGGAACGGGAAGGCGAAATAGGCAGCCTCGGGGTCCAGCGTCTCCTCTTTCTTCAACGTGTTGACGAAATCGACCCGCTTGATCCCGTCGTACAGGATGATCTCCTGCTTGATCTCGGGGTGGCGGACGGTTTTGGAGGTCACGACCAGGCTGGAAGCGCCGGGTCCTTGCAGGCCGGGCGCAGCCGCCGCCGTCACCGGCGAATAGCGTTTGAACTCGGCCCGTTTGGTCATGTCATCCACGGCCGCGCGTCCGCCCACCGGATTCTCGTAGATGAACTGGTTCAGGGCATAAGACGAACGCGTGTCGACCAGCTCCACCCCGGTCTGTTTGTCGACGAGGCTGGACAAGCCGCCGCTCACCATGTCCACGACGGCCTTGTAGAATCGGTTCTCGATCGTCGTCTTGCCCACAACCGCGGCCGGCGCCGGAGGCGAGGGCTGGACGTCGGGCGTGATGGTGTAAACCGCGTAGCCCATCGAGGGAACCGAGGCCTGGAAGAGCAGGGTCGACTTATCGACGATCTGGTAGGAGATCTCGGCCCCGCTGACCCTCTCGAACAGCTTGAACTTACCCTTCTTCTCCACCAGAACTGCCGGCAGGACGGCCCGGACCATGTCCGTCCGTTCCCAGGACAGCGGGTTGAAGACAGCCATGGCATACGCGCTTGGGTTAGGGATACGGCGGATGATGGCGTCCAAGCCGCGCTTGGCCACGGTGCGGGCGATCTCGCGGGCTGCGTAGGCGTACCCGCCCTTGATCATCCACTGGCCGCGGACGAGCTCCGCCTCGGGCGCGTCGATGGAGTTGAAGGCGCCCCAGGTGTGTTCGTCGTAAAGCATGGTTTGTTCGTAGGCGTCCCGCATCTCGCCGGACGGGAAGGCGAAGCCCTTGTCCAGGAGGCTCGCCGCCACCGACCAGGCCTCGGCCGCCCCGATCTCGCCGTGGGCCATCCGGTTAAGGCCGGTCTCGAAGGCCGTCGAACCGACGCCGTCCGTCCAATAATCGGGCCAGCCCAGCTTATAGGTGGGAATGACCTTGGCATAGGCCTTTTCAAAGGAGGTGAAATACTCGCTCATTGTCGCCAGCCGGAGCTTGGGGTAGGCCCAGCGGGCGTTCCACTCCCGGACCCGGTCGGACAGCTCCTTTTTGGGCGGGCAATTATCGGTGACATATCCGCTGACGTGGAAGGCGATCTGGTTGTAGGGAAAATCGCCGCGGGCCTGGAGCTTGGAGAGGTAATCGACGATCTTGGGGAAGCTCTTCTCGATCCCCTCGTGGACAAGCAAGTCGTAGTTGACGAAGAGGTAATGCTCGCCGTTCCAGTGCAGGATCTTGCTGCCGTCGGGCGATTCCCAGTAGAACGGGTTGGGCCGGCGAAGCGGCGCTCGCGACCTCGTCTCGTTGATGCCGGTGGTGAACCAGCGCACCCCGACCTGGCTCAGGACCTGCGGCGCCGCCCAGCTGAAACCGGTGACGTCGTTGTTCATGGCCGAGCGCAGAGGAAAGCCGTAGGTCCGGCTCAGCTCGCTGGCCAGGCCGACCGACCGGACGAGCTCCTCGTGGGTGAACCCGTCGGATTGGTTGAGGTACCAGGCCGAGAGCTCGACACGGCCTGACTTGAGGAGAGCGATGAGCTCCGCGACCTTGGCCGCCGGCCGGGTCTTGAGGAAGTTCTCCAGGGCCCAAGTCACTTCGATGTTCCATCGGAATTTAGCCTCTTCGGGATACCCCTCGGTGGCCTTGCAGAACTCGATGACCGAGTCGAGGTACTCGACGTGGTTTTTGGCCACCCGGGTCTGCAGCTCGGTGTAGCCGATGTCAGTGTGGCTGTGGGGCATGAGAGAAAGCGTCCACTTGCGCTGGGGCGACAGCGTGACATCCCGTGAAGTCTTGGTTTTGCCCGCGCTTATCGTAAAGGTCAAACGGGAGGCCTTGGGGATATCGGGAACGAAAACGGACAGGACCGATTTGCCGGGGCTGAGCTTGTCGATGACGGACTCGATCGGCTTGCGGAATCCCTTGATCAGGATCTTTCCCGCGGACGCCGGTCCGCTGTAATCGACGGCGATGTCGATTTTCTGTTTCAGCGCGCCGCCTTCCTCGATAAAAAGAATAGTCGGTTTGACCACGAAGGCCAGCTTGACGACAGGAGCGGAAGCCAGCGGAATCGCCGCCGCAAAGACGATGACAAGGACGGCCACGGCCGAAGATCGAAACCGGGTCGGAATCATGCGCTCTCTCCTTTATCTCGGTGTAGGAAATATACCACGAATCCGGCGAAGTCAAGACAGTCCGCGGCGGGAAACCCCTATCCGCGGCCCGTCATTTCGGATAAAATGAATCCAAGAGGTTTCTTATGCACGCTATCCGCCTGTTCATTCTCGGCTTGTTGGCTGTTTCGACATTATCCGCCTTTCCTCATCAATCTCGACCGGAGCAAACCGCGCCTTCCCCCCAATCATTGATCCCGGCCTGGGAAATCCAGGCCAGCGGGACGGACGCGAGTCTGCGGGGCATTTCCGTCGTCGATGAACTGACGGCCTGGGCCTCCGGCTCCAAAGGGACGGTTTTGCGGACCACGGACGGCGGAAAAACCTGGCCGGCCAAGCCCGTGCCGGCGGCGGTAAATATCGATTTTCGCGATATCGAAGCCCTGGATGCACGGACCGCCATAATCATGGGGATCGGGAGGCCGGCTAAAATCTTTCGGACGACGGATGGAGGCGGAAGCTGGGTGGAAGTCTACGGGAACGACCGGCCCGGAATTTTTCTCGACGCCATGGC
Organism: uncultured Eubacteriales bacterium; assembly: GCA_964557435.1. Taxonomy (GTDB): domain Bacteria; phylum Acidobacteriota; class Aminicenantia; order Aminicenantales; family UBA4085; genus UBA4085. Next base: position 5,321 of record CAZLAM010000118.1, read on the forward strand.
TTTCGCCGACGCCGACAACGGCTGGGCCGCCGGCGATCCCCTGGACGGACGCTTTTTCCTCCTGCGGACAAGCGACGGCGGCCGGACCTGGCGGGAACCCCCGGAACAAAACCGCCCGGCCGCGCTGGAGGGCGAAGGCCTCTTCGCGGCCGGCGGCACCTGCCTCGAAGTCCGCGGCGGTGGTGACATCCGGTTTTGCACGGGCGGTCCCGCGTCGCGGCTTTTTCATTCCCGGGACGACGGCCGAACGTGGTCGATCCGGGACTCTCCCCTGCTCTCCGGACAGCCTTCGTATGGAACGTTTTCCGTGAGCTTCCTGGACGACACGCTGGGGCTCATCGTCGGCGGGGACTATCGCAACGAGCCCGCGGCCGTTAAAAACGCAGCCTGGACATCCGACGGCGGAAAAACATGGACGCTCGTCGAGTCCAAGCCGCCGGCCGGATTTCGCGAAAGCATCGCCTTCGTGCCGGGTACGGCTCCGGTCATGGCGGTTTCGGTCGGCCCATCGGGGTCCGACTATTCTCTGGATCGGGGGGCTTCCTGGACGCCCCTGTCAGGTCCGAGCGGTTTTCACGCCCTCGGTTTCGCCCGATCGGGGAAAGCGGGTTGGGCCGTAGGCATGGGCGGATTGATCGCCAAACTTCGGCTCCCGGGCGGATCGAGGGAGCCCCGGAAGCGTTGATACCGGCCTCAGACCGAGTCGGCCGGGGCAGCCTCGATATAGAGAAAGCGCTTGATCTTCTGTGTCGGCGTCTTCTCGAACGGGTCGTGTTGCTCGATGACCCGGCTTAAACGGGAAAACGAGGCCACGCTTTCATTAACACGGTGCTTGATCTCTTCCAAGACCCGGCCGATATGTTCCCGCACTTGAGTTTCGTCCAGCTTTTTCTCGGCGGCATAGGCGCCCAGCCGGTCATAGTCCAGGTGGATCTTGGCCGCCAGCCGGCCGCCGGTTTCGAAGACCAGGGATTCCAGGACCTCTTCCGAGCGATTGATGACCGACTCGATGACCTCGGGATAGATGTTTTCCCCGCTCGGCCCAAGGATGACGTTTTTCAGCCGCCCTTTGATATACAAAAACGCGTCGGCGTCGAAACAGCCCAGGTCTCCCGTTCTCAACCAGCCGTCTTCGGACAGGATTTCGGCCGTCCGTTCCGGGTCCCGGTAATAACCCTTCATCACCGAATCGCCGCGGACGAGGATTTCGCCCTCGCCGGTTTTGGGGTCCGGACCATCGATCCTGATTTCGATCCCGCGAAGAGCCTTTCCCGTCGACCGGAACCGTGTTTCCGCGGCATTCGTCCCGGCCACCAGCGGCGAGGTCTCGGTCAGACCGTAGCCGATGGAATAGGGGAAGCCTGCCTCGCGCAGGAACGCTTCCACATCGGGGGCCAGGCCGGCCCCGCCGATGCACAGCAGCCGCAACGAACCCCCGAAAGTTTCGAGGAGGCGCTTCCCGGCGATCCGATGGACTTTCTTCCGCAGCGTCGGAACCTTGCAAGCCAGGTTCAGAATCTTCTTGGACCGGATCTCGGGCCAAACCTTGGACCTGACCATCTTCTCGATAAGCAAAGGCACCGCCAGCACGATCGTCGGACGGACTGCCGCGAGCGCCGGCAGGAGAACGGCAGCCGTCGGAGGTTTATGCACATAAGCCACCGAAGCCCCCATTAATAAAGGCGTGATCAAGCCCAACGTACATTCATAGACGTGGGCCAGCGGGAGGAGGGACAAGAGGCGGTCGCGGCAATCGAGAGCGGCCAATTCGCCCGTGGCCAAGGCATTGGAGACGAGATTCCGATGGGTCAGCAGGACCCCTTTGGTATGCCCCATTGTGCCCGAAGTGTAGATGATCGCGGCGGCGTCTTCCTCCCGGACGCGGGTGGGGATGCGGCCGGCCCACTTAAGGGCCAGGATCTTGATCCGCTTGAGCTCCTGTTCGCCGTCAGCCAGTAGCTTCTTCAAACCGCTCTTGGAGGTATGGGGATCGATGACCGAGAAATCGTCGATCAGGATACGGAGCTTGAGGTGGTCGAAATGAGTGTCTTCGATCTTGGCGTAATACCGGTCGGAAACGAAAACGGCCTTGGCCTCGGAATGACGGAGGACATGATGGACTTCGGTAGGATGAAAATCAGCCAGAACCGGGACGGCGATTGCCCCGATCGAGACGACGGCAAAATAAGCGATCCCCCAATGGGGGCTGTTTTCGCTTAAAATGGCCACCCGGTCGCCATGGACGATCCCCCGCTCGGCCAAAAAAGCGGCGATATGATCGATGCTGTCCTTCAATTGCCGATAGCTGAGCTTGGCGCCGTCGTAAAACGACAGGGATTCGCGGTCCGGGTTCAGATCGGCGCTCCTGGTCAACAGACGCGGAAGGGTCCGCTCGGTCGATTCGTTGGTCATGGCTCTTGCTCCTCGTTTTCGTTACCGGCGCCGAAGGGGAAAAGAAGGTGAATTTTATCCCAACCGGCTCCGCGAGCAAAGGAAAATATCCGTTGTCCGGCTGAACGTCGAACAGTTTTCCGGCTTAAACAGCGTAACGCATGGCGCGGTCCTTCAGACGCTCGTCCTTCCGGCCAAGAAACGGCGCTGATTCGCGGACCTTCCGGGCGGCGGACGGGGATTCGCGCAGCCGCCTCCGGCGTCCCGTCATTCCGAGGGCCCGTAAGAGACGATCTTGCGTATTTGGATTTCGTATCTCTGCGTCTTTTCGTGAAGCGTCGTGTATTTGATGCCCAGTTGGCGGGCGGCGGCCTTGAGGTTGCCGCGTTTTTCTAGGACGGCCCGCAGAATGATCTCTTTTTCAATATCCCCGATAAGGCATTTCAACTGGAAAGGCGATTTGGCGAAAATCTGATCGACCAGAAGCTGGATAGCGCAGGGGGGCTGCTCATTCTTTATCATCGATTTCTCCGTTTTCAAATCGGACGCGTTTCTTGACCTGCTCGACCATCATCGGCAGACCGTCCTGGATTTTCAGACGGTCGAGCTCTCCGAACTTGAGTTTTTCACAAAAGGCGATGAACGCGCACCAGGACGGATGAAGTTGAACATACCGGGCCGAGGATCTCGGATCGGCGCCGCCGAGATGGTGAATTACGTGCATGTACCTTCTCCTTTTTTAGGGCAGCTGAAGGCCGGCTCTTGATGCGGGCTTGGAGGGACGTCGACGAATTGACCCGTCGAATCGGAAGTCCTTCGCCGCACGGTGGAGAAACGAATATTTGGGTTCGTGATGATCATAGCTTTCCAAAAAACTACGCCGGCCGGAGACTCCCTGCCATGAAACAATAATCTCAATCTCCGGGAATAGGACTATTGTCCTCCTCTTGATGTTAAAAGAAACTTGACGATCCAATAAAGTGTTGAGGCCCGCCCTGGTTGCCGAAATCATGATCATATCCCCAATCTTACGACCGGAGAAACCAGCCCTATGATATTTTCGCTTCTGTTTTCGAGCTTTCATCGGGCTCTCCTTGACTTCAATAATCGGCCGTTTCGCGGCGTAAAAGCGGGGTAAAAAAAAGGGCCCGCCCTACCGCAGGGGGTAGGGCGGGCGGAAAACTGTCGAGGTGAGGATCCGCGAAATCCTAGAAGATCACCTTGACGCCAAGCCGGGTTTGGAGAGGAGCAAAGAAGGCGTTGGGCTTTTTATAGCGGGGGTCGAGCGATACCGTGGAAGGAATCGACCAGCCGCCCTCGACCAGGGCTTCCTCGCCGGGGGAATAGTTGCCGCGGTTGTACTGCGTGTACATGCCGGTCCAGGTGTCGATGTTGAACATGTTGGTGATGTTGGCGCTGAACTGGACACGATAACGGCCCAGCCGGAGATCGTACTGGATGTGCGAATCGGCAAAGAAAACGAAGGGCGTTCGGCCGAGATCGCCCCGGTTATAGGGAATGAAATTGGGCGTGTCGATGTTCCAAAACGTCGTCAGCGGAGTGCCGCTTTGGGCGTGCATGACCGTCCCGATGCTCAATCCCCAGGGGAAGACATAGCTGGAGTACAGCTTGAAATAATGGGGACGATCGGTCGGCAGGACGCCGTCGATGGGATTTCCGGCCAGATCATAGGACATGTGCCAGAGGTCGAAGGCGCGCTCGCCGTTCGGGGAGTTGCGACCCCCCTCGTCGGCGTTGGCCAGACCGGAGTAGTTCCCCGTCAGCCGGCTCCAGGTGTAGCTGGCCCCGAAGAGCCAGTTGTCGCTTAAGCGTTTGTCGATTCCGACGTTGACGGCCCAGAAAAGCCGTTTGGCCTTGGGGCCGGGAGGAGTCCCCTCGGCCATCAATCCCGCCGCCTCGGCCGCCCGGTATTTCTCGTTGATGAAATCGCCGCCGGGGTTGCAATAATAGTAGACCTCGCCGATGCCGGGCACGTAGACGCCGCAGTCTTCGATGGCCCACAGGACATTCTTATTGACCACCCGCAGGGAGAAGGACAGGTTCTCGGACAGCCGCTTGTCCAACCCGAAGGAGATTTCGCGCTGGGTGAACGGCTTCATGTCGGGGTCGATGGTGTCGAACACCGGCGCCCGGTGGTCGAACATGGCCAGGAACGTCCCCGGGTAGTTGCCGTTGACGCCGATCTGGTCGAAGTTATAGGTGTCGAGCGTGTAATAAGCGCTCTTCCATTTGAATCCGCCCAGGGCGTTGGCCGCCATGTTGAGCTTCATGACGTCCTGGTAGATGGCGAAACTGCCGAAGACCTTCAGGCTGGAATCGCCGAAGACGTCGTAGATGAACCCCAGCCGCGGGGAGAGCTTGTCGGCGAAACCGAAATTGACCGGCTTGGTGATGCCGGCGTAAATCGGGTCGCTGCTGTAGTTGGGGATGTATTCGGATTCCGTCCGCAGACCGGCATTGATGGTCAGCCGGTTGGCGATGGTCCAGCTGTCCTGAAGGTAAAACGCCCACTGGTTGCTGAAGGCGTTGTAGAGGTTGCCGTAAGAGCCCGTCCGGTCGTTGCCGCGGACGGCGTACCAGCCATAGGCGCCCCGTCCGTAGTTCGTGCCGTAAGCGTTGAGGGTTTGGTTCCAGGCCAGATAAATAATGGGAACGACGGCGCTGTTGTCGACGTCCTCGCCCTGGCGGATGAACTGGCCGCCCACCTTGAGGGAGTGCTCACCTCCCAGGTTGAAGAAATAGGTCAGGTCGAGACCGGCGCTGTATTTCTCCCGGAGAACCTTTTTTGTATCGAACTGCATGGATCCCGGGGTATTCTGCCAACTCGAGCCGTGCCGCAGATAAGCCGGGATTTCCGGCCAAGCGGCGATATCGTTGGTCGTCGCATCGTAGCTGTACGGCTGTTCCATCTGGAAGACGTAGATGGGGCTGGTCGTGGGCCGCACCTGCTGGTTGTTCTGGTTGGTGGAAAAGTAGCCTCCCCGCAGGCCGACCAGGAAATTGTTGCTGACGATGAGGTCGGCCGTGACGCTGGCGCTGAAGTTCGGGAAGTCGAATCCGATGGCGCTGTAATCCGTCGTCGAGCTGGCGTTCCAGGCGTTAGCCAGCTGGCCGCGCTGTTTCAGCATGTTGTTGATGACGCTGGCGCTAATTCGCAAGTTGCTGAATGGCTGGGCCGATAATTTGGCCTGTCCGTTCAGCCAGGTCAGCTTCTGGGTGATATCGCGGGTCAGGGCGGGGTTGCTCTGCAAGGCAAAGTTCATCGACCGGTTCAGGTACTGGTACTGGGGCATGAACGAGGCGAAGAACCAAATCTTGTCCTTGATCAGGTAGCCGCCCAGGTTGAACCCGGCTTCAATGTTGTGCAGCGTATCGACACCGACAAAATCCGGAAAGGAATAATAGGAAAACGAATTGGTTGTGGACTTGTAGTTCAGGTTCAGGACGTCCCGGCGGCGGGCGGTCAGGGCCTCGTCGAGATAATTCCCGATGATTTCTCCGTGGTAGGCGTTGCCGCCCGAGCGGGTCAACACGTTGACCACACCGCCCATGGAGCCGCCGAATTCGGCGTTATAGCCGCTGGACTTGAAGGAGACCTCCTCGACGAAATCGAAGTTCACCTGCTGGGCGCTGACGCCGTTGGTCAGGTTGTTGGTGTTGATTCCGTCGACGTAATACATGTTCTCCGCGCCGGACGCGCCGTCGACCGAGGTCCCGGCCAACAGCCCTTCCTGGGAGACGCCGGGGACGGTGACGAGCAGGGAGTCGAAATTGCGGCCCTTGGGCAGCGACGAGAAGACCTGCCGGTTGAGCGTCGCCCCGCGGGTCGTGCTCTTGACGTCGATCATCGGCGACTTGCCGATAACCGTGATTTCCTCGTTGATTTTTCCGAGGGCCATGGCGATGTCGAGAGTGACGGTCCCTTCGACCTGGACGATGATATCCTTCCGCGTCGTGGATTGGAACCCGGATAGGGAATAGATGACGGTGTAGGAACCCGGCGGCAGGGCGACCAGACGATACACACCCTGCGTGTCCGTGATGGCCGCGGCCCGGCCGACAAGACGCGTCCCGCTGGCCTCGATGGATACGCCGGGCAGCGCTTCGCCCTGATTGTCGACGACTTTTCCGATGATCCTGCCGGTCATCTGCTGGGCCGATAAAGAGCCGGCAACCAGCGCGACGGTCAGGATCAGGAAAACACATACTCTCATTTTTTTCATAAGCTGAATCTCCTCGTAATGAAAAATTCCAATTCCACGGACGAGCCGCCTCGTCCGACCGATAAGGTTGCTGATTTAAAGTGATGGAGCCTGTTCTCACCTCCTTGTCGATTCCGTCGACACTTAACGACACTTCCGATTCCGGGCAAAAAAAAAGGCCGCCCGAAACTCCGGATGGGGAGTTTCAGGCGGCCTCCGGTGCGACCGGTCAACCGCCGAATGGAGCGCCTATATCCGCTCTCGCATTCATTTAAGCAAGTATCATGCCAACGCGGGATCAGAATTCAAGTTTGAAGTTAAAATCCCCGCTCTATCTGGAAACAGGAAAAAGCCTTTATTCGAACAGCCTTCGTAAAAGTTCGGGAGAAAATATTTCTTCGGAATAATGAATCTAAATTCGTCTTATTGAATCGCGGTCCGGTTCCGCGCAGGTTTAATTTGGATCCAAATCGCCGGAGTGTTTTTTTAAAAGGTTCAAGAGTTGGATGCGGCTACGCACGTGAAGCTTCTGATAGATATTGCTGACATGATTCCGGACCGTGCTGGGGGAAATGAAAAGCGTCCGGGAGATTTCGTCATTGGTCTGTCCGCCCAGGATGAGCTTCAGTAGCTCGATCTCACGACCGGAAAGGCGAAATTTTTCAGCCACCCGCAAAAGGACGGCTTCATCATCCGGAATAAGAATGCGCTCCGGCCGAATCGATCGTTTGCGTCTGCTCCTGAAAAACGCGGCCAAGGCCGCTCCGGCTCCGCCGAGAATGACCAGCCAGAATACGGGAGAAGCCCGCAACGGCCGCACGACCCGGATGCTCCAGGTCGATTCGTTCACGATCCGGCCGCCAGCGAAACTCGGAATTCCGACATGAAGGATATAGCGGCCCGGGTTCAGGTTCGCCAATTCGATTTCGCGATGCGGACCCAGGGCGAACCACTCCCGATCACGCCCCTCGAGCTTTCCGGCATAATGGAGGCGACCGGGCCCGGCGAAGCTCAAGGCGGCGAACTCCAGAACGACGAACTCGTTCATCCGAATGCCGATGGAGTTCAGACGGGAGAGCGGCCGGGCCGAGGGAGCCGAACGTCCCGAGCGGGTGAACCGAGTCAAAACGACAACGCTCGGGAAGGACCGCTCAATCCGGCCGGGATCGACGACATTGAGACCGTTGGGACCGCCGAAAAGAAGCCTCCCGGAGGAATCACGGACGACGGCCCCGAAGTTGAATTCCTCGGCCTGGAGGCCGTCGGACAGGTCAAATTCGCCGAGGATTCCCGTCCCGGGATTGATCCGGACGACTCCCCCGTCGGTCGAAACCCAGATCCGCCCCGCGTCATCTTCGAGAATACCCCGGACCGATGGGCCGGGAAGGCCCGCTTGCTCATTTAGATGAATCCATAGTTTAGTTTTCTGATCGAAACGACTGAGTCCGGCTTCGGTCCCCACCCAGAGCAGGCCATTCCGGTCCTCGAAAATCGCCGTAATCGTCCGATGGACGGGTCCATCCGAAGGTCCTGCCTCGGGACTCGACGGTAGGCGCATAAATCGTCCCGTGTTCGGGTCCAGACGATGGAGTCCCCGGTTTTCCGTACCAATCCAAATCGTCCCGTCCCGGCTTTCGGCCAGGGCGCGGATATGATCGTCGGCCAGACCATCGGGACGGCGCCGCCAGTATTCTATGCGGCCCGTTCGGATATCGATCCGATTCAGTCCCCGTTCCGTCCCGGCCCACAACGCCGTCGGATCGACCCGGCTGGAAAGAACGGCCGTTATACGATCGGAGGAAAGCCCGCCGGCCAAACCCGGGCCCGCTCGATATCGGCGATCTCCCCCCGTTTTCGGCCAAAGCCGGATCAGCCCCGCGTCGGCAGTACCGATCCACAACGCTCCCTCTCGATCCTCGGCCAGAGCCCGGATCCGTTGGCCGGGGAAAAAAGCCCGGGCCGGACCCTGGGGGCTTTCGATTCCCTTCGGTCCGGGCGGGACTTCCAGCCGATTCAGCCCCCCCTCGGACCCGATCCAAAGCGACCCGTCCCCGCCGCGAAGAATCGCCCGTATATCATGGGGTCCGAAGGGGGCGGCGAAATAGGGCGCGCCCCGGAAATGAAGGAAGGCGGCCGCGGAATGGCGCGTTTTAACGACCGACCCGCCCGTCGTGCCGATCCACATGACGCCTGCTTTATCCACACATAGAGCGGTAATTCCATTGTCGCTCAGACTATCGAGATCCGCGGGGTCATGCCGATAAGCCTGATATCCGCCGGTTGCGGGATCTAAAATCCGAATCCCGTCATTATGGGTTCCCGCCCAGATCCGACCCAAGGTATCCTGGACAAGAGCGGTGATGTTCCGGCCGCGAAGGCCGGACGGCCCATCGGCCTGGCCGGGAATATTTGTGAAACCGGCCTCTTCGTTATCGAACCGGCTCAATCCTTGTCCATACGTCCCCGCCCATATCCGTCCGGACTGATCCTCAATAAGAGCCCAGACTCTATCGTCGCCAAGGCTGCGGGGATTGCCGGCCTCATGTTGGAAGCGGCGAACCTCATGAGTCCGGACCTCGACCCGGAATACCCCCCCGCCATGAGTTCCGGCCCATAGAAATCCGTTCCGGGCGGCGCAAAGAGCGAACACATTGCCGCTTTCGGCCTCGCCTCCGGGAAGAGGAAACGGTTCGGCCCGGCCGGACCGGGGATCGAGCCGGAACAGTCCTCTCCCCCGCGTCCCGGCCCAAATCCAGCCGTCGCTATCCTCGGCGATCGATAGGACGATGTCGGAGGCTCGGCCGTTCCCCGCGGTCGGATCCAACCGGAAGCGGCAGAACTTTTCCATCGCCGGATCGAATCGGTTCAGCCCTCCCCCATTGGTGCCGATCCACAGCGCGCCGTCCCGTCCCGCTATGACGGGAAAGACATCATCATTGGAAAGCGAATCCTCGCGGCCCGGCTCGAAGCCGAAGCGGGTGAAGCCGTATCCGTCATACCGGAACAAACCCTGGTTCGTGCCGAACCAAAGGAACCCCAAGTCATCCGAGCAGATGCCGGCAATCGACAGAACCGGCCGTCCGTTGAAAAGCGGCACTACATCTTGGAACCGATAGTAGGGGGGGATGGCCTCCGGCGACGCCGGGAGAAGGGACGACAGGAAAGCCGCGATTAAAACGAACCGGCTGAAGCGGAAGGCCACATTTCCCATCATGGAAAACATCGTATTCCATATTACTCCGGATAATGGAAAAATCAATATGAACCGGTCCTCGGGCGGTATTCCATGGCCCGCGGCGGCCTCCCCGTTTCAATCCGGATGTTTCCTCCGGATTAAAAACCCTCCGGGCGAAAGGCTCCGGGATTTCGCCGGGAAGCTCAGAGCGCTGGACGCCAAGGCCATCCGGAGCGCCGCAAAAGGATCCTTGACCGGTAAGGAGATCGACATCTTCCTGGGCCGGCGGGACCTTATCCTGAAGCAAATCGAAGATCTCATCCGCGATCGGGGCGAGGCCGACGTCCTTTACTGAATCCGCGGCGGACTGACCTCCGTCTTGGGTTTACGGCGGAAAAATCCGTTTCACGAGAAGGATCAGGACGAAAAGCAGGCCGAAGGCGCCGGCCGCATGCGTTCGTTTCGATGAAGGTTCAACGGCCGAGGACCGCAGTAACGGTCCGCCCGGGCTCAACCTTCAAACGGACGAATGAGAGGGCGGCCCCGGCCTCATCCTTCTCCCGCTCCGCTCTCCGCGCTTTCCCGTCGACGATGATCGTATTTTGGCCGCCGCGAAAGCAGGCTTTCCAAGTGACGTCCGCCGGGCCGGCGTTCCGGAATTCCGTCCGGGTGAGGCCGGTGTGCTTGACGGCGATAACCGTCCGGAGGAGGGGGACGTTCTTGATCTCCGCACAGTCGATCTCTCCGGGCAGACGGGAGAGTGTGGCCGCCGAGCCGTCCCGGGCGTCGGGCTCGATGCCCATCAAGCCGCGCGTTAGGGCGCCGATGACCGCAAAGGAAACTTCCGGATATTCGCGCCGCTCCGTCGCCGGGTCGCAGAGATAGAGGATCGTGCGCAGGGCGGCGGCGTCCCGGCCATGGCGGAAAAATATTTCGGGGTAGTACGAGCGCATCTCGATATTGATGTCCTGGCGCTCGACCGCCTCTCGAACGGCTTGCGTCGTGGGCGCGCCCTCCGCGGCCACTCCGAAATAGAGGAGGAATTCCTGGCCGATGCCGTGGCGGAAGCGCCCGTCTGGCGAATGGAAGACGAAATAGCGGCCGGCGACCGGGTCCCACCATGTCCGGTGAAAGAAAGCTTTCGCTTCGGACGCTTTTTTCGCGAAAACGGCGGCCCCGGCCGCGTCGCCGCGCCGTTCCAGAATAAGGGCGTACGTTTTATAAGCGGCGTATTGAGCGGCCGGCAGGTCGGCCCCGACGTTCAACCCCTCCTCGTCCTCGTTGTAGCTGGCCAGTCCGCGGCTGGCCCGGTAGGGATCCTTGGGATCGAGCGGCACGGCCAGGTTCATGACGGCCGGACGGACCATGATCCTATCCGGCGCCAGGGCCCAGCGCTCGACGTAGTCCTTGACCGTCCGCTCGTAGAAATTCAGGAAGACGGCATCGTCGAGATAATCGCGGTCGCCCGTCCAGAGATATTGGCGGCCGACGGCGTCGAGAACATCGAAATTCGCCGGCAGGTTGTACCAGAACTCCTTGTCGTTGCGGTAGTCGATCGGCGCGGGTTTGTCCTGCCGGTTGATCTCCCAATAGGTGCACCAGTCTTTGGACTCCGAAATGTTGACGGCAAATTTCCGGAAGAGGTTTTTGTTGATCGCGGCCAGGCCCAGGGCGTTGGCTCCGGCGGCTTGATGCGAAACGTCGCGCATGCAAAAGGCTTCGCGATTAGGCAATGCCGCCTCGTACCAGTCGCCGACCGGGTCGCCGGTAAAGACATAATCCAAGGCTTGCTTCTTAGCCCAGGCGAAGGCCTGGTTGAGCGCAGCGAGAGAAGAGGAAAATTCGAGCGGGCTAGTGATGGTCAAGGGACGAGCCTTCGCGGGGGAGGCGGCCCCCCGGGGAAAGCCCGGGCCCCCGGCGACCGTCAAAACGGCGGCGGCCAAGACCGACGGAACGAGTGAACGGAGCGCGGGTGTCATGGATATCTTCTTTCCTAACGGCTCGAGAACTTCGCCGCCCAGTAGAACGGGCCGTCGGCGGCCGGCGCCAGCGTAATCTTGACCAGCGTCCCTTCGCGTTCGGTCTTCTCGACCTTGGCCCCGTCCGCGGTCGTTCCGCCGCAGAAGTATCCCGCCGGCTCGGTCAAATAAAGGATATAGGGATCGCCTTTGATCCCGCGGCCTTTCCCGGAGAGAGCCGTGCCGTCCCAGCGGACGTCATCCAGATCGACGCCGCCGCCCGTGACGTGCCGGCTCGTGGCCAGGAGTTGCGGCCGGGCCGTGCGCTCGCGGATAATGAAGGCCTGGGAGCGGAATTTCGGGTCGAGAAAGCCCGGGATGAACGAACCCCTGAAGCTTCCCAGTAGGCTCTTAGACCAGAATTCGAAGACGAAATATTCCTTGGCCGGGTCCAAGCCCAGGTCGGCCAGGCAGATCTCGGCGAATTCGCCGCCCGTCCGTCCCAGAACCAGCCAGTTCTCGAAGGGCCGGTCGATTTCCAGCGCATAAAGGAAACACGACGGCGTATAGCCGGCGTCGAAGGGGCGCGGCCCGCTGCCGCTGACCTCGACGTCGACGCGGCCCAATTGATCCGAGCGGGAAGGATCGACGTCGTAGATCTGGCCGGGACGGGTGAAGAGGACGGGAGCCGTGCGCTTGGCCGGTTCAATGGCCGCGGTCCGATAGACGGCCGGCTTGTCCGTCAGCATCATCAGCGATCCCGTTAATGTCGTCACCAGCGTCGAGCGCCAGCCGTCGGCGTCGAGCTCGATGTGGTCGGGATCGTTCCGCCAGACGACGTTGTTGAAGGAGTTGTATTGGGCCAGTCCGGCGTAGGCGAAGCCGTCGTCGCCGATGCGGCAGGCGTCGGCCAGGCCGACGAGCTCGGGCCGGGCGCCCCAGCAGGCCAGGAGGAACGTGTTCGGGCCGATGGTCTCGCGGACGGTCCGGACGTATTTTCGATAGGCGGCCAGCGGATCAATTTTCCTGGTTTCGAAATAAGCACGGTTGGCGTTGTAGCCCTCATTGCGCAGATGACGCAGGCCGTCGAGCTTGATGTATTGCCAGCCCATGTCCATCAGGCCCTTGTAGAGCGGGCGGACGAAGTTGTCCAGGGCCTCCGGGTTCGAGGCATCGAGGACGGCGCCGATCCAGTTGCCCTTGACCGGCTTGCCCGCAGCATCGCGGACGAACCATTGGGGATGGGCCTCGGCGTACGAGAGATCGAGGCAGGAGGCGGCCGTCCAGAGGCCGGGCTTGAGGCCCTTGCTTTTAATGAAATCGGCAAGATACTTCAGGCCCTGAGGGAACTTGGCGTTGGGGTTCAGCCATTTTTCCGGAGCGCCCTGGATCTGCTGGTAGCCGTCGTCGATTTGGAAATAGTCATAGCCGAACGGCTTCAGGGCTTCGGAAAAAACGGCGGCCGTTTCGACGACGTCCTGCTCGGTGATCTTGTCGTAGAAAGCAAACCAGGAAATCCACCCGGCCACGGACGACGGCCAGGGCTTATAAGCCCAAGGCTCGAAGAAGGCGAGGCCGCGGTGCCTGGCATAGAAACGGGGACGGAAGCGGAGGACGATCTCGCCCCCCTCGGCGCGCAGGGCGAACGCCGTGTCAAGGGACGTGCCTTCGGACGCGGCGCCCGGCGTCACAACCACCGACGGCCCGGCGTCGACGGACAGGACCCAATCGGATCGGCGGTCGTAGACGGCCCGGTTGAGAAGGCTGCGGCTGCGGCCGGAGACATGGCGGACGATGAGCGGGCCCGCGCCGCGGCGGTCGCGCCGGTCGGACTCGCAGGCGAAGGCTTCCTCGCTGCCGAGGACGGCGCCCGCAAGCGTGAGCGGCGCGTGCCCTTCGCCGAAGAGATAGACGACCTGTTCGATCCGGTCGCCCGTCCTAAAGGTCTGGATGCGATGTTCGAATTTGTCCTGGCCCGCAGCGGCCGTTCCTTCGAAGATCGTCCGCCCGGCGTAGGCGATGGTCAGCCGCCCGTTTTGATAATCGATCCGGGCGGGCTCATTGGGAGCGGGATTCGTCCGGCCGGCGGTTTGAGCGGCAGCCTGGTCAACGGACAAGCCCATCGCGAATAAGAGGATTGCGGAAATCGTTTTGGCCTTGGAGATGATCATAATGATGTGGTGTTTCATGCTTCTCCTCGCGATAAGGCTTAAAAGGGTGCTTCGAAGCAAACTGCTATCTGCGGCTTGATGCCCTAATATCGTCCAGCACGGCCAGGAGCGTCAGGTAGCCGTCGCAGAGCAGCCCCTCATAACCGTGGCAGCCGCCGCTCCAGTCGCGCCAGTCTTTAGACTTGCCGTCGTTGCAGAATCCCTGGAACTCCCCGGCGGCGAAGCCGTCCAGCATGGGATGGAAAATGCGGCGGGCGTCATCGACCCGGCCCAGCGAATAGAGCGCCTTGATCGTGAAGTAAGCGTAGCAGGCGGTCGTTCCGCCGTTCTCGTAGATCTGGAAGGCGTCGCTCCCATCATCCTTGAACGGCTCGCCGATGGCCCGCGCCCCATCCCAGTTGTGAAAGACGTAGTCTTCCTTGCGCACGGGGATGAGATTGCCGGGCAGGCCGAGTCGGAAATTGGTGAAGCCGACCGTCTTCATCTTGGCCAGCAGGCAGTCCATGACCGCGTTCGCCTCGGCCTTGTCTAATAAGCCAAACGCGACGGCGATGCCGTTGACGAAGGTGAAGGCGTAATCGTGGAGCCGGCCGTCCTTGCTCCGCCAGCCGGCCAGCAGCCCGGTGGCCGGATTGAGGAAGGCATTTTTATAGGCGGACTTGAGCAGGGCGGCCTTACGGGCGTAAATTTCAGCGTCTTCAGTATAGTCCGCGGCCTTGGCCAGGTCGGAAAAAAGAAGGCAGGCCTTGTAGGCCAGGGCGTTGGAATAGGCGTCGTCATGGCCGAAATTGATGGTGTCCCACCAATTGGAGGGACGCTTGTCGGCCGTGGCCCGATCGCCGGAGTTGCCGGTGTGGGGGTGCTCGATCAGGCCGTCGCCGTTCGTGTCGCCGGCCATCATCAGCCTGGCCCATTCGAGAATTTTATCGTAATTGGCCTTGGCCCAGACAAGATCATGGGTCTCCAGCGCATACATGCAGGCGGATATCAGGAGCGAGGGATAGGTGTCGAGCGAATTCCAGGGCGCTTTCCAGGCCACGAGGTCGGCGTCTCCCGGCATGGTCGCATAACCGACGAGGCCATAACCCTTGGCCCCGGCCAGATAGCGGTCGACGGTTATGCGGACGAGGTCCAAGGCGGTCAGGCCGGGGGCGAGCGGCGGAGCGGCCGCGGCGACCATGGCGTTCATGTAGACCGTGAACGGAACGGGATCGCTGGAGGCGTTGTTGGCCAGCATCTGTACTCGCGGGTTGACCTGGAAGATGTTGAGGAAGGAGCGGCGGAAGCCGTCGTAGCGATGATCGGATTCGATGCCCGGGAGGCGGGGGTAGATGGCGGCCGCTTCCAGCGTGTATTCGACGCGCGTCCGGGCGGCCGTAGCGGGAGGGAAGGCAATGCGAACGAAGGGCACCTTGACCGAGCGGCGGGCGTCGTAATCGAGTGTAAGGTCCGGCGCGTCGGCCGTGATGCGCAGGGAGCCGCGGTCGGGCATGTGGAGAAGGCAAGGGAGGGCCATGCGCCGATCGCCGGCTTTCATCAGGCCCAGAAGCGTGGCGTGATTGGCTTTCTGATCGAAGGCCAGGACGAAGGGGAGTGGATCGATGACGCCGCCCCCATATTCCGAGCGAAGGACGATCTTTTGATCCGCGCAGGTCACGGTCCAGGCGGGCCGGGACGATCCCGGTGCTCCAGGGACGGCATAAACGAATGTGCCGTTGTCCTGGCCCTCGAGTTTCAGCGGCGAGACCGCCGCAGGCTCCATGAGGATCGGATTTTCCCCGAACGCGCCGTTGCCCAACGCATCCACGGAAAAGAAGCGGAAGGCGGGCGATTCGGGCGAGAAACCCACGGCCAGGGTCTTCGATTGGAAGTCCGGTTTGTCCGGTGCTGTTTGGGCTGCCGCTGTCCTCGCCAACCCCGCTTCGGCGAGGACGGCAACGAGAGCGACGGCGAAAACGGCGGCAATCGAGACGAGAACGAGGAGTCGATGTTTCATGGGTATGCCTTGGGATAGATATACTTGCGCCGGCGCCGGAAGTCAAAACGCTTTGATTAAAAATATCTCCGACAATGTGGACATTGGTAGAAAACGAGATCGGGGTCGTAGAAAAGGCTGAGATACGCAAGAATTATGCCATGGCTCGATCCCGCTAATCCGTCTAATATGCGTTCGGGGAGAGAAAAAGATTTGTCCGATCGCGGACATTAAATGTCCGGAATCGGACGGATGGGCCGCGGTTTTTGCCCGACGGCAGTCCCTAGTGTCCCGTCTCATAATTTTTTGCGCAAATCTTCAGCAGAGACGGGACACTTCCAGGGGGGAGTCAAGCTCCCTCCTCGACCGCCATTTGGTATGGGAATTTGCGAGACGCACAACTAGTTGTACGCTTCCATCACCGCCCGGCTCTCGCGCATCAAGTCGCCGGCCAGCGCTTCCATATCGGCATCCTTCCAGAAGGGCAAGGCCTCGTGCTGGGTCAGGTATTTGAGCGGAATGGGATGAGTTCCCACGACGACCGGCAGGCCGAACCGCGTTTCGATAAAGGATTTGAAAGCGCGCAGGTGCGGACAGGGCGGGTAGCCCACAACAAATCCGGTCGCCAAGTGAATAACCTCGGCCCCGTTTTTCTTCATTTCCTCGGGGACGGATTCGACATTGCCGCCCGGACAGCCGCCGCAATTCGAAAATCCCACGATCTC
>CAZLAM010000119.1:0-146819 GCA_964557435.1 uncultured Eubacteriales bacterium
GCCTGACCTATGCCACAACCGTGGCCGCGGATAAAGCTTCCTCCCGCGCGACTTGGGGCTGGAAGGAAGTGGTCCTGTCCCTCATCGTCGTGGCCATCGTCATCTTCTCGCTGGTCTATTTCAGCGGCCCGAAAGGCTGAAGAACGGAGGGGCGCCATGAGCGTGGATGTAAGGTCTTTGGCCCGAGCCCGTTATGCCCCTTCAACCCGCTTCCAAACTGTCCAACTATCGGGAGGCACCTCAGGCCACCTTGCCGGTGATGGAGGATCTTGATTTCGAGGCCGTCAATTGGGCTGCTCCAACTGAATTCGTAGTGGTCTTCAGCTTAGGTGGGCCCGCTTTTCATTCTCGTTCAACCACCATTTTGTAACTTCCGGGAAAACCCGATGATGAAGCAAAGCAAGAAGAAAAAGATGTATTCCTCTTGCGGATATTGAAGTCGTTTTGAAGGAAATTCGAATTGGCCGGCCGGAGCGAGAAGGCATTCTTGAATTCGCAAACCCGTGAATTAATGCAGCGCTTTTAATTCCGGAGTTTTTTCATTTCGTCGTCGAGGCCGGTCATCTCCCAGCGGATAAGCGATTGGGGGATGAGCCCCTTGGTGAAGAGTTCATCCAAAAATGGCTTGAGACCGGCGTCGTAGCCTTTCATCCTCGAATAATCGGCCAAGAGCTTTTCGACTTGGACCTTGCCGACGATGTAGCTCGTCCCATAGCCCGGCTGGGAGAGGTAGATCGACATATCGCCCCAGATCGTGGCCCCGTCGGCCCGCACCCAGTCGTAGGGCGTCGTCTTCACGGCATACTGAATGGCCTCCTCGACCGTCCACTCGCGGCTATGGAGTTTGAGATCGGAGATGGCCCGGATAGCGCGGAAGGCCAGGAGGTTCAAAACCAGTTCCCGTGCCCGCGGATTTTTATCGAAGAGACCCGCGCCGAGCATCATTTCCTCGAAGGCGGTGGCGAATCCCTCGGCCCGGCTGTCCCAGATGTTATAGAGGAGCAGCGTCCCCCGGACGGGGTCCGTATTCAGCTTTTCCCGCTGTTTTTCCAGCCAGTGGAAGCTGTGGCAAATGAGCGGCAGGGGATCGCGATAGATGACTTGGGTGAAGTAGTCGCGCCGCTCGAGCGGTGCGAACGACCGGACCTCATCATTGAGGCGCATATAATCCGGAACAGTAAAGATTTCACGCTTTCGCAGAAAGTCGAAGAAATAGGCAACCGCTTCTTTCTGGCGCCGCTGAAGCTCGGCCAGGTCGGCGGCGAGGCGGAGCGGCGGGAGGGAGGCGTTGCGCCGTTTTTCGAGCTCGAGATAGGCGAGCGACCGCTCCAATTCCCGCTCGGCGATCAGGAGCTGTTCGGCCCAGGTGTAGGGGACAAGGTGGACGTTCTTCTGGTACCAATCAAATTCGGCGATGCCGATCCCGGAAGGTCCTTTCATCGTTTTATGACGGGCCTCGAGCCAGCCGCGGAATTCATCGACGGCCGCTTTGGCCTGCTCGACGGGAGCGACGAGGTCGGGATGAGTCGAGGAGACCCGCTTCCCGAGCCTTTCGAGGTCGGTGCTCTCTCGTCTCTTTTGGCGGATTCCGAGAAGCCAGAGGTCGGCCGTGTCCTCGACGAGGTTGTTTTTGGCCTGGGCAAGAATACCCGGAATCGCGGTAAGCTTTTCGCGGACGATGATCCGGCTCGCCTCGTCAAGGGGAAAGGTGAATTGCCAGAGATTCAGGATTCCGTGGATTTCGGGCCCTTCCCGGAGCGGAACGTCGGACTCGGAAGTCTGGATGACGGCGTAGAATCCCGGCATGCGAGACCAGGGACGAAGGACGCGGTGGTCGAAGTCGAGCCCGTTCATCTCGGCCCGGACGATCTCGTAATTGACGCGTTTCGGGACAGGCCAGGTATTCGGATCTATGGCGGCGAGCCGGTCCTGGAATTCCTTGACCCGGGCTTTCTGCGCAGCCATGGCCTCCGCCGTATAGTCCGGGATGCCGGCCGTGAGTTTGGGTCTCTGGAACTCGCGGAATTCCTTCCAGAGAGGGAGGAGGTCGTCATAGTTTTGACTCACGGTGGGACGGCTGATCTCCTTGCTTCCGGCACCCAAAGCGCTTTCAGCCGACGAAGAACCCGATGGACAGCCCGTCGATATAAGGGAAAAGCCGACGGCGAGAAACAGAATTCCCGGCAACGTCGTCATCCGGTTTGTAGGCATGGATACCCTCCTCGAAAAATTTCTTATGGCGGGTAATACTTAATCAACTGTTTGTCGTTTGTCAACAACGGCGACCGAAAACGTTCCCGGCAAGGCCTTGACTATTTTCCAGCGAGAAGATATTTAATATTTCAATCCCACTACGGAATGATTCGGTGTCGGTCGAGGAGAAATCATGAACCGACCCTTTAAGAAGGGAAAAATCGAGAGTTCGGGGTGGATGCTTTTCTTCGTCGCGTTCGCTTCCTGCGCGGCTACGCTTGAGGCCGGCATTCCCATGCGCCGGACGGTGACGCTGAAGGACGGCTGGCTGGTCAAACAGCTCGAGCCGGGAACGGCGGACGCGAAGGCCCTCACCCGCCAGGCCGCCCGGCCTGATAAAACCTGGATGGCGGCCCGGATGCCCGCCCAGGTGCATGAAATTCTTCTTTCGCGCGGCGAGATCCCCGATCCGCGGGTGGAAAAAAACGCCGCCGCATCTGCTTGGGTGGGCGAGAAAGACTGGGCCTATGCCTGTTCGTTCCCATCCCCTCAAGATCTCTCCGGACCCGTCTTTCTGCGTTTCGATGGTTTGGACACGATCGCCGCGGCTTATCTCAACGGCGTCGAGATCGGCCGGTTTAAAGACATGTTCGTCGAATATGGCATCGAGGTCGGCCGGCATCTCGCCCCTCCGGGGCGGGGCAATATCCTCTTAATCGTTTTTTCCTCGCCTCTGAATCATATCGCGGACATCGAAAAAACGCTGTCGAACCGGCCGCCGGAAGTCGGCCGCTACAAATACATCCGCAAGTCGTCGGGGGATTTCAGTTCCTATCTCGGTGCCCGGCCCCATGCGGTCAAAGTCGGGATTTACCGCGACGTCTGGCTTGACCTTCCCGGGCCGTCCTGGTTCGAAGGCGTCTGGATCAAGCCGGAACTCGGGCCCGGTTTCCGGACCGGCCGGCTCGCCGCCGAAGTCAAAGTCGCCGGAGGACCGGCGTCTCTTCGTTGGACTTGGCTCGATCCGGCGGGATCCGTCCTCATCCGGAACGAGCTTTCCCCCGCGGCCGGCCCTCGGACGCTGTCCGGGGAGATCCCCTCTCCTCGCCTGTGGTGGCCATGGACGCACGGCAAACCTGATCTCTACGCCCTCAAAGTCGAGCTCCTCGTCGACGGCGCGGTCGTGGATGAGCGGACCACGTCATTCGGATTCCGCGACATGAAGCTGGTGATCAAGGACGCGGCGACCGGCGAGCCGCGCTTCCGTTTCGACATCAATGGCCGGCCCATTTTTCTCATGGGCGCCAACTGGATTCCCGTTGAAGGCCTGACCCATGTCTGGGACCCCATTCGGGCCAAGGCCCTGATCGACCTCGCCGTCCAGGGCCGGATGAACGTCTTCCGGGTGTGGGGCGAAGGTTATGTTCCTCCCCGGGAATTCTATGACGAATGCGACCGCCGCGGCATTCTCATCTGGCAGGATTTCATGTTTGGGTACGGCCCCTATCCGACGGGCGTCGCGGGCCTCGACGGCCTTTACAAAGCGGATGTCGGAGACATGATCGTCCGCCTCCGCAACCACGCCTGTCTTCTCCTGTGGTGCGGAGGCAACGAAAACCACATGGGCTGGGATTTCGCCCGCCGCCTCCCGCCGATGCCCGGCCAAGATCTTTTTGACAAAGTCATTCCCGCCCTCTGCGCTCAGCTTGATCCTTCGCGGCCGTATCATCCCAGCTCTCCCTTCGGCGGTCCCACGGCGAACTGGGCTCTCGAAGGCGACTGGCACGACTACTCGACCCTTTGGTTCCTTCCCCAAGCCTCTGTTCCGTTGTTCGGATCGGAGGTCGGCCGCGTCAGCACGCCCTCCTTCCGGAGCATGGCCCGTATTCTCGGCGGTGAGAGCCTCTGGCCATCGGGATTCGATCCGGACATCTCCGCCCCGGGAAAAACGGCCTGGCCGCCGATGTGGCAGTATCGGTCCGTCGACGGCTCCTGGGACAAGGTCGGTCCGCTCGAACAATACGTCGAACCGGCCGGGCCGGAGGACCTGATTCGGGTCATCGGGACCGCCCACGGCGAATACCTGCGCGACCGCGTCGAGCGGATGCGGCGCGGTGTGCCCGACGGCGCCCCCGACGGAGCGCGGCGTTCGTGGGGCAACATCATCTGGCGGCACAACGACTGCTGGCCGATCATTTACTGGAGCGTCATCGATTACTTCCTCGAGCCGAAGATCGCCTATTACTATCTCCGCCGCGCTTATGATCCCGTCCTCATCAGCTTGGAGCGGACGCCGGACCGGCTGGCCGTGTGGATCGTCAACGATTCGACCGAGTCCGTCCGGGGGACGTTGAATGTCCGACACATGGATTGGAGCGGCCGCGTCCTGGGCGAGCTTTCCGCCGAAGTGGATGCGGCACCCGGAGCGGCGCGGCGTAGTCTCGCTCTCGACGCGCTCGGGCCGGTCTCGCTGCGGGCGGAATTCCTGCAGGCCCGTTTCGGCGGGAAAACGGTCAACTGGTTCCTCGGGGCCGAGCGCTATCTCCACCTTCCCGAGGCGACGCTGGCCGTCCGCTGGAACGGCGACACTCTCGAACTGCGGTCCGATCGGTATGTTCGTCAGATTATTTTGGATGGAGACGGCGTGAAGGCCCCTCTTTTCGAAGACAATTATTTCGACCTGGGCCCCAACGAGACGCGCCTGGTCAAACTGCTGGACGCTTCGGGAGCGGCGGCCTTCACGGTCCGGGGATTGAACGCGGGACGGGTTGAAATCCGCAAGCCGCCGTCTCCGTAACCGGCGCCGCGGCCCGCCGCAAAGGAGGCTCCTATGAAAGACCATATGAAGGATGGAAAGACCCTGGATCGGAGAGGCTTCATCCGGGGCCTGGCGGCGATCATCGCCGCCGCCGAAGGGAGCCTCGGCACGACGCGGAGCGCGGCCGCGCGGACGACCGAGGCCGTCGAAAAAGCCGCGTCGGCCCCATCGGCCAAGCCCCTGATCGGCATTCAAATGGGCCCGCACACGATGCTCGATGAGGGCCTCGAACACGTGTTGGACCTGGTCAAGGAGACGGCGGCCGTCGATACGATATTCGTTTACAGCCATACGTATCATTCCAATCTGAAGAAGCCGCTGGCCTGGCTCGCCCCGGACCATGGGCGGGCGCCGCGGCCTCAAGAAAACCGCGTTTTACCGTCGGTCTGGATCAAGCCCCACGACGAATACTATAAGGGCACGGCTCTGCGCCACCAGTCCGTCGACAAGAAATTCGAGTATGCCGGCCGCGACCTGCTGGCCGAAATGGTCGGGCCGGCCCGGAAGCGCGGCCTGAGGGTGTTCGCCCGCATCCTTGAAGGATCGGGCGAGTTCGTGGCCGACCGGATCGCCAACTACGCGAAGTGCGCGACGATCGACGTCTACGGCCGCCCGACGACCGTCGCCTGCTGGAACCATCCTGACTATCTCAATTTTTGGGCCGCCACCGCGGAGGACTTGTTCCGCTCCTACGACCTGGATGGATTTCAATGGGGCGCCGAGCGCATGGGACCTCTCATGAACGTCATCATGCCCTGGAATGACGATCCGCCGGCCTGCTTCTGCGAGCATTGCCGGGCCCGCGGGCGGGCCCGGGGGATCAACGTCGAGCGCGCCCGCGAGGGCTACGAAAAACTGCATGTCTATGTCCGGGGACTCATGGCGGGGACCTCGAAACCCGCCGAGGGCGTCTTCACGGTCTTCCTCCGTCACCTTCTCCGTTTCCCCGAGATCCTCTCCTGGGAGTACGAATATCGCCAGTCAAGGGAGGACGTCCAGCGAGCCATGTACCGGACGATCAAATCCGTTAAGCCGACGGCCGAGGTCGGGTGGCACGTTGACCACCAACCCTCGAGCTGGGACGTGGTCTACCGGGCCGAAATGAGCTACGAGGAGATGGCCCCCTATTCGGACTTCATCAAATTCATCGCTTACCACGACGTCCTCGGTCCGCGCATCCGGTGGTGGTATTTGGAGCGCCTGCGCCGCACCGTTCTGGGAGAGGTTCCGCTGGAGCGGTCGCTCAGCCTCTATTACGACATTTTCGGCTACGACCCGACGAAAGAACCGAAGGTCGATGAGCTTGAGACGAAAGGCTTTTCTCCCGATTACGTCTATCGCGAGACCAAGCGCAGCATCGCATCCGCCGCGGGCAGGACGAAGATCTATCCGGGCATCGGATTCGACGTCCCCTTTGGAGAGAAGCACCTCCCGGCCGACCCGGCGGAGGTCTATGAGGCCGTCCTCAAAGCGTTCGAGGCCGGCGCGGACGGAATCGTCGTCTCCCGCGAGTACGAGGAAATGCGCCTGGCCAACCTCAAGGCCGTGGGCCGGGCCGTGCGCGAGATCGTCAAGTCGAGTTAGAAGGGCTCCCCCGTCGCAGCGCCGCGGCGACGTTCACGGCCCAAGAACTCCTCAACGGGCATTGAGAAATCCGCCGGTCGTCCGCCTCGCGACCGGCGCCTTGGTGATATCGAAGATGAACATACCGTAACCGACTCCGGCGGGGTCCGTGGCCGTGGCCAGTTGAAAGGCGATGAATTTTCCGTCGTCGCTGACGACGGGGTTCGATCCCCGGAATCCGGGAAAATCCGAAAAGTAGGTTACCCGCTCATAACGACCGCTTCCGTCGAGGGCCAGCTTCCAAATATCGCTGTAGCCGGCGCCTTTCAGGGAATGTTTGTCGCACTCGACCAGAGTGAAGCGGCCGTCCGGATAAATTCCCTCGGGTTCGTCGTACTGGCCGGGGGCGTTCGAGTAGTTCGTCACCTTTTTTGTCCGCAGGTCGATTCCGCAGACATCCGTTCCCTGATGTCCGTAGGCGCTGAAAGTCAACTCGGTCTCGTCCGGAGGGCGAAAGTTCTGCGTCTCCAGCGTGCACTTGAACGGCAGATCCCGGCTGTCGAGGATGGGCGTCCGGTTCGTAAGCTTCGGCACGCCGTTCTCGTAGACGAGATCGGCCTCCATCATTCGGGAGGCGCCCGGCGGCATCTCACCGGGGTATTGCTCGCTGACATGCGTCCAGGCGATATGGAGACGTTTCCGGGAAGCGGCCGGCCCCTCGCTGCATTTCGTCCCCAGGGGGACGGGAGGCTTGGTCCGGCTCTTGTCCAGGACGGACAACCAGCATTGAACACGGCTCTTGGAGATATCGGCGGGATCGAAAACGTCCGGGCCGGAGAGAAGAACATCGCCGTTCGACAGATAGAGCGCCCGGGTGTATCCTTGGTGCCGAAAATGATGGGTCATCGGCCGGATGATCCCGGTTTCGACTTCAACCTCATAGACGTCGCCGAAGGTTTTCTCGACAAAGAGGATCTTTTTCCCGTCCGGCGACCAGTCGGCCCGTTCACCAAACCAGGTCAGTCGCTTGATATGGGGCGGCAGGCGGTCGGTGGGGCTTTGAACCGCGGCCTGGGCCGCGGCCCAGACGCCGGCCGCCAGGACGACGAATCCGATAAATCGGCTCTTCATGCTCGATCTCCTTCTTCTTCCCGAGGTTCGTTCAGCCCATGGAGACCAGGTCTTTCTGGTCCCGACCACCCATGGTGAAGTCCACGCCCTCCGCACGCAGGACCTCCTGAACGGATTTCACGTCCACATCGCGGGGGGAGATATTTTTCTTAACGCAGATCGAAGCCGCGACCGCCGCGGCGTGGCCCGTGGCCATGCAGTTGCCCATGCTTTTTCCGGCCGAGGCCGCGTCATGGCTCGTCGAAATGCAGCGGCCGCCGACGAGCAGTCCGTCGAGCTTCTCGGGGAGAATGGCCCGATAGGGAACATCGTGGATCTTCATGTCCGTGAATTTCACGAAACCGATGTCCAGGAAACCGCTCCGCCAGGCCACGACGTCTTCGAACGTCCGGCCTTGGAGGGCATCCTCTTCGGTCAGGATATAAACGCCTTTGACCCGGCGCGTTTCCCGCACACAGATCTGGGGGCTCGTCCCGATGAGTTCGAGAGAAGCGAGGTCGGGGCCCCCGAACTCGCGCATGGCTTCAGTCATCTGGACGGCCTGGCGCCGGGCGAAGACTTCGGCCCGGGTGAACGAAAGGGGGTCGCTTCCATCGAAGTTCTCGAAATCGCGGGTGCAGGAATGGTTGATGTAGAAGCTGTTGGACGAAGGGTCGTTGTCCTCGAAGCTCCAGGTCTTGGGGATCAGCGGGTATTTCGCCCGGGCCCTATCGGCGACCTCGCGCATGTTCACTTTTTTGGCTTTAAGGAGATCGACATTCGTCACCTTGAGAAGGAGGGTCATCGGGGAGAGCCGGCCGCTTTCTTTCATCGTCTCGGCGCCCGCGAATTGGGCCACGTCGGCGTCCCCGGTGCAATCGATCACGACTTTGGCCTTGGTCAGGACGAGCCCGGCCTTCGTTCCGGCCACCACGCCGGTGATCCGGCCGCCCGCCACGACGGCGTCCACGGCCCGGGCATGGAGGTAATACTTGACGCCCGACTCATCGAAAGCGTCGGCCACGGCGGCTTTCAAGTAGTCGACGTTGCACCACAACTGATGGTCCTTGGTGTTGAAGGCCTGCGGCCCATAGGCCTTGAGCTTGGCGATGAGAAGCTCATGGACGCTGGATCGCGGCTTTCCTTTCGGACGGACCTGGTTGATCGGCATGCCTACGGACCAAGCGCCGACACCGCCAAAGAAACCGTGGTTTTCAATGACGAGGACTTTGACGCCCTGGCGGGCGGCGCCGATCGCCGCCCCGATGCCGGCCGGGCCGCCGCCGACGACAAGAACGTCGGTCTCCCAGGATTCGCGGATGGCCGAGCGATGGACAATCGGAGCGCCGCCTTCGGAAGCGGTCTGTCCGTTCTTCCCGCAGGATGCGGCCCCCAGGGCGGCGGCGCCGAGTCCCATGTTTCGCATGAATTCGCGCCGCGAGCTCTTCGTTTTCATGGCCACAGCGTTCTCCTTTGTCGTGGTTTCATTCGGGGCGAGAGGGAATTTTCACTTCGGGAAGCCAACGGGCGAGATCCCTCTTTGTTTCGTTGAAGCGCCGGTCGGCGGCGAGATTCCGATATTCTCCCGGGTCGTCGTCGTGATCGTAAAGCTCCTCGGAGCCGTCGGCATATCGGATAAAGCGCCACCGCCGCGAACGGACGGCGTGATCGTTAAGCCAACTGCTGGACACGGGCCGGTCTATGGTCAAGCCGGGATCACGAAGCAAGGGGACGAGGCTCGTACCTTCGATCGCCGCCGGCGGCGTCCCGCCCGTCAGCTCGACGAGGGTAGGGTAAATATCGAGAAGGCTCGCCGGCGCCGCGCACCGGCCGCCGGGCCGCGTCAATCCGGGGACGACCATCATCATCGTAACGCGGGTCGATTCCTCCCAGAGCGTGAACTTCTCCCATGTCTCGCGCTCGCCGAGGTGAAATCCGTGGTCCGACCAAAGGACGATGATCGTGTCGCGCGCCGACGGACCGGCGTCGAGGGCATCGATGATCCGGCCGATTTGAGCGTCGGCGAAGCTGATCCCGGCCAGGTAGCCTTGGATGGCCCTTTTCCATTGATTGTTGTCGACGACCCATTGATGCCAAGCGCGCCTCTCGGCGCCCATGCGACGGCCCGCCTCCGAGGTCTCCCTCATCCAGTCGGGAGGGCTTTCCGGAAGCTCGATCCGCTCTAAGGGATAGAAGTCGAAATACTTCTTGGGGACATACCACGGGATGTGGGGTTTGAAGATGCCCACGGCCTGGAATAAGGGCCGATCCTGACGCCGTTTGAGCTCCCCGATGGCCCAATCGGCAACCTTGGAATCCGCCATGGCCTCGTCGGGAGCATCCACGGGGGCCCAATCGAAATACCAGGGAGGCGGTGTTCCTCTTTCGCCCCGGGCCATGCGGCCGGCCACGACTTCGCGGTCGATGATTTTAAAATCGGGATTGGGAAAATAGTCATCGGGCATTTGCCGGCTTTTCGAAGGAAAGTATTCATCCCAGCATTGGGGGTCGTTCATGTCCAGCCCGTAGGTCTTCCAGATCCAAGACAGGCAATGGAACATCTTGCCGCCGCCGACGACGCGGTATCCCCGGGACCGGAAATTCTCCGGAAGCGTTATCGCCTCGCGCAGAACGGGCGACTCGCGCCAAGGTTGAGTGTTTCCGTAGATGCCGGATGTCGTCGGGCGGATACCGGTCATCAGGCTGGCTCGTGAGGGGTTGCAGGCGGGCGCCGAGCAGTGGGCATTTGTGAAAAGAACTCCGCGGGAGGCGAGGCGGTCGAGGTTCGGCGTTTGAACGCCCGGCCGTCCGCCGAGGCAATTCACCCAATCGTTCAGGTCGTCGACGGCGATGAAAAGGACGTTGGGTCGTTTCGATTGCGGAGAACAGCGGGTCAGCCAAGCCGGGACTCCCACGGCCGCCGTCCCCGCGCCCAAGGTTTTGATGATCTCCCTTCGCGACCAGGTTCGTGTTTTCAAAGCGATCCCTCCGATGATAAGTGGATTGATCCAAAGATCGGATTTTCCTTTTTCTTCAGCGCGGTCAATCGCCGCTCACGAAGATGGATCTCCTTTCTCAATGATGAAGGAAAAGAAATGTATCGTTACGTTGCGGTGATGTCAAGCGGGCCAAAAAACGGGCTTGAAGAGCAGGCCGGGACAAGAAACGCGACCGCGCCGGCCGTCCGCTTCCGGGTTTTTCAGGCGCGGCTTCGCCATTAGCCGGACACCGTGCCGCCTCACCTACCCACACAAAATGGAAGAGATCCAGGAATATTTTTATCATTGGCTTGTCCCTCTTGGATAAATCGCTCGAATCTGATATATGATATTTCAGTGCTATAAATTTTCTTGCCTGAATGAGGCTTTCATGGAAAATTGGAAATAAGGAGAAACGAAATGCGTCGAATTAAAACAACTGTTCTGTTTTTATTTTTTGGTCTTCTTTTAGGACATGCCGGAGCACTCCTGGCGGCGGCCCCGGTCCCCCTGGGAGTCTGGATCGAAGAGGGCCGGATACGGGTTGAGACGGCCACGCTTTCAGCTGTTTTCGACCGGGCATTACTCGTTTCTCTGGTCAGAAAATCCGACAACAAAGAGCTTATCCGGGCCACGTCCCAGAACACCCAGGGCGTGTTTTTGATCTACCCGGGAGCCGAAGTGGTGCCTTTCGGGAATCGGAGTACCGACCGTTTTACCCCCTACAGGATCAACGCCCGCCGGGCGGAGTTCCGGATCGAAGGCTTCGACGGCGACGGCGTCCTGAGCATCGCCGTCGATCCTTTGACCAACGACCTTATCGTCGAACTCGGCTTGTCGACCTCCCGACCGGGAGTCCGATCCTGCCGTTGGCTTCTGACCGGAATCGATCCCGAGCTTGAACTCGTCGCGCCCTTCTTCCAGGGCATCAAGCTTCCCCTCGAGGATCCCCTGATCCAGAACACTTACTGGAACTGGCCACACCGTTGGGAATCCCCGCTCGCCATCCTCCAGGGCACCCGAGGAGGACTTTGGGTTCACGCCGAGGACACCCGTTTTCTATACAAAAGTCTTCAGGTCGGGACTTCGAATAGCCCGCGCAGCCTGGGCTTCGATACCGACGCCTACGGCCCCATCGACAACAACCTGAGCGCCGGCGGTCTGGCCTGGCGGATCAACGTCTATGATGGGGATTGGAAGGTTCCGGCTGCCCGATACAAGGCTTGGCTGAATGATGCCTTCGGCCTGGCGAAACTCAAACGCCCGGCCTGGATGAACGACATCGTCTTCTCCGTCGTTTGGTGTCCCCCGGACGTGGCCATCCTCGACGCGCTGGCCCGTCGGATAGATCCCCGCCGCGTTCTCCTTCACATCTCGAAATTCGCGGTGTTCCAGGGGTACGGGAATTTCCCTGACTTCACGCCCAGCGAGAAAGGCCGGGCCTTCATCAAGAAAGCCTTGGTCATGGGATTCCACATCATGCCCCATTTTCCCGCCCTCGATATCGACCCCGTCCATCCGGCCTACAACGCCATCCGCGATTTCCAATACCGGGAGCTCGAGAATAAGAAGCTCGTGGGATGGACGCGTATCGGGGGCGAGGGGCCGCTCCCGGAATCCCATGCCGACCGGATCCGGCCGCCCGCCGGATCGAGCATCATGCGGATGCACGCCGGGCTGAGCTTATGGCGCTCGATCCTGGCCGAGAACATTCTCAAGACCGTCGAGGACCTGGGCGTCGATGCGGCCTTCCTCGACGTCACCATGAACACCCACAACGTCGCCAATTGTCTTGTAGAGAACTGGACCCCGACCGAGGGTATGGCCCGCCTGGAGGAGACCATCGCCGATCTGGGAAACGGACTGATTATAGGAGGCGAAGGACGCAACGAATTGACCATGCAGAGTCAAGCTTTCGGGCAGATCCATCTCTTCAAGAGCTGGCAGGTGAACATCCCCGGTCTGGAGCGCCTCAAACCCGTTCTTCTCGGCGAGTTCCTCTACGGCGACTGGTGCCGCGCCTTCGGATACACGAAACTCAGCGGCGGGACGCCGGCCGATGACCTCCGTCTGACAATGCAGATTGAGCAGGGCTCCGTACCGACGATCACCGTCCGCAGCGCGCAGGAGATCGACGAGCCCAACCCGGCCGTCAAAGGGATGTTCGACGCGGCGCTGAAGCTGGCCGCTTCAAAAAAGAAATAACTCATCCTCTCCGGTGTCCGTGTCTCCGGCCATTTCCAGGAGGTTCTGATGAAGACAAAGTCCCGGCGGCGTTTTCCGTACGTACTTTTCACCCTGGTCCTGGTCCTGTCGGCCGTTCCCCCGTCCCGCGGGGGCGCGACCGGCGAAGCGCCGCGCCGGCTCCAGGTCCAGCCCAAGGGACGATCGGTGAAGATCGGCAATTTTTTCAGCGACGCGCCTTATGGAATCGCCTTCATTGTCGACGATGAGACCGGTTTTCTGATCGATCCCCAGTGGGATACGCGGGGTGCGAAAACGAAATATTACGCCCGGGACGCGGCCGCCGTTCCGCCGGGAACGACGGCCCCCGATTTCTCCTTCTTCCAAGCGAACTTCCGCCATGCCGGGGCCGAAATCCGCTGGACCTGGGGCCGGTCCGGACCGGGTGCCGTCGCAGCCCTCATTGAAACGGACCGGCCGGTCGTCCTGTCCCTGAAACTGCCGGCGACTTGGCCGCGCTTCCATGCGATCTACACGTCGACCCGGGACGGCCTCAACGGGTATGGAATCGCGCCGCGCGGCGCCTATGTCCCCTTCGTTCTGCGCACGGACCCCGTCCCGGCCCTTGTCCGGGCCAACGTCAAATCCGAAGCCGAGGTCGTGCTGGAACTCGACCCCCGGCACCCGACCCGTTTCGTGGCCGGCATAGGCGATCTGCCCGACCTCCAAGGCGTGGAGGCGATCCTCCGGGCCGCCGGAGAACGATATAAGTCCCGCCGGGTCGCGGCCGAAGGGAGCTGGGGGGATTTTCTCGGGGCCATCGCCGACAACGTCAACTTCTCCCGTCTTTATGGCAGCGACAACGCCCGCATCGCCCATAGCGACGGCCGCGGCTGGTGGCTCCAGAGTATCGGCGGTAGCCCCGATCTCTTCCCTTATTTCGTCTGGGACTTTTTCTTCAACGCCCTCATGGCCGGCCTGGAGGACCCCGAGGGCGCGCGCGACACCATCCGCGCCGTGCTCTCGTTCCAGACGCCGGAGGGGTTCATCCCAAGCTTCTCCCACTGGAACGCCGAGAACGGCACCTATGTGACGCTCCACCGCTCGATGCCTCCCGTGGGGGCCATGTGCGTCTGGAAAATGCATACGCGGAGACCGGATGCCGCCTTCCTGGCGGAGATCTATCCCTCCCTGGCCCGCTGGCACGCCTGGTGGCCCCAAGAGCGCGACGGCAACCGCAACGGTTTGCTCGAGTACGGGTCCGGCCAGGGATGGTGGCAGGGGGCCCAGTACGAGACCGGCTGGGACGACAACGTCCATTTCGAACGGACCGCGATGGTAGGGACGGCCATGAACGCCGATGCCGTCGACCTGAGCTCGCTCTGGGCCATGGACGCCGAATATCTGGCCCAAATCGCCGAGGCGCTCGGAAAACGCCAGGACGCCGCCCGTTTTCGGCTCGAGCACAAGACGATGAACAAGCGCATCAACGACCGCCTATGGAATGAATCGCTCGGGATTTACTGCAGCCGCCTATGGGACATCCCCGCCGAGGAGGGTCCGGCGCTCTTGACCCACGTCGTCTTTCGCGGCGGACTCGAGGCCGTTTTTTACAAGGACTGGTTGTTCAAGACCGAAGCCGCCCGCCGTCGGGACGACATCGTTGATTTCGATTGGGGCGAGTCCGGACCTGTCGAAGAGATGAACGGGGACCGCTGGGCGGCGCGCTGGACGGGGAGCTTCCAACCTCCCGAATCCGGCCCGTATCGCTTCGCTGTCCAAGCCGACGAAGGAGCGCGTCTCACGATCGACGGCCGGCTTGTCCTCGACACATGGTCCCGGACGACCGGTGACAGGCGCACGGCCGACATCACGCTTGAGGCAGGGAAGCCATGTCCGGTCGTCCTGGAGTACTTTGAAGACACGGGAAAGGCATCCCTGCATTTCACGGTTCATCGCTTGTCTCCCGGCAAGCCGGGAAGCGACTGGCTGACCCGTCTGACGCCTATGAACTTTTACCCGCTCATCTGCGGCGCCCCGGACGCGGAGCGGGCCGGACGCGTCCTGTCCTGGATGTATCGGGAAGACAAGTTCTGGGGCTTGTGGCTGCTCCCGTCCGTCGCCTATGACGATCCCGTCTGGTATCAGCAAACCTACTGGCGCGGCCATATCTGGCCCCCCGCCAATTATCTCCTGTGGCAGGGGATTCGGCGCTACGCCGATCCGGCCCATCAGGCCGATTTCGTCCGCCGCAGCGTGGGCCTCTTCATGCGCAACTGGACGACAAACCGCATTTGCGGCGAAAACTACCGGAGCAGCGACGGCGGCTGCGGCGACCACCCCCACTACACGTGGGGAGCGCTCCTCTGCATGATCGGGCTTGAAGCCCTGGCCGACGTCGGGCCGGACCTGAAACCGTCCGTCCGGCAGGACAGCGGCTTCATGGAGGACATCGTCCTGCGACGCGTGCCCTTCGGCGGCAAGCTCTACCGGATCGAGATCGGACGCGGCAAAGGGGCGGCCTTTATCGAGTCGGACCGTTCATCTGTGATAGACTCGAGGGGATTCATGCGGCGGGACTCATGAAACACACTTCTTATTCGCTCCTGCGGGCCATGTCCGGAGAAGTCGATATCGGCTTCATCGGCCAGAACATTTACTTGTTCTGTGCGTCGGAGGGCTTGAACGCCTGGTTCTATGGCACGGACCGCTAAGGAATAGCCTAAGGCTTTGAACCTGCGCCCCGGTCAGCGCGTTCTCGACGGTCAAGCCGTGGGTTACCCGAAGAAAAAATAGCGCTGAGGTCCGCAGTAGTATACCCGGCTTTCCAAGGATTTCAGTCACCAAAAGCTCCGACAGAGCGCGGATTGCACTTTCTGTTGCGTCCTATTCTTCCGGCATCTTACCTCATTATGCGTCCCGTCCGGGGAACGGACGTGCTGACGGGCTGGAGTCCGGCCTGGGTGAGTTTGCGGTTGAGCTCCGCGAGGTCCGTGTCGACGATCTTCTTGACCGAAGCTTCAGTGTCCGTGATCGTTTTCGAGAGGGCCTCGACGGCCTGCATTTGCTGGGGCGTCGGGGCGGCGGTAAAACCTTCGAGAGACCGGCTCAGAGTTGACACTTTTTGGGTAACCCCGGGAGCGCGCCAGACCAACTGCGGGCTGGAAGGTTCCAGCCCCATATTGTCCCGCGTCACGGGCGGAGAGAGGACGTCCACCTTCTTTAAAAGATCGGCGGCGGCACGCTTCGCGTCATCGGGAACTTTCGGCGCGCCGGGCTGCTTCCAAGCGTCCAGGGCCGCGTTCAAATTCGCTTGTAACCCGGACAGCGTTTGAGTCGCCTTCGTCGCCCTCCCGCTCAGCTCGGAGGTCCGCAGGATCGCCGCGTAGCGGGCGGCACGGTCGGCCGGCGAGATCTGGACACGCGGGTCTTCTTCGACGCTCACCGGCTTGCTCGCCACTTTCTGTCCGACCGTGACCTTCACGGCGTAAGTGCCGGGCTCGACCATCGGGCCGCGCATCATCCGGCCAAAGCCACCCATCGCTTCGGGCGACTGAGCGGCCGTCAAATTGGCCGAGAGGTTGACCCGCAAGTCCCAGGCCGTGCGATTGATGCCGGCCTCCCTCGGGCCTTCGAACTCGCGTATCTTCTTTCCGGCTTTGTCCTCGACCGAGATCATGACCTTTTCCTGGTCGCCGGGTTTCGTTTTCAGATAGTAATTGATAATGGCCCCGTAGGGAGGGTTTTCGGCGATGAAGATCTTTTGGCCCGGGCCGGCGTGATCACTGGACCCGCCGCCGATTCGCCACGAAACGGCGGGACGAATATCGAAAAGGGACAGGTCGCTCGCCAGAACTTGATTGTTCATCTGTTCGAGCGGGGTGATATCGTCGAGGACCCAGATCGAACGGCCATGGGTCCCGAGGATCAGATCATTTTCCCGGGGGTGGATGGCCATGTCGAAAACCGGCACGGTCGGCAGGTTGAGCTTGAGGGGGACCCAGTTCTCGCCGCGATCAAAAGACACAAAGGCGCCCGTTTCCGTACCGACGAAGAGCAGGTTCGGGTTGCGGTGATGCTCGCGGATGACATGGGCCGTACCCGTGTCTCGGCGGATTCCGTTGGAGATCGCCTGGAAGGTCTGGCCGAAGTCCGTCGTCACATAGACGTAAACATCGAAGTCATTCAGGCGGTGGTTGTCGAAAGTGATATAGGCCGTGCCCTCGGCGTAGCGAGACGGGACGACGC
Source organism: uncultured Eubacteriales bacterium (assembly GCA_964557435.1). Taxonomy (GTDB): domain Bacteria; phylum Acidobacteriota; class Aminicenantia; order Aminicenantales; family UBA4085; genus UBA4085. The sequence continues at coordinate 17,095 of CAZLAM010000119.1, forward strand.
GGCTGACATAGACCATTTTCGGAGCGCCGGGCGCGTGGGAAATGACATTTTGCCACGTCTTTCCGAGATCGCGCGTCACCTGCAGACAGCCGTCATCCGTGCCGACCCAGAGGACATTCGGATCGACCGGCGATTCGCCGATGGCGGTCGTGCACGGCCAGTTCCAGACGCCGTACTGCCGTGACAGCATTTTATTATCGGGGAGCCGGCCCATGGTGGGCAGAGAATTTTGCACGGTTCCCGTGGTCAGGTCGGGAGAGATCCGCGCCCAGGAATCCCCTCGGTCGGACGACCGGTAGAGATACTGGGAAGCGTAATAGAGCACGTTATGGTCATGGGACGAGATCACCAGGGGGGTGTTCATTTGAAAACGGTTGCGCGGCAGGCTTTCGGGATCGGCCGGCCGGATCGCCTTCGACTCGTGGGTCCGCAGGTCGCGGCGGGAAGGATTTCCGTCCGGGGTTTCGGCATAGACGGTGTTCGGATCGACGGGATCGATCAGGGTGAAGTAGCCGTCGCTCCCGCCCACCTCGAACCAATCGGCGTTCGTGATGCCGATTCTATAGACTCGATAAAGGGCCATGCTCGGTCCGACCCAGGATCCGTTGTCCTGGAGACCACCGGTGATTCGGTAGGGCTTCTGCATGTCGTAGCCGACTTCGTAGAACTGCCCTATCGCCATCGTGTTCACGAAATCCCAGGTCTTACCGGCGTCCCAGCTCCAGTGGATCCCTCCGTCCGTGCCCATAAGCATGTGATTCGAATCTCTTGGGTTGATCCACAGGCAGTGATAATCCGTGTGGATGCCCCGGCCGCGCGAGTTGTCGAAGGTCTTCCCTCCGTCCTCGGAATAATACACGCGGACGCCCGGCACCCAGATGCGCTGGTCATTGTTGGGATCGATATAGATCTGGCCGAAATACGGCGGGCGAGGATCGACGTCGCTCATCTTCATCCAGGATTCGCCCTTGTCCTCGCTCCGGAAGACGCCGCCGTTGGCTTGTTCGATCCGGGCATAAAGGAGGCTTGAGTTGCGGCGATACATTGCCAACCCGATCCGGCCCGTCTGGGTCTCCTTCGGGTTTTCGTTTTCATAGGGAAGACCCTTCATCAACTTTTTCCAGGTCGCCCCGCCATCCGTGGACTTGAAGATGGCGCTGCCGGGCCCGCCCCCGTTGAATCCGAAAGAGGTGCGGCGGCGCTGATACGAAGCGGCGTAAACCGTGTCGGGATTCGTCGGGTCGAGGACGACATCGGTCATTCCCGTGTCCTCGTTAATAGAAAGGACGTTCTTCCAGGTCCTGCCGCCGTCCTTCGTCTTGTAGAGCCCGCGCTCCGGATTGGGCCCCCAGAGCTTGCCCTGGGCCGCGATATAAACGATATCGGGGTTTGTCGGATGGATCGCGAGGCGTCCGATGTGCTGGGTTTCCGCGAGGCCCATGAACTGAAAAGTGCGGCCCGCGTCCGTCGATTTAAACACACCCGCACCCCAGGAGGAACTCTGACGGTTATTGGCTTCTCCCGTGCCTACCCAGAGGATCGAAGGATTCGAGGGCGCGAGGGCTAATGCGCCGACCGACGCTACGGCCTGATCGTCGAAAATCGGCTCCCAGGTTGTCCCGGCGTTCGTTGTCTTCCAGACACCGCCCGAGGCCAGGCCGACGTAGACGATCTTCGGGTCCGATTCGACGACGGCAAACTGGTCCACGCGGCCGCCCATGATCGCCGGGCCGAGCTCGCGGAACTTCAGGCCGCTGAGCGCTTGGCTATAACCAGCGGGCGGAGACTGCCGGGCGACTTGGGCGCCCAGGAAGGAGGCGAGGGTCAGGACAAGAACGAGGGCCACAAAAGCATTCCTTCTCTTCATAATTCCTCCTGATGATATTTGAGCTAGAGATATTGTCGGCTCCTCACCACAATTTGTGGGTAAGCAAGACGAATCATAACGAGTAAAAGAAGAAAATCAAGGGGAAAAAGGATCTTGATGTAGTGCCATTTTTTGCCGCCCCTTCATTGGGAAGGAGAGGTGGCAAAAAAATGGCTGGCATATTAGGGAATCCAACGTGTATAAACATTGGGCACACACCCCTAAAGGAGACCAGCCATGCATATAACTTTTAATTACGTCCGGCCGCATCAGTCATCGGGGTATCTGACGCCGGACGAGTTCTATCATCGCTGGTTAAAGGAGCACAAGCCAAGCCGTCACTAATCCACTGGACGAGTTCAGTGAGTTGACACGCACGGCCGTTCTGGGCTAAAAAGACAGAGGTCGGACTCCGATGGGACGGGGTATCCGGCGTCGAAGAGGATGTGAAATGTCAATCAACCGAGAAAACCACGAATCGAGATCTCATCGGACGGCAGATCGCCACAGCTGTCCGCACAGCAAACCCGGTGCATGGTCCAGGATGGACCGGTGGCGCAAGAAGCATCCCCGGGCTACCTGGATGTTTCCGCTGGCCGGGTTTCTGTCGCTCGTCTGGTTCTTGATCCGCGTCCTGCCGAAGCCTTCGCGCGCGGCTTACCCCTGCCAGCGGGTCGCGGCGCCCCTGGCCGGCGGCTTCCTGGCGAGCTTCGCCGGGCTCGTCGGTCCAGCCCTGGCGTTTCACAAGTCGGAGCGCACGAAGCTCCGGATGCAGCGCCTCCTGCCGGTCGTCGGCCTGGTCACAGCCGTCATAATCCTGTTCGGCACGTTTGCCATCACCCAGACAAACCAGGCCCAGCCGTTCTCCCCGTCCGAGCCTCTGAACAGCCCGATGGGCATAGCGCAGGGAATCCATCCGGGACGGATCGTCTGGATTCGGGATGCTGAAGCCACGAGCTGGGACGGATCGACCGGAAGCTGGTGGGACGACGCGAACACCGATCAGAAGGTCGTCGACGCCATGATGTCTAAGTCCCTCCTCGGTCTGACCGGCGGGAAAACAGACAAGGAAGCCTGGGATGCACTGTTCAAGCACTTCAACCGGACCCGCAGTTTGGGAGAGACCGGATACGAAGCGGGAGAGAAGATCGTCATCAAGATCAACGCCAACCAGGACCGCTCGCCCGTCTGGGGTACCGGACGCCGGCCGCTGAACGGCCTGCCGAGCCCACATGTCATCTACGCCCTGGTTAGCCAGTTGATCATGGCGGCGGGAGTTCCCGGCGGAGACATCACGATCTACGAAGCGGCCCAGAGCCGGAATATCGGCGAGCCCGTCTATAAGCGCGTCCGGTCCAACCCGGCTGCTAATTTCCAGGCCGTCAACTTCGTCGTGAATACCGACTACGAGCTCGGTGGACGGATCGCGCCCGTCCCGGACTTGGACAATCCCATCAAGTTCGCCCAAGCGAAACTGCCGGCGGCGTATCTCCCGACCTGCGTCACCGGGGCGAAATACATGATCAACCTGGCCCTGCTTCGGGCGCACGGGATGTTCGGAGTGACCTTGACCGCCAAGAACCATTTCGGCTCGACCTACTTCCCGGATAACGGCGGCTGGACTCCCCGTCCCCTGCACCCTTACGGCATGAGGGCGAACCCCATGGGCTCATATAACTGCCTCGTCGACCTCGTCGGCCACAAGCACCTGGGCGGCAAGACCCTGCTCTTCATGCTCGACGGGCTCTACACGGCCGAGCACAACGAAGGGAACGTCTATCGCTTCCAGTCGTTCGGCGACGATTGGGCTTCGAGCCTCCTCACGTCGCAGGACCCGGTGGCCATCGATTCGGTCGGCCTGGATTTCCTGAGGAGCGAGCCCCGGGCCACCCAGGTCCAGGGCAACGCGGATAATTTCCTGCACGAGGCGGCGCAGGCGAACAAACCCCCGTCCGGAATCACCTACGATCCGGAAGGCGACGGAACGCCCCTGCAGAGCCTCGGCGTCCACGAGCACTGGAACAATGCGACGGACCGAAAATACTCGCGCAACCTGGGCCCCGGCAAGGGCATCGAACTCGTGATCGTGAAATAACGGAAGGACCGCCGGCATCGCCGGCATCTCAAGCGCACGGTTATGTAATCAACCGCAAGCATCTGCGGTCATCGCGGATTTCGTTAGTTAATAGTTGAGTAAAAAACGGCGGGGGAATTTATATCTCTTTCTTACGAGGCGCGTTGGTTCGCTCGGCTTCCGCGATATCGAGGCTTGTCTTCAGGCCATGAAAAATCGGCTTTACCACATGGGCATCCGTGGCCGCGGCTCTCGATGCAACTTGGCCAACGCCAACGAAACCCGCAATTGGCGGATCTATGCCGATTTCGCGCAAGTGCTCGTCGCCGGAGCCCGGCGAATTTACCACGACGAGGACTATCCGAAAAACAGAGAGAGGGATTTTATGTCTCGAATAACAGTCTATAATGATATCTCAATAGGCTTATGATATTTTTCAGCTTGAATAAATGTTATCAATGTTGAAGAGGGGAACCGTGTTCGTTTCTCGTGATGCTCCGGGCTTTCGCCCTTGGCCTGGTCTTTGGTCGAGACCCGAATCCAGATACCGATCGATTTTTTATACATTTGCGGCGCAAAACCCCGATTTTTAAATCGGGGTACAAAGCGCCGCTCAGTATTAACCCATATTATACCCCGGGCTTCAGCCCGGGGAGTCGAATGGGTTTAATTTTCCATTAATAGATTACCTGAATTTACCATGAAATATCCACCACAATTTGAAACCAGTATATATATTATTTTCATTCAGATAGAAAAGAATCTAAAATGAAGCAACAAAGCATAGCGTGAATAATGAACACTATTGTGTTTCCCTCCTCCACGTTTCATGCCTGTAAAAAGCGTAGTGTATAAAATCATAGGCAAATTCAGGTAGATTAGTTATCTAGGCCGAATCCTCAAATGGCAACATAGCCCTAATATTCGAGGGCCAGGAGAACGGTCCTGTTGGGGGCCAGGGTGAGCGGGAACTCCTTCACTTTGTCCGCGAGTATCCGGTTCTCGAGCAAATCGACCACTGTCGACCTCTGCGGCAGCCGCACGATCCGAGTACCGCCGCCGGGCGCATAGATCGAGAGAAGCTTACGGTTGGCGACAACCACGTCACCGGCGCCGCTGTAAATATGGCAGCCGGCCGCGCGGGCGATCTCGCGCAAAAGGACGGCCGGAAGGATCGGCGCGCTCGAATAAACCGATGTCCAGCCGTCCTGCTTCTTGACGACCAGGCCCGGCTTGTCCAGGCCGGCCGCAATTCCCAGTACCTTCGCCCCCGGATCGTCGCTCCAGAAGCGGGGGGCGATGCGGAATCCCGGCAGGTCCCGGCGCAGGGATGGATCGCGGGGATCCTTCAGGTAGATCTGGTGGTCGTACCAGCGCTTGATGTTCTCCACGTTCACATCCGTCCCATAGGCGAATTTCTTGGGAAGGGCCCGGGTGTAGGCATGGTCCGGGGAGTTGATCTCGACCCGCAGCTCGCCCGCGGAGCCGTCCTCAGCCAGGCGGATCCCGGTCAGGGCTCGCATATTCTCGATGGACAGCCCGCCCTCCCCGATATATCCGGGCGCATAAACCCAGACGGCCGTGGCGTTGTTTCGTTTGAGCCGGGCGAGAACGGCCGCCCTCTGTTGAGGCGTAACCTGGAAGGTGTTCAGGAACACATAGAGTTTAAAGTCGCGCAGGTCCGGGTTGCCGAGATCGGACAGGAGATGAGGCTCCCAGGGAGCCCCGAGAAAAGCCAGCTCCCACTGCTTCTGGGCCGTGAGCAGGGCGTTGAAGAGCGGCTCGCCGTCGCCGCAATAGGTGAAGCTGTCCTGGTCCAGGATCACGGCGACCTCCGCTATCGAGCGCTTGTCGGACGAAAGATATTGGGCGTCGATCTTTGTGAAAGCGGAGAACAGGCCGATGATCCGGTCGTCATGGAACGTCCCGCCGTGCAGGTCGGTCCACCACAATCCGAGGCCCTTGGTCAGGGAATAGGCGAAATCCCGGACAAGCAAGCCTTTAGTCTCGTCCCAATTCTTCGGATTATTGAGCGAATCGCCCCACCGCCACTGGCGCTGTTGGAGGTGCGTTTCGGTGTCGACCTCGTTGAGGTAGAGTTTGCCATGAAGGGTGACGGCCTCGGGCAGAGTCTGGGAATTATTCGGCCCGCCGATCTGCTTATTGTCGTAGGTGTAGGGACTGGCGATGAAATCCACGTCCGGCGAGCGCAGGACCTTCTCGAATCCCAAGTGTCCGGAGTGGACGACGCTCAGGTTGGGGAAGTTGCAGAAAAAATATCCGTAAAAGGCGCCGACAATCTTCTTCCCCTTTGTTTTTTCCTTGACCCAGGCAGCATTCTCGAGCAGAGTGTCGGCGACCGTTTCGTTGAAGAAGAGGAAGAAGTCGGGCGAGCGGCGGCTTATCCCGGGATCGAAAAAGATCCCCCGCGTCGTACTGTACCGCTCGACTTCGTTGGGCGGGGTCGCCGTCTCGAAGGTGACATTCGGGTCGCCCCAAGCGCGGCGGAGGTCCTCGACCCGGTCGTGATACCTTTTGCGGAGCCAGACCCGGAATGCGGCCCGGGCGGGCGGGCAGTAGTCCTCGACGCCGAACTTCGTCGGCGGCGGCACGCCGGGCCGAACCTCCCAGAAGGAGTTGAACATCAACCACTCCCCGCCGAATCCGTTCCCTACCTGGTAGCCGACGATCCGGTCGCCGTATTTTCCTTCGACATGGTCAAGGAAAGCATTCATGGCCTTACGCGACAGGCGGCGATAATTCTCCGACGAGAGCGATGGATGACAGGACGATCCGAACATCCCCGCCGGGCTCCCGTCGTCGCGCATGGTGATGTCTTCCGGAAACTCCTTGCACCACCAGTCGCCGGGGGTCAGGAGGATTCGGGGGAGGAAGAGGGCGGTCGGCTCCTGCTTGATGTAGGCCTGGAGCTTGTCATCGATCTTCTTGAAATCATAGGTCTCCGGGCCCGTCCAATCGAAGCGGAGGTATAGGTTGAACAAGGTGATCCCGCCTTTCCAGAAATCCATGAAGTCCGAGAGGCCGGGTCGATAGGGCGAGGCCAGCACCTGGCTGGTCAGTTTGCCGTTCACATAGAGAGCGGGCATCCCGTTCAGAATCCGGACCTCGCTGGTTAATTCCGCGCCCGCGACGGAGCTCATCCCCAGGACAAATGCAAAGACCCATCCAACCCATGTTTTTCTCATCACCTGACCTCCTTCATCACACTTCGCCGGACCGGGCGTCGCCAGGAGTTTCTGGCCCCGGTCCGGCCGTTCAACCCGGGATCCTCCTGGTTCGAACCGCTCCGCCATCACCACCGCCCCCGGACCGCAGCCAAGATCCTCACTTTGAAGGCGGGCCCGCCATCCCAGAATCCATAGCCGCGTAAGGAAGACAAGGACCTCTCCTCCCGGCCTTTATTTTTTAGCTGGAACCATGGGCTGTCCCGGCATCAGGATCGTCCAATACAGCGCGTACCGCTGTCCGAAGAGCTTGTAGAACGGCACGAGCGTGACATCGGCGGGTTTCCCGGCTCCGGTGGTTCGGAACGTCAGCGGCTTTCCGGTGACAGGTTTGATCCAGGAGGACGGATCTTCGTTCGTGATCTCGAACCTCGGGACGGGAACCGGGTCCCCCGTCGGGGCGTATTGATTGACAACCTTGTCCGCCGTCAGTCCTTCAGTTCCCAGCTCACCGGCCATGACGGCCGGCCCGAAGAAAACGGCCGCGACCTTCGGGTCGTCCGGAAGACGCTCGAGCCGAAGGCTCATCGGTAGCGCGACCTCGACCTTATCGCCCGACTTCCAAAGCCTCTTGAGGCTCAGATAGGAACCGGGGCCGGTGAAGGTTTCGAGTTTCCGTCCGTTGATCCGGACACAGCCGCCCTCTGCGATCCAGCCGGGAATCCGAATGCGGACGGCAGCCTCCACAGGCTTCTCCGCCGTGAAGAGAAGGGTGGTCCCCTGCTCCTCGGGGTATTTCGTTTCCTGCCGGACGGACAGGCCTTTCTCGGGCCAGCTCAGGACAGACGCGATGAACAGATTGACATACAATCCGTTCTCATCGTGAAAATAGATGCTGTCGCCGTACTTGGCGTGGTTTTCCATCCCTGTCCCCGTGCAGCACCAGAAGGAATCCTCGGGGGTCATGAAGGTCTTGTACAGGCCTGACTGCATGGCCTGGTGATACATCATCATCCCGTCGGCCGGGTCCTGCGTGGACAGGATGCCGTTGAGGAGGGCCCGTTCATAGTAATCGGCGACGGCCGGATCGGCCGTCCAGCTGAACAGGTGCCGGCTGAGCTTCAATAAATTATACGTGCAGCAGGTTTCGTTGTTATTCGTTCCGAGCTCGGGGGCCAGGACATATGGGTCGGTTTGCCAGCGTTCATGGTTGCTCGTGCCGCCGGTGACGAACGTCCGGGCGGAGGTGACCTCCCGCCAGAAATACGCGACCAGGTTATAAAGCTCCCTTTCGCCGGTCATCTCATACACGCGAGCGGATCCGATGATGTTCGGGACAAAGGAGTTGACGTGCTTCCCCTTGAGCTGGTCCTGGTAAGCCAGCAGGGGCAGGAGGTCTCGTTTTTCCTCGAACCGGCGGGCCAGCTTCAGGTGTTCAGGCTTTCCCGTGAGCGAATAGAGATTGGCCAGCGCTTCGACCATGCCGCCCTGTTCCGTATTGTTCAGAATGTGTTCCATGTGAACTTCGTCCGAACGGTCCGTGCGCAGCTTGATCCAATCGGCCATTCGTTCGGCGATCGCGAGGGCTTGTGGATTGGCCCCCTGATCCGCCCAATCGAGCAAGCCGGCCAGGATCTTGTGGATGACGTAGTATGGGGCCCAAACCCTCCGCGTCGCCTCCACCCGGTCGAAGTGCTCTTCCGGAAAAGCGCTGAGATATCCGTGAGGCCCGAGGGACTTTTGGCACCTGGCAAGTTCCGCCACGAGCGCGTCCGCTTTGGCCTTGATGCGCGGGTCTCCCGAAGACGCATACATGAAAGCGCAGGCCGATAAATAATGCCCCAGGGTTTGCCCGCGGACCTCTCCGTCCGGTTTTTCCCATCCGCCATAGGGCCGCGCCGTCGAAGGCAGGCCGGCCGTCAATCGAAACGAGTGGAGGAGACGGTCGTTATCGAGGCGGAGGAGGTAGGCGAGATCGCGGTCCATGGCCTCCTTGAACGGGCCGGGAAGAAGGCGGACGCGTTTGAGATTAAAAGGAAAGGCGCGAACCGCGATCTTGGGCGCCACTTTCGCCGAAGCGAACACCGTGTCGAGCGCCGGTTGGGCCGGCGCGGTAGGCGCGATTGAAAGCCCAGCCGTCAACGCTATGGCCAGCCACGCCGCGCGGACGGGGACGTGTTCTTTAGCTTTCATGGAACGACCTCCTGGGTGAAGGATCTGACAATTGCGCTCGTCATTACTAAATTTTCCCTAAACTATCACCTCGGATAGGCCATGTCAACGCGCGGGGACACGCCGGACCGACGGCTTTTTTCGCGCAGGCGGGATGGGTCACCTCAGAGACGCCGCTCCTGGTAATACCCGGGATAAAGGATCTTTTTCAAAGGGAGGCTTTCTCGATCGACGATCCTTCCGTCCTTCATCACCGCCCCGATCTTCCGTAGGTTCGCGATGTCCGCCAGAGGATCGGCATCGAGGATCACGAGGTCGGCGCGCTTGCCTGTTTCGAGGGTTCCGAGGTGATCAAGTTTTTTGTAGGCGGCGGCGATATTGCGCGTTCCGGCGAGAATGACCTCCATGGGGGAAAGGCCGGAATCAACCAGTCCCTGGCAGCCGAGAAGGTAACCGGTCCCTATAACGGCCCCGAAATCCAGCCAGTGCCGGGGCTCGAAGCGGGCCAAATGATCCGGGTGCCAGAGCCCCCCATCCGTGTTGAGCAGGATAGGCACCCCCGCCTGGATAAGCAGTTCCTGGTTGCTCCGCCGGAACAACAAAGAGCGCCGGTCGGGCGGTGTTCCGGGGGTATCGGCGTTCTGGTCGATCTCGACCCCCCATCTCCGCTTGGTCTTGGGAATGATGCCGCACGGCACGCGGCGCTCCTTCAAGATCGAAAGGACGGCCTCCGCCATAGCCGTCGGGCCGGTATCGTCGGCGTGGGTAACAAGGTCCACCCCCGCTTCGGCCGCGAGGCGCAAGCTTTCATTCGTAGTTGTATGGGCCTGAACGGTCAGCCCGGCCCGGTGGCCCTCCTCGACGATCGCCTTCTGAGCTTCTTCCGAGAACACCAGAAATTGGGGCTGGGCGTGGCCGCTCGACGCATATTTCAGGAAATCCACCCCCCGGGCGGAATAGGCCCGGACGGCCGCCCGGACCTGCTCCGGAGTCATAGTAGCGAGCCCGGGACCGACGTTTTCCTCCCATAGAGAGTTGATCCGCTTGACAAACGCTGCCGAGGCCGTCTTCCCTCCCTCGGCATTCATGTCGGGGCCGAGAGGGCCGCTCATACCGATGCAATTACCGGCGACAAAGAGCCGGCTGCCCGGCGTCTCCCCCCGGTTGATCCGGTCCCGGACGGCCAGGAGCGGCCGGAGGGGCCCCCAAGTATCGAACACGGTGGTCTGTCCATATTTCAGCGCGACCTGGGAGGCCTCTTCGATCAAGTCCTCGAGCCGGTCTTCATGGCGGGCCAGGAATTCGACCGTCCTTTGAATGACGAGATGGACGTTCGAGTCCATCATCCCCGGGATGATGAACCTTCCCGAGGCGTCGATCACGGTCGCTCCTGCCGGGACGACGATCCGGTCTTGGGGGCCGACGGCGGCGATCGCCGGCCCGTCGATGAGGATCACCCCGTCCCGTATCGGCGGCCGGCCTGTCCCATCGATGATCGTCGCGCCGACGATGGCGATGACGCGGGCCGGGGCGTTCCCTCCGGACCCCGGCGATGAGATCTCCGGGGACAGGATCATGGTCAAACCCAATACCGCAAGACATAGGATCGTCGGAATTCGCTTCATGAGGGCGTCCTTTCCGGACCGGTCGTAAGGGATTTGCGACGGCCGTCCTGATTATGTTAGAGTCAAACGGCAAAAAAACAAAGCTTTTTATGTTCAATTTGGAGGTTACCACCGTGGCTGGGAAAAAACGTAAAAATGAAATCGCCACGGCCCCCCGGCGCAAAGAAAAACGGTTTTATGAGCTTGACAAAACCATACTGTTCGCATAAATTCACGGGCAACGACGAAAATTAACTTTGGAGGATTCGCATGGCTGAACGTGAGAGATGGGGATCGCGTCTCGGTTTCATTATGGCCTCGATCGGCTACAGCATGGGCGTCGGGAGCTTCTGGCGATTCCCCTATCTGACCGGTAAGTACGGCGGAGCGGCATTCCTCCTGTTCTATCTTCTCGTCGTCGCCCTGATCACCGTACCTCTTTTCGCCATCGAGATCTCTCTGGGCAAGGCCTCCCGCAAGGAGCCCATCGGAACCTACAAGCTTCTCAAGCCGGGGACGCCCTGGTTCATGAACGGGTACCTGTCCGTCATCACCAACATCGTCATCACCGGCTGGACGGCCCCCATCGCCGGCCGGGTCATCGCCTACCTCGTCAAGACGCCGCTCGGGACGTTCAAGGACATGAACCCCGCCCAGATCAAGGAATACTACCAGAATTTCGTCTCCCGTCCGCTGGAGATCGTTCTCTGGACCTCGGTCCTCGTCGTCCTCCTCGTCTTCGTCCTCTCCCTGGGCCTGAACAAGGGCATCGAACGAGTGACCAAGATCCTCATCCCCGTCCTGTTCACCGTCCTGATCGTGCTCATCGTCCGCTCCCTGGCCCTCCCGGGCGCCGCCAAGGGCATTGCCTTCTACCTCAAGCCCGACTTCTCCAAATTCACCATGGAGGGGGCACTAGCGGCCGTGGGACAGTCGTTCTTCTCCCTCGGGGTCGGGCTCGGCTGCGCCCTGATCTTCGGGAGCTACATGCGGTCCGAGACCAAGATCGTTTCGAACGCGGCGATCATCGGCCTGTCGAGCACCTCGGCCGCCTTCCTGAGCGGATTCCTGATCATCCCTCTCGTCTTTGTCTTCGGCCTGAATCCGGGTGAGGGCATCGGCCTGACCTTCATCACCATGCCCAACGTCTTCAATCAGATGAGCATGGGAGGGATCTTCGGCGTCCTCTTCTATCTCCTCTTCTTCGTCGCGGCGTTCAGCGCCTTCCTGGGCGGGACGGAGTCCTTCATCACCCACCTCAAGGACAAGTGGGGCATCGCCCGGAAGCCCGGGGCGCTGATCATGGCCGTCATCGTCCTGGCCATCGCCGCCGTCACCTCGATCTCGGAAACGGTCCTGGCCAAGCTCGAGTTTGTGACGATCAATATCTTCCTGATGCTGGCCGCCCTGCTGACGACCGTCTTCGTCGGCTGGATCTGGCCGCTCAAGAATTTCTTCAAGACGGCTGAAATCCAAAAGAAACCGGCCCAGCTCTTCTGGGTCATCCTCATCAAGTATTTCGCCCCGATCGTCATCATCGTCATCTGGCTCGGCCAGTTGCATATCATCAAGTTCTGAACGGGGAGGGAAAAATGATTCAGAGACGCGGAATCGGCTGGCTGGCCCTGATGACGGTCTTGGTCCTCTGGGGAACACCCGGAACGACGGGACAAGCTTCGGCCCAAGACGGCTCGCGGCCGGCGACGTCCAATGTCCCAAACTCCGAATACCCCCGGGTCCATCCCGACCTGCGGGTGACATTCCGCGTCAGCGCTCCGGACGCCAAGATGGTCCAGCTCCTTCCCGCTCCCCGGGTCTCGAACGGGCTCGGCGACGGCCCCTATGACATGGTCAGAGACGACAAGGGTTTCTGGACAGTCACGACGCCGCCCGCCCAGCCTGGTCTCCACAACTATTACGTCGTCGTGGACGGATTCGCCTCGAACGATCCCGGGAGCGAGGCTTTTCCGGGTTACGGGATGCATATCAGCGCCGTCGAAGTGCCGGACAAAAACGGCGATTTCTACACCATCCAGGACGTTCCCCACGGCGAAGTCCGCATCCACTGGTATTTCTCCAAGACGACGAACGCCTGGCGTCGGGCCCTGGTCTATCTCCCCCCCGGATACGAGAAGAGCCCGACAACCCGCTATCCGGTGCTCTATCTCCAGCACGGGTCAGGCGAGGACGAAACGAGCTGGACGCGCCAGGGCCGGGCCAATTTCATCCTGGACAACCTGATCGCGGCCGGGAAGGCCAAGCCTATGATCGTGGTCATGGAGAACGGGATGGTCGCGGCCAAGCCCGGAGCCCCGCGTCCGCCGGAGCGGGTCCAGGGGATCCTCCTCCAGGCTCAGCCCGCGGCGGCCCCGGCAACAGCGACAACGCCTCCCGCTCCGCGCGGGAATGAGGCTTTCGGCGAAGTCGTGATCGATGACCTCATCCCCGTCATCGACTCCACTTTCCGCACGCTGGCCAAAGGCGGAAGCCGGGCCATCGCCGGACTGTCGATGGGAGCCGGGCAAGCTTGTCAGATAGGATTAACCCACCTCGACATGTTCTCCTTCATCGGCTCATTCAGCGGCGTGCTGCGGGACTTCGACGCGCGGACGTCTTTCGGCGGGGCGTTCTCGGACCCGGCCGCCTTCAACGCGAAGGTCCACCTCCTCTGGTTCGGAGCGGGGAGACGCGAGGAACGCTTCTCGACGGCCTCCAAGTCAGCCACCGAGGATTTGACGAAGGCGGGGATCATGACCGTCTTTTTCGAAACCCCCTTCGGCCACGAATGGCAGTCGTGGCGCTACGATCTTCTCGACTTCGCCCCGCGGCTCTTCCGGTAGACGGCTCAGAACGAAGAACCCGAGGAGCCCGGCAACTCATGTCTTTCTCCTGCCGAGCCGGACGCCGCGGCGATTGAACGGCTCGATCTTGAGGATCCCGGCTTCCCCCGCCGGTGGCGCCGGAGAGGCTTGGCCCCGAGCGTCCGGGTCATGGCCGTTTCCGCGAGACCACGGGGAATTCCGTGATGCGCAGACGGGCGCAGCCGTAGGGCACGAGGACGAGATCCTCCTCCGGCTCACCGGTCAGCACGGGACTCTGGGGAGGATCATCGGCCGAGTTGTTCTTGAGACCCCAGCCTGGAATCTTCCGTCCTTTGATCGTCAGGACAACCGGGGCCTCCCCCGCATATTTCGAGAAGGCATTCTCCTCGTCGATATAGACAATATCGCCGCTGTCGGCGAAGGGGAATCTTCCGACCTCGTTCCGTCTCACGGTGATCGACGCATCCGGATTCGCCGCGTCGATAATCAGGCCGTAGTTCCAGGCCGTGGTCGGGTGGATCTCCCAATCGGCCGTCCCCTTGAACTCGAACCGGTTCGGGACGCAGTAGTAATCCGTCGTCACCACCCGCCGGAAATCCTTCCCGATCCGCAGGGCATAGACGAGGGGCCCGCGGAGGAGGGTGATCGCCCCGTTCGTCCGCGTCTCCGTCCGGACCTTCATCGGGAAGTCGATCTGAACAATGTCCCCCGGCTTCCAGTCGCGGAGGACGCGGCAGACGGTTCCGGCCTTCGGCCGGAGCGTCTTCGATCCGGCACGGACGGTCGCCCCGTCCGCCCATCCGGGGATTCGCAGATGGAGCGGGAACTCGGCCGCGCGGTCCGGCTCGACGATCAGCCGGATCGCCCCGTCGAACGGGTACTCGGTCTCCTCCGTGATGACGACGTCCACGCCGGCCGCTTTGGCCTTGACCCGGCTCGGGCCGTAGGCCACGGCCACGAGGCCGCCGTCGGGCGTCGCCATCCACATGTTCTCGACGTAGCCGGGAAAGCCGCGGTGCATCGAGAACAGGCAGCAGGGATAGTGCGGCGAGAGGCCGTAAATATTGGCGCAGAGGGGGTTGGTGCTCCATTCCCGCTCGGCGTTGGAGACGAGGACCTGGTTGGCCTGCTGGACGTACTGGTGGGCCCAGAAATCGGGGGTGATGGTCCCCGGCAGTCCGTTGAAGGCGACGAGCTCGAGCCGGTCGCCGAAAGCGGGGTCTCCGAGATCGGCCGCGAGGTTCTCCATGGTCGCCAGGGTGTTGATGATCCCGCAAAGCTCCGTTCCCTGGGTCGGACGGGTCCCGGAGATGTGCTCATCGCCGGAGAACCGGCCTCCGGCTTGGCCGTGATACTTCTCCAGGCTCTCGATCCCCGTGTAGATCGATTCGACCGACCGCTCGTTCGGAGAGAGCAGATTCCAATGGGAGGCATAGGACAGAGCCCGGAACAGGAGCGGACCATGGGCGGTCTTACCGAGGGCGGTCCAGTTGTAAGGAACTTTGTGCCGGTCGAGGGCGGCCTTATCCCAGGGGAAATCGAGGAAGAAAGATTCGAAATCATAGGAATGATCGTGGACTAAAGTCACATAATCGAGATAAGCCCGCTCTCCCGTGGCATTGTAAAGGACATAGGCCAGCGGGGCGACGGCCATGGCCCCCATCCCCCACCACTTGTTCAGGGGGAACTCCCGGATGTTCTTCATCATGAAGCCCATGAAGCCCTTGGCCAGCGGAAGGACCCGCTCGTCCCCGGTCGCTTCGGCGTATTGGAGAAGCGCGGCCAAAGCCCGCATCTGATGGCCGGGATCGCAGACAGTGGCCTCCTCGTAGCCCTGCTCCCAGGGCGGACCGAACCAGCCGTCGGGCTGGGCGCTCTTGAAGATCCACTCGATGTACTCCTGGGCCTTGGCCTTCAGCCGGGTGTCGTCCAGGAGGTAGGCAATGCTGACCAGCCCGTTGAGATAGGCGACCGCCCAGGAATCCCGGGTGCCCGGGACGATATTGTTGTCCCGGCCGCCCTTCCACCGCGAATCCTTGAGATAGAATTCATCCACGTACCCGGTCAAACCCTTGGACTGGATGACGAGCTCGTCGCGGAGCCAACCTTCGGGCTTGACCGCGCCGAGCGGGAGAGGGGTGTAAGCGCCGGCTAAGAGGGGCGCCCTGTTCCCGGGGTAGTCGGCGTTGAGGGGAGCTTTCCGGCAACCCGCCGCGGCCCCGGCGGCGAGGACGATCAGGACGACGAGCGCTCGGCGTTTCATCCACTCCTCCTTTATCACTTGATCCGCCATTCGATGACCCCGCATTCCCGCCAGACGATGTCTGTGCCGATGAATAAGGCGTCGGGCGGACCGATCCTGCCCGCTTTGTACGGGACGGCCTGAGCCTCGATTTCGAGGCGGACGGCGGTGGTTCGGACGGGCTTGAAGGCGACGGAGTTCCAGGCATCCCTGGCTACGGGAGACGGTCCCTCGGCCGGGACGGCCTTCCAAGAGCCCCCCTCGCGGACCAGGACGCGCCAGGACGCGGGCAGCCGACAGAAACGGCGGTCATCGGCGAAATAGACCGACGCGGAGGAGATCTCCGTGGGAGCTCTGAGATCGTACTCGATCCAGACCGGCTCGGCCGTCTTGGAACGCATCCGGAAATACAGATAGGACTCGTCGGCCGAGCTCAGCGGCTCCCGTCCATCATAAATCGCGGAAATATCATCGATCTGGTCGTTGTATCCCGTCCAGGTTTTTTCGATGGCGCCCGCGGCCGTCACCTTGGCGATCGGATCGGGCGGCACGGGCTTGATCCAGGCCCGGTCGCCGCGGCGCGGGATCCAGACGGCCATCTCCCCCATCCCCCGGTTAGCCCAGGCATAGTAGGGGATCGCCGTGAGGGGGTGCCTCTTCGTGTCGACGGACAGTCCGTCATCCCCCCGGGAAATGGCCAGGATCCCGCCGGTGACGATCTCGATGCCGCCGAGGAGATCGGCCCGGAATTCGCTCTTGAAGGTCGCATCGTCGGTGATGAGGAGGTTGAGGGCGTGACCGCCGTTGTCGGCGGCCTCGGCGCAATACACCAGAGGACCCCGCTCCAGGGCGATGCGGCCTTTATCTTCCGGGACATTCCAGTTCGACTGGACGCGGCGGACGGACATGGGCAGATCGAGCTCGATCGTGTCGCCGGCCGACCAGGCCCGCCGAAGCCGGGCATAGCCGTTCTCGAGCCGGACCTCGACGGGACGGCCGTTCACGCTGAGCGCCGGCCGCTCCGGAAACGGCTCCATGTACTCATAAAGATCGCTCGGAACCGGCAGTTCGCGGGCCCAACCGGGGATGCGGACCAACACATCGAACGTTCCCTTCCGGGAGGGCTCGATGGTCATCCGGACCTTGCCGTCCCAGGGATAGCGGGTTTCCTGGGAGATCTTGACCTCGTTCTCGCCGAGCTTGACCGCGGCATTTCCGGCGATGAACAGGTTGACGTAGAGCTCGCTGTCCGTCTGGGCGTAGATGTAGCTCCCCAGCGAGGCGATGAGGCGGATGATGTTCGGCGGACAGCAGGCGACGTTGATCCAGTCGAAGCGTTCATAGCCGCCGTAGGAGACGAGGGGATTCTGATAGAAGAAGCGGTCGCCCGTCAGGGAGACGCCGACGAGGAAACCGTTGTAGAGGACCCGCTCGAGGACATCGATATATTTCGCCTCCGGCTCGAGGAGGAAGAGGCGGTGGTTCCAGACGATGTTCCCGTAGGAGGCGCAGGTCTCGTTCCAAGCGCTCACGTTCGGGAGCTCGTAGGCGGCTCCGAACTGCTCATGGAAGCGGATCGAGCCGATCCCGCCCGTGAGATACATCTTTCGGGCGACGACGTCTTCCCAGATTTTTTTATCGGCCTGGAGGTACGGCGCCTCCCCGGTCAGGGCGGCGATGTCGGTGAGGGGGATATAGAGATACGTGGCTCGGACGCAATGCCCGGTGGCTTCGGTCCGCTCGATCACGGGCTTTTCGGCTTGGGCGTAGACGGCGTCCTCGTTCAAGTCGGGCGCGCCCGCGGCGGGAGCCCGGCCCCTCTCGTCGAGGAAGAACTTGGCCAGCTTCCAATAGCGCGGATCGCCGGTCTCCCGGAAGAGGGCGATGAGGCCGATCTTGAGCCGCTCGTGGCCGGAGATGAAGGTCTTCTTTCCCGGGCCGTAGGCCGTGTCCATCCGATCGGCGTAGCGGATGGCCGCGTCCAGCATCCGGCGCTTGCCCGTGGCCTTAAAATAGGCCACGGCATCCTCGAAGAAATGGCCGCTGACGAGAACGGTTTTCTCGGGGTCGGTGACCTTCGCGTCGAGGGCGGCGATGAGGCGCTCGATGCGGGCGTCGACGTCCTTTTCCAGCTCGGGATCGCGGCCCTTGGCCAGGATGAAGGCCGCCCCTTCTATCAGGCGGTCGTCGCCGGGGGTTCCGCTCTCGTCCGAACGCTTGAAGCTGTGCTGGATCGAGATTCTTCGGTTGGCCTCCTGGCGGGGCGACCAGAAGGCATCATCGATCTCGACCTGGGTGAACGGGACGGCCTTCAGCGGATAATCGATCTTCGCCGGCGTTTTTTGGT
The DNA here is from genome assembly GCA_964557435.1 of uncultured Eubacteriales bacterium. Taxonomy (GTDB): domain Bacteria; phylum Acidobacteriota; class Aminicenantia; order Aminicenantales; family UBA4085; genus UBA4085. Next base: position 35,408 of record CAZLAM010000119.1, read on the forward strand.
CGCACGCGGTGGATGCCACTCCGAGGACAAGCAGGATCGAAAGTCGTCGGGCCCGAAGCGTCATGTTCGTTCTCCTTGCAGTCACGGGCGCATCCCTTTCAGGATCTTCTCCAGGACCGCCGTTTTTTCCAGACATTACCTATCAATCCGCAAGCGGATCCCTTCTCCGTTCCGCCCGCGTCTCTCGAATAATCTGCGCTCCATTCACCGGTCGGAGCGATAGATGATCTCAAGATCAACCCGGCCGTGGAGGTCGGACGGAAGTGAAATGACCTCCCGTTCGGGGCTAAAATCCAGCCACGGCCTGCCGTTGACTTTGACCGACCGCATGGTCTTGCCCTCGGGAACCCTTACCCGGACAAGGGTCCTGGCTCGGGAGCGATCAAAAGGAAGGGAAAGTGTCCCCGACACCCGTCCTTTGCCTATCTCCGACCGGAGTTCGAACCCGACTACCCCGAACCTGGTCGGGGCGCCCGCGACGGCGATCCTCTTCCCGTCGGCGAGCCAGTCCCGGGGCGTGGCTTTAGCCAGCCAGAGAACGGAATCGTCCGGATCCTCGAAGACGAGCATCCACTTCGTCAGGGCGGGGATGGTCAGCTGGGCCGGACCGCAGAACGTGCTCAGGGGCGTCCCGTCCACGGAGGCGCCCTCGACGGCGGTCCAGGTCCCGCGCGAATACAGATGGGACATGTGGGCGTAATAGAAAAGGAGGAACTCCCGGATGAGGTCGTGCTGGAGCAGACCATAGGCGTAGCCGTAGACCACGAATCCGTTCAAGGCCCGGCCGTTCCGGAGCAGACCGAGGAGCCTCTCGCCGTTGGCCGACTGGGATTCCGCGATCGTCCGGACGATGTCCCCGGACAGGACGCCCGAGTGGAGCATCTCCGCATAGGCCCTGTTCTTCCAGAGCGTCGGCTTATCGCCGGCGACGGCCGGAACGTACGGCGGCTTACGGGACCGGTCGACGGATCTTTCGATCGACGCGGCGAGATCCTTGCGGACGATGGCGGCAATCCCGGACAGCTCGGCCCCCCGGGCGGCGAGTGCGTCGTCGTCGGACTTCCGGCCGTACTCGGCCAGGACCCGACCGAGATCCTGAAAGCCCCGGCCGACCTCGGCGCTGTTCGAGTAATGGGGCAGGATGAAGCGGTAGGGATCCGTCTGAAGGCCGCTATCGTGCTCCGACCAGCCCCGGATGATCCCGAACGCCGGATCGCTCTCCGGTCCGTTGCGGCTTTCCCGGGCCAGGCCGGCCAGAAGCTCGGCGATGGCGAGGACCTTCGCCCTGTATTTGAGAAGAAGCGAGCCGTCCCGAGTATAATCGTAATAGCGGGCCAGGGCGGTCAGCATCCGGCCGTACTGGCCGATCTCCGGTCCCCGCGTGTCGATCGACCCGTCATCGCGGACGAATTCGCCGAAATACTGATCGATGTAGCGGCGGGCGATGTCCGCGAGGCCCCATTCCAGGAAGGTCAGGACACTGCTCGTGAACGTGTCCTGGAAGCTGTCGACATTGCTGAAGCCGCTGCCAAGGATGCCACGGGACATTGTCTGTTGGTGGATGGGCGGATAGCCGTAGCGCGGGTGGTCGCCCACGCGCGAGATCATCTCGAGGACGAGGGCGTGGCGGCAGAAATCGGAAATGAATCCCTCCGGCACGTCGATCGCGAGCGGCGGGACGAGCATCCGGCGCCATTCCCGATCGACCCGGAGCAGGGCGGCGTAGAATTCGCCGGCCGCGGGCTCGCCCCGGGGCGGGTAAGGCAGATGGTGATAGTAGTAGTGGCTCTCGGCGACCTCTCCGGCCTCGACCCGCAGGACGCGGTACCAGACCGGCTGGGTCCAGGTCTTAGCCGGATCCTCGTCGGCAAAGACGACCTCCTCCCAATAACCGGAGCCTCCCCGAGGAAAGAGGAAGCGCGGCACATGGAGCCAGCCGCCGATAAGTCCTTCGTGGACATCGTGCCGTTTGCGGGCGTCCATGATCTCGGGAAAGAGCTTGCCCGCGTCCACGTAGTTGATGCTCGCCCCGCCGTATTCGAAGACGACCTTCTCTTGATTCCACCGCGTGCCGATGAAGGTCGGTATCCGGAGCGGCGGCAGGCAGGCGGAAACGGAGGCGAGCGAGGGATCGCCCGGCTCGGCCAGGATCCCGGCCCCAAGAATGTCCGACGGGCTCTGGACGATCTCGTCCATCGTCCGGCCGCGGTAGAGCGATCCCGCAGGGACGCTCGTCCGGGCCAGGCTCTTCGGGAGCGACGCGGTGATCCCGCGAACGCCGGCGAAAAGGATGCGGCCGGACAGCTCGCCGAGGTCCTCGAAGACGCCGAGGAGCTCGGCACCGTCCTGGATGACGGCCATCAGGCTCCAGGGACCGGACCGTTGGTGACGCCGGAGCGTCACCTCCCCTCCTCCGGTCGAAGCATCGCGGACGACCGCGCTCTGTCCCCGCAGGTCCAGGCGAACGACCAATACTGGCGGAGTCAGGGAATCAGCGCCGGCCGCGGGAACGCCCGAGATAAGGAGCGGAAGGACAACGGCCATCCCCGCGAGGGCGAAGAGGCCGTTCCGAAAGGCATGGGTCTTGGACATGGTCACCCCCACCGGAATTCATCGGCAGGACGGCCGGCCGGGGCGGGCGAGGCTCTCCGCCGCGAAGAGCGCGCCCGCCTCGGGCTGATCCGGCCGCCGCCTCATCGACTAGATCAAGCCGGGCATGACCCGCGCCCAGACGTGGTTGACGTTCAGGCGCGCGGCTTTCTCGAACTCCGCCCGGGCCGCGGCGATCTCGCCCCGGCCGGCCCGGCCGAGCCCGATCAGATAGTGGGCCCGGGCCTTGCGGACCTCGGGGGTATCCCGTTCTCCAAACTTGGCGAAGAAGCTCAGCCCCGAGCTGGTTTCGATGTTCCGGAGGTCGGCTTCCTCCTGAGTGATGAGCCGGTCGAAGAGCTTCCGCGCCTCAGCCGCCTGTCCGAGCTTGGCCAGGGCTAGCCCCCGGTAGTAGTGGCTGACGTCGAGCTCATCGTAGTACTGCCGCTCCGCGACCGCTTTCTCGTAATATTCCTTGGCCTTGGCTGAGTTCCCCATGGCCTCGTGGACCGTGCCGATCCGGTAGTAGACCTCGCAGGTCCGTCCGCCGGCGAAATCCTCGGCCGCTTCCATGTTCACCGGGAATGTCGCCGCCTCCTCCATGAAGGGCAGGGCCTTGGCGTAATCTTTGGCCTTGAACAGTTCCAGTCCGCGGAGCAGGTTGGCATCGACATAGGCCGCGTGGACGTTTGCCCCGCCTTCCCAGCGGCGGAAGTGGAATGACTTGGCGATCTCGATGGTCTTATCATAATGACCGAGCTGGACATGGAGCTTGGCCTCGTTCTCGAGCGGGAGCCAATAGGTCGAGCTGGCCATCGTGTCGTGGTTCTTTTCCAGGAAGGCCAGCCGCTTGGCCGGATCGGTCTGGGCCTTCTCGTGCAGGGCGTCGAACTCGTAGATGATCCGGGTGTCCTTCGGATCGGCGGCGATGGCCTTCTCGTAGCTGGCTAGGGCCTTGGGGATGTTCTTTTCGATGAGGTCGTAGCCGTAGCCGAGGTTCCGGTGGAGGGTGGCCAGGTTCCCCCCGAGGCTCCGGGAGATCTCCCAGAACTTGATGGATTCGGCGGGCTGGAACTCATAGAGGAGATTGCCCAGATAATATGGCGCCATGGCGTCCTGGGGATTGTACTTCATGGCCGCCTTGAGGATCGTCACTTCCTCGAGCCGATAGGGGAAAACGTAATCCGGCGGCATCTGGACGGCCTGGGCGTAGAACTGCCCGGCCTTAACCGCGTCGCCCTTCTGTTCGGCGAAATAGCCCGAGTAGTAATACAGGAGCGGCTGGACGGCCTTCTGCTCGATCAGGCGGGCCAGGATGTCGAGGGCCTCGTCGTACTGGCCGGTATTCCCGTATTCGAGGGACAGCTCCAGGCTGGTCTGGACATCGTCCCGGAGCTTCTTCTGGAGGGCCTTGAAAGTCTCGGCCGACTCGGCCTTCCGGCCCAGGGCGGACTGGGCCAGGGCCAGCTCGTTCATCGACCAGAAGTCCAAGACGTCCATCGCTCCGGCCTGAGCGGCGATCGAGGCGGCGTCCTCGAACCGGCCGAGCTTGCGCAGAGCCAGCGCCTTCAGGCTCATGGCGCTCGTGTTCGTCCCGTTCGTCGAGAGCGAGCGGTCGAGGTGTTCGAGGGCCTTGGCGAAGTTCTTCTGCAGGACGGCGATACCGGCCAGCTGGTAGTGGGCCGCGGAGTGGAAACCCTCGCTCCAGGTCGCCTGATTGAGGTCGGTCACGGCCTCGTCGTAGCGGCCGAGGTATCGGAGGGCCAGCCCGTGATAGTAGTAAGCCTCGCCTTCGCGCGGGCGGTAGTAGCTCGCCGTCACCCGGGAGAGCGCGGTCTTGAAGAACTTCTCGGCCTCTTCGACCCGGGCCTGGCGCATCTTGATGATCCCAACGGCGATGTTCGTCCGGGAGTCGCCGGGATCCCGGCTGAGAGCTTCCTGGAAATAGGGCATGGGATCCCACGTCGGATGGTGAAACTGGTCGAGCCGGAGGCCGGCCAGATAGAGCTCTTCGACGGTCTTGATGTTCTTCGGGGCCGGCGGGGCGGTGACCGCGGGCGGCATCGGCGTGTTCCGCTTGGGCTTGGGCTGATAAGCGATCAGCTCCTCGCCCGTCGAGGCCAAAAGGGACAGCCGGACGTCCTCGGCCTTGAGGCCGGCCGGAAGAGCGACTTCCTTTAGATAAGGCGTGTTGGGATCGATCGTGACGGTCTCATCGAGGAGGGTCTGCTCGCCGGACTTGAGAAGCACCTTGGCGTTCGGCCGCCGGGACGTGGTATTCAGGCCGATCCGGGCGACGTTCTTGTCGGTAACCTCGAGGCTAGCCGCGGCCTCGGTGTTGGCTTCTTTAAGCTGTCCGAGGCCCCGGATCGGATAGAAGTACTGCTTTAGTGTCTTCGACTCATAGGGCTGGATGAAGCCGTAGTCCGGCTCGTTGTCCGAATATCCGCCGGCCATGAGCTCGAGCTCCGGCCCGTCGCCTTCCGTGAGGAGCTTGTCCCAAAGCTCCCCGCGCAATCCGCTTCCCCAGGTCCAGAACTTCTTGCCCGGGCCGATATGATGATCGGCCACAACGGCCGTTCCGGCCTGCTTCTTGTGGTCGTAGCCGGCGAAGAAGTCGGTCTCGTAATCCCAGGCGAAGTAGGAGATTTGCTTGTCGTTCGTCTTCCACCAACTGATATCCGTGCCGCCGGTGAAATCGACCCGGTTGTAGATCTCGCGGGCGATGGGCCAGCCGGCGAACTCCCTCTTGGCGTGCTGGGTCACCCATTCGGTCTGAGGAGAGAAGATAACCTGGTAGTCCGGTCCGGCATGGACGCCGAGGTTGGCGAAGTAGAGGAAGGAGTTGACGAGAGGCGTCCGGTTGAACGGACGGAAGGTCACTTCGATGAAGGATTTGCCGGGGTAGAGCGTCACGCCGATAGCCCACTTCATGCGGTGGCGGAGCTCGATCTCCCCCACCCAGGCCGTGGCGCTTCCGTCCGGATTCTGCTGGGTGAGATAGTCCACCGGCAGGAACGATGTGGAGCGGTGGTGATGGAAAACGTTCCATTCGACGCCGCCCGTGATCCAGGCACCGAGCATTCCGATGAGGCCCGGTTTGATGGCGCTCTGCTTATAGATGAAGTTGTAGTTGTTGCCTTTGTCGAGGCCGCTGAAGATGCGGCCGCCCAGCTCGGGAAGAAGGCTGACCTTGAGGTACTCATTCTCGAGATAGAGGGCGTTGTAGGTCTTATCGACCTTGGTATCGGTAAGCCGCTCATACATCGGCCAGGGATAGGCGCGTCCCTGGGCGCCCTGATAGACCCGGCCGTTATAGAACCGCGGGTTCGGATCTCCCTTGTCGATGACGTAGGTCGGGATGACCGTTTTTTCTTCCCAGGCCCGGGCCGAGGCGCCATTCTGCGCCTTGCAGCCGGGGAAGATCGTCAGAACGACGACGGCCAGAACGAGCGACAAAACGATGAACCGTTTTCTCATGACTCTCTCCCTCCTTATTGGTTAGTGTTCATTGCACCGGCCCCCTGTGTTTTAACGAAGACGGGGGGAAATACTTGCATACAATGAGATATCAGATATATCAGAGGGTTCGGATTGTCAAGCTTTTTTCGGCCGTATAAAAAAAAAGATGAAACGCCCCAACGGACAATTTCAAAAATCGCGATCCTCGTTCACTTGCCAATCCGCCACTCGATGACCCCGCCTTCATGCCAGATAAGATCTTGGTCAAGATAATTCGCGTCGGGGGGGCCGAGGTCGCCTTTTTTGAATGTTTTTCCCTGGAGCTCGATGTCCAGACGGAGGCCGGAGGTGAATATCGTTTTGAACGAAACCCTGTTGAACCGGTCTTTTTCGACGCCATAGGGCGTTTCGGCCAGAACCGGTTTCCAATCGTTCCCATCCTTATAGAGCAGGCGCCAGGCCTTGGGCACGAGGCAATATTCCTTGTTGTCCTTCCAATAGACCTCGACCGACGAGACCCTTTCGGCCGTCGGGAAACCGCATTCGACCCAGGCTTTATCGCCGGACTGCGGACGCAGGCGGAGGTAGGTCGACGATCCGTCGAGCGAATTCAGCGGAACGGATTGGTCCACGGCGGCGTTGAGGTCCCCGCTGCCGTCCTGGGCGCCGGGGAAGAATCTCTTGGCGATGGCCGGAACATCGCGGCCGGGGTAGTTATCGGCGATCGAACCGGAACCGCAGGACGAGCTCAAACGGGCCGTTGATGCAAGCGTCGCCGCCGAAGGCGGCAGGGCCCGGGATTCGACCGACGCCAGCCAAACGGCCATCTCTCCCGTATCCCGGTTGGCGAACGCGTAATAGGGAATGGCCAAGAGGTCATGGGAACGCCGTTCGAGCGAGACCCGGTCTTGGGCCCGATCCAAGGCCGTGATCGAGCCCCGAATGGTGCCGATCCCGCCGAGGATGTTTCGGTCGAAGGCGAATGTCAGGGAAACAGCGTCCGGGATCAGGAGGTTAAATACCCGCCCCCCATTATCGACGCCTTCAGCGCAATAGACGATCGGGCCGTGCTCGAGGGCGACCATCCCCCGGTCATCGGCGACCCGGTCGTCGGCCAGAATCCGCCGGACGGCCATGGGGAAGCGGACATCGACCAAGTCCCCTTTCTCCCATTCTCTCTTGATCTCGGCAAAACCGTTCACGATGGCGATGTTCGCGGGCCGTCCATTGATGAGAATCGCCACCGGTTGGACGGGGTCGGCGGCATACCGGTAAAGACCGCCGGGCATGGGCCTCTCCTGGGCCCATCCGGGAACACGCACCTTCAGGGCGAACGTTCGCGGATCCTCGGGATCGACCGAGATCCTGACGTTCCCATCCCAGGGATAGCTCGTCTCCTGGGCGATGGCGATCGTCGAGCCGCGCGTCTTCACGCGGGCCCGGCTGCCGATGAACAGGTTGACGAAGACTTCGTCATCGGGGCCGACGGCATAAATAAAATCTCCCAGATGGGCCAGGGTCCGGGCGAGATTGGGAGGACAGCAATTCGGGCCGAACCAGGGTTGTCGGGCGAAACTCCCGTACGCCTTAAGCGGGGCTTGGTACAGGAACGTGTCGCCGGTCAGGGAAACTCCGGCCAGGAGACCATTGTAAAGGATGCGTTCCAGCATATCGATGTACTTCCCGTCCCGATTCAGAAGGAACAGCCGATGGTTCCAGAGGACGTTGCCGACCGCGGCGCAGATCTCGTTCCAACAGCCCAGGTTGGGAAGTTCGTAATCGTCGCCGAAATCCTCAAAGTCCCGGTAGGTCCCGACGCCGCCCGTAAGGTAGGTCCTCTTCGAAACGGCATCGTCCCAGATCCGCCGCGCGGCCGCTCCGTAACCCGCCTCCCCCGTATAAGCGGCCAGGTCGGTCAAGGCGACATAAAGGTACATCGCCCGGACGGCATGGCCGATGGCCCGTTCCTGCTCCAGGACGGGTTTGTGGTCCTGGGCGTAGTCGCCATAGAGGATCCGTCCGTTGCGGGAATATCCACGCTCGTCAAGGAAATATTTCGCCAAGTCGAGATATGTCTTCCGGGACGTCTGCCGGGCCAAACGAACGAGGCCGATCTTGACCTCCTCGTGCTGCGAGACGTCGCGCCGCTTATCCGGGCCGAATACAGCTCCGATATCGTCGGCGATCCCGGCCGCGGCGTCGAGATACGTCCGGTCGCCCGTGGCCTGGTGAAAAGCGACCGCCGCCTCGAAGAAATGGCCGGCCGCGTAAAGCTCGCCGTCCAGGAGGTCGTTCCAACGGTTGCCGGGGACGCGGCGGCGATAATTCTCCAGGGCCCTGTCAAGCATGGCCGCGACCCGGCGCTGGAAATTGGGGTCTGGTCGCCGAGCCAGGAGATAGGCGCCCGCCTCGATCAAGCGGGAATCGCTGGCTTTGCGCTTTTCGTATCCAGAAAAAAGGAACGGGACCGTGATCGTCCGGTTGTTTTCTAATCGGGGAGTCCAGAAGCCGTCGGCAATGTCGACGTCGACGAACGGGACGGCCCGAACGGGATAATCGAACCTCGACGGGGAGGGGCGAGAACACGCCCCGGACAGCGTCACCAGGATAACTAAAAAACAGACGACGGAGAGGGTTCGTTTCATCGTTCGCTCCTGGTCGGATATTGAGGCGGATTTCGTCGAAGACCGCCTCCCGCAAAAACGAGCGGCGCGGCTCGCTTCAGGTCTTCAGTCTCGTCCGCGGCAGCCAAACCGCCATTTCCCCCGCTCCGCGGTTAGCCCAGGCGAAATACGGAATCGCCAGGAAATCACGCTCGCCGGAGGAGCCGACGGCTTTCCCTGAAAGAACGACGACTCCCCCTAGAAACCCCGGCCGGAACTCGGCCTGGAGCCCTGCTTGGTCGAGCAGGGCCAAGTCCAGAACTCGCCCGCCGTTGTCCGCGCCTTCGGCGCAATAGACGATCGGACCGCGCTCCAGGGCCACCTTGCCGGCGTCCTCCTCGACCGCCTCCAGGGCGATCACTCGACGGATGGGCATGGGCAGGACGAGTTCGATCTTGTCCCCATTCTTCCAAGTCCGCCGTAGCCGGGCAAAGCTCTTGGCCAAGTCGATCGCCGCGGGCGTCCCGTTGACTTTGAGAACGATCTTTTCCGCGGATTCATCGAGATAACGGTAGAGGTCGCTGGGGACGGGTTGTTCATGAGCCCATCCCGGGATTCGGACGTGGACCTCGAATTCCAAGGGCCGATCGAGCCCGACCGTCAGGGTCACGGTCCCATCCCAGGGATAGCGGGTTGCCTGGGTCAGGTGAACGGACTGACCGAGGACCTCTATGTCGGCATCGCCCGCGGCGAATAAATTGATATAGAGGGCATCGTCCTTGACGGCGTATATGTAACCCGGGAAGGCGGGCAAAAAGCGGGCGATGTTGGCCGTGCAGCAGGCGCACTCGAACCACTGGCTGCGCGTGGGTGAGCCGACGTTAAAGGCCCACTTTCCGTCCGATTCGAGGGGATTCGGATAGAGGAACTCGTCCCCGTTCAGGGAGACGCCCGAAATGATCCCGTTGTAGGCCACGCGCTCGAGGACATCGAGGTATTTCGCCTCCCCGTGAAGGAGGAACATCCGGTGGTTCCAGAAGGCGTTGGCGATCGAGGCGCACGTTTCGTTATAGGCGGTGAGGTTCGGCAGCTCGTAATTGTCGCCGAAGCTCTCGCCCACGGCCTTGCCGGACTCGCCGATGGCGCCCATGCCGCCCGTGATGTAGAGCTTCTTGAAAACGACGTTCTCCCAGAGCCGGTCAATCGCGGCGATGTAGGCGGAGTTCCCGGTCAGGGCACCGACATCGGCCATGCCGGAAAAGAGGTAAGCGGCCCGGACAACATGTCCGCGGGCCTCGTCCATCTCGAGGACGGGCTTGGCGTCGACGTGATACTCGCCGTAGTCGCGGCGATGCTCGTGGCGGCCGCGCTCGTCGATGAAGAACTGGGCCAGGCGGAGGTACCGTTCCCGGCCCGTCAACCGGTAGAGCTTGACCAGTCCCAGCTCGACTTCAGGATGGCCGTCCACGTCGCGGCGCTTGCCCGGACCGAAATCATGGTCGAGGAGATCGGCGTATTTCAGGGCCGCGTCGAGCAGGGTCCGCTTCCCCGTGCTCTGAAAATAAGCAACCGCGGCCTCGAAGAGATGGCCGGCATTGTAATGCTCGTGGCTCCGGGCGATGTTCGACCACCGCTCGGGCCCACCCCACTCCCGGACCCCGACGGGATCGATCGTTCGCCAGGTAAAGAGATACCCGTCCGGCTCCTGGGCCGCGGCGATCAAGCCGATGACATCGTCGAGCGTCCGCTCGAGCTCGGAATCGGGCCGGAGCCCGAGGGAGAATCCGGCCGCCTCGATGAGCTTGTAGACGTCGGTATCGTCAAACGGCCAGACGCCGGCGTAATTTCCGGACTTGCGCTTGGCCGCTTTGGCGAAGTTGTCGATGCGGCCCGTCTCCTCGCAGCGCTTCAGGATCGACGGGATCGTGACCGTCCGGTTGGTCTCGATCTTCGGCGCCCAGAAGTCGTCCGTCATACGGACCTTGGTGAAGCCGACCGGCTGGATGGGGTAGTCTTTTTGATTCATGGTTTTCTTCCCTGATATATTTGACGTTACATATCGGAGGTGATAATGTAAAGGACTGCTCCATGAAATGCAAGCGAAGATGAACGGAAAACGCTTGTCTCACCCGCCGACGTTTCTATTTCCCCGGGAGGTTCGTTCATGAAAAGCACATTTTCCATCCTATCTGTCATTTTTCTTGTTCTGACGACATTCTCCGGCGGAGCTCTGGCCCAGGGGGAAACGATGTTCACCGCAGCCAAGGTGAAGGCCGCCGCCCCGATCCAGGCCTATCCGTTCGACCTGAGCCAGGTCCGCCTCCTGGCGGGCCCGTTCAAGGAGGCCATGGACCGCGACCTCAAATACATCCTCAGCCTCGATAACGACCGGCTCCTCCACTCCTTCCGGCTCACGGCCGGGCTGCCGACATCCGCAAAGCAGTACGGAGGCTGGGAGAAGGCGGACGGCGAGCTCCGCGGGCATACCATGGGACATTACCTCTCGGCTTGCGCCTTCATGTTCGCCTCGACCGGCGACCGTGTGGTCAAAGCCAAGGCCGACGCCCTGATCGCCGAGCTGGCCAAGTGCCAGGCCGCCTTGGGGACCCGGGGCTATCTGAGCGCTTTCCCCGAAGAGTTTTTCGACCGGGTCGAAGCCACCCGCAAGGTCTGGGCGCCCTACTACACCCTGCACAAGATCCTGGCCGGACTCGTGGACTGGTCGGCCTACGGCGGGAACGCCCAGGCCCTCGCCGTCGCCGAGAAAATGGCCCAGTGGGTCAAGCTCCGCACCGACCGGTCCGACGAGACGCACATGGAGCGCGTTCTCAATCACACCGAGCAGGGCGGCATGAACGAAGTCCTGGCCAACATCTATTCGCTCACGGGAAAGGCCGAATATCTCACCCTCGCCCGCCGATTCGACGAGAAGCGCTACACCGTTCCGCTCTCCAAATACCAGGACGTCCTCAAGGGCGAGCACGTCAACTCCTTCATCCCGAACATCATCGGAACGGCCCGCGAATACGAATTGACCGGCGATCCGGGCCTCCGGAAAATGGCCGGCTTCTTCTGGCGTCAGGTCACCGGCGCCCGCTCCTATGTCACCGGGGGAACGTCGGACGACGAGGCCTGGCGCCAGGATCCTTATGTGATGGCCACAGAGCTGGGCCGGAACAGCCATGAATCCTGCTGCACATACAACATGCTCAAGCTGACCCGCCATCTCTTCAGCTGGGAGCCCCGGCCCGACCTCGCCGACTACTACGAGCGGGCCCTCCTCAATGGAATCCTCTCGACCCAGAATCCGGCCGACGCAATGATGACCTACTATGTGCCGATGATGCCCGGTTTGTTCAAGACGTTCATGACTCCCGAGGATTCGTTCTGGTGCTGCACGGGGACCGGCATGGAAAATCACGCAAAATACGGCGACAGCATCTACTTCCATGATGCCGACGGCCTCTTCGTTAACCTGTTCATCGCCTCCGAGCTCCACTGGCCGGAGAAGGGGCTGACGGTCCGCCAGGAGACCCGGTTCCCCGAGCAGCAGGGCACGAAGCTCGTCTTCACCGCGAAAAAGACCATCCCCCTGAACCTCCGCCTGCGCATTCCGGGCTGGACCGCGCCCGGCGGCCACGTCAAGCTTAACGGCAGGAGGCTGGAAGCGTTCGGCAGTCCGGGCTCCTATCTCTCGTTAGACAGGACCTGGGCCACGGGCGACACGGTCGAGCTCGTCCTTCCGATGGATCTCCATCTCGAACGGCTGCCCGACAATCAGAAGATCGCCGCGGTCCTGTTCGGCCCGGTCGTCCTGGCCGCGGCGTTCGGCTCGGAGGGAATGAGCCGGGATGTCGTCTATGGCAAGTACGGTCCCACGGGAGACCCGGTCGCGGTCCCGAAATTCATGGTCCCCGGCGACGACCCCAACGCCTGGATCAAACCCGTGGCCGGAACTCCCTTGACCTTCCGGACGGAAGGTGTCGGAAAACCGTCCGATGTCACGCTTCAGCCTTTTTTCAAGGTTTTCGGCGAGAGGTATTCGATCTACTGGACGATCCTGCTGCCCGGCCAGGAAGAAATACCAGCCGCTCCGGCGCGCCGGCGATAGATCCGGGGATGGCTCCTTCGCGTCTCCGGAATACTCAAGGAGGGTAGAAAATGAACGCTCGAAGATTGTTTTCCGCAATCCTGGTCCTCGTCCTCGGCGCGGGCCTCGCTCCCGCCTGCAAATCGAAGACGCCGGCCCCGGCCGCCGGGCCGGCCACCGTGGCCGTCTCGAGCACCTCCTACGACGACCTCGTCCAACTGTTTAAAGACTGGCGGGAGTTCGTCAAGCCCAAGATGACCGACGGCGTCCCCGACTACTCGCCGGCCGCAATGAAGGAGCAGCACGACGGCCTGGCGAAGATGCGGCAGCGCCTCGCCGCCATCGATCCCGGCGCATGGCCCATTCCCCAGCGGTCTGATTATCTCATCGTCAAGGCGGAGATGAACGGGCTCGAGTTTAATCACCGGGTCATCCGGCCATGGGTCCGCGATCCGGGTTTCTATGCCGTATACAATCAGTTCCAGCCGACGATCGACGGAACGATCCGCGTTCCCCGTCTGCCGATCCCTCCTGACCGGATGGCGGAGGTCCGAACCCAGCTCCGGGCGGTTCCCCTGATCCTGGCCCAGGCGCGGGTCAACCTGACCGAGCCCGCCTCGGACTTGGCCCTCCTGGCCATCGATTTCAAGAAAAAGGAAAGCGAGCGCCTGAAAAAGCTGGCCGCCGATCTCTCCAAGGACCAGCCCGAGATGGCCGCCGAGGCGATGAAGGCACGGGAAGCGGTCGATGCCTACCGGGACTGGCTCGAACAGAACAAGGCCGGCTGGGCCAAGTATGCGGGCGTCGGCATCGACAACTACAACTGGTACATCCAAAACGTCTGGCTCCTCCCCTACACTTGGGAGCAGCTCATGACCATCTCCGAACGGGAGCTGGAGCGGGCCGTCTCGGCGCTGGCGCTCGAGCGGCTCCACAACCGGAAACAGCCTCCTCTCAAGAAGATGACGAACGAGACGGATTACGTCCGCTTTTTCAACGAATCCCAGAAAGAACTCCTCGAGTTCCTCAAGCGCGAGGAGATTCTGACGATCTCCGAGTTCATGACCCTGAAGCCGATCTCGTCCCACCGGTTCACGCCGGTCACCGACTACTTCGCCAACGTTCAGGAACGCGATCCTCTCCCGCTCATGGCCCACGATTTCGTCGGCCACGGCCCGGACATGGCCCGCAACGCCATCGATAAACGGGTGATCCGGGGGGCCGACCGGCTGTATCATATCGAAGGGGTGCGCGCCGAAGCGTACGCCACGGGAATGGAGGAGGCCTTGATGCATCTGGGTCTCCTCGACCGCCGGCCCCGGTCGCGGGAGCTTGTCTACAGCCTCCTGGCCTTCCGCGCCGCCCGGGCGATCTCGGACCTGAAGATGCACGCCAATCAGCTCACCTATTCCGAAGCGTTCAAATACGTCGTGGACAACGTGCCGGACGGCTGGGTCCCCGCGGACAGCCCGGTCCTGTGGGGCGACCTGGACCTCTATCTCCGCCAGCCCTGTTACGGCGTGAGCTACCTGATCGGCTCGGTCCAGTTCCAGCAGCTCATCGCCCACCGCGCCTCCCAGCTCGGCGACAAGTTCATCCTCAAGGCATTTTTGGATGAGTTTACCGCGGCCGGCTGGATCCCGATCTCCCTTGTCCGTTGGGAAATGACCGGACGCGACGACCAAGTCCGCCTGTTCTGGAAATGAAACATACGACCGCAGCGGTCTTTTTTTTTCTGTCGTTCGTTCCCCCATCCGTCTCCCTCGCGGCCGCGGGGGAGGACGGCCGGGTTCGGCATCATCGTCGAATTCCCGCAATATCGGAACACGCCGATCATCATCGACGAATGCGACCCCGAAGGCTTGGCCGCTCTGTCGTCCTCCGTCCACCCCGCCAACGGATACCGCAACGGAAGCGCCTATGCCGCCTATGAGGCGGCCTTGATGAAGCATACCCTCGATCTCGCGGATCGGGCCGGCGTCGAGGTCCGGGACGGCCGGCTCGTCCTGGAATTCGACCTCCCTCGTCAGACCGTTTCCCTGATCGACATCCGTTGGGTGCGTTGATTCCCCGACGGATTTGATGGGGGTGAATTTTGCACAGGAGGCCAGGATGAATTTCCATTCAAAGATTTCGAACGTCCTCTCCGCGATCCTGCTCGCAGCATGTTTGGCCGCCTCCCTTCCACCCGCGGCCGCGGGCTCCACCGTCGACCCGAAACTCGTCCGGGGCCTGTCGTGGCGGTCCATCGGACCGGCCCATTTCAGCGGCCGGGTCACGGACGTCGCCGGCGTGCCCGGCGACCCGGACGTCATTTATGTCGCCTTCGCCTCGGCCGGACTATTCAAGTCGGCGAACGGGGGGACCACCTTCCGCTCGATCTTCGACTCGGCCGGAACGCTCTCGATCGGCGCCATCGCCCTCTCCCCCAAGAATCCCGACGTCCTCTACGTTGGAACGGGCGAAGGCAACCCGAGGAACAGCGTTTCCTTCGGCGACGGCCTGTACAAATCCGTTGACGGCGGCCTGACCTGGAAACACTGCGGCCTGAGGAACACCGAGCGCTTTTCCCGGATCGTCGTCGATCCCCGGAATCCGGAGATCGTCTTCGCCGCGGCCCTCGGCCACGAATGGGGGCCGAACGCGGAGCGCGGCCTGTTCCGCTCGACCGATGGGGGGTCGATCTGGAAGAGCATCTTATTCGTCAACGATACCACGGGCGCGTCCGACGTGGCCGTCGATCCCGGGGATCCGAAGATTGTCTACTGCGGCATGTATGATTTCCTCCGGCAGCCGTGGCATTTCCGGAGCGGCGGCGCGGGGAGCGGGCTGTACCGTTCCGCGGACGGGGGGGAGACCTGGACCAAACTGACCGACCCGAAGCTCGCCAACGGGCTCCCCAGTCAGGGTCTGATCGGCCGGAGCGGCGTCAGCATCTGCCGGCAAAATCCAAAAGTCGTCTACGCCATGATCGAATCCCAGGAGCCCGGCGAGCTTTGGCGTTCGGACGACCGCGGCCGGCATTGGATGATGGTCAGCGACAACCCCCGGATCAATAACCGCCCCTTCTATTACTCCGACGTCAGGGCCGACCCCGTCGACCCGAACCGGGTGTATGCCATCGCCGGCTCTCTCTCGGTCTCGACGGACGGGGGCCGAACCTGGGCCGGCGTCGGCGGCTATGACAGCCTCTTCGGCGACCATCACGCCCTGTGGATCGACCCAACAACCCCCCGGCGCCTGATCAACGGCAACGACGGCGGCCTGTTCGTATCCCGCGACGGGGGGCAGGCCTGGGTCTTCCTGAACAACATCCCCTCGGCTCAAGCCAATCATATCGGAGTGGACATGGCCATTCCCTACAACGTCATGGGAGGTTTCCAGGACCACGAAATTTGGGTCGGGCCCAACGAGAAATGGAACGAGGTCGGCGTCCGCGGGGGCGATTGGCGCCGGCTCCGCTACATGGCCGACGGGATGACGGCGTTGGCCGACCCCCGCGACCCGAATATCATTTATTTTAACGGCCATTTCGGGGACATCACCCGCGTCGACCTCAGAACAGGCGAAGAACGCTATATCCAGCCCTATCCTGTCGGGCCGACGGGGACGGGGGCCCACATGGACCTTTATCGCTTCAACTGGAATTCCCCGATCCTCATTTCGCCGACGAACCCAAGCGTGATCTATTATGCCGGGAACGTTATTTTCAAGACGACCAACGGCGGTTTTTCCTGGCACGTCATCAGCCCCGACCTGACGACCAACGACCGGGATAAGCAGAAGATCAGCGGCGGGCCGATCACGTTCGACAACACCAAAGCGGAGTGGTATTGCACGATCCTCTCGATCAGCCAGAGCCCGCGCGACCCGGACATCCTCTGGGCGACGACGGACGACGGGAACGTCCAGTTGACCCGCAACGGCGGAAAGACGTGGACCAACATGGCGGCCCATATCGCCGGATTGCCCCGGCAGGCTCATATCTCCTCGGTCACCGCCTCGGCCCGCGACACCGGCAAGGCCTATATCTCGGTCGACCAGCACCGCCTCGACGATTTCGCGTCCTATGTTTTCATGACCTCCGATTTCGGCCGAACCTGGACCACGATCTCCACCGGCCTCCGCGGCTACGTCCACATCGTCAAAGAGGACCCTAAGGAGCCGAACCTGCTTTATGCCGGGACCGAATTGGGGATCTATGCCTCGTTCGACGGCGGGCGGGATTGGACCGATCTCCGACTGGGGCTGCCTCCCCTGCCCGTCATGGACCTGGTCGTCCATCCTCGCGACAATGACCTCGTCATCGCCACCCATGCCCGTGGCTTTTATATCCTCGACGACATCACGCCCCTCCAGCGGCTGGCCCAGGCGCGGACGAACGGGATCACACTCTTTCCGCCGCCGCCGGCTTACCGCTACATCCCCGCGAGCGACACGAGCACGATCGGAGATCAGGTCTTCGCCGCCCCCAATAAGCCTTATGGGGCGATCCTCTCCTATTATCTACCTGAGGAGGTCGTTGGGCAGGCGGTCAAGGTCGATATCCTCGATGGGACGGGAAAACTCCTCCGGTCCCTATCCGGGCCGTCCCGCCCCGGCCTCAACCGCGTCGTCTGGGACTTGAGCGAGGATCCGCGGCCGCTGTTAAAGTATTTCAAGGACACGCCGGGCTTTCGGCTCCAGGTCGAAGGGATCAAGGTCCTTCCCGGATTGTTCCTGGCCCGATTGACCGTCGGCGGTCAGATCCGGGAACAGCGGTTCAGCGTCAAGCTCGACCCCCGCGTCAAAGCAGGCCCCGCGGAGCTCTCCGAATACGACGCCGCCGTCCGTCGCATGCTCCGGATGATGATCGACATGGACGAGGCATTGGTCCGTGTCCAAAAGGCCGAGCCCCGCCTGACAGGGGGGGACGCGTCCCGCGTCCGGAACGCTTTGACATCGGCACGGAACAAGATCCAGCCCCCGGCGAAAGACCCTGAGAACCTGAACTTGCGCGGCAAGCTCACTTGGCTCTTCCGGCAGGTCAGCAATTACACCGGACGGCCGACGAAGGCCCAGTCCGAGCTGATCAGGACGTTGGAACGCCAGCTCCAGGAGGTCCTCATGGAGATCGATGCGGCCCTGGCCGCCGCGCCTCCGGCCGTCAAAGTCCGGCCCTCGGAGTATCGCGGATGGAAAAGCCTGGCCATCGACAACGGTCTGGTCCGCCTCCAATTCGTGCCGGAGATCGGGGGCCGGATCATGCAGTTCAGTCTGGGTCCCGACGAATTCTTCTTCGTGAACGCTCAGCTTGCGGGCCGGCTCCCTCCGCCCGACCGACTCGGTCCCGGCGGGACCTGGCTGAATTACGGGGGGGACAAGCTTTGGCCCGCCCCCCAGGGCAAGGGCGGGCCGGAGGAGTGGCCCGGCCCGCCGGACGTCGTCCTCGACGCCGGCCCCTACGAATGCGTAGTCCCGGCGGCGACAGAGACCGCCGCGTCCGTTTTCTTGAAGAGCGGTAAGGACAAGCGGAGCGGAATCCAATTCTCCCGGTTAGTGAGGGTCGAGGACGGATCGACCCACGTCGCCTTCGAGGCGACCATGACGAACATCGACACGAAGCCCCGGCGCTGGGGGATTTGGTCCCATACCCAGCTCGACGGCGGCAAGCCGGGCGGCCGGGCCTTCAATCCGCTGATGAAGGCCTGGTGCCCGGTCAATTCGGCCAGCCATTTTCCCAAGGGTTATTACGTCATGTTCGGCCCTAAGGAGAACCCGTCCTTCCAGCCCGAATTCCTGCCCGGCCTTCTCCGGGTCGAATATCGATACAGGGTCGGCAAGATCGGCATGGACAGCCGCGCCGGTTGGGTCGCGTCGGTCAACGGCGCGACCGGCGCCGTATTCGTCCAGCGTTTCGTCTTCGAGTCCGGCAAGGATTATCCGGACGGGGCGTCGGTCGAGTTCTGGCACAACGGCCTGGGAACCGTCATCTCCGGCGGCAAAGAACGGACCTTCAAGGACGACCCCGACGAGAATCCCTTCGTTTTTGAAAGCGAAATGCTGAGCCCCTTCGCCGATCTTCAACCCGGCCAGACATACACCTGGCATTACGATTGGTTCGCCACCAATATCGGGGGCGATCATCCCATCCGCAGCTGCACCAACTTGGGTGTAGTCGCCACCTCCTTGGCGGCCACTGCCTCCGGGGGGAAAATCAGGCTCACCGGACGCTTCGGCGTTTTCCAGCCCGGAACGGTCCAGGCCTTTCTGCAGAACGGCGAGGGACGGCCGGCCGGAACGGCCGGCCCGAGGATCGCGGTCACACCGTTCCAGCCTCTCGTCCTCGATATGCTTGCCAATGAAGTCCCCGGGACGGCGAGCGTTTCTCTTGTGCTTTCGGACGCGTCGGGACAGAGCCTTGGTGTTCTGGCCGTGTCCGACCTCCGGAGAAAGTGACCGCGGACGACCGGTTCGGAATGGAGGGTCTTTTTAAGTTAAAAACGGACCGCCGGCATCTTTCCCTGCCGGCGAACCAAGATGTCAGGGCCAAGATCGGGCTCGATTGAAGCACGTCCGACATCCGCGGCCGGCGCCGGGCGGAACGGTTATTTCTTGATATTCTCGATGGCGGCGATCATGGACTTTGCTTGGGCCCCATCAGGTCCATCGGGGTCCATCTTGACACATTTATTCAAGTATTCGAGCGACCGGGCGAACTCGCCTTTATTGAGCAGGACGATCCCGAGACGGTAATACGGCTTGGGCCAGTCTTTCTTGATCTGGATCGCCATTTCAAAGAACTTGACCGCTTCGTCCGGCTGTTGGTTGGAGAAGAAGATCTCCCCGACATTGTAAGCCGCAACCTCGTCCAGGGGCGAAACTTCCAGGGCTTGTGTGAAATATTTTCGGGCCGACTCGAAGTCGTTCTTCTTCAAGGCAGCCTCGCCCAGCCCCGAAAAAGCGCGCAACGACGTCTGCGCATCTTTCACATAAGCACCCTGCGTCTGAAGCGTCTTGTCCAAAACGAGCTGGAATTCTGCCGTCGCTTTGTCGTAATCGTCCTTCTTTATGTAGCAGGCCCCGATATTGAGACGCGCCTGATAAATCTCCGGAAATTTGTCCAGGAATTCATTGAAAACGACAAGCGCTTCATCATATTTCTGCTCCTGGTAGAGTTGGTTTCCCTTATCGAAAAATTCGCCGGCTTCCTTGTCTTGGAGGAACGAGGCCACTCCGGTGATCTTTTTCAGGGTCAGGGTGACGGGCGGATTGGCGGCGAGCTGTCTGACATTTATGAGGATCGAGAATTCGACATAGCCGGACTTTTTGGTTGTGATCTGCCAACTTCCAGTGCCCAGTCCGGAGATGACGTAATGGCCTTTCGCGTCCGACGTTCCTTCCAGCCGGGCATTGGACTGTTGACTTGCGGCGGTGATGATCACTCCCGCCAGGGGTCGCCCATTCTCGTCCAGGACGTCCCCGGTGATTCTTCCCCGTCCCAAGTTCTCCTGGGCGGCGAGGGGGAAGGCCAAGAGAACCGTCAGAAGGATGAGGGCGGCCCGTTTCGCGGGCGAAGAACTGCGTTCGATGAGTGTGGCCATAATTTTTACCTCCATGGGATGAAACTCCGGGTTCGCGCCGGGCTATTGGATGATCACCAGCGCCTTTTTCAAGGTCTCCCGGCCGGTCCGGTTGACCAAGGTGACCGTCAGGACGGCCCGGCCCTGCGCGAGCTGTTCGAGCTTATCGATTTCCGTGATTTCGATCGGAAGGGACAGGATGTGTTTTTTCCCGGACTTCCGGTCCAGTTGGGTTACGGGTGGCCGGACCTCGAATGTTCCTTGGGACGTCCAGACGAGCGCGGACCGGCCGTTGCGGAGCTCCAGCCCGACCTCGAAGGTCGTGGCGATCGCCTCCCCCTCCGCCGAGGCGAACCAAATCCGCTCGTAGGGCATTTCGAGAGTCACGACCGCCGCGAACCTGGCCGGCTCCCGGGCCGAAACGGCGACGCGGGCGTTGAAATCGAACATCCTCTTATCGCCGCTGGGGTACGTCTGTTGGGCCTCCCCCTGGGCCTGGTTTAGAGAATGCATGTAACCGAGGTTCCACTCTCCCAGTCCGGTCAGGTCGTAGGTCACGAGCTTGTAGTTCCCCGTACACGTCTGGTCGAGGAAAATCACGGGGAAACTGCCGTAATACCAGACCTCCTGGCACCTGGAATACACGTCCCCCCCCCGATCGGTCAGCCGGTCGGTCGGGGGGCCGAAGAGAATATGGATCCGGCCGCGATCCGTGAGCCAGCCGGACCTCCCCTCGCCGAGGAACATCCGGTTGGCATCGTCTATCCGGCGGAAATATTCGTCCTTGAACTCGTTCTCTTCGGTGGCAGGGTCGGGGTCCCGGCGCATCCAGAACTCCTCCATGAACGCCGCCTTATCGTCGTCGGGGAGTTCGAGGAAGATCTTCCGCTCCTCACGGTTCATGATATAGCGGACCTTGTCGTATAATTCGGAAAACGGGGGCGACAGCCGCCGTTCCAGCCCGGTAAGACGGCAGGCCGGGGTCAAGGCCAAGGCCGCCTCGATGGCGATGAGGAAGAGCGGGAAAGCCCGATGCTTCACGTCTTGTCCTTGAGAGCATCCAGCTTTTTCCTGATTTCGGGCTGGTCGCGGTTGATCTCGAGCGATTTTTCCCAAACCACTCGCGCATCCTTAGCCCGCCCCAATCGGACGTAGCAATCGCCGATCGCGTTCAGCAGGTTGGCATTGATGCCGAAGTGGGAGATCGCCCGGTCGAGGATATCAAGGGCGCCGGCGAAATCACCGGTCTGCTGGAGCGCCTGGCCGGCGAGGAAGTAGACCTCGTATTTCGGCGTCTGGGACGCGGTCAGGAACGGGCCGAGAACGGGGATGACCTTGTCCGGCTGGCCGAGGGTGAGATGGATCCGGGCCATGGACAGGGCCGCGTCCGTAGAGCTCGGCATTTGCTGATAGGCTCGCTCGACAAAACCCTTGGCTTCCTCCAGCCGGCCGAGATTGAACAACTGACTGCCGATGATCAAGGCGTAGACGGGATCGGAGGCCTCGGGGAGGTGTTTGGTATAGAACCACGGCCGCGGGACGGCGTCCTGGAAGGTCACATCGAACTCCTCGGACCCGGCCACCAGCTCGCGGCCGTCGGCAACCACGGAGATCTTCAGGTAATAATGGGCCGGGATAAATTCGGTGAGGGAAAATTCGGTCAGAATATTGGGGATTTCGGGACACTCCGCGAGCGAGCGGACCCGGTCGAAGGCCGGCTGGCCGTTCCGGGTGAAGACGAACCGGAGTTGGCCCGACCGTTTTTGGGCCTCGCTCAGTCCGAAGACTTGAAAAACCACAGCCAGCGTATCCTTCCGGGTGAAGACGCGCATCGGCTGGGTCGAGACCTGGAACGGACCGATTTGGAATGGCTTGAGCGTCTTCCGAGAAGCGTCGGCGCGGGTCGCCTTGAATCCCAGAACGGGCGAGGTCATCTGCAGGACCGGCGCGTCGCCCGGGATCATCAAGGTCTGATCGAAGGACATGAACTCCTTGGATACCTCGTTCTTCACCAGGACCGAGAACTTGTATGTGCCCGGGATGAGAGGGAACATGTCGTGGAGGTCAAGCGGCTGGACGCTGGCCGTCTTCATCTGGCTCTGATCGAGGTTCAAGGCGACCGGTTTTTCAAACTGGAAAACCGTCTTTCCGTCGAGTGTGGTCACCATTCCATTAACCTTCAGAGTCGTCGAAAAGGAGTTCACATAGGACCCCACCGAGAGCCTTTTCGGTTCGACGGCGTAGTGGACGAAATACATTCCGGAGGGTTCCCTGGTGACCTTGATCAGGGAGTCGCAATCGAGGTAAT
This sequence comes from uncultured Eubacteriales bacterium, assembly GCA_964557435.1. Taxonomy (GTDB): domain Bacteria; phylum Acidobacteriota; class Aminicenantia; order Aminicenantales; family UBA4085; genus UBA4085. The sequence continues at coordinate 58,022 of CAZLAM010000119.1, forward strand.
TCGTCGAGTATTCGACCTCGACGATATCCTTGTACTCGAGGAACTTCTTGGCGTACTGCTCCTCGACCTGGGCCCGAGCGGCGTTCTCCACCTTCTGGATGAGCATGTCCGAGGCCAGGGACGGCCGGCCGAAACCGGCCGAGGATTCGCCCGGGATCAGCGACAGCGAGACGTCGGCCACTGTCAGTTCGATATTGCTAAGGGCTTCGTAGGCGGCCTGAAAGTCGACCGGGTCGCCGCGGTAGTCCGGCATGAGAGCCTGGGGACCGTCCTTGGCCGGACTATAGAGCCGGAAATCGCCCAAGCCGCCCCGCTGATAAAAGACGACATGAAAACCGGTCGGAAGTCCGAAGCTCTCCTTGTTCTGGTAGAACCAGATCTCGATCGGATAGAGGCCGGCTTTGTTGTCGAACTTCTGGATGTCGTTGGGTTCGCCGAGGACGATATAGATCCGGCCGCGGTCGGTTCGCCAACCCGGGATCGGCGCGGTCCGGCCGTAATATTTATTGACGTGATTGATGCGCCGGTAATTCTCGTTCTTGAACTCGTTCTCCGGGCTGTTGGGAGTCGGGTCCCGGTGTTTCCAAAAGGCCTCGATAAAAAGGTCCCGTTCCCGGTCGGTCTGGAGCTTGAAAAACACATCCCGTTCCAGGGGGGTGATAATGTACACGACCTCTTCGTCCAGCCACTTTTCATAGATGGCGCGCAAGGGGATCTTCTGGGCCAGGATGTCGCCGGCAAGAAAGCCCAGGGCCGCGGCCGCAACGATAGTCGCGATCAAGCGTCGGTTCATGGAAGGTTTCCTCGGTCCGGTGAAACGGACTATCTTAAAAAATAGACTCACCCTCGGAGAAATACAAACGAACCGGCCCTGCCCTGGGCGAGGACCGCTAACGGGAGAAGAAGAACCACCGGCAATATCAAGATCGCCATCGGACGCCGGAGGTGAAGCGCCATACGGACAACTCCTTTCCGGTGATAATAAAAACACAGGCGCATAACACGTTTGATGATAATCGAACAAGGTCGATTTTGCAACGCTTTTCCTCCCTTGGTCGGCGTCTTCCGTGTCGGACGATCCTCCCTTAGTCATCATAAAAAAAGGGAAGGGACCCCTGTCCCTTCCCTTGCATAAGCCCAGCAAAAGCAGCAGGTCAGAACGTGAACTTGATGTTTAACTTGACCAACCGCACTCCCGCGGAAATGCTGCTCACTTTCCCATAGTTCGAGCTGGGGGTGTACTTCCCCAGGGTCGGATCGGCCAGAGTCGGGATCCATGACCCAGCCGGGTCGACGCCCGGGTTGACATAGCTGTTGCCGAGGAGGTTGTACGCGTCCACACCGATAATCAGGTTTTTCGCCTTGCCCAAGCTGAAACTCCGCTCCAGGCGGCCATCAACGTTCGTGACCGGGACAGAGCGCCGCGTGCCCTGCGGCTCGGCCAGAATCCCCACACCGCCCGTGTCGATCGCATTGTTCACCGCGGCCCAACCAGTGGGCGGATAAATGGTGATCGTTCTCTGGTACGGGAAGCCGCTGTAGCTCCGGACGAAGAAGGAAGTGACGAACCCATACGGCAAGGCCACGGCGCCGTAGAGCTTGATGGCCAGCGGCCGGTCATCGTCCGTCAGGCCGAGGCGGTTGACGAACCAGTTCGGATTGTCGTAAGACCCGGAGAAGCCGTGCTGCGAACCCGCCCGTCCGGAGTTGTCACCGTAGGTCTTGGACAGGACCACGGAACCGCCCAGGGACCAGCCGCGAGAAAAACGTTTCTCGAAGGTGAGTTCGACAGCGTTGTACTTCCGGACCGATTCCTCGACATTGGTGAACAGGTTGAACCGGTTGGTCCAGGGGGAGGAGGTCGAGGGGAAATAGACGGTCAGGGTTTCGGCCGGATAGACGCCATAAGCCGGGATCGTCGTGCTATAGGGGACCCACCAGCCGGCGCCTTTCTCCAGCGTGTACCAGGGTCTTCCCGTCGCCTTGTCGTAGAGGACGGTGTCGAGCGCATTCTTCCGTTCCCGGTACAAATATTTGATCCCAACGTTGAACTCCGGCAGCAGTTCGTGCTCGATACCGACGATGAACTCGTTGTACTGAGGGGCCTTGGTGTTAGGGTCGATCTTCGCCGTATAGACGGCCGGATCCGGGTTGTAATCGCTGATGTTCCCGGCGTAGAGCTGATAAGCGTCGTACGGCGGGGCGTCGGGAGTGCCGTTGTTGTTGGTGTCCCACCACCGGAAGCGGAGGGGATTCCAGCCCCACTGGGACTGGCTGAACGGATGGTTTCCCTGATAATACATGGACGGCATAGCCTCGCGGTATATGGCGAACGAGGTCTTGAACGCGGTCTTGCCGTTGCCGAAGATGTCATAGGTCAATCCAATGCGCGGGGACAATGAATCCCACTTCATGGCGTTGTCCCAGGCCGGCGTCGAATTTTCGGCGAAGGGATTGAACCCGTACTGCGATTTGAAGTAATAGTCGCCGATGCCCAGAGCCAAGGCGCTCGTCACGGCCTTGTGGGTGGCGGCCGGGATATAGCCGACGGTGTGGTCGAAGCGGAGGCCGAGCGATACGGTCAGCCGGTTCTTGATGGTCCAATTGTCCTGGATATAGGCGCTGATGCCGGATTTCGACGGCTTTGTGCGACTCCCCTCCATATCCGGCCCGTAGATCTGGAACATCAGCTGCCCATCGCCGTAGGTCGGATGGGGCCCGGTCAGGTTGTAAAGCCCCCGGTAGTAATAGGGGTTCCCGTTATAGTAATCCCAGTTGAGGGGATTCGACCGGAAAAGGCCCCAGTTCTCCTGGCCTAAGACGAACTCCACTCCGGCCCCGATCTCGTGATTACCGCCCAGGATATTCTCCAGGTACTGGGTCAAGCGGGCCGAAGTCTGGAAATTAGTCCGGTGGATGTCGCTGGCCCAGGACTGCGCGTATCCCCAGGCATAGCCTGTGTATCCATCCGAGTAGCCGATGCCGTTTCCGGCCTTCATCTCGGCGTTATCGTAGATCGGATAATTGAACCGGGAGACAGCCGTCCGGAAGTCTAAGATCGTGTTCGAGCCCAACTGCCAGGACAGGTTGGCCGTTCCCATCATCCGGATGTTATTGCTCTTGTCGTACCGGGTATCGATCGCGCCCCTCGTCGCCGCGCCGTCGATGGGCCGGTCCTGTTGCGAGTAACCGCCCATGACGAACAACCGCAACTTCGTCGAGAGCTGGGTCGTAAGTTTCAGGAATCCGTCGATAAACTGATTGGGGACGTCGTATTGGTTGTACTGCTTGCCGAAGATGACGGTCGGGATAAACGTGCCGCGGTCTCTGGATTTTTCGATGGCCAGGGTCGAGAAGAACCACAGCTTGTCCTTGATGATCGGGCCGCCGAGCGATCCGGACACGTTGTAGTTGAAGATCGGCGCGGCGGGGAGGCCCAGGCCGAAGGCTTTGAGCTGCTCGGGCTGGTAGAGGCTCTGGACCAGGTCCTCGCTATGGTAATAGGCGTTGAGAGTGCCGTGGAAAGTGTTACCGCCCGACTTCGTGACGACGTTGATGAAGTTGCCGCCGGTGTTGCCGACAGCGGCCGAAAGGCCGCCGGTCTCGATATCGACCTCTTCAATCGCGTCATACTGCGGCGTGAAGAGGATAGAGGCGTTATGGGCCGGGTCATTCACACCGACGCCGTCAACCTCGAAGGCGTTCGAGTAGGCGGTGCCGCCGTGCATTTCGCCCGTGCCCATGCCGGTCATCTTCTCGCTCGAGAAATCCTCGATAATGCCGGGCGTCACGGCGATGATGTTGGCGAACTGCCGGCCGAGCGGCAGCTTGGACAGGGCCTCGGAATCCACGCGCGTCGAAATCTTGAGCGACTGGACGTCCACGACCGGCGAGGTCGCCGTGACTTGGATCTCCTCATTGATCGCCGAGGGTTCCGTTGTAAAGTTGATCGCAATCACTTGGCCGACGCGGACAACCACGCCTTCGCGCTTCATCATCTTGAAGCCGCTCAGTTCCGCGGTGACAATGTACGTCCCGGGCGGAAGACTGGGAAGCCGATACGACCCGTCCTCTCCCGAGACGTCCGTGATCTTGCCGATCAAGGCGGGCGAACTCGTCGTCACGGCGACGCCGGGCAAGCCTTCTCCGCCCTTGTCGGTTATCACGCCACGGATCATGCCCCCCTGACGAAGCGCCTGGGCGTCCAACATCGAGGCGAATCCGATGACGAGGATCAGAGCCAAAACAGTCCTTGCAATTCTCATACATCCTCCTTGTGATTTATACACATTCCCGGTCCCAAACATCGCCAGCCTCGCTCGTTTCAGACGGGGACCAGCAGCCATCTGCACGGAAAAATTTGCAAAACTCTTCATTAAAGCCGGCAGGTTCGAGAAAAAGGCAGGTTCAATCCGAAGAGTTAATCTCATTCAGTTTTCAATTCCATTTCAACGATGATATTAGATATATAAAATATCTCTTGTTGTCAAGTTTTTTTTGTCAACTAAAAAACATACAGATCATACTGGTCATATTGACACTCGACCAAAGCCTATTTACAATTCCACTTTACTCAGGAATAAGGAACAGACCTCACCATGAGGACAAAAATCTTATGTGTCTGGGCGCTTTTGACCCTGGGCCTCGGAGCCGTCTCCGCGCCGGAGACCGGAGTGCTTTTGAGTTATCATGCGGACCGGGAACCCCTGCCGACGGCCGATTCCCAATCCGCGTTTTGGAAAGGGATCACGGGTGTCTTCATCGGGGAGAGCATTTTGGGCGGGCCCATGCCGAACCTTCGGGCCGAAGTAAGATCACGCTGGACCGAATCATATCTGTACTTTTTGTTCATCGGTCCTTATGAAGCGCTCAATCTGAAATCGGATCCCGAACTTGGGACCGAGACGTACCGGCTCTGGGAGTGGGATTGCTTCGAGGTTTATGTCGGAGCCGACTTCGAGCATATCCATCTTTACCGGGAGTTCCAGATGTCGCCGCAGGGCGAATTCCTCGACCTCGACATCGACTCGACCAAGCCGCGGCCCGGGCATTCGGACGAACGCCTATGGGACTCGGGGATGAAGGTCAAGGCCCGGATCGACCGGACAGCGAAAGTATGGGTCGGCGAAATGCGCATTCCTCTCGCCTCGATCGATCCGCGTCCGTTCCGTCCGGGCAGCGAACTCCGGCTCAACCTCTTCCGTCAGGACGGACGAAACCCGAAGCGGGATTTTCTGGCCTGGCGGACGACCGGCGTCTGGAACCCGCATAAGCCCGAGAAATTCGGAACGCTCAAGCTCGTCGCCGGGCCGGACCGATAGACCCAAGCCCTCTCCGACCCGATTCGTCGGAGGCTTACACAGCGGAACGCGAGGCTGGGTCTTCCCATTGAACCGGCCGGACGACGCGGATTGTCGCCAGGATGATCAGGAAGGCGATGACGTGAAACGTGCTCACGATGGCGAAGACGGGCCCGTAGCCAAGGCCATGGTCCAGCATCCGTCCGGCGATCAAACCGAAGACAATGCCGCCCATCGCTCCCCCGAAACCGACAAGCCCGGCGACCGACCCAACCGTTTTCCGATGAAAGAGGTCGGCGGGGAGAGTCATCACCAGCGTCGACCAGGACTGCTGGCCGAAAAAGGCGATGCTGAAAAGGACGATGGCCACCTCGACGGGCGATCGTGTCACGAAAAAGATGAGCGGCATGACCGCGGCGCTCGCCCCCAGCGCGATCTTGCGGGCCGCATTCAGAGAACGGCCCGCGCGGATCAGCCGGCTCGAAAACCAGCCCCCGACGAGGCAACCGACACCCGCCGCGGCATAGGGGATCCAGGCATAGAGGCCCACTTTTTTCGTATCGAAGCCGCGGACATCGTAGAGGTATTTGGGCAGCCAAAAGAGGTAAAAATACCAGGCGGCGTCGCTCAGAAACTTGGCCGCCACCAGGCCCCAGACCTGCCGGAATCCGAGGAGCCGCAACCAAGGAATGCCGCTCCCTTTTTCTTCACCGGCGGTCAGGACGTCCCGGATCTCGTCCCGTTCGTCAGGCGTCAGTCGGGGGTGGCGGTCGGGCGGAAAAAAGCCATGCCGCCACCAGAACACCCAGAAGATCCCGATCGCTCCCGAAAGGAAAAAAACCCAGCGCCAGGAACCGACCGACAGGATCAAGGCGATGGCCGGTGGGGCGACGACGGCGCCGACCGCCGTCCCGGCGTTGATGATGCCCATGGCCGTGGATCGCTCGCTGGCGGGGAACCATTCGGCGACACCCTTAGTTGCCGCGGGAAAGCCGCCGCCCTCACCCATGCCGAGCAGAAACCGGCTCACCGCCAGCATCGAAAACCCGGCCGCCAAGCCATGGCTGACGCAAGCCAGCGACCACCAAATCATGATCAGGGTGTATCCCCTCTTGGTCCCCAGGACATCGATCAACCGGCCCCCGCCGGCGTACATCAGACCGTAAGCGAGCAGGAACGCCGACTGAAGCCAGGAGAACTGCATGTTCGTGACCGGGATATCCCGTTGGATCGCGGCGATGGCCACGGGCAGCGTCTGGCGATCGAAATAGCTGATGGCGATCGCGGCACCGATCAGGAGGGCGATCCGCCAGCGGAGCGAAAAGCCGCGCCTCCCCATCAACCGCGGCTCCGGACGTCCGCAGATTCTGGCCTGAGATCAATGACAATCAGAGGGTAACCCGCTTTCAGAAAATTCTCGGCCATGGGTTTTCCCATGACTCCCTGTCCGATAAATCCGATCTTGGGCATGCGCCTCCTCTCAATCTCTCCGGCGCGGCCCGCCCGACAATGTCAGAACGGCCGCTTGAATGTGGCTCGCCGTAAGGCCGTAGGCGTTCAGGAGTTCATCATAGCTTCGGGCCGATTGGCCGAATCGGTCGGCAATGCCGACGCACATCATGGGGATCCCCGCTCCCCGGAACACGTCGGCGATCAGACTCCCCAAGCCTCCGATCAGGGAATGCTCCTCGGCCGTAACGATCGCTTTCATCCCGGCGGCGAAAGCTCGAAGAGCGGTCTCATCGACCGGTTTCAGGGTACTCACGTTGATGACCCGGACCGAAACGCCCCGGGCGGCGCAGGACTCCGCGGCCTCGAGGGCCTGCGAGACCATCAAGCCGCAGGCGAAAACGACCACATCGCGTCCGTCCCGGACCAGAACCGATTGTCCGATGGCAAAGGCTCGGTCCCCGGAAAAAAGATCGGGCAGGTCCTCGCGGTTGAGGCGCATGTACACGGGGCCCGCAGCCGCGGCCATGGCCCGGGTCAGGGCGCGCGTCTCGATCCCGTCGGCCGGGACGAGGACCGTCATGTTCGGGATGGCCCGCATGATGGCCACATCCTCAACGGCTTGGTGGGTCGAGCCGTCTCCGTAGTCGGACAGTCCGGCGCTCGACCCGACGATCTTGACGTTGAGCCCGGGGATGCAGATGCCCTGCCGGATCTGGTCGTAGGCCCGGCCGGCGGCGAATACGGCGAAGGAATTGGTGAACGGGATCTTGCCGGCCAGGGCCAGGCCGGCGGCGAATGAGGTCATGTTGGCCTCAGCGATGCCCATCTCAAAGAACCGGCCGGGGAACGCTTCCTCGAAATAGCAGCTCATGGTCGACTTGCCCAGGTCCGCCTCCAGGACAACGATGTCGGGGTTTTCCCGCCCCAATTCGACCAGCGTCCGGCCGTAGACCTCGCGCTGATTCCGCTTATTCATCATGGTCAATGATCCCTTCCCCTGACCCGGCACATCCTTTCTCGAAAGCCCGGCAGGCCGCTTCGAACTGGGCCGCGTCGAGCATGCCGTTGTGAAAGGCCGGTTTATCCTCGGCGAACGAAACTCCGCAACCCTTCACCGTCCGGGCGATGATCATTTTCGGCCGCCCCCGGACCTCATCGACGTCATCGAGAGCCTTCAAAATAGCGGCCATGTCATGCCCGTCGACCTCCCTCACATCCCAGCCGAATGCTTTCCACTTCTCGGGGAGCGGGTTGGTATCGAACCGTTCGACAATCGGCCCCGTGGCCATGAGCCGGTTGCGGTCGAGCACGGCCACGAGGTTGTCCAACTTGTAATAGGCCGCGGCCATCGCCGCCTCCCAAATCTGGCCTTCGGCCATTTCCCCGTCCCCGGTGATGCAATACACCCGGCTCGGCCGGCCGTCGAGCCGCAGTCCCGCGGCCAGACCGCAGGCGATCGACAAGCCTTGGCCCAGGGAGCCTGTGTTGGCCTCGACCCCGGGCGTGGCTTTCATGTCGGGGTGTCCCTGGAGGATCGAACCCAAAGCCTTGGTGTTTTTCAATTCCTCGACTGGAAAATACCCGCACTCCGCCAGAGCCGCGTACTGGACGAGGGCGGCGTGGCCTTTGCTGAGCAGAAACCTGTCCCGGTCCGCCCATCGGGGGTTCGCCGGATCGTGCCGCATCTTGGCGAAGTAGAGAGCGGTCACGACGTCGGCCATCGAGCATGACCCGCCCAGATGCCCCTTTTGACCGACGCCCAGCATACGGATGATGTTGAGCCGGACCTTGCGGGCGGTCCGTTCCAAGGTTGGAATATCGCGCGTCGGCATCATCCGTCCTTACTCCAGGGCTTCGAAAATCTCGCGGATTTTGCGAAAGGTTGTCCGGCCGCTGTTGTAGACCGGGACCTTCGTCCGCGTCAAGCGCGGCTCCAGGGCGCTCATCGAGATCTGGGCCATGACGATAGCGTCTACCCCGCCGGAGAGCGACCCGATCTCGGCAAGGAGCATGTCGTTGTGCTTTTCGGGATCGCCGGCCTTGAGAACCCGGAACGCTTCTCCGCACAGCCGGGTCTCGATCGAAATGGTCCTTCCCGCGTCGGCGGCCGCCTGGCGGAGCAGGCGTTCGGACGCCGGGACCGTGGTCGGCACGGTCGCCAGCAGGCCGATGCGGTCACCGTCCCGGACGGCCAGGTCCATCATCGTCCGGTCGATCTGGAGGATCGGCGTGTCGATCATCGGCCGGGCAAATTCCGCAGCCCGGTTGAACGTCGAGCAGGCCAGGAGGATGAGGTCGACGCCGTATTCCTGCTGTGACAGGGCGGCCTGGACGAATTTAGCGTTGTTCTTCTTCGGGACCGTCCCCGGCTCGCAGGCGAAGTTCGTGTTCTGGATGGTGTCGTCCACCCAGTGAACAATCTCGACCTCCGGGATGATCTCATCGATGAATTTCTGGACCGCCCTCGTCGTGATCAAAGCGGCGTGGATGATCCCGAGCTTCCTGCCCTTGAGGTCTTTGGCCATGGGTCTCTCCTTCTCTGGGATTGCGGCCGCGCCGGAGGTCACGGTCCGGCGAGTTCCTTCAATAAGCGGAGGGCCCGCCGTGCGTCGGGCTCGAAATCGTCGGTGAAGGCCTCGAGGCTGCATCGTTCCCCGTACTTGATCCGCTTCAGGCCGGCAAAGAACGAGGGGGATCCCGTCTCGCGTTCCCGGGGGAACCTCCGTCCCTCGCCGGCCGCGAAATGGACATGACGGATCGCGGACCCGGCCTCGAGCAGGACCGCCGGATCGTCCCCTTCGGCCGTAAAGTGAAAAAAATCGACCAGGAGGCCGATCGATCCGCGATTGACCTCCCGAGCCATCCGAAGTCCTTCCGCGGTCGTGGTGATGATGTTCGATTCGAGTCTGGCGAGCGGTTCGATGGCGATCGTGATCCCATACCGCGCGGCGGCCGGCGCCAGGCGATCGAGCAGTTCGACGATCTGTCTCCAGGCCTTGTCCGGAGCGAATCCGTCCGGAACGTTCCTCGCTCCAGAGCTGCCGAAAACAACGATGCGCGCGCCCAGGCCGGACGCCCGTTCGAGGGCCTTCTCGGCGTAATCGACGGCCGCGGCCGGATCGGCCTCGGCCCCGGTGAGACGGAGGCGGGTCGGGAAAAAATTGTTGCAGGCCTCGCACGGGAGCCCCACCCGCGCCATCCGCGCCCGGAGCCGCGCATAGGCCGGAGCGGAAAGCTCGGTCACGTCGCGCAACGAAAGCTCGATGTAATCGAATCCGATCTCGGCCGCCGTTTCGACGATCTCGACGCCGATAGAATCGCGGGCCGGGGCAATCATGCTCCCGCAGCAACCGAAGCGCATACACTCTCCTCCGGAATAAACACGGCCGAATGTAGCCAAAACCCGGCCAGTTGTCAAAGTGTTTTCGCCGCGGCCGCGGAAAAATTGACGTTAAGTTGACTTCGCGGAATCACTCCTATATAGAATTGGCGGAATGAGGAGGCCCGCATGAAAATACGATCCCTGCTCGCGCTCGTCCTGTTGGCCTTCGGCCCCGCGGCCTTCACCGGGCGGACCGACCCGCCTCCCCGGACCGACTATCCGACCGAAGCCATTCCATTCACTCAGGTCCGGATCGACGACGCCTTCTGGTCTCCCCGGATCGAGGCGAACAGGCTCGTTTCGGTCCCGTATCTTTTAAAAGCGAGCGCCGAGAACGGACAACTGCTCGACGTCGAACCAACCTATAAAACCATCGAAGGCGCGGCCTATACGCTTATGCTCCACCCGGACGCGCGGCTTGAAGCGGACCTCGACGTCCTCATCGACAAGATCATCGCCCGCCTCATCCCCCGGAACCCGGCGGCCACGTGGACCGAGACGTCCTGGGACCTGGACCTGTATCCCGCCGGCCATTTCATCGAAGCGGCGATCGCCCATCATCAAGCGACCGGAAAGAAAAAAATGCTCGACGCCGCCCTGACAATCGCCGACCGGCTCGTCGCGGTCTACGGCCCGGCCAAGCGCCATCGCGTCCCCAACCATGAGGAAATCGAGATCGCCCTCATCCGCCTGTTCCGGCTGACCGGACAGGACAAATATCTGGAACTCGCGAAATTTTTTCTGGACGAGCGCGGACGGGACTCCCATCCGAAGCTGGGCGAGAACGCCCAGGACCATGTCCCGGTGGTCGAACAGAACGAAGCGGTCGGGCATTGCGTCATGGCCGTTTACCTGTACGCGGCGATGACCGACATCGCGGCCCTGACCAACGATGCGGCTTACCGTAACGCCTTGGCCGGGCTCTGGGACGACACCGTCTCCGGGAAAACGTACCTGACGGGCGGGATCGGGGCCGTTCGATTCCACGAGCGGTTCGGCGCCCGCTACGAGCTTCCGAATCAGAGCGGATGGGCCGAAACGTGCGCCGCCTACGGGAATGCGCTTTGGAACCACCGGCTCTTCCTGTTGACCCGGGACGGACGTTACGTGGACCTCATGGAACGGATCCTTTATAATGGTTTCCTGGTCGGGGTCTCCCTGACAGGAGACCGTTTCTTTTATCAGAACCCGCTCAAATCGTTCGGGCAATACGAGAGGTTTGCCTGGATCAACGTCCCCTGCTGCCCGCCTAACGTCGTCCGGCTGCTGGCGACGCTGGGGAGTTACATCTACGCCCGATCCGGAAACGACCTCTACATAAACCTTTTCGTCGCCGGCCGGGCGGATGTAAACCTGGACACGACCCGGGTCAGCCTCGTTCAGGAAACGCGCTATCCCTGGGAGGGGGCCGTCCGGGTAACCGTGAACCCGGAGCGGCCCGGGCCGTTCACCGTGAACGTCCGCATCCCGGGATGGACCCGAGGCCAAGTGATGCCGGGAGACTTATACCGGTTCCTGGGCCAAGACAATGGAAAGGTCCGGCTTGCGGTCAACGGCCAAAGCATCGCCGCCGAGGCGGAAAAAGGATTCATCGGGATCCGGCGGGACTGGAAGCGCGGGGACGTCATCGAGCTCGATCTCCCGATGCCGGTCCGGCGGATCGTGGCCCGTGACGAGGTCAGGGAGAACGCGGGCCGGGCGGCGCTGTCTCGAGGTCCGATCGTCTATTGCGCGGAATGGCCGGATAACGCCGGAACCGCCTTGAACCTCGTTCTCCCGGACGAGGCGAATCTTGCGGCCGAGTTTCGGCCAGACCTTCTCGGCGGGATCGGGATCGTCAGCGGAAATGCCGCGGCCATGATGCGTGGCCCGAACACCGGGCCGCTCCGGTCCGAACCGCGGCGGCTCGTCGCCATCCCCTATTACGCCTGGGCTAACCGGGGCAGGGGAGAAATGGCCGTCTGGCTTCCGCGCCGGGCGGATGGGGCGAGGGTTTCCCCCATCCCTCTTCCCGAACCGGTGATTCGGTTGAGCTCCTTCGGGACGCTCGAAAAAAGGCAGACCGGTTATAACGACCAGAGCGACGATATCAGTGCTATCCATGACGGTGTCGAGCCCTTCGGCTCCGCCGACGAATCGTCCCTTTATTTTCGGATGAAGCCGCCCGCCGGCCAACCGGCGTGGGTCGAGTATGAATTCAAATCGCCGACCGTGATCTCTTCGTCGGAGGTCTATTGGGTTGACGACCGGAGATTCTGCCGGCTGCCGGAGGCGTGGAAAATCCTGGTCGACGACGGCGGCTCCTGGAAGCGGGTCGTCATTCACGGCGCGTACGGCGTCGAAAAGGACAGGTTCAACCGCGTGACCTTTGATCCGGTCAAGGCCCGGGCGGTAAGAATCGAGGTCGAGCCGCAGGAGATCCCGTACCAGGCCGGCCGGGGCGGGCCGCCCGACGCCATGCCCATCAAGGAAGATGTCGTTTGGAGAGAATTCGGGATCATCGAATGGAGGGTCAAGTAGAATAATCCGACCGGCGGTTATTTGACGCGCCACTCGAGAACGCCGAACTCGTACCATTCGACCGGCCCGTTCCGGATGAAATTTCCGGTCGGCGGGCCGATCACGCCGTCGAAGTAAGTCTGCTTCCGTCCCTGGATTTCGAGGCGCAAACCCGTCGTCCGGACCGGCGAAAACACCACCGCGTTGAACTCGTTCTTTTCGACGGGATAAGGACCGAGATGGGTCACGGGCTTCCACGTCCCAGCGTCGTTATATAGAATCCGCCATGATGTGGGCAGCCGGCAGAAGCGATGGTCGTCGTACCAATAGACGTCCGCGGACCTCACTTCCGTGGTTTCCGGGAAATCGTACTGGATCCACGACGAGCCGGCCTCGACCGGGATCAGCCGGTAGAATCCCGAGTCTCCGTCAAAAGAGTCCACGGGCACGGCCTGGTCGGCGACGGCGGCGACGTCGCCGACCGTGGACGCGGTGCTCCCGGCCTGAGCCGCGCCCCGATTGGGCGAAGTGGAGATCCGGCTTAGCGAAGCGATGGACTTGGCCGGCGGGATGGAAGCCCGGGATTCCTCTCGGGCGAGCCAGACGCTCATCCGGCCAGGACCGCGATTGGCCCAGGCATAGTAAGGAATGGCGACCAGAGGGTGGTTCTTCCGTTCAACCGAGACACGGTCGGCGGCGCGGTCCAGGGCCAGGACGTTCCCGGTGATGACGCCCACGCCCCCGAGCAGGTCCTGGCGAAACCCGGCGCGCAGCTCCGCCGTGTCGGGGATGAGCAGGTTAAGAACCTGGCCGGCGTTGTCCGGCCATTCCGCGCAGTACACGACCGGCCCGCGTTCCAGGGCCACCAGGCCGGCATCGATTCTGGCCTTATCGTTGGCCAGGACCCGACGGACGGGCATCGGAAAGCCGAGTTCGACCACGTCTCCCTTGGCCCACGTCCGCTCGATCTTGGCGAAGCCTTTCTCGAGCACGATCTCGATCGGGCGGCCGTTAACCTTCAGAGTCGCTGAGGGGGGAGGATTATCCGCATAGCGGTAAAGGTCGCCGGGCACGGGCTCGTTCCGGGCAAATCCCGGGACGCGGACCGACAACGTGAAAGGCCCGGCACTTTCGGGGTCGATCGTCAGCCGCACGGTTCCGTCCCAGGGGTATTGCGTTTCTTGCCGGACGACAACCGTATTATGGTCAAGCTTGACTTTGGCCTGGCTGCCGACAAAAAGGTTGACAAACAGCCGATCACCGCTCCGGGCGTAGATATGCCCACCCAAAGAAGCGATGAGCCGGGCGACGTTAGGCGGACAACAAGGTACGCCGAACCAGTCGCTCCGTTCGAAGTTCCCCACGGACTTCAGCAGGTTCTGATAGAAGAACCGGTCGCCGCTCAAGGAGACGCCGACCAGGAAGCCGTTGTAGAGCGTCCGTTCGAAGAGGTCGATGTATTTCGCGTCGCCGTAATGCTGAAAGAGGCGGTAGTTCCAGAGGGCGTTGCCGAAGGCCGCACACGTCTCGTTCCAGCAGGTCAGGTTCGACAGCTCGTAGGGTTCGCCGAAACCCTCCCACTGGCGCCGCGGCCCGTAGCTTCCCGTGAGATATAGCTTTTTGAAGGCAACATCCTGCCAGATCCGGTCCAAAGCCCGGAGGTAGGCGCGGTCACCGTTGATGGCCGCGACATCGGCCATGCCCATGTACATAAATGTCGCCCTGACGGCGTGGCCGACGGCCTCATCCTGCTCAACGACCGGCCGGTGGTCCTGGGCGTATTCCCCGTAAAGCGTCCGGCCGAAGAACTCGTGTGAATGGCCCCGCTCGTCGAGCAGGAATTTGGCCAGCTGCCAGTACCGGTCGTCTCCCGTAACCTGGGAGAGCCTGACCAGTCCCTCTTCAATGCCCTGGTGTTCGGGGACATCGCGCCTCTTGTCCGGGCCGTAGAGGGCGGCGACGGCGGCCGCGCTTTCGAGGGCCTTGTTCAGAAGGGTTTTCCGACCCGTGAGTTCGAAGTGCGTCGCCGCCGCTTCGTAGAGATGCCCGGACCCCAGGCTGATCCCGGGCCGGCTTCGTTCCGATTTTTCGGCCGGACGAGGAGAGACGATTTTATCGATCCAGTCGTTGGCGAGCTTTTCCAGCCCGGGGTCGGGGGTTTGAGCTAGAGTTAAGAAGGCGGCTTCGAGGGTCTTGGATTCGGTCCGTCCTCCTTCCGAAAATTTCTTAAAGAGGTACGGCAGAGTCGTCTTGCGGTTGATCTCCAACCGCGGGGACCAGAAGGCGTCCGCGATCCGGACCGCGGTGACGGGCACGACCGCGATCACCTCGGTTTTCGGCGGCGTAAGCGCCGCGGCATAAATGACGACGGCCAGAGCGGCCCCGGCCGCGAGGCAAACCGGCACTAAGATTTTTTTCATTTTAGTCCTCCTCACATGGTGCCTCTGTATAACACCGGGCCGGTTTGTCTGTCAATGCGAAACCATCGGCCGGAAATAATCGATTGCGAAACCATCGCCCCGCTTGACTTCGACCGACCCGCCGGGGTATTTTTTGCGGGAATATCGCCCATTCAGCACCCGTCACCGGAAAGAATCGTGAGAATAACATCTTCCCGAAGGAGAATCTCATGTCTAGACGATTCACCCGCCGCCAAGCGCTGAAGCAGATCGGAACGGCCGGCGCGGGCCTCATCCTGACCCGCGGTCTGATCCGCGGCCGATCCGAGGACATTATGATCTTCGGCAAGCCGGTGGAGATCTCGGTCTCCACGCTGAGCCCGGCGACCGTCCGGCTCACAGTCCTGCCGCTCGAGGGCGGGAGCGGGGCGGGACTCCCCGTGGATGGAGCCATCGGGCCCGACGGCGAAGGCCGGCCGCTCTCGCGGCGGCGCGCCCGCGAACGTTTCGAGCCCGTGCCGGCCGGCAACCTGGTGATCAAGTTTACGGCCGACCCGCCTACGCTTCACGTCGAGACCAGGGACGGCCGCCCCGTTCAGAGGTTGACCCTCGACGCCGCCGGGCCGGGACTGTCGTTTCTTCTGGGCGAAAGACCGCTCCTCGGTCTCGGCCAAGGCGGCCCGCAGTTCGACCGGAAAGGGTCGACCGACCGGATGCGAAGCGGGCAGGGCGGCTACCGGCTGGCGACCAACGGCGGCCGTGTGCCGATCCAATGGCTTGTCGGAACGGACGGCTGGGCGATGTTCATCCATCATCCCCTCGGGACGTTCGATTTCACCGGGACCGAAGGTAAATTCGCTCCGGCCGACAGCGGCCTTCCCCTGGACATGTATGTCGTATCTTCGCTCGACCCGGCCGTGATCATGCGGGAATACGCGCGGATCACCGGCTTGGCCGAGATGCCGGCCCTCTGGACCCTCGGCTATATGCAATCGCACCGGACGCTGGCCGGGCCCGACGAGGTCCTGGGGGTCGCCCAGACGATGCGGGAAAAGAAGTTGCCCTGCGATGCGTTGATCTACCTCGGTACTGATTTCACTCCTTCGGGATGGAACACTCACAATGGCGAATTCACTTGGCACGGCGGCAACTTCCCCGACCCGAAAGGAATGATTGACGAACTGCACCGCCGCCACTACAAGGTTGTACTCCATATCGTCATCGAAGGCCGCCGTCTGACCGGGACGGTCAAGGAACCCTGCGACCCCAAGAACGCCGGTCCGAGCGGCCGGACCCCGGACAACCGCTGGCCCGACGACCGCAGCGTTCCGTGCTATTGGCCGTATCACAAGCCGCTCGTCGACGCCGGCATCGACGGTTGGTGGCCCGACCAAGGCGACGACTATGATCCTCCCTCCCGTTTGAACCGCAACCGGATGTACTGGGAAGGCCCGCAGCTCTGGCGGCCGGACGAACGGCCGTTCGCCCTGCATCGAAACGGTTACGCCGGGATGCAGCGCTATGCGGCGTTCCTCTGGTCGGGCGACGTCCAGTCGCGCTGGGAAACGCTCCAATCCCACGTCCCCGTCGCGGTCAACACCGGCCTCTCGGGCATCCCCTACTGGGGGACCGATATCGGCGGGTTCATCCCCACGGCCGAATATACGGGCGAGCTCCACGTCCGCTGGTTCCAGTTCGGCGCGTTCTGCCCGTCGTTCCGGGCCCACGGCCGGCACTGGCACCTCCACCTCCCCTGGGGCTGGGACGGGGGCGACGGCGGTCCGAAAGAAACGAACACGTTCACCGCGGATGCCAACGAGCTCAAGAATCCCCAGGTCGAGCCGATCCTCAGAAAATACCTCGAACTCCGCTACAGGCTCCTGCCCTACACCTATACGGCCGTCCGGACGTGCTGCGAAACCGGCCTTCCAATCATCCGAGCCCTTTGGCTCCACTACCCGGACGATCCCGCCGCGATCGTCCGCGGCGATCAATATCTATGGGGCCGGGACCTGCTCGTCTCGCCCGTCGTCGAAAAAGGGGCGACGGTCCGCCATCTTTATCTGCCGCGCGGGAGCTGGTTCGACTTTTGGACCGAAGAGCGTCTCGATGGCGGCCGCGAGATCGAGCGCAAGGTGGACCTTGAAACGATGCCCCTCCATGTGCGGGCGGGCGCCATCCTGCCCCTCGGCCCGGTCCGGCAGTACGTCGAAGACCCGGCCGAAGGGCCGCTGACTCTCATTATTTATCCGGGCGCCGACGGCACATCCTCGCTCTATGAGGACGATGGCCGGACGTTCGCCTACCGGAAGGGCGAATATATGCGGGTCGAAATGGGCTGGAAGGATGTCGAACGTGTTTTGACGCTGAACCTTGCCCCTGGCTCGCGGATGCTGCCGCCGGCCAAGCGGACGATCGAGGTCCGTCTGGCCGGCCAAAAGACGTCGCGAACACTCGTTTTCGACGGGCGCCCGATCGAGGTCCACCTCTAAAACGCATTGCCGGAGCCCGATAAGAAGGAGAGAAAATATGAAACGGATAACCACGTTTGGGTTTGCAATCTCCCTGTTGGTCTTATTTGCGGTCGGAGGCCTGGCCATTCCCTGCTTAGGCACGGACGGCCGTTCGGCCCCCGTCGAAGAGAATCTGGTCCGCCTCGCGGCGGGCCGGATGGTCGTCGAATTCGATAAGCGGACCGGCGCCCTGTTCTCCCTCACCGAAAAGCAAGGCCGGTTCAATACAAACTATATCGGGAACCCGGAGAACGTCCGCGGCGCGAATCCCGCCGACGCGTTCTGGATCGGGAACATCATCAGCACGGTCTGGGAGTTCAAGAGTCCCGAGGTCCCGCTCGTTCTCATCCCCTCCTTTTCCTTCAAACCGTCCGGGACCTGGCGGCAGGAATCGACCGGGCTCTCTGCGGACATCCGCAAGGTCTCGTTCGACGGCAAAACGCTCCAGGTGGAGTATGTCGGACGCTCGGCGAACGAAGGGGGCCTCCGGAGCTATGACCTGAAAATGGCCTACGCCTTCGACGCGGACGGGGCCCTCGTCTGGACTATCGAGATCCGGAACACAACCGGCCGCCCGCTCGAGGTCGGGGAATTCGGGATCCCGTTCACGATCAACGACGATTACCAGAGCGTCCGGGAAAAGAGTCCCTACACCAACACGGTCGACGACAAATCGGTCCTGGACGAAGACGAGCGAATGAAGGTCCGGGAACAAGTCCTGATCCACGAACAGAAAGTGACGGGGCACTTTTTCGCCGGCGGGCACAGCTCCTACGCCCTGGTCGAACGGCTCTTGGGCGACCCCCCGTTCCTTCTCATCCACACGGCCGGAGACACGGCCTTCGAGTGCCAGTACCGGTACGAGAACCCGGCGGCCGGCGGCCCGCGCCGCGGCCGTTCCAATGTCCTGGCCATCCATTCCTCGGCCGTAAAGAACCGGCGGGGGTGGCGGCTGCCTTGGGTGAACGGCCACACGTCACTCGTCCTCAAGCCGGGCGAAAAAAAGGCCTATCAGATCCGGTTCACCTTCGTCGACGGTTACGCCGGCGTGCGCGAAGAGATCTCGCGGTCGGGCAATCTCGGGATCCGGGTCCTGCCGTCCATGGTCGTCCAGGAAGACGACCCGGTTTACGTCGAGATCCTGGCCAAGTTCGACCCGGCGGTCTCGTTCCTATCCGACCAGTGCCGAATCCTGGAGAAAAAACGGCTGACCGACCGGACCCTACTGACGCTGGCCTTCAAGGGACGCGGCCAAAAAAGCGTCCGGCTGGATTACGAGGGGGGGAAATGGACGAACATCCATTTTTACTGCACGGAGAACACGGCCGAATTGATCCAAGCCCGGGCCCGTTTCATCGTCGAGCGCCAATTCAACGAAAACCCGAAGGACCCCTACGGCCGCAACCACATGTTCCTGCCCTTCGACTATCGGACCGGGAGCATCTTCGCCGACAGCGATGAAGTCTGGGAGGTCGGGGGAAGCGACGAGTACGGGTTTTCGGAGCCGCTCTTCCTGGCCGAGAAAAACGTCTACCGGCCCGACCGGGGGGAGATTAAGACCCTCGAAGCCTACGTCGAAGACTGCCTCATCGGCCACATCCAGAATCAGGAGACGTTCGCCCTGCGCGCCTCCATCTTCTGGAAAGAGCGCACTCCTTCAAGCCCCTGGGGGCATTGGACCGAGGAACGGTCGAAGGAGAGCTACCGGACCTACAACTACCCCCACGCGGCGAACATCTATCATGCGCTCTACCGGATCGGAAAGCTCTATGGCTTGACCTCCCGGCGCGAGCCCCTCGCCTACCTGAAGCTGGCCGCCCAGACATGTCTCCACTGGTTCGAAACCGGGCCGTGGAACCACGTCGGAGTTATGGGCGGGTCGAACGCCCTGTCCATCCTCGAAGATGTCCGGAAGGAGGGTTGGGCCAAGGAGTATGAGGCCCTGCTCGCCAAACTCAAAGCCTGTAATGACGTCTTCGTCGCAACCCCCTACCCCTACAGTTCCGAGTTGTTCGTCGACCAGACCGCCCACGAGCACGTCGGCTTGTTCACCCGATACTTCGGCACTCCCGAAAAGTACCGGAAAACGCTCCAAGTCATCCAGGCTCTGCGCGGCGGGAACCAGCCGCTGTGGTTCCGCTTCGGCAACGACAACCGCGGGGACCTGGCCTGCTGGTACACCGAATCGCTCAACGGCTTACCCCTTCTCAAGGGCTTCGAGGAAACGGGAGACCTGGAGATGTTCGTCCAGGGTTACGCCGGCGTCATGAGCGTCACCGCCAATCTCCTGCCTGATGGAATGGGCTTCGGCCACTTCGTCTCCACGCCCGGGATCTTCGCCCACGATCCCCCCAAGACGCTCGATAACGGCATCGGCATGTACGGATATTTTAAAGGGGCTAAAGCCTACGTGCTGAACGACGCCTCATTCGGCCTGATCGGGTGCGGGTGCCGGGTGGACACCTCGAGCGGCATCGTCCGGGCCGTGCCCACCGACGGACTCAAAAAGCGGCTCCTGTTCGTCGAAGCCAAGATCGACGTCGAGGCGGCCAAGGGAGAGCTCAAGTCGGTCGCCCTCGATAAGACCGCCGGGGTGCTCGAACTCGAAGCCGCCGACACGACCGGTCTTGTCACCTCGGCCGAAATTGTCGTCAAAGGCCTGGAAAAGGGGGAATACAGGATCGTCCGGGGATCGTCGATCGAGATCCGATCGGTCTCCGGCGACTTGAACGTCGCCCTCCCTCTCCCCAACGGCGCGGTCAGAATCGAGAAGATGAAGTAAGGGCCGCTAGAGCGTCGGACCCATTTTGGTGAGCCTGACCTCGGTCATCAGGTCGGTGCCTTCGACCCAGCCGGGGATGGTGATTTCGAGGTCGTACTCCCCCGGATCGAGCGGGGCCAGGCCCAGCCGGCAGACGCCGCTCCAGATCTTGGTCTTGACATTCCAGGATTCAGCAATGATTTTCGCGCTCACAACCCGCGGGAGAACGCCGCCGCGAAAGGCCATGAACTGGGGAGCGAGCATGTCCTTGTCCTTCCGGAGCGGCAAGTGCGCCTGGAGAAAGACCCAGGCGTCCTGACCGGGTGAAAACGCATCCGTGATCCGGGGATAGAACCGGATGTCCTTGAAATTCAGAACCCCGTTCTTGGCGTCGAGGACGGGTTCATCTCCTTTGGCCTGCGGATTGGCCGCGATGGAGCCGAGGACGCGGTTGAGGACCGTCCCCTTTTCGTCTCCTCGGAGGTCGGGCGCGGCAAGCGTCCCGCTCCAGCCGCCGATCTCGCCCGTCTGCATGTCCTGGAGGATGTAGACGACGTCGTACCCGCTCTTCTGGGCGGCGAGGTCCGGGCCCTTGAAATACGACCACAAGTGGCTCAGGTTCGGAAGCGAATTCCGGAGGTTGTCCGTCATTCTCACCGGAATCTCGATCTTGGCCGTAAACCCGCGGCTGTCCTGCTCGCGCTCTCGAAACGAAAGATAAAGGGAAAACGTCGAGACCGCCGAGGAGCGCGGGGTCTCGATGAACAGGGGCCCGACCGGAAGAGCGAGACCGATCCACGATTCCCATTTTCCCGAAGGATCAAAGAACGGTACGAACGTCCCGTCGAAGGGAAGCCCGGTAAAGAGAGTGGGGTTGTAATAGGCGCTGATAAGGAGAAGGTTTTTTGTTTCCTCGGCCGAATATTCGCGATATCCCGTCCGGCTCCGGAGATCAACGTCCCTCCGGGCGGTCCTGACCTCGATCTTATGGTAGGCGAGGTCCGGCCTCTGGGTCTCGGGCTTGAAGGCCAGCTCATAGTATCCTTCGAGGTCCGCCCCGAGGCTCGTCTTCAGCTCATCGAACTTGTTGGCCCCCCGGAACAGCCGGCCGCTGGTGCTGTCGGCCACCTCCCGAAGGGCTTGGACCTCCTTGGCCCGCGTCTCGCTCTGGATCGATTCGGACTCCGTGGCTTCGGGCCGGGCGAACTCGGATGAAAGGACGAACACGTTCTTGGTGAAGACCCCCGGGTCGAGGGCGTAGATCGAGACGTTCATGGCGTTCGAAAACTGGATCAATCGGGCCAGGACCTCATCGCCCTGCTCGAAGCGTTCTTCCTTGAGAAGCCCGAACGGATCGAAGAGCCGGCTTTGGGTCATGGTCTGGCGGGCCCGGTCGTGGATGGCGTCCATGGTCGCTCGGCCGTCGGCCTTGGCATCGGCGCTGTTCCGGGTGATGTCCGTCCGACTCGAAGATGATATATCCGGAATTCCGCCGCTCACGAGGAGGACGGATTTCCGGCCGGGGAAGGACCGCAGGACGCAGCAGGCCGTCATCAACCCGCCGATCGTTCGTTCGAAACGCTGACGCTTCGTGTAATAGTAGGACAGGAGCAGGTTCTGCTTCTCGTCCCGGACGATCGTGTCCGATCCCAGGCTCTCCCCTAAACGGCCTCCCAGGTCCTCGTAAGATTCGTTCATCCCCACCTTTTCGAGAGCCGCGGCCATGGCCCGGCGGAGAAGCGATTCGTCGCGCGTGAACGGTTGAAGGACCTTCAATCCGCCCGGGGAATCGAGCCGGATGATCATCAGTTCGACCCCGGTCCGGGCCAATCCGAGGATCTCCTCCGAAATATCGTCCTTGTCCCGCTGGACGTTCTTGATCCAGAGGTTCATGTCATGGAAGATGACCGCCAGCCGTTTTCCCGGCGAGGCCGGGACAAAGGCCAGGGAACGGATGGGGACCTTTTTCCCGTCCTCCAACAGCTCGAGATCGGCCGCGGTCAGATCCATGACCGGTTTCCCATCGCTTACGGCGACGAGGTCGAGCCGGTACCGGCCGGAGGGGGCGGAACGTTTCTGACCGGCCGGCGGCGCGGTTGCCGCCAGCGCCTGGGAGCCGATCAGGGCAAGCAGTCCGACAAGGCGGAAAGCGTATTTTTTCATGGCTTCATTCCTTTGCCGCGGAACATTCTAATCCAACTTCCTCCCCCCCGCAACCGGGGCGCGCGGACGTTTTGAATCGGCGCAAAAAAAAGTATAATGACGGCCACGACGCTCGAATAGCTAAAGACATGACGGAGGGCGACATCGTGACCTCAAGAATCCAACCCCCAACGGGAGTCCCCATGCGCAAGTTTCTTTCGACGGTCTTCGTGCTCCTGGCCGCGTTCAGTCCCGCGCGCGTCGCGGCCCAGGATTCCCTGGCCAACGCCTCGTTCAACCTTCGCCTCGGCGCCCAGGGGATCACCGGCCTGCAACGCCCGGGCGACGCGTTTATGACGGATTATATCGCCAAGGGACGGTCGCTGGGGGACGTCCTGGTCCGATACCGGATGGAGAAAGGCCGCTGGCAGCAGGTTGCGGCTACTCGGATGTCCGACCGGAAGGCAGCCCTCCCGTCCGCCGAACCGAAACCGGGCCGGCGCGATTACACTTATTTCGACAAGTATTACCTTTACCACGGGGATTTCAACGACCACTTCGCCGACCTGGAGCTCGTGGTCCGCTTCCGGCTCGAAGACGAAGCCCTCGTCTGGACGCTCCATCTGCGGAACCTGGCCGACCAGCCGCTCGAGGTCGGAGACCTGGCCCTTCGCCTTCCCTTCAACACCGAGTTGCGCTGGGATAAGACGGAGATGCTGACTAAGCGCGTTTTCGGACACAAATACGTCTCGGGCCACGGGTCGTTCCTCTTCTGGACGCGGCCGAACAACGTCGGGCCGAGTCTCGTCCTGACCCCGCTCGCGGTCTGTCCGTCATTCGAGGACAAGGCCGCGTTCCGGCCGGCCATGCTCGAATATGCGGATGAGGAGGGCGTCTATGTCCACTCCGCGGCCGCCGGCGCGGAGACCCGTAAAAACGGCGGCAATTGGCGCCAGCCGCACACCAACTTGGTCCTTACCGCCGCTGATAAGCCCGGATCGGAGGCCGTCTACGGGTTCAAATTCCGCTGGGCCGACGGATACGACGGCATCCGCAACGTCCTGGTCGAGGAAGGCCTGTTCGATGTCCAGGTCGTCCCCGGCATGACCGTTCCGAGCGATCTCGAGGCCCTGTTCTCCGTCCGGACAAAGACGCCCATCGAGGCGGTCGCGGCGGAATTCCCCGCTCAAACCAAAGTCGAAGACCTGGGCCTCAAAGCGGACAATGTCCATCTCTACCGGGTCCGGTTCTCCCGGCTCGGGGAGAACATGCTGACGATCAACGCGGGGAGCGGCCGGAAGACGTATCTCGAGTTTTTCGTCACCGAGCCGCTCGAGATGCTGACAAAAAAAAGGGCGGCGTTCCTCGCCGGCCGCCAGCTCCTCCGGGACCCATTGAAATGGTACGACGGCCTGTTCTCGGACTGGGACATGAAGGCCCAGGTCCTCCGCAGCCCCGATGATACGGACGGCCTCAAGGACTATTATCTAGCATCGGACGACCCGGGGCTCTGCAAAGCGCCCTACATCGCCGAGAAGAATGTCCATTTCCCGTCCGCGACGGAAGTCGAGGCCGTCGAATATCACATCAAGAACTTCGTTTGGGGCAAGCTCCAACGCACTGACAAGGAGACGCACCCCTACGGCATCTACGGCATCGAGAACTGGAAGATGAACCGCGACAGCCGGCCCGCCGACCGCAACGGCTGGACCGAACACCTGTGGCGGCTCTACGACTACCCCCACGTCGTCATGCTTTATCTGGACATGTACAAGATCGCCAAGTTCTATCCAGACCTGACGAAATACCTGGATTGGAGCGGCTATCTCCAGCGCGCTTTCGGCACCGCCAAAGCGCTGTTCACCGTCCCTCTCGGGACCGGCAATTGGCCGGCCACGGCCATCGGGCTGTTCAACGAGCTCGTCCTCGTGGACCTCATCGACGCTCTGGAGAAGGAGAAGTGGACGCCGCAAGCCGATTGGCTGCGCCGGCGATGGGAGGAAAAAGTCGAGCACTTCATCAACGACAAACCCGACTTCTTCCATGCCGAATATCCTTTCGGTCCCTGCGCCTTCGAATCCACCCACGCCTTCGCCAAGTACGCTCTGGCCAACGCCGGCCGGCCCGGGTCGACGCTCCAGGTCACGGCCCAGGGCGCGGCGGCCTTCATGGAAGAGCAGATCCAAGCCAATATTCTCCTCCGCGGCTGGCTCGAAACGTCCTATTTCCTTCTCGGCAGCAGTTCGCCGGGGTCGCTTTTCTACATGTCCCAAATGGGGGGATGGTCCTTGGTCGATTACGCTCTCACCACTTCCCCAGATCCCCAGCGCTACCTCCGCCTGGGGTATGCCTCGCTGCTCAGCGCCTGGGCCCTGATGAACACCGGGACCCCGGAGTCCAATTACGGGTTCTGGTATCCGGGCCCCAAGAACGACGGCGGGGCCGGGACGGGATTCATCATGCAGGCCTTCGGCGAGAAGATGGGCAAGGCCGTCGGCCGGGGCGTGTGGAACTACGGCGGGGAGGCCGATCTTGGGTTCGGCGCCGCCCTCCGGACGGCCGCCACAATTGTGACCGATGACCCCATCTTCGGCCTGATCGCCTACGGCGGGACGCTGATCCAGAGCGGTTCGGGGCTCGAGGTCGTGCCCAAAGACGGCCTGCGCCAGCGCTTTCACCTGATCCGGGGGACGCGGCGGCTCCGCGTGGAGCTCGACCGCGACGGTTTCGCCAAGGATAAGCCTTTGAAGTTTAACGAGGCCCTCACCGACATCGAGCTGCCGCTCGAGAACCGTTCCGGAGACCGGCATGAGACGGCCCTCACCCTAACCGGACTACCCGAGGGAGTCTATCGTGTCCTTCTCAGCGGGTCTCCCCTGTCCCCATTTCGGGCCGAGGGAACGAAGCCCCAAGTCCTGCGCCTCCCCCTGCCGGCGGCCGGTGAAACCCTGCTTCGTCTTCAGTTGGAACCGCGGAGGTAATGATGCGCCGCGCATCGCTTTTCCGGGCCCTCATTCTCATCTCTCTCTTCGGCGCGGCCCCCGGCCTTCAAGCCCAGGATGCTCTATCCAACGACCATTTTCTGCTCCGGTTCAACGCCGCCGGCATCGCCGGTCTGAAACGCGCCGGTGACGCTTTCGATACGGAATATGTCGCCCGCGGCCGGACACTCGGGAGCGTCCTCGTCCGATATCGGATGGACAAGGGCCTCTGGCAGGAGGTCTCGTCCGCAACCATGGCCGACCGGCGGGCCGACGATGCGTCCGCCGCCGACCGCGGAGTCCAGCGCCTTTTTTCTTTCCTGGACAAATACTATTTGTTCGAAGGTGACTTCAACGACCATTTCGCCGACCTCGAGATGACCGTCCGTTACCGGATCGAGGGCGACGCCTTCTTCTGGACAATCCGTCTCCGCAATCTTTCCGGCCAGCCCCTGACGATCGGGGATCTAGCTCTGCCGCTCCCGATGAACACCGCTCCGTGGTGGGACAAGACCGAAATGTACACCAAGCGCCTCATCCCCCACAGCTTCGTCGCAGGGCATGGCTCGTTTGTCTTCTGGATGCGGCCCAACGGCGTGGGGCCGTTCCTGGTGATGACGCCCCTTTCCCAACGCCCCGCATTCGAGACGGCCGCCGGTTTCGCTCCGGCCAAACTCGAATTTCAGGACGACAAGGGGGTTTATATCCACGCCCTGGCCGCCGGCCAGGAAGCGCGCGAGGCCGGGGGGAATTGGCGCCAATCCCTGACCGCGCTCACTCTCGCCCCTCAATCCCGGCCCGGCTCGGAAGCCGCTTATGGGTTCAAGTTCCGCTGGGCCGCCGATTATGAAAAGGTCCGCGACATCCTATGCCAAGAGGGCCTCTTCGACGTGAACGTGGTTCCGGGTATGACCGTCCCGAATGACCTCGAAGCGCGTTTCTCCATCAGATCGAAGAGCCGCATCGCCTCGGTCGAGGCTGAATTCCCGGACAAAACTCAAATCGAGGAACAGCGGGCGACGTCCGCCGATAGACGCATCTTCTCGGTCCGTTTTTCCCGGCTGGGCGAGAACCGGCTCGTCGTTCGGACGGTCGACGGCCGGGAAACCCAGCTCGAATTTTTCGTCACCGAACCGCTCGAAACCCTTATCAAAAAGCGGGCCGATCATCTCGTTCGGTACCAACAGCACCGCGACCCGAACAAATGGTACAACGGGCTGTTTTCGGACTGGGATATGCGGGCCAAGGTCCTCCGCGGCCCCGACGACACCGACGGTTTGAAAGACTTCTGGGTGGTGTCCGACGACCCCGGGTTGTGCAAGGCTCCCTACATCGCCGCTAAGAACGTCAGCTTCCCCTCGGCCAAGGAAATCGAAGCCGTCGAATACTATATCCGGAATTTCCTCTGGGGAAAGCTCCAGCAGACCGACCGGGAGGAATATCCCTACGGCATTTTCGGCATCCCCAATTGGAAAAAACACCGGGAGAGCCGGCCGCCGGACCGGGACGCCTGGACCGGCCACCTGTGGCGGCTGGCGGACTATCCCCACATCATCGTCCTCTACCTGAACATGGCCCGAATCGCCGGAACCTATCCCGGCCTGACCAAGTATCTCGACCGGCGGGGGTATCTGGAGCGGGCCTTCGGAACTGCCAAGGCCTATTTCACGGTGCCGCTGGCGACGGGCGGATGGTCGGCCATCGAGCTCTGCCGCATGAACGAAATGATCATCCCATCGCTGATCGAGGAACTCGAGGCCGCCGGGATGAAAATTCAGACCGGCTGGCTCCGCGAGCGTTGGGAGAAGAAGGTCGAACACTACGTCAATGACGGGCCCAACCTCCTCCACGCCGAGTACCCGGGCAATCCGTGCGCCTTCGAATCGTCCCAAGCCATCGCCCGCTACGCCATGGAACGGGCCGGCCGGCCCGGATCGGCATTAAAGGTCAAGCCCAAGGATGCCGCCCGGTTTCTGGAAGAACAGATTGGCCTTAACATCTCCCTCCGGGGCTGGATCGAACCGGCCTACTATCTGCTGGGCATCAGCCGGCCGGGGACGGGCTTTTACATGTCCCACATGGGCGGTTGGGCGGTCCTGGATTATGCCTTGACCTACGCCCGGGACGCGGCTCCGGCCCTCCGGCTGGGTTACGCGTCCTACCTGGGCAACTGGGCTCTGGAAAATTCCGGCCCGGCGGAATCGAACTACGGTTACTGGTATCCCGGCCCGGAAAACGATGGGGCCGCCGCGGGCGCTTTCGTCAGCACCGCGTTCGGCGAGGTCCAAGGCAAGGCGGTCGGCCGCGGGGCTTGGTTTTACGGCGGCGAGGTCGACATGGGATTCGGGGCCGCCCTCCGAACCGCGGCCACAATCGTGACCGATGATCCCATCTTCGGCCCTATCGCTTATGGAGGCGACCTTGCCAAGACCGACGGGGGGACGGCCGTCATTCCCAAAGACGGGCTGCGCCAACGGTTCCACGTCGTCCGAGGCGAGCGGCACCTCCGTCTCCTGTTCGACCGGGACGGTTTCGCCGAGGGAAAGCCGGTCGAATTCGCCGATTCATTTGACGAGATCCGGCTGGCCCTCGAAAACCGGTCCGGGGACGTCCATGAAGCGCACCTGACGGTTTCCGGACTTCCGGCCGGGACCTATGACGTGAGCAAGGACGGCCGTTCAATCGCCACTTTCACGGCGATCGGCGGCACGGACATCATCGTCACCCTGCCCGTGGCCGTCCCGGAACGGGGCGCCGTTACAATTAAACCCATTCGACTCCCCGGGCTGAAGCCCGGGGTATAATATGGGTTAATACTGAGCGGCGCTTTTGACCCCGATTTAATAATCGGGGTTTGGCGCCGCAAATGTATCAAAAGGACGAAATAAGCACGCCATCCATTTCCCGATATTTCCCGAAGGAGAGCAAGCGATGAAACGAAAAACGTCTCAAGTCGTGCTCGGGCTATTACTCTTGGCCGCGGTCGGCCGCGCCGACCGGACCGTGATCAATGACTTCTTCCGCCTGACATTCAACGACGCCGGTATCGCCGGTCTGAAACGGTCCCATGATCCCGCCGGCATCGAATATCTCTCGGCCGGAAAGACCTTCGGCCACGTCTTCGTCCGGTACAGGATGTGGACGGGGCCGGTCCAGGAGTTCGCGACGGAGCGCCTGGCGGACCGGCGGATGATCAAACAGGGATCCGAGGACGGGACACCCCAACTAATCCTCACCTACAACGGCTCCGGTTGGTACGACTATTTCGCCGACCTCGAGTTCACCGAACGTTTCCGGCTCGAAGAGGACAGCCTCTTTTGGACGCTCCATTTCCGAAACGTCACCCATAAACCGGTCGAGATTTCCGACCTTTTCATCCCCCTCCCGTTCGATGTCCGCGCGTCCGGGAAAACGGCCGAGTCCGCCGGCGGTAAAGGGAAGCTTGTCCTCCGAAGCGTCATCCGGGGAGAGCGATCCTATCTATACTTGGCCCCGGCAGACGGCCCGGGCCCCTGCCTGGTTATGCTACCCGTAGAGAAATGCCCGCTTTTTGAGCCCGCTCAGACGGAGCGGAACTTCGCCCCGGTCAGGCTCACAGCTCAAGATGAAATCGGAGTCTATATACTTTCCTCGATGGCCGGCGCCGTCGAAACGACGAAATGGACGCTGTCTCCGAAGTTCACACCCGGCGATGAAATCACTTGGGGTTTCAAGTTTCGCTGGGCCGCGAACGAGAAGAATGTCCGCGAAATTCTCAGCCAGGAAGGGATCGTTCTCGACTGAGGCCGCTCCCCGGAACGATGGGGATGATGATGGTCGGGGTTGGGGAGGGCCGGCCCTCCCCAACCCGCGTGAGAAACTAGTATTGGAAGCGGAAGGATAATTTCAAGGTCCTCACTCCCGCGAGGCCCGTAACCTTCCCGTAGTTCGACGCCGCCGTGTACGACCCGGTCGTGACGCCGCTATCCGTCGGATACCAGGTTCCGCCCGGATTCTGGCCCAGGGATACGTACGTGTTGCCCAATAAGTTGTACACATCGAAGAACACGCTTACCTTGCCGAAGGCCAGCTTGAACTCCTTCTCGACTCGGACGTCCATGTTGTCATAGTCGGGGTTCCGTCGGCTTCCCACCGGCTCAACATAGACCGAGTAGTTGGTCGGATAGATATTGTTCGCCGCGACCCAGGCCGACGGCGGCGAAACCGTGACGGTCCGGTTATAAGGAGCGCCGCTGGCGTGGCGGAAGAAGAAGGAGCCGACAACGCCATAGGGGAGGCTGAAGGAGCCGTAGATCTTGATGACGAGCGGGATGTCGTAAGCGTCGGAGCCATAAGCGTTGAGATAGGAGCTGGGAGTCGGCGAAAGGGTGGATCCTCCCCCGGTGCTTCCCCAATAAGCCTTCGAAGACGAGTAGGAGATCGAGCCGCCTACGGCCCAACCGTCGTTATAGCGCTTATCGAAATTGAGCTCCACGCCATTATAATTCCGCTTGGCATCGGCCAGGAGAGTTTGGCGGTAGAACTGGTTGTTCCAGGGTGCGTTATTGGACATGAAATAGGCCGTCACCGCCTGGGCCGGGTAATTGCCGAACGCCGGGATGGTCGTCTGGAAGGGGACCCACCAGCCGGCCGGCGCATCTTCTAAATTGTACCAGTATTGTCCGGCCTCCCGGTTATAAAGGACACTGGCATGCTCGTTCCAGCCGTGTTTATGGACATATTGGAGTTCAACGGCGAAGTTGCGGAAGAGCTCATGCTTGATGCCGACAATGGCTTCGGTGTACTGGACCGTGGTCATGTTGGAATCGATCCGGTCCCTGAGGAGCTGAGGGTCGGGCCGCCACAGAGATCCCAATCCGCCGGTGGGCAGATAACGGTCGTCCGACGCCAACGGGGAATCGGGGAGGCCGTTGCCGTTCGTATCCCACCAATCGAAGCTCCAGGAGGACATCTGGGCGCCCGAAACGGCCTCGAACCACATAATCGGCACGGCCTCGGCATAGCGAGAGGCGGAGAACTTCAGGGCCGTCTTCCCGTTGCCGAAGAGGTCGTAGGTCAGGCCGAGCCGCGGGGACAAGCTCGTGAATTTCAGAACGCCCTTGGTGGGTGCCATCGTATAGCCCGCGAAATGGTTATAGCCGAGTTGTGATTCGAGCGACTTGCCGATATCGAAACGCAGGCCATCGACCCCCTTCATGGTCACGTCCCCGGCCCAGCCGTCGTAATAATCGAGCCGGATGCCAAGGTTGAGGGTCAGACGGTTCTTGATCGTCCAGGCATCCTGGAGATAGGCGCCGATCCGTCCCTCGAGCATGTCCCGGCCGCTTTCGTCGGAGTTAGCCGTGTAATTGACGAAAATCAGCCGGCCGTCGCCGAAGGTCGGATGAGCCTTGGTCAGGTTATAGTAGCCGCGATAATAGTAGGGGTTCCCGTTATACAGCCACTGGTTGTACGGGCTGTGCCGCGCCCAGAAGTACCGGTCTCTCCCCCAAGTGTAATCGACGCCGAGCCCGATTTCGTGGTCGCCGCCGAGCAAGTTGTCCTGGAAACGGCTGGCCCGGACCGAACCTTGGGCCGTCGTCCGGGTAATGTAACTTTCCCAACTGCTGACGCCGCCCCAAGTATAGCCGGTGTATCGATCCGAGTAGGTGATGTTGTTATAGTTCTCCGGCCGTTCCTTGATGGGATACCAGCGGTTGACATACCCGCCCCGGAAATCAACGAATGTGTTCTGGTCCAGAAGCCAGGTCAGGTTGGCCGTGGTTTGGAACCAGGTGTTGCCCTTCAGCGTGAACGTGTTGTCATAAGCGGAATAAGCGCCGCCGCCGACATAGACGTCGCGGTTGTAGAGGCGTCCATTGACCATGGCGAAGAAGCGCAGTTTTTTCGAGAGTTGGGTCGTCAGCTTCAGGAAGCCTTCATACTGCGTCTGCGGGTCTTCGTACTGAGTGTACTGTTTCCCGCCCAGGGTCGCGGGGATGAACGCGCTCGGGCTGTTCTGGTTGCGAACCGCCAGACTGCCGAAATACCAGAGTTTGTCCTTGAGAATCGGGCCGCCGAATATGGCCGAGAGGTCAAGGTCTTGGATCGGGAAGACCGGCTTGCCGATGCTCATGGCTTTCATCTGCTCGTCCGAGAACAGCATCTGGGTCAGGTCCTTATTTGTGAAGTAGGCCTGGATCTGGCCGTGAAAGGCGTTGCCGCCCGATTTCGTGACGATGTTGACGAAGCCTCCGCCCGTATTTCCGATCTGGGCCGGGAGGCCGCCCGTCGAGATTTCGATCTCTTCCATCGTGTCGAACTGGGGCATCTGGAGCAGGCCGTTATGGGCCGGGTCATTGGACGATACCCCGTCGATCTCGAACGGAACCGAGGTTTCCTGGGCTCCGTGAATCGACCCGGAATACGTATCGACCGTCCCCTGGGCTCCGGAGACTGTGTTGAAGATCGCGGTCAGGTTCCGGTTCAGGGGCAGCCGCTGCAGCAGCTCCGATGAAATAACGATGCCGACCTTTGTCGATTGAACGTCGACCGTCGGGGACGGCGCGACGACCGTGATCTCCTCGGCGATCGAGGTTGTTTCGGTCTCAAAGTTGATCGTGACGATGCTGCCAACCCTGACGATGACGCCTTCGCGCTTGAGGCTCTTGAATCCTTTCAGCTCCGCGGTCACCGTGTAGGTTCCCGGGGGAAGGCCGGTCAGACGGAAAACACCGTCCGCGGTCGTCACGGCCGAAATCGTTCCGATGAGTGATGCGCCCGCGGCCGAAACGGCCATCCCGGGGATCGGAACGTTGTCCTTCTCGACAATCACTCCGCGGATGCTGCCCGTCTGCCGTGAGACCTGGGCGCCGAGGAACGACCCGAGACTGAGGACAAGCACGAGTGCGAGAAAGACATGGATCGTCTTTTTCATTAAATCTCCTCCTTACTCATATTAGTAATATTTTTGGGCGTGCCGAATTGAATCCATAACTTTTCCTAGGATAACGTATTGATGTCTGTCGGTTTTGTCAAGCACTTTGTGATATTTAGTATTTGATATTTAAAACATCCTTCGCTCTTCTGACATCCTTATTTTAGAAGCGGATCGGGATGGATCGTGACCGTTTTTTCGAGCGTTTTCCCGTTGACGGTCAGGGTCACTTTATAATTGCCGGGATCGGCCAGCGTCCCGAGGATGGGGCGCCGCGCCCGGCGTGCTCCCTGTCCCGCGGTCGCGCCGGCCGCCGGGGCCGGCGGAGGGTCAAAGCGCATATCCCACTGGAACCGGTTGATCCCGGCTATCGCCTGGACCTTGGCCGTTCGCTTAGCCGAGCCGTCGAAATTGGAAATCGTCAACAGCGCGTCGCCTTGGAGAGCGGCTTTGAGGTAAAAATGGATGGCCGTCCCCGCGAGAGGGTTCTCGCCGTGGAAATAGAACATCCCCCGCGACCCCCCCCGGCTGATCTCGAGCCACTGAACGGCCGGCCGGCTGTCGAAGAGGTGGACGTCCTTGGCCGCAACCTCCGGGGTGAACTGCTGGAGGGCGGTGAGGTCATCCGCGATCCAGATGCTCCGGCCATGCGTTCCGGCGACGAGGTCGGCTTCCCGCGGATGAATGACCAGGTCGAACACCGGCACGGTCGGTAGGCCGCCCATAAACCGGTCCCACCGTCCGCCGCCGTCGAGGGAAGCGAAAACCCCGAATTCCGTCCCGATGAAGAGCAGGTCGGGGTTCTTGAAATCCTCGCGGAGGACGTAGACCACCTGCCCGTCCGGCAGGTTAGCCGTGACGTTCTTCCAGGTCTTTCCGAAATCCTCGGTCCGGAACACGTGCGGCTTAAAGTCGCCCGAGCGGTGTCCGTCAATGGTTATAAAGGCTCGGCCTTCCGCGAAGTGCGAGGCCTCGACGCAGCTGATCCACTCCCCCGCCGGCACGCCGGGGATGTTCGGCCGGACATTCGTCCAGGTCATGCCCCCGTTTCTGGTGACTTGGACATTCCCATCGTCCGTCCCGACCCAAATCGTCAGGTCGCTTATCGACGAGGGCCCGATAGAGACGATTGTGCAATAGCATTCGGCGCCCGAGATATCGCGCGTCAGGCCGCCGTTGGTCGCCCAGCCGTCGCGCTTTACCGGGTCGTCGGTCGTCAGGTCGGGACTGATGACCATCCAGGTATCTCCCCGGTCCACCGATTTAAAGAGGTGGCTGGACCCGTAATAGACGGTCCGCGGATTGAGCGGTGAAAGCACGACCGGGACATCCCAGTTGTACCGGAAATTCGGAGGCAGGTAGAACTTGTCGACCAAGCGGTCGGGCACGTCGGGCCAGAGGGTCCGGTCGGTCGAAGCACCTCCGGTGATGAATGTGAACGGCTTGTAGCCGGCGGTCTTGGCAAAATCCTTAATGTTGACGGTGGTCTGGGAAGTCGGTGAAATGCCCTTGTGCTGGCGTGTCTCAACGTTCGATCGGCCGAGGACGCCGCCGTGGCCCGTGGAATAGACCGTCCGCCAGTCGGTCGGGTCCACCTGGGCGTGGAAGCCATCCCCCCCGCTGACGAAGAAGCTCGAGTCGTTCAGGATCCCGGCCCGGTCGCGGCTGTTCGACGGCGTTCCCCAAGTGTTGTTGTCCTGGAGGCCGCCGTAAACCCAGAAAGGCTCCCGCATGTCGACCGCGACGCCGTAATACTGGCCCAGGGCCATATTATCGAACTTGATCCACGAGGCGCCCATGTCGTGGGAGATGTGGGCCCCGCCATCATCGCCGAAATACATCGTCTTCCCGCCGATCGGGTCGATCCACATGGCGTGCGGGTCGCCATAAACGCCGCGGAAGCCTGGTCCGAACGTCTTGCCGCCGTCGGACGACATGACGAACTCGCGGTGCGGAACGTAGATGAGCTTGTCGTCCAGGGGATGGATCTGGATCTGGCTGTGGTAGAACGGACGGCTGGCGATGCGGTGAATGTATTGCCAGGTTTCGCCGGCGTCGTCGGAGCGATAGACACCGGGTCCGGGGACGGACATATCGCTCGGCAGCTTCTCGTCGGCTTCGACGCAAGCGACGATGGTCTTGGGATTCCTGCGATAAATCGAGAGCCCGATGCGGCCCGTCTCTCCCGTCGGCAACCCCTTGGTCAGCTTCCGCCAATTGGCGCCGCCATCGTTCGTCACGAAAATGCCGCCGTTCGGACCGCCGCTGTAGATTGACCATCCGTTCCGGATCCGTTGATAGTAAGCGACATAGAGCATGTTGGGGTCCGTCGGGTGCATGGCGATTTCGGTGCAGCCCGTCTTGCCGTCGTTGGGCAGCCCCTTGATGATCTTCTGCCAGGTTTTGCCGCCGTCGGTCGTCTTAAACAGGCCCCGGTCGCCGTCATAGGCCCACAGATCGCCGATCGCCGCGACATAGACGATGTCCGGATCGGTCGGATGAGTGATGATCCGGGCGATCATATAGGTGTTCTTTAGTCCGACGTGGACGAACGTCTTGCCGCCGTCGGTCGATTTATAGATCCCGTCGCCCCAGCCGGTCGGGTTGCGGTTGTTCGCCTCGCCCGTCCCGACCCAGATGATGTTCGGGTCCTTCTGGAAAAAAGCGAGGTCGCCGATCGAGGCCGAACCGTACTGCTCGAAGATCGGCTCCCAGGTGATGCCGGCGTTCGTCGATTTGAACACGCCGCCCGAGGCGCCGCCGACGAGGACGGTCCGGAAGTCGTTGTTGAGCACAGCGATGGCCGAGACACGCCCCGACATGTTGGCCGGGCCGATGTTCCGCCACTTGACGAACGAAGGGTCCACCTGCGGCCCCTGGGCCTGGGCCATCCCCGTCACGATAAGAACGAGCATAAACCCGAGTATCCTGAACCGCGGTATCCTCACTGTGTTTCTCCTTTTACTCCGAAAGCCTTCATCCCTATCCCGTCGGTCGATGAGCCCAAGCGGCTTATCGGTCCGCGATGCGGAGCGGCGGCAGGCCGGCCGCGCCCAGCGTCTTGTTCAAGGCCGGAACATCGACGGCTTTCAATTGATCGATCGCCGCGGCCGTTTCCTTCAAGAGCGCGGCTATCGTGTCGAGTTCGGCGACATCCGCCCCCGGCGCGGCCGTGACACCCTCCAAGGCGCTCCCCGAGCGCGATATCATCTGCTGGATCGTCTGCGGCGGATAGACGAGCGGGGGGCTCGACGAGCCCAGCCAGAGCCTGGGTCTCGGCTGGACAAACAGGTCGTAGACGGCCTTCACTTTCTTAGTGGTCTCCTCCACCGCGTTCTTGACGTTGTTCGGGACCTTCGCCGCTCCCGGCTTGTTCCATGCATCCGTCAAACCGGTCAGCGCGGCATAAAGCTCCGTCGCGGCCAACTGACTTTTCGCGGCGGTGGTCGTGAGCTCGGCGACGCGCAGGATGGCCGCGGTCCGCGCCGCCCGATCGGCCGCCGTGATGACGACCCGGGGGTCGTCCTCGACCGTCACCTGCTTGCTCATCAGAGTCCGGCCCAGGGCCACCTTGACCAAATAGGTACCGGGATCAACCACCGGTCCGCGCGACATCATGCCCCTCTGGCCGCCTCCCATCCCCTGGGCATCCGCCCGAAGCGCGGCCGGGATCTCGGCGAGGGGAGCGGAGCGCAGGTCCCAAGCGACGCGGTTGACGCCGGCATCCTTGGTCCCTTCAAACTCGCGGATCGTCTTCCCCCGGGCGTCATCGACCGTGATCAAGACCTTGTCCGAATCGTCCGGTCTTTTCTTCAGGTAATAATTGATGAGGGCGCCGTAAGGAGGATTCTCTCCGATGAAGAACTTGTGCCCCGGTCCGCCGTGGTCGTTGCGGTAGTCATAGATCCGCCAAGCGGTGGCCGGCCTGATATCGAAGAGGTGGAGGTCGCTTGCCAGAACCGAACCCGTGATCTGCTCGAGCGGGGTGATATCGTCGAGCACCCAGATCGACCGGCCGTGCGTCCCCAGAATGAGGTCGTTCTCCCGAGGATGGATGGCGATGTCGGCCACCGGAACGGTTGGGAGGTTCAAACTAAGCGGCGTCCAATTCGCTCCCCGGTCGAAGGAGACATAAACACCAAACTCGGTCCCGGCAAAAAGCAGGTCCGGGTTGCGGTGGTGTTCCTGGATGGCCCGGAGCGTCCCGTTGTTCCGGGGCAGGCCTTGAGTGATCGCTTTCCAAGTCCGGCCGTAATCCGTCGTCGTGTAGACATACGGCTCGAAATCGTTCATCCGGTGGTTATCGAAGATGGCGTAGGCCGTCCCCTCGGTGTGGCGGGAGGCGACGATCCGGCCGACGCAGGCCATTTTTCCAAGCCCCGGCACCTTGGTCACGACGTTCTGCCACGTCTTGCCGAGGTCGCGCGTCACCTGGAGGTTCCCGTCGTCGGTCCCGACCCAGAGGACGTTCGGATTGAGCGGCGACTCGGCGATCGAAGCGATGGTCGGCCAGTTCCAGACCCCATCCTGCCGCGAGATCATCTTCTCGTCGGGCAGTCGGCCCATGGTCGGAAGCGAATGCTGGTTGACGTTCGCCGTCAGATCGGGGCTGATCTTCGTCCAGGAATCGCCGCGGTTCGTGGACCGGAACAGGAATTGGGCGGCGTAGTAGAGGACCTTCGGATTATGTCGCGAGATCACGATGGGCGTATCCCAATAGAACCGGTAGCGCGGATCGTCCTTGGCTTCCCGCGGCCGGATCGACCTGGACTCATTCGTCCGGAGGTCGCGGCGAAGGGGATTCCCGTCCGGAGTCTCGGAGTAGACGATGTTGGGCTCCGTCGGATCGATGACCGTGTAATAGCCGTCGCTGCCGCCCACCTCGAACCAGTCGCTGTTGGTGGAACCGGCCGGGGCCCATCGCCCCCATTTCAGGAGCGAAAGGCTCGGGCCGATCCAAGACCCGTTATCCTGGAGCCCGCCCGAGATCCGATAGGGCTTCTGGAAGTCGTAGCTGACCTCGTAGAACTGACCGATGGCGATCGTATTCACGAAATCCCAGGTCTTCCCCGCGTCCCAGCTCCAAGTGATGCCGCCGTCCGAGCCGAGAAGCATGTGGTTCGAATCGGCGGGATTAATCCAGATCGCGTGAAAATCGACATGGATCCGGCCGACCCGACTGCTATCGAATGTTTTCCCGCCGTCCTCCGAGTAATATACCGGCGAACCCAGAACCCAGATGCGCTTGTCGTCGTTGGGATCGATCTGGATTTGGCTGTAATAGGCCGGCCGGGGGTTAACGTCGCTCATCCGCGTCCAGGTCTCGCCCCTGTCCTCGCTCCGGAAGACGCCGCCATTGGCGTGTTCCACAATCGCATAAACAATGCTCGAATCGCGGCGATAAATGCTCAGCCCGATGCGTCCCGTATCGCCGTCCTCCGGCTTCTCATACGGAAGACCACGGAGTAATTTCTTCCACGTCGCCCCTCCGTCGGTGGTCTTATAGATGGCGCTCCCGGGGCCGCCGCCGTTGAACCCGTACACGGACCGACGGCGCTGGTAGGCCGCGGCGTAAAGGGTGTCCGGATTCCGCCGGTCCATGGCCACATCGGTCACGCCCGTGTCTTCGTTAAAATAAAGGATGTTCTTCCAGATCTTCCCGCCGTCCGTGGTCTTGTAGAGACCGCGCTCTCGGTTCGGCCCCCAGAGACGGCCGCCCGCCGCCACATAAAGAATATCGGGGTTCGTGGGATGAATGGACACCCGCCCGATATGATGGGTCTCGGCGAGACCCATGGACTGAAAACTGCGTCCGGCGTCGGTCGATTTGTAGATGCCGTTGCCCCATGACGAACTCTGGCGGTTGTTGGCCTCCCCCGTCCCCACCCAGACGATGGATGGATCGGAGGGTGCTACCGCGACGGCGCCGATGGATGATACGGGCTGCTTGTCGAAGATCGGCGTCCAGGTCGTCCCGGCGTTGCTGGTTTTCCAGACGCCGCCCGAGGCCAGTCCCACGTACACGATTTTCGGATCGGACTCCACCACCGCGAACTCGTCCACCCGGCCGCCCATGATCGCCGGGCCGATCTCGCGGAATTTCAGGTTGGCGACGGCCGCCGCCAAGTCCGCCGGCGCCGCCTGTTGCCCGGCGCCCCGAGCCGCGACAAGCGCCCCGGCACCCGCCATCAAAATCAGCGGAGCGAGCAGAGTCATCCCCACTATCTTTGTTCTCATAAGGATTGCCTCCCGATTATTTCACGCGCCACTCGATGATCCCGAACTCCCGCCAGTTTGTATCTTCCCGAATGGTCACGGCCGCCGGCGGTCCCGCCGCCCCGCCTTTGTAAAGAATGCTCTGCGGTTCAACTTCGAGCCGGAGTGCGGTCGTCTTCACCGGCTTGAAAGTAACCTTGTTGAAGGCGTTCTTGTTGACGGTATAGGCTTCGTTGACCTCGACCGGCTTCCACGTATTGCCTTCCTTATAGACGATCCGCCAGGAAGCCGGCAGCCGGCAGAACCGCTGGTCATCGACAAAGTAGGCTTCGGCCGACGAAACTTCGACCGGGGCCTTGAAAGCATACTCCACCCAGGCCGGCTTTCCCTGCGGCGGCCGCATCCGGTAATAAAGGTGAGATTCGTCTGCGGAGCTCAGCGGCTCAGCGCCGTCATACACGGCGTAGAGCTCGTCGTTCTGGTCGCCGTAGCCCGTCCAGGACTTTTCGATCCCGGCGAAAGCCGTGACCTTGGCCAACGGAGCGGGCATGACGGGCTTGAGGTAGGCCGTCGCCGCGTCGCGAGCGATCCAGACCGCCATCTCGCCCATGCCCCGGTTCGCCCAGGCGTAATACGGGATCGCGACCAGGTTATGGGGCACGGTTTTGACCGTGGTCCCGTCGACGTCGCGCTCGATCGCTTGGACCTCGCCGGAGATGACCCCGACCCCGTTCAGGAGGTCAGCCCGGAACTCGCCCTTCAGGCTGGCGTTGTCGGGAACGATGATGTTCAGCGCCTTCCCCCCGTTGTCCTGCCATTCGGCGCAGTAAACAAGCGGGCCACGCTCGAGCGCAATTCGCCCCTTGTCGTCGCGAACGTTGGGATGAGCGACGGCCTTGTGGACCGGCATGGGAAGACTCAGTTCGACGACATCGCCCGCTTTCCACCGCCGCGACAAAGCAACATAGCCTTTATCGAGCTTGATCTCGACCGGGTCGCCATTGACCTTAAGGACGGGTTTCTCGGCGGCGGTGTCCAAATACGTGTAGAGATCGCTCGGGAGCGGCCGGCCCTGGGCCCATTCCGGGATCCGGACATAGACCGTAAATTTACCGGCTTCCGCGGGATCGACCGTCATCTTCACACTCCCGTCCCAGGGATACTTCGTGGCCTGGGTCAGGTTGACCATGGTTTTGGCAAGCTTGACGCCGGCCTTCGAATCGACAAAGAGGTTGACGTAGATCTCGTTATCGGTTTTGGCGTAGATATAGCTTCCCAGCTGGGCCATCAGCCGGACGACGTTCGGCGGGCAGCAGGGGACGTTGATCCAATCAAACCGCTCGTAGTTACCGTAGGACATGAGCACGTTCTGGTAGAAGAAGCGGTCGCCCTTCATCGACACCCCGGCGGCGAAGCCGTTGTAGAGGATGCGCTCCATGGTGTCGATGTACTTCGCGTCGCGATGGAGCATGAAGAGCCGGTGGTTCCAGACGACGTTCCCGTAGGACGCGCAGGTCTCGTGCCAGGCGCTGACGTTCGGCAGCTCGTAGGCGGCGCCGAATTTCTCCTGCTGGCGGATCGAGCCGACTCCGCCGGTGATGTACATTTTCCGGCCGACGACATCCTCCCAGATCGTGTCCGCGGCCTTCGCATATTCGGGCAGGCCGGTCAGGGCGGCGATGTCGGTGAGCGGAATGTAGAGATACATGGCTCGGACGGCATGGCCGACGGCCTCGGTCTGTTCAAGAACGGGTTTATGGTTCTGGCTGTATTCCCTGTCGCCGGGGTATTCCCCCGCGGTTTGGGATTGAAATTCTTCCCGTCCGCGAATGTCGAGAAGGTATTTAGCCAGGTTCCAGTACTTCGGGACGTCCGTGAAACGGAAGAGGCGGATGAGCCCGATCTTCTGGCCCTCGTGCCCGGAGATGTATGGCTTTTTACCGGGGCCGAAGGTTTCAACGGCCAGGTCCGCGGCCTTGATGGCGTTGTCGAGCAGCCTCCGGTCGCCCGTCGCTTCGAAATAGGCAATGGCCGCTTCCGCGGACGTCCCGCCGGCGCGCATGGCCGGGTTGGGCGTCGGCCTCTGCGGCTGTCCCCCGGTCGGCGGAGCCGCCGACGCGGCGGCCGCGGCCGCTTGCCGGGCCAGCAGGGCGTCCACCTTACCCTTTATATAGGCTTCGAAAATGGGATCCCTTTTTTTCATGATCATGTACGCAGCGGCCTCATATAATTGAGTGGCCCCGCCCCGGCCTTTTTCCTCGCCCCTATCGAAGGAGTGCTGAATGGACACCGTCCGGTTCGCCTCCTGCTTGGGCGCCCAGAATGTGTCCGTGATGTCCACCTGGGAGAGAGGGACGGCCTCGACCGTGTAATCCGTTTTAGCGGGAGCTTTTTTCCCGCAACTCAAGACGAAAAATCCGACAAGCAAAAAAGCGGAAAGGACTGCCATCAAGCGTTTCATGTTTCCTCCATTTATGATATGTGATATTTCATATATTTTCCTCTTTGTCAATATAATTTAATTCTGATGCGGGCATCGTGGGGTACGGCGACGCGACGAATAACTTCCCGCTTTTCGGCGAGCTTTATTATCTTAATCTGATCCTCCACAACAATGCGGGCGCCTTGGGGACGGCGGCGACGCTCCACGCCGCTCTGGCCATTCCCAATGTCGAGATGATCGAAGCGCCGTGGGTGAACGGCGACGGAAAAACCGATGTCATCTCCGCCTTCCCGAGAGTGGAAAAAGGCTTCGCTTTGCCGTTGGAAAGCCCGGGATTAGGCATCGTATTCGATGAAGCACTGGCCCGGTCCCGGCCGTTCAAGAAGCCCGGCCTGACCCCGCGGCTGAACGCGCCGGACGGTTCGGTCCGGGATTATTGAGAGGACACCTCGCTTCTTTCCGGTTCCCGCGGGATTTCTCCCCAGCCATTCTCCGAAGGATGCGATCTTTATCCGGCGATCATTCGAGATCCGTCCAAGCGGTCCAAAGCTGAAGGGTCCAGAGCCTGAACGCCGTGCACCAGGCACAGAGCCACTCGTTGCCGTGTCCCTGACGGCTCGTGTAAGAGTTCCGCGTCCGGGTGTGCGAGTAGCCCTCGTTTTGACCGCCGGCCGGAAGGATCTTGCCGTTGAGCTTGAGCGTCCCATCCGAGACGCCGATCGACGTGTGCCCCCAGGCCGCCAGGGCCCTTTGCCTCCAGATCTCGTTGCCGGTGGCTTTCCAGAGGCGCAGCCAACCCAGGGTGATGTTGGCCCCGCCCTGGTCGGCGCCGCCTCCGCCCACTCCGACGGTCGTCCCGCCGAATGAATCATATTCCATCGACGCCACGGGCGAATCCTTGGGGAAGTCGATGCTGTAAGCGTACTGCCAGCTGGACAGATAATGGCCCGCCTTAACCGCTTTCTCAAGGTAATAGGGTTCCTTGGTGATTTCGAGGAGATCGAGCGCGGCCAGGAGCATGGGGAGGCCCGTCTCTTTGTCGATGGTATCGGCGTCGATGGCGCCGGCCGTCAGGCAGACGGCTTCCAGGTCGTCGTCGGCGTAAGCCCGGAAAGCGCGCTTGGCCGTCTCCAGATAAGCGCTCTCGCCGGTCATGCGCCAGGCTTTGATGAATCCCTGAAGGAGGTAGCAGCCGAGGGTGCCGTCAGGATTCACCAGCCGGCCGTCGGCCTTCCACTTTTTCCCGAATTTTCCGTTGGGGAGGATATGAGCGCGGAAGAAATCGCAGATACCGAGTCCCGTTTCCTTCCACAGGGGCTTCGGCTTCCCAGCCTTCTCGGCAATCTCCGCGGCGAGGAGGTAGAAATAGGCGGCATCACCCATGTTCCGGGTGTCAACGTCGGGATCGGCGTTCAGGTTCTGCTTGTCGTCGAAACGGGGGTAAATCAAACCGTTCGGGAGGCGCCCATTCTTGGCCCAGAAATCGAGCGAGAGCTCGGCTTTCTTCCAGGAATCCTCGTTCTTCGTATTGAGGTAATCCTGGACCATGAACGCGCCCAGAGCCCCGGCCTGCCCGACGAACCCGATCTCGTATCTCCAGGGCCAGGTCGTTATGTGGAAGCCGCCGTCCCTGGGTTCGAGGCTGAACGAGAAACCCGTGAACTCCGGCGAGTCAATCCAAAGGCTTTCCTTGGCGAAACGCATTCCAAGGTCCCAGAGCGCCTTCGGGGAACGGCGGGGCGGGGTCTTGTGATAGAAGAGCGCCCAGGCGTCATCCAGGACCGTGGCATAGCCCATCCTCGGCGCCGGCGCCGGACCGAGGGCGATGTAAAACACGCGTCTTACCGAATCGCCGGGCCGGAAGAAGACGGTCTCCCAGGGCGCCTGGACCGACCGGCCGCTCCCGGTGATCCTGAAGGGCTGCTCCTGGTGGGGCCACCACAGACGCTGGACCATACCGGCCGATGTTTCGTCGAGGGAACAGGCCGAGAAGCTCGCGTCTTTAGGCTCGGCGTAGAGACCAGCCACAACCCCCGCCCCTTCCGTGATCGTGCAGGCCGGCACGGTCATCCGGTCCCCGGCGACGACATACTGGGCTCGCGAGATCGATTCTTCCGCGTCCTGGGAGGCCATCGATGAAGCCTTCAGCCCCTGGAACCCGGCCCTCGGCCAGCGGTGGTTCCCGTTGTAGCTGATGGCGGGGATCATAAAGAAATCGACGGGCGTCGCGCGTTGGAGCTCAAAGACGAGGACGGCTTCTTGCTCCTTGCCGGTCCGGTTCGTCCACGTCCGCTCACAGCGAAAGAGGCGGGGCCCGGCCCGCGTGATCCTGTCCGCGGCGGTCCAGCCCACGCCCGCATAATCCGCCGCGATCCCTTCGCCCATCGCCCCCGTGGCTTGCATAACGATCGGAACGTTCCTGTTGTCGCGGCCCATTTGGTATAACGCCGTGATTTTTCCGTCCGGCCCGCCGGCGCGGACGACGGAAGCTCGTCCGGCGAGGAAAACGGGGACGCCCCCCTCGACGGCGACCTCGATTACCGGAGCCTTGTCCCTGGCCGGAGATTTAGCTTGGGGGACATCCCCCTCGCGAGAGAATGAAACTCCCACGACGATAATCGCGAGAAAGAAAAAAACAATACGGATCCATGACGTTCGTCCCAAGCGCAGGTTCATAAATCGATCTCCTTGATTTGATATTTTAAATATTATATTTTTGATGAGTTGCCAAAGCAAACAAAAATCCTGACCCGCTGCGTTTATTTGAAATTGAGGATTTGGGAGACACCCTCCGCTTGAAGAAAGAACTCTGAGACCGGAAAGGAGGCCATCGAATGCCGCCACTCACGCTCGACCGAAGACGTTTTCTGGGAATGACCGCCGGGGCGGCCGTCGCGACCGCCCTTGGTCCCGGCTGCGGCGGGCCTCCGTCCTCACCGCCCCCGAAAGGACCGGCGCCGATTCGCGGCTTTTCCGGCATCCGCGGATTCAATTACACGCCCAGCACGGCCTTCCACGACATCGGCTTCTGGCGCGATTACGATGAAAGCCTCGTCGAACGGGAGCTCGATCTCGCCCGGCGCCTCAACCTGAACAGCGCCCGCGTGTTCCTCCACTATGTCGTCTATGAACACGACAAAGCGGCTTTCCTCGGCCGTGTCCGCCACTTCGTCCGCGCCGCCCACGCCCGCGCGATCTCGACCCTGCCCGTCGTCTGGGACTCCTGCTTCAGCGAGGTCGTTCCCGCTTACGACACGAAGCTTGAAGACTGGATCCCCAATCCGGGCGTTCATCGGCTGGGACGTGATTTTTGGCCGGCCGGCGAAGCTTATTGCCGGGATCTCATCCAAGCCCTCGGCCCGGAACCGGGGCTCCTGATGTGGGACATCATGAACGAACCGCTGATGACGAGCTACATCTGGACGAACCCGCCCGACAAGGCGGAGCGGACGACCCGGATCTGGGACTTCGTCCGCCACTTCTGCGAGCTGTTCGCCCGTCAGGATCCCACCCATTCCCGCACCGTCGGACACGCTTACGCAAACTGGATCAAGGAGACCGCGGAGGTCACCGACGTCGTTTCGTTCCACGACTACAGTCCTAACCGGCGGAAAACGCGCCAGCATCTGTCCCAGGGGATC
Source organism: uncultured Eubacteriales bacterium (assembly GCA_964557435.1). Lineage (GTDB taxonomy): Bacteria > Acidobacteriota > Aminicenantia > Aminicenantales > UBA4085 > UBA4085. Next base: position 102,667 of record CAZLAM010000119.1, read on the forward strand.
GAAGCCGCAGCGGCCCTCAAGCTCCCGGTTGTCCTGACCGAGACCGGCTGCCCGGCCCGGTCCAATCCTTATGACGCCGCGGTCGAAACCTGCCGGGAGCTGAGTCTCGGATGGTATATCTGGGAGCTTATGATCGGGGTCAGCCGATGGAATGACATCCACGGCATCGTCTACCCGGACGGCACGGTCCGCGATCCGGCTATCGCGGCCGCTGTCCAGGGTTTTTTCCGCAGGCGCCAGGAGCCGCGGGTGCGTTACCTCCTGGACAAGGAAGGCATTGTCGCGGGCGTTCTGGCCCAAGCCGACCGGTGGCTCGACGACCCTGCCGCGCTGTTCGCGAAGGCACTGGACATCCTTGATGAAATGGCCCGTTTGATGGAATCGGCCGAGCTGGTCCCGATGAACGAGCCTCCATCCGTCAAGATCGCCGCCTTGTCCGGCCCGAACAAAGAGGACAAGGACGAAGCGGCCAAACTTTTGCGGGATTGGAAACGGGTCCTCCTTCCCCACGTCGCACTCAATTAAAAAACCTAACCGAACGGTCATCTTCTTTCCCGGCCGGCCCAATTGTGATACCCTTTCCGGCCGGACAGGAGAGAACATCATGAAGCTCGACCGCCGTGAGTTCCTGCTTGCTTCCGGTTGCCTGGTCGCCGCCGGCTTGGTCAGGGCCGAACCGCCGAAGGGCGGCCTCGGCCTCGTTCGGTCCTGCCACGGCAAGCTGGCCGGCCCCGCCTCCACGGATGACCCTCTTGACTACCCTAAAGTCCGGGACATGGTTTGGAAGGCGATAGAATATGGGGCGCCCCGGGCGGGGAGCTTGGAAGCCAAGATCAAACCGGGGGCCTGGGTGGTCCTCAAACCCAACATCGCCTTCCTCGGATCGCAGGACAGCTACCGAAGCGGAGACATCTCTGACTTCCGGGTCACCCAAGCTGTCTTGGAGTACATCGCCATTCGCTCGAAGGCCCGGCGCATCACCATCGCCGAGGGCGGGAGCTATCAAGCCGCTCACAGCTCAGGGATGTGGGAGATCTCGCAGAACGGAGTTCGGGTTGACGCCAGGACGTTCGACTGGGGCGAGCAAGAATTCCCCGGCTGGAGCGGGACCCTGGAGGGCATGCTCCGGGAATTCGCCAGGCGCTTCCCGGAAACCCGGTTTGACTACGTCAATCTGAACCTCGACGCGATGAGGGACGCCTCCGGCGCTTTCCGGTCGCTTGAGGTCCCCCGGGCGGGCAACGGGGTCGGGGCTTTCGGAGCCCGGTCGACCTACTGCCCGACCAACACCATCCACAGCTGCGATTTCCTGATCAACATCCCGGTCATGAAGATCCATGCCGACTGCGGAATCACCGCTTGTCTGAAGAACTACGTCGGCACGGCCCCCCGGGAGGTCTATGCTCCATCCTGGCGTTACTCCAACCGAATCTTGCACGACGAGTATTCGGTCGAGGGCCGCATCGACGGCTGGGTGGTCGACCTGGCTTCCTTCCATCCCGCGGACTTCAACGTCGTGGATGGAATCCGAGGTCTGCAATACTCCAATCATAACAATAACAAGCCGGACCAGATGCTGCGCAACAATATGGTCCTGGCCGGCGAAGACGCCGTGGCCCTCGACTCTCTGGTCGCCCAGATCATGGGCTTCAACCCCTGGGACTTCGAGTTCCTCCACATGGCCGCGGCCCGGGAAATGGGGACGATGGACCTCGGGCGGGTCGAAGTCCGCGGCGACGACCCCGGCCAAGTCGCCCGGCCCTGGGCTAAGAACTCCCAATGGCACGGCCGCTGCAATCGGGAATGGATGGTCTCCAGGAACCCGGCGGCTCCCGGGGAGAGCTGGAAGAAAGTGACGATCCTGACCGATACCCTCTATCCGGCCAAAGTTGTCGGCGATCCGGACCCCGGGACGACTTACGCCGCAGCCGTGCGGGTCCGGGCCGAAGGAAACCGGAAGTGCTTCCTCTGGGCGGGCGGGCAGGGACGGCTCGAGGCCTCGGTGAACGGCGCCCGTGTGATCGAGGAGGATTGCCCGGAAGCCGGACAGGTCGGCCGAATCAAGGTCCCTGTCGAGCTAAAAGCGGGCGAGAACCTTCTCGAATTTCACGTCCGCAGCCTATCGGGGACGGCCCAAGTCAGCGCCCTCCTCTCCGGCCCGAAGAACGACGGGGACACGGTTGACGGGATCCGTTATCTGGCTTGACCAAGGGTTCGCGGACGACAGGGAGCGGGCGATGCGCATCAAAGAACGGCGGTCCCAAGTTGACTGGCGCGTCGATGACACCGGCACGAGGCGGGCGTTCGGGGTGACTCGAGCCGATTTCCTGGTCCGGGCCGGAATAGCCCTGCTGGGCGGCCATTCTCTCATAGCCGACGCCTTTGCCCGGGAACCCTTCCCGGAGATGTCGTCGCACCCCGGCGGATCTTCTTCGAGAAACGGCTGGACGGGGGTGAAGGTCGAGCGCTGGGACGTGGTCACTATCGGCAACTTGTCCAGAAACAAATACTGGGGGGAGAGCGACAAAAAAGAAGTGCGGCCGGCCCTCTGCACCTGCACCCTGATCTCCGGCGGATCCTTCCGGCTTCTCGTCGATCCCTCGCTTGCCGACGCCGAACGGATGGCCGCGGAGCTGGACCGGAGGACGGGATTGAAGCCCCGCGACATCACCGCCGTGTTCATCACCCACGAGCACGCCGATCATGTCGCCGGCCTGGCCCATTTCCCGGATTCGAAATGGCTGGCTGCTCCCGGCGTGGCCGAAGCCATCAACTCCGCCGGTAACCGGCCCAGGAAGGTCGAACGGGCCGCGACCAGCCTGTTCGACGCTGTTGAGGTCATCCCGTTTCCCGGCCATACGAAGACCCATCACGGACTGGGCTTCGAATGCGACGGGGCGGCCGTCGTCGTGGCCGGGGATGCGGTGGCGACCAGGGACTTCTTTCGCCACCGGCAAGCCTTTTTCAACGCCGAGGACTCCGGTGAAGCCATCCGGACTATGGCCCGAATCGCCGCCGCGGCGGACCTCATCGTCCCCGGCCACGACAACTATTTTCCCAATCCCCGCTGAGAAAATCGTTTTAATGCGAGTCCGAGCTGTGGTAGGCTCTCGTCTTGGACAGGAGTGACCATGAAATCCAAATCCACCCTTTCCGCCATCCTCGCGCTCTCTCTCTTTGCCGCAGGCCCGCTGGCCGCCCAGGACAAGCTTCCCCCGGCCGCCCAGCGGACGTTCTCGGACCCGGCAATTTTCGTCCCGGACTTGGCCGATCCGGCTGCAACGAGCGAACTGCGCGACATCGTCGCCCGCTATGCCGCCGACCGCCAGCTCCTCCAACGCTTCTACACCGTGGCCGGCTCGAAGACGCGCCGCGCCGCCCTCCGGGCTTTCCATGAGGCCTGGCTTCGGGCCCTGCCCAAGATCGATTTCGAACGCCTATCCCAGGAAGGCCGGGTGGACTACATCCTCCTCCGCAACCGGATCGAGTCCGACCTGCGTTTGGTGGACCGCGATGAACGCCTCATAAGTGAGATTGCCTCCCTCCTCCCCTTCGCCCAAACCGTGGCGGACCTCCAAGAGGCCCGCCAGCGCCTCGATTTCGTCAAGCCCGATGCCGCCGTGGCCGCCCTTCAAGCCATTTCCGACCAGCTGGCGGCGGTCCGGGCGTCCGTCGCCTCGGGAGCCCTGACGTCGACCCCTTCGAGCGCGATCAAGGCCTCCCGCCATTTGGACGCCCTGCAGGCGACAATCGGCGAGTGGTTCGCTTTTTTCAATGGGTACGATCCTGATTTCACGGCCAAGGTCCCGGCGGCATTCAAGCCCCTGACTGAGGCCCTCACGGCTTATTCAGCCCTTCTCCGTGAGAAGCTCGGCGGCCTCCCGCCGGGCGTCAAGATCGGCCGGGTCGGGGGCGGCGCACCCAGCGCGTCCCGCGCCTCCGGGGGGGCCGCGGCGGTAAGGCCGGCCGAGGAACTGAATCGGCCTCTCGTTCTGGGCGAGCCGATCATCGGCGACCCCGTCGGGAGGGAGACCCTCGTCGAGGAACTCTGGGGCGAAATGATTGTCTACACTCCCGAACAACTGATCGAGATCGGCAACCGGGAATACGCCTGGACTGAGGCCGAGATGAAGAAGGCGGCCGGGGAACTCGGTTTCGGGGACGACTGGCGGGCCGCCCTGGAAAAGGTCAAGAAAGCCTACGTCCCCCGCGGCGAACAACCGGCCTTAGTCCGCAACCTGGAGATCCAAGCCGAGAAGTTCGTCCGGGAGAGGGACCTCATCACCATCCCCCCGATCGTCCACGATACCTGGCGATTGAACATGATGTCTCCCCAACAAATGCGCTCGGCCCCGTTCTTCCTCGGTGGAGAGAGCATCCTCGTCTCCTACCCCGTCGAGGGCATGCCGGAGGACTTGGCCCAAATGATCATGAAAGGGAACGGACCCCACCTCTCCCACGCCACGGTTTTCCACGAACTCATCCCCGGCCACGGTTTGATGGGCTTCATCGGCCAGCGCTACAACACCCACAGGAGCCTTTTCAATACGCCGTTCTACGGGGAAGGCTGGGCCCTCCACTGGGAAATGCTCCTTTGGGAACTCGGCTTCCACGCCACAACCGAGGATAAAATCGGCGCCCTCTTCTGGAGGATGCACCGGGCCGCCCGGATCGTCTTCACGCTCAACTACCAGATGGGCCGCTGGTCGCCCCAACGGTGCGTCGACTTCCTCGTCTCGAACGGCCACGAGCGCTACACGGCCGAGGGCGAGGTGCGCGGTCATATCCAGAACTCGCCGCCGCTCTACCAGGTGAGCTATATGCTGGGCGCCCTCCAGCTCCACTCGTTCTACAAGGACATAGTCGTCGAGAAGAAGACGATGACCCCCAAGCAGTTCCACGACGCCTTTCTCCGGACGGGGCCCTTGCCCCAGGAGATGGTCCGGGCCCTGCTCGCCGGCCTGCCCCTGACCCGGGACTACAAGGCCGGTTGGAAGTTCTATGGAGAGGTGCCGCCCTCGAAGTGAGGGGCGGCCCCGCCACGGCCTCCTCGATCCCGGCCGTCCGGTTGAAGGAGACGTCGAGGCCTTAGAAAAATAAAGACCTGCGGCTCCGAGACGCGCCTCCGACGGGTTAACCAGCCGCAGGCCGGGCCACGCTTAAAACGGGCTTCGGCGTTCTATTTTAAACACGTAGGCGTAAGCACACGGCTTTGTCTTCGGCGTTTCGATCGACAAGCCCTCGGCGCTCATTTCCCAACGCAGCGGCTTGCCGTCGCCGAGCATGGTGATGGATGAGATCTCGGAGGGGTACAAGCCGTTCCGGAAATTGCGATTGGGATTCGGACCGCCCGCCAGGCTCTTGATGAGGATCTTCTCCCCCGGCCAGCCGAGGACCGTCGCGTAAAGGGTATCGGTCTTGGCCGTGAAACGGATATCCTGGGCCGTATAGCGGAGGGCGTCGTTCTCGTTGAAGGGGCCTTTCTTATCGAGCTTGGTCGGGCCTTCGCCGGCGACCATCCAGGGCATGGTCCCATAGATGGCTTCGCCGTTGATCTCGAGCCATCGGCCCAGTCCGAGCAACTGCTCTTTCGCCTCGTCGGGGATGCTGCCGTCCGCCTTGGGGCCCACGTTCAAGAGGAGATAGCCGTTCTTGCTGACGCGGTCGACAAGGTTATGAACCAGGTTCTCAACCGTCTTGAATCCGGCGCTGCGGACATAGCCCCAGGCGCCCTGGTTGTCAACCGACGAATCGGTGATCCATTCATGATAGGTCAGGTCGCTCTCCTGTCCGAGCTCCAGATCGTTGATGCCGATCCCCACCGGGAGGTCGTGGTCCTTATAGGTGACGATGACCTCCTTGTTCTGGGCCGCGGCCTGATTGTAAAAATAAGCGAGGAGTTCCCGCTTATACGGCTCCGTAACGAACCCCAGCCCGAAATCAAACCAGAGGAAATCGGGGCTGTATTTTTCGATGACCTCCACGACCTTGCCCTTCCAGACGTCGAAAAAGGCCTTGGTCGGCTGGGCCCCTTTCTCGTGGATGGGGCCGTACAGCCCGGAATACCGCGGATCGCCGCAGTCGAGGGTCTTATCCCAGACCGGGAAGAAGAACCAATTTTCGGCGTGGTGGAAGGCGGTGACGAATTTCAGGCCGCGGGACTTGATGGCCTTGGCCAATTCTCCGACCACGTCCCGCCGCGGCCCCATCTTGGCCGCGTTCCATTCCGTGAGCGCGCTGTCCCACATGGCGAAGCCGTCGTGATGCTCGGCCACGGGCCCGGCGAACCGCGCACCCGATTTCTTGAACAAGTCGGCCCATTCTTCAGCGTTGAACTTCTCGGCTTTGAACATGGGGATAAAATCTTTGTAGCCGAACGTCCGCAGGGGCCCGAAGGTCATCTCGTGATAGGCCCGCTCGGGGGAGTTCGGGTCCATGTAGGCATGATTCGAGTACCAAGTCGCGTTCGGTCCCATGGCCGGCACGGCGTAAACACCCCAGTGGGTGTAGATGCCGAACTTGCCGTCCCGGAGCCATTGCGGCGTGCGGTTGTTCCTTAGGGAGTTCCACGTCGGTTGAAACGGCTTATCCGAGGAAGCGACTCCTCGGTTTTGAGGATCCTGCGCTTGGCCGGCCAGGGTCATGGCTATAACGACCACAGCCACATGTCTCAGCACGACAGCCCTCGGCTTTTTTAACATGCTTCCTCCTTTATGGATTATCAGAGCGAAATAATGTCCTCTTCACTCTATCAAGAGCTTTTTGAATCGTCAACGGCCTATCTTTTTCCGTTGAACAGCACGCGGGTCCAACCTCCCCAGGAACCCTGTCCGGCTGCTTTCCGCTCGGCGACTTCCATACCGGCGGGACGGATGCGGACGATGACGAATTCTCCGGCTTCGGGATCGCGCTGTCCTGTTCCCACACACCAGGTGGGAATGCCGGCCCAGTTCATGGATTGGAACTCGTGCGTATGCCCCCAGAAGATGCCGATTACGTTATAAGCCTCGAGGGCTTCGGCGAACCCCCGGCGCTCCATCTCCGACCACCAGCCGAGTCCCCACCGGTCCCAGCCGTAGTGCTGGAGAAGAACGACGGGGCGGCCGCTGCGGCCCACGTTTCGAGCCAGGTCATCCTTCAGAAATTCGAGACTGTAGCCCGGAAGACGCCACGAACCGGTGAAATGCGTTCCCCACTGGTTGACGAAGTCGTCACCGGCCGAACCGGCGAAAATGCCGAGGCTGACAAAATGCACGCCATCCCAATCCCAGGAGTAATTGACCCCGTTGGAGGAGACGCTTTTCAGGCCGGGACGGACCTTGTTCCGTTCCCGAATACCCCGTCGTGCGGGCTCGTCCTCCCCGCCGTCGTGATTTCCCGCGTTTTCATAGACCGGAAACCTCAGGAGCCCCTCCCCGTTCGTCCCATAGTGACGGATGAAATCGGTCCAGAATTCGGGCGCATCGGGGCCGGCCCCGTTCTCGATCAGGTCGCCGAGGACAACGACTCCGCGGGGAGTGGCGATCGTCCCGCCGCCCGTCGCGTCCGGCCACGTCCCGCCCGGCAGGGCATTCATGGCGTCCACCGTCTTCTCGTTGGCCGCGGCCACAGTGGGGCTCACCCCGTAGTGAAGATCGGAGGTCAGAAAAAAAGTGACGTCATAGCTTGGCCTCTGAAGAAAGAAAAATGCAGCCACCGCCGTAGCGGCTCCGAAGAAAGCGACCGGGAAGAAAATTCGTCTCAAAGATTGCTTCATAATACGGCTTTCTTTTTATCGCCCATCAAGCTCATAAAGAATGATGCTTAGAGGTTTCACGGTCAGAGTTTTCGGCGCTTTCCGGGCCGGACAGCGCCGGATCTCCGACGCGATCCGGGTATCAGCCCGCGAGATCAACCCGAGAATAGAGACCAGAATCAGGGAGGTCCAAGCGCTTAAAATTTTTTTATTCAAGATGATTTCCTCCTTTCTTCGATGGCCGATCTGAATATGCTTTGTCGATTCCATCCGCGCAAGAGACGAAGGAGCCGCGATGGAGCGCGACCAGGCCGGCGTCAGCCTTCACCCCGGTATTCACCTGGACGCGCCGGATGAGTATGGCGAACGCAACGGTCACCACGTCGCCCTTCCTCCGGTTACGTTCGATGAGAGCTTATCTTTTTCCCGGTCGGAGTTCCATGATTTTGTCGCGGCGCCTCCGAATCGGAATTGAGCCGCCGGCTCCTTGACATGAACCGGGAGCGAGTTTACGATGAACACCGTCACCGCTGGAGGGCCAGGGTGAGCGGAGAAGGGTTTTTTTCCGCGAAGGCAAGGAGGACAAAAATGTCTTTTCGAAATTCCCGTCAAGTGATTATTCTACTCCTGATTGTCGGCCTGGCCGCCGGCCCCGCCCTGGCTCAACGGCTGACCATCCGCGCCCGCCATATGACAGGCAAGGGCGGATCCATGGATGCTGTTTTCAACATCAAGTTCGTGGTGGATGACTTCTCCACGAAGGAAGAGGTCATCAATCTCGTCGAGACCCTCAACTCCGGGGGAGAGGATGCCTTCCGGAAAGTCTTCCGCTCCTACAAAAAAGGATCGGTGCAGATCACCGGAGCCCAGGGCTTGAAGGTCAACATTCACGCCGCCCAGGAATTCCAGAAAGGCGACAAGATTGAACTCCGGCTGGTCGCCGAGAACGAAGGATTCGGCCCGGGCATCTCCAGGATGATCTACCAGGGTCTATACTTCATGGTCATCATCCTGGAGTTTGACCAGAACGGAAAAGGCGAAGGCCGGGTTTATGAGAATGCCACGCTCAAATACCTGACCGATGGAACGATCGAACTTGACGAGTACAAATCAGCCCCTAAAGTCCTGATTAACGTCCGCAAGGACAAATAAGCCGGGCCCGGCGTCCGCCCCCCGCTATTTAAAGAGGTCGACCGCCCGCTTGGGGACGAACCAAACGGACGGATCGTCGGTTACCTTGGCCCCGATCGCACCCGTGGTGACGATTACTCCGCCCAATTCGACGGCCTTGCCGTTCCATTCGGCATAGCTTTTATTCACCGGAAGCCGGAGCGTTTGGCCAGCCCGAACCGCCAGAAAAACCGGATTCTCCGGATCGGTGATATCGACCCTCGTCTTGGCCCCGACGGCGGAAAAGGCGGCGGCCGCCGGAACAAAAAGCCGGTCCGTTAAAAGACGGAGGTCAAATCCCAGGCACTTGGAGATATAGGCGGCGATGTCCGTGTTCTGAATGACGCCTCCGAGGCGTAATCCGCGGGGGTGCCGGATATAAAGAGCGACATCCTCGCCCCCATGTCCGGTGAAGGCCCAACCGGCGCCCACCCGCCTGGACACGACGCGCCCCAGGAACAATTCGAGTCTCTTGGCGTTCCGTTCTTTCAGGAGGGTATCGAGCTCGGTGACTTCGGCCGGCCGGAGGTCATCGACGCCAAGCGCATCGGAGATCAAGCTCCCGCTTTCGGCCAGATTTTTGGGTTCGCCCGCCGCCAAAAGGGCGGCCGCCTTGGTGGCCGTCATTTTGGCCTTCGTGATCGGGAGGAACTTCTCCCACGGCAGATCGCCGACTTCGGGGTTGCCGATACTGAAACCGCCGGTGCTGTGGTCGGCGGCGATGATGACGGCCGTTTGGCCGTCTTTCTCGGCGAACTCAAGAACGGCCGCCACCGCTCGATCAAACCCCAGAACCTCCGTCGCCGTCCCGATGGGATCGTTGGCGTGGGCGCCCCAGTCGATTTGGCTGCCCTCGACCATGAGGAAAAAACCCTTGGGATTCCGGGAAAGAACCGTAAGAGCTTTTTGCGTCATCTCAACCAGCGAAGGTTCTTTGAGCAAGTCTCGATCGATATCGCGTTGCATCCCCGCTTCGGCGAAGGAACCCCATAATCTCCCCGGCCGCGCCGCGCGCATGGCTTCGGTATCGGTGACATAGAGATATCCGCGTTCCTCAAGAACCTTGACCAGATTTTCCTTGTCCTTGCGCGATTGGGGGTTAAGGTATTTGCGGCCGCCGCCGAGGACGACGTCCATGCCCTGATAGACCTGCTGCTCGGCCAGAAGGTCCATAGCGCTCCGCTGAGTGTAATGACTCGAAAACCCGGCCGGGGTGGCGTGTGGAAATTCACAGGTGACTACCAATCCCGTGGCCAAACCCAGGCTTCGGGCGGCTTCCAGAACCGTCGCCACCGGTGTCAAAGCCTGTCCTTCGAGCAGAGCCGGGACATCCGGCATGGTGACCTTGGCCGGCCGCAGGGAAACGGCGCCATACGAAGTCTTGAATCCGGTGGCCATGGCCGCCGCCGAAGGCGCCGAGTCCGTGATCAGTCCCGTCGCCCAGTATGTCCTGACCAGCCCGCAGACGAGATCATCAAAAACGAGGCTGTTGACCCCGGTCTTGGCGAATTTGTACCAGCGGCCCAGGGTGGAGGCACCGACACCCATGCCGTCGGGGATCATCATGACGACGTTTTTGACCCGTAAGCCCTTCGCTTCCCGGGTTGTCAGCCGGTCGAGCTTGAGAACAGCCGATTGATCCGAAGCGGGCAACCCCATGGCTTGGAATAGGACGGAAACACCCAAAACCAGGGCGGTAAGGAATCCCGGGGAAAATCGTTTCATTATCAGCCTCCAACTCCAGCGCGATTATCAGGCGGAACCGGCGGCAAAGAACCCTATCAAGGTTGCCGGGCGAAGAATCCGTTTTCTCATGAAGGCCGATCTTAAGCGAAACCGCTCGATCATATCAAGTCTCAGTCTCAGGAAAAACAGGTCAAAACGCCCGTTTTCTGACCGTAGTACAGTTTTTCCGGTTTAAACAGCGTTGCCGCATGCGTTCTCTCGCTCGAAAAGAAAAGTGTCATACGATCAGGCCCGTCTTCTATTGACAATTCACGACGGATGGAAAAAATGGAGGGATGGAGCTCGGACCATGCTGAGAAGAAAGCGATCGCTCTCGGCGCGGGCTTTACGATCAAGGTCCGGATGTATTGAGCTGATAAGCAAAAAAGGAGTCGTCCATGAAATCCGTTCGTTTCATCCTCATTCTTCTCGTCGGCATCGCCGTCGCCGTCCTCCCGGCTTCGGCCGCGTTCGCAACCGTTCCCGTCCAAACACCGGCCCGGGATCTGGCCGGACATTGGGAAGGCTCGGTCAACGTCATGGGTCAAAAACTCATCATGGACCTGGATTTCGCCAGGCAAGCCGACGGGAACTGGAAAGGGGATATTTCCATACCCTCCCAACGCGCCAAGGACCTGCCCCTGACGGCTATCGGGGCCGACGGGCCGAAAGTCACCTTCAAGATCGCCGATATTCCCGGCAACGCGACGTTCGTCGGCGCCATCGGCGAGGACGGCGGCAAGATCACGGGAAAATACACGCAAAGCGGCCAAACATTCGACTTCGAGCTCGTCCGAGGCATCGATGCGGCCGCCAAAGCCAATAAAGCCATGGAGAACTTCGAAGCGGTCGTTCAACAAGGCCTGACCAAGCTCAAAGTCCCCGGCGCGGCCGTGGCCGTCATCAAAGACAACGACGTCATCCTGGCTCAAGGATTCGGGTTCCGGGACATCGAGAACAAGCTCCCCATGTCGGCCGATACGATTCTGGCCATCGGATCGTCCACCAAGGCGTTCACCACGTTCGCGCTCGGGACGCTGGTGGACCAGGGCAAGGTCGAATGGGACAAGCCGGTTCGCAACTACATCCCCTGGTTCAAACTTTATGATGCCCAAGCCGGAGACCGTTTAACCCCACGGGACCTGGTGACCCACCGGTCCGGCCTTCCCCGCCACGATATTCTCTGGTACAACAACACCACGATCAGCCGGGAACAGCTGGTCCGGAGCCTGGCTTTTCTGCCGCCGACGGCCGACCTGCGCGAGCGGTTCCAGTATAACAACCTGATGTTCCTGACCGCCGGCTATCTCATCGAAACCCTCACCGGAAAATCGTGGGAGGATTCCGTCCGCTCGCTCATCTTCGCTCCCCTGGGGATGACGCGCAGCAATTTCTCGGTGGCCGTCTCCCAGAAGGACGCCGACTTCGCCCAGCCGTACGGGGACCGGGACGGCAAAGTCGTCAAAATCCCCTTCCGCGACATCACGGTCATCGGCCCGGCGGGGGCCGTCAACTCCAGCGTCAATGAAATGTCCCGCTGGGTCCGCGTCCACCTCAACGGAGGAAAATTCGAAGACCGGCAGGTCATCAGCCCGGCGGTCGTGGAAGACCTTCATGCCGCTTATATGCCCACCGGCAACCAGCCGACACGCGCGGACATTTCGCCGTCCGACTACGGCCTGGGCTGGTTCGTGGACACTTACCGCGGCCATCGCCGTGTCGAGCACGGCGGAAATATTGACGGATTTTCCGCCCTGGTCGGGTTTCTGCCCCAGGATGGATACGGATACGTCATCCTGACCAATAAAAACGGCACCGGACTTCCCGAGCTTCTGGCCCGCACGGCAATCGATCGTCTGCTGGGTTTGGAACCGGTTGATTGGATCGCCGCGGCTGCCCAGGAGCAGGCCGCGGGGGAAAGCGTGGCCAAAAAGGCCGAGCAGAACAAGGCCTCCCGAAAAAAACCCGGAACGACGCCCGCCCACAAGCTCGAGGAATACGCCGGCGAATACGCTCATCCCGGCTACGGGACGCTCGCGGTAACGGTCCAGGGCCGTCAATTGGCCTTTGCCTTCAACCGGATCACCACCCCCCTCGATCACTGGCATTATGAGACGTTCAACGGCGCCAAGGCCGAGGACCCTACGTTCACCGACATGAAGCTGACCTTCCGGACCGACGTCAACGGGATCGTCTCGGCCCTTGAAATTCCTCTGGAGAGCACCTTGGGGGAGGTTGTGTTCGCCAAGAAGCCCGAGCCCCGGTTCTTCGACACCGCCTATCTCCGGAAGCTCGCCGGCCGGTATGATCTCGTCACCCAGCTGGCGATCATCGCCCTGAAGGGCGATACGCTCACGGCCTCGCTTCCCGGCCAGCCGCCCTATGATCTCGTCCCCGAGGCCGGCGGCGAATTTTCCTTTAAACAGATCAAGGTCGTCCGGGTGAAATTCATCGAGGGCGACAAGGGCGAGGTCACGGGACTCGAGCTCAGCCAGCCCGGCGGCGTCTTTGTCGCCAAGCGGATCAAATAGGGGCGGAAAGGGAAAAATCCGCCAACGGTCTTGTCGCTGGCCGTGCTTTTTTCGTAGGATGCGGAGGCCGGGAGGGAGAAAAGGATTATTTCCTCATCATCCAGACCGTCATCTCGCCGGCGCCGCGATGGGCCCAGGCATAATACGGAATCAAGGTCAGCGGCCGCGGGGCGCCCGAACTCGGGACCGCCTTCGACAACGCGGTTCCTTTCAGAATCACGACGCCGTTCAGAAGTTCGGGCTTCCACTCGGGAAGAAGCGGCGTACCGTCGGCCAGCCCGATATCAAGCGCCCGGCCGCCGTTGTCGATGCCCTCGGCACAGTAGACGAGCGGACCGCGTTCGACGGCGACCTTGCCCGCATCGTCCTTGACGGCGTCGTGGGCAACGACGCGGCGGGCATCCATGGGAAATTCGATGTCGATCGCATCGCCCTTTTCCCAGACGCGCCGCACTCGGGCGAAGCCTTTATCGCGGTTCATATCGACGGGCGTGCCGTTCACTTTAATGAGGACCTTGGCGTCCCCCCTTTCGGGATACCGGTACAGATCCGTCGGGACGGGACGATTTTGAGCCCAACCCGGGATGCGAACGAAAACCGAGAACTCGGTTTCCGCGGAGGGCTCGACGGTGATCCGGACCGCGCCTTCCCAAGGATAGCGCGTTGCCTGCCGGACCACAACCCGGCATCCGTCGAGATCGATGCGGGCTTCACCGCCGATAAACAGATTCACATAAAGCGTGTCGCCTCGGGCGGCATACACATAGCTCGGAATGGAGGGTAGAAATCGCGACACATTTCCGGGACAGCAGGCCACATTGAAGAAAGGCCGGCGGCCGACACTTCCCTGATTGAAGCGGAACTTCCCGTCGGATTCGAGCGGATTGGCGTAAAAGAAAGACCGGCCGTCGAACGAAACACCGGCCAGGACGCCGTTATAGATGACGCGTTCCAGAATGTCCAGGTATTTCGCCTCGCCCGTGAGCAGAAACAAGCGATGATTCCAGAAGGCCATGCCGATCGAAGCGCAGGTCTCGAGGTACCCGGTGAGATTGGGGAGTTCGTAATTCGCTCCGAACCGTTCGCGGTCGTGGAGCGACCCGATGCCGCCCGTGAGGTACATCTTTTTCCCCACGACATTCTCCCACAGCCGTTCGACGGCCGAGGCATAAGCCGCGTCGCCGAAGACGGCCGCGATGTCGGCCATGCCGGAGGCCATGTAGGCCAGGCGGACGGCGTGTCCGACGGCCTCGTCCTGCTCCAGGACGGGTTTATGGGCTTGAATCTGCTCCGGCTCGTTGTAGATGGCAAAGCGGTTTCCGGGCGGATACCGGGTCAGCCGGATGGCGGGACCGCGCTGATCGAGAAAATACTTGGCCAAGTTCAAATACTTTTCGTTCGAGGTTGCGCGATAGAGCTTGATCAGACCCAGCTCGATTTCCTGGTGGCCGGGAAAACCGGCCCGCTTGCCCGAACCGAAGACGGATGCGATGAGGTCCGCGTATCGGACGGCCACCTCGAGAAGCGAGCGCTTGCCGGTCGCTTGGAAATGGGCGACGGCCGCTTCGAACAGGTGCCCGGCGTTATAGAGCTCATGGCTGACGGCCAGTTCGGACCAGCGTTCGGCCCCGATGCCGGGCTGAAGCTTGTTGGGACTGGCCGTCCGCGGCGTAAAGAGATATCCGTCCGCCTCCTGGGCGGCGGCTATCTTGACGATCACGGCGTCGAGCGCGCGGTCGAGCTCCGGATCGGGATGAACCCGAAGCGAGTACGATGCGCCCTCGATCGTCTTGTAGACGTCGGTGTCGTTGTAGCGTTCGCCCTTGTATTCGTCCTTCATCAGCCCGCCGGCGATGGCGAAATTGTCGATCCGCCCAGTTTCCTCGTTCTTGCGGAAAAGAAACGGCAGGGTCGTCGTGCGGTTGGTTTCGAGGCGGGGCCGCCAAAACGCGTCGTTCAGCCGGACTTCGGTGAACGGGATCGGCCGGATGGGATAGTCCCTCCGTATTTCTTGGGCGGAGGCCGGACCGCTGAACGCCGCGGCCGCCGCCAGAATTATGAAGATCAAAAGATTTGACTCCTGGGTCTTCAAGGATAATGTTCCCGCTTCCCGAAAGTCAAATAATCCAGGATGGACGCGGAGGGGTAGTCGTCATACAATAAGATATCGCGGCGGTTTAGCCCGCCCGAATTCCACCCTGCATCGGAGGCCGTCATGACCAGAAGAAAACTCATCGCCATTCTCGGGCTCGCTTTGCTCGTCGCCTTCCTCGGCCGGGCCGACGAGGGGATGTGGATGCCCCATCAGATGAAAGACCTCAACCTCAAGGCCCTCGGCCTGCAGATGAATCCCGAGGACCTTTTCAAAAAGGACGGCACCGGCCTGATGAGCGCCGTCGTCAACCTGGGCGGCGGGACGGGCGAATTCGTCAGCCCCGAAGGCCTCATCCTGACCAACCACCACGTCGCTTACGGGGCCATCCAACGCGCCTCCAGCAAGGACAACGATTATATCCAAAAGGGATTCCTGTCCGCGTCCAAAGACAAGGAAATTCCGGCCCAGGGCTACCAGGCCGGCGTCCTCCTCGGCTACGAGGACGTGACGGCCAAGGTCAACGCCACCCTCAAGCCCAAGATGACCCCGCGCCAACGCTTCGACGCTTTGGATAAAGCCCAGAAGGAACTCATCGCCCAGGGCGAGAAGGGCGGGAAAGACCTGCGCTGCAACCTGGCCTCGATGTACAGCGGCAACGCCTATTATCTTTACACCTTCAAGCAGATCCGCGACATCCGGCTTGTTTACGCCCCGCCTCAGGACCTGGGCAACTTCGGCGGCGAAACGGACAATTGGATGTGGCCGCGCCACACCTGCGACTTCTCCTTCCTGCGGGCTTATGTCGCCCCGGACGGCACGGCCGCCGACTACAGCACGTCCAACGTCCCCTACAAACCCAAAGTTTGGCTCAAGCCCTCTCTCGACGGCTACAAAGATGGCGATTTCACTTTCGTCATGGGATTTCCCGGCCGCACCTACCGCAATTACGCCCTGGGTGAGCTTAAATCCGACATGGACTCGATGAGCCGCCGCATCAAAGACAATCAGGATGCCATCAGGTTCTACGAGGACGCCGGAAAGGCCGACAAGGAAGTCGAAATCCGCTACGCCGCCCGAGTCAAGGGCCTCTACAACGGGCTCAAGAACCTTCAGGGCAAGCTCGAGGGCCTGCAGAAATTCGACCTCATCGCCCGCAAGGCGGACCAGGAAAAAGTGCTTCTCGACTGGATCGCCGCCGATCCCGCCCGGCAGGCCAAATACGGCCAGGCGGCGGCCGATCTCAACGCCTATCTGGAACGGCAGAAAGCTTTCAACGCCCGCAGCGAAGCGCTCAACGGCGTGCTGGGCGGCTCGACCATCCTGGGCGGTGCCAACACCCTCGTCCGCGCGGTGGCTGAAATCCAGAAGCCGGACAAGGATCGCGAGGCGGCTTTCCAGGAGCGCAGCCTGCCCCAGCTCCGCCAGAACATTCCCCTGGCCGAGCGGGGGTACGTATTCGCCACGGACCGCGAGCTCCTCAAATGGACGATCAAACGGCTCAAGGCGACCCGGCCCGATCCGGCCCAATGGCCGGTTTCCCTGCGCGGGCTCGTCGGCGGTTCGGACGCCGAAGTCGCCGCCCGGGTGGACGACATGTACGCCAAGACCAAGCTGGGCGATCCCCAGAAGCGGCTCGAAGTACTGGGGCTCAAACCGGCCCAGTTGGACGCGCTGGACGACCCCTTCCTCAAGCTGGCGGCGGAGATGGAAAAAGAGCTCAAGGTCATCCGCGAGGACGCCAAGGGCTTCGGACGCGAGGGCGGCGACCTGAAGATGGCCTATGAAGCGGCCATCCTGGAGATGAAAAAAGGCGCTTACCCTCCTGATGCCAACGGCACGATCCGGTTCACCTATGGACCCGTGATGGGCTACACGCCCAAGGACGCGGTCGAATTCAAGCCCATGACGACGCTGAAGGGCGTCATCGAAAAAGAGTCCGGGATGTCGCCGTTCATTGTCCCGGCCAAGGTCAAGGCCCTGTGGCAGGCCAAGGATTTCGGCCGCTACGCCGACAAGCGGGCCGGCGACGTGCCGACCTGCTTCCTGAACACGACCAACGTCACCGGCGGAAACTCCGGCTCCCCCACGCTCAACGCCAAGGGCGAGCAGCTCGGGATCATCTTCGACATGACCTACGAAAGCGTCGTCGGCGACTACTTCATCATCCCCGAATTCCAGCGCTCGATCAGCGTCGACATCCGGTACGTCCTGTGGGTGACGGAAAAGTTCTCCGGCGCGACGCACATCATCAAGGAGATGGGGCTGTAACCGATCGTAAGACGGGCGGCGAGGCGATCATTTAAGCCGGCCAGGCCTTGAACCATGGCGCTCCACGCCTGTGCATGTCCTGGCGCTTCCAGCGTGAAAGACTAAAAGTCATTTCTGACGAGGGAGGGTTGAGCACTCATGTTCAACCGCCCAAGTCTTTGTGGCGGGCCTCGTGTTCGCGGATCGTTTTATCGATCCCGTCGATTTCGGTGTAGATGGCGGCCAAGGCGGGATCATCAATCCGTTTCTCGTTCAGCTTCTTTCCCAAGGCGGTCCAATGCGGATCTTTTTTCTTTTCGGCCTTGTCGATCTCGGCCTTCAGTCCGGCTTTCTTCTTGTCCATGTCCGCCATCGAGGCTTCGACAACCCGTGTTTTTTCGCCTAGCTCATCGCCCAACGTCTTGCTGGTCTTGTCATAGCCGTCGAGGATGGCCTGGACTTTGGCCTCCGCCTCCATGATCGAGGCTTTTTCCCCGCGCAGCGGAGCCGCGCGGTCCGCGGCATCAGCCTTTTTCCGGATCAAGGCTTCAATTTTATTCCGGGATTCGGTGAGACCGGCTTGCTTCCGGCCGGCCTCCATGGCGGTATCGGCCTCGATCCCGGCCAGTTCTTTTTCCGCCGTTCGTATCTCCGCTTCCGCCCCGGTCACGATTTTTTCGATCTCGACGAGGGCGAGTTCGACTTCTTTGAGCCTGGCCTGCCGGCGGGACAGCTCCTCGCGGTGGGGACGCGCCGCTTCGGCCTGCGCCTCGATCTTGGCTTTTTGGGACTTGAGGAAATCGGACTGAATCTGCTTCGCCCGGGCCGCCTCGGCTTCGATCTTTTCGATCTCGGCGTTTTTCGCCCGGATCGTTTCGTGCAGCGCCTCGAGTTCCTGAATCGTCTCGACCGGCGTCCTAAGCTTGTGGCCCGCCTTCCAGGCCGCTTGCCCCAACCTCTTCAAGGCTTCGTCCTGGGCCCGCTGCTCCCTCTCGATCTTTCCCCGCAGGCGCGCTCGGGTCCATTTCTTCTGGAGCTTTTTAAAAACGCCAACAATCTTTTTCCGGAGGGATTCGTCCCGGATGATGAGACCGGCGATAAGCGCCGCCACGACCAGGAGGAGAACCCAGAACAGCCAGGAAGGAAGGCTGACCTTGTTCGAATCGGGAACCGCCCTGAATGATGAGGCAAAAACGGATATAATAGACATAGTAACCTCCTACTTTAATTGGATTATTCCACGCCCCAACCCCGCTGTCAACGGATGGGGCCGAAACCCCCGGACCTCCGCCGCCCGCCGCTTTTACCCGAAAACCTCGAACCCCGGATAGCTGAACATGCACACATCCATGTGACCGCCGTCTCCGGAGAAGTCAATCGTCACAGAGGCCTTTTTCTCGGTCTTGAGCTCAAACGTCATCACCCCCGTCCAATTGACCCTCTGTATGATGCGACGGTATATGTCATCAAAGCGAACGATGGTATCCACGGGCTGGGCGGCAAAGACCTTGACGACGACGCTGGTCATCTTCGGCCGACCGGGACCCATGACTTCCCTCCAGAATTTCTTGATATTCTTCCTGTTTTTATGGGATTTCTGGCGGGCGCGATCGAAGATCAACGAAGAGTCATTGTAGAGAGCGGCGACGGCCTCCCAATCTTTTTGATTGTACGCTTCCTTAAGATCGTTGTACCACGCCTGGACGGCTTCCTGGGCGTCCTCCAAGGTCCACAATTTAATTTTCATCCTTTCCTCCTTTCGGAATATGGGATCCAACCGGTCAGAGCCCGGTATAGGATTTCATCATTTTGTCGTAAATTTCTTTTTGTGTCGCCAGGATTTTCTGAAAACGGGGATCGCCGCGCAAAACATCGAGAGCCGGATTGTTGACCAGGATCGGGTACCGATAGAGGAAATCCTTGACTACCCGGAATCCGCGTTCGAGGCCGTCCCGGATTCCGGCCAGCGCTTCCTCTTTCAGGCCCAGGGCGCAATAGGCGTTGATGATCTCGTAGCTGAAGGGACGATCGGACGATTGGATCAGCTGGCGTGCCCCCGGCTCGTCGCCGCGGGCGGCGGCCAGCCAGATCCGGTTATTGTCGTACTGGCGGCGCAGGGTCGGCGGAAGCCGGACCGGATCTCCGATCGAATCGATCTCGGCTTGCGCCGACTTCAGGTCTTTCCGGCCTAGGAACAGCCCGGCGAGAAGGATCCGAATTCGGGTGTTGGCCGGATCGATCGTCCGCGTGGCCCGCAGAGTTTTCTCGGCTTCCCCGGTCCGGCCGAGAGCGATTTGGCAGGACGCCAGATGGATGGCCGGGCTGATGGACAAGGGGTCGATTTCACGGCTTTTTTCGATGGCCCGTTGCAAATAAGCGACGGCTTTTTCAAACAACCCGATACTGCGGAGAAAGGCCCCGACGTTCAGAAGGACGGAAGCCTGGTCGGGAGCCGCATCGCGGGCCTGCCGGAAAAAACGATAAGCTTCGTCCGGATTCTGCTGGTAGAAATACGACCAGCCCAGGGCGACGATGGCATCGGGCCAGCGGGGATTGGTGTCGAAAGCCTTCCGGAAATTCTCGAGCATAATGGCCAGATCGGTTGGGTCATTCCCCTTGACGAAACGGGCCTCATGGAGATCGCCCAGGCCGCGGAAAGCAAGCGTATATCGGGGATCATGCGCCAGGGCGGCCCGGTAAAAACGGGCGGATTCCTCGAAATCCAAGGCCGCATCCAGCTCCCTGTAACGGCTTTCGAACCGGCGGCCCATCAAGTACTCCGTATAAGCTTCAATGCTGGCGGGATCCGCCGGCGAGGGGGTCGGCGGCACGGCGGAGGCGCGATAATCCTTTAGCTCCTCCATTACATCGGCGACGATCTGGTCCTGGATGGCAAAATACTCGCCTGCCCGGCCGTTGTAAGGCATCGTCCAGACACGGCCCGTCCGGGCGTCGCCCAGCAAAACCTTCACCGACAGAACGCCGTCCTGGAGGTTCAGCCGCCCGTCCAGGATATGCCGTGCGCCCAGGATCCGGCCGATCTCGGTCGGGCCGGAAGGCTTTTCGACGAATTGGTTGGATGAGAATTCGGAAATGATTTTCAAGCCTCCCGCCGCGCCCAGCTTGTCCCTCAGGTCATGAGTCATGCCGTTACAGAACATCGCTTGGTCCCGGGCCGGACTGGTGTCGGACATGGGGAGGACGGCCAAGCGGGCATCCCAACCCTCCGGCCAGGGCAAGGAATCCCGCCGGGACAGGAGGAAAAAAGTCAAAGCGGCGGCGGCGATCAAGCCTGCCGCTACAACCGCCGGACGGAATCCCCGGCGGGCGCGGCGGGAAGCGTTTTCGGCCAAGGGGGGCGGAGTCATCATCGCCGATTCAGCGGGATCGATTTCCGCGGCGACGGAGGCCAGCGCCTCGTTCAGCGCTTCGGCCGAGGCGAAACGCCCGCCGGGATCCTCGGCCAGGCACTTTTGGATAACGGCATCCAAAGACGCTGGGACGAGCGGATTGATGGTCGACGGCGGCGGCGGATGGCCGGTCTTCCGATGGGAGGGTGGTGTCGAGGTAGGATGTCTCTCGAACGGGAGCCGCCCCGTCAACATCTCATAGAGAATCGCGCCGACTGCATAGAGGTCGGTCCGTGCGTCCACCTTTCGGCCCTCGGCCTGTTCCGGAGCCATGTACGAGGGTGTGCCGATCCGGACGCCCTCCCGGGTCGGCCCCTCCCCGGCCATCGGCCGGGCGATGCCGAAATCCATGATCCGCAAACGATTCCGGTCGTCGATCATCAGGTTCTGCGGTTTGAGGTCGCGATGAATGATTCCGGCCCGGTGGGCTTCGGCCAGTCCGTCGCAGATCTGCCGGGCATAATTCAGGGCTGTTTTAGGGTCGAAGTTCACGGCCATCGCCAGAATACTCTTAAGAGTTTGCCCGGGGGCGAATTCCATGGTCAGGAAGGCGATCCCCTCGGATTCTCCGAGGTCGTGGACGCGGAGGACGTTTTTATGGGTGACAAGGCGGGCCGATTTGAGCTCGCGGCGGAATCTCTCCAGAGCGCGCGGATCGTGGGCGATCTCGGGCGCTAAAATCTTGAGGGCGATCCGTTCCTCGATTTTCGTATCAATGGCCTTATAAACGATGCCCATCCCGCCGCGGCCCGCTTCATCGATGATCCGATAGCGGCCGGCGAAAAGATCGCCGGGAGCGAAGATCGGACCGGCCTCCGCCATCGTCTGAGTGGATTCCGAACCGGCCAGCGGCTCTCCGCAGGAGGCGCAGAAGCGGCTATCGGCCGAAAGTTCGGTACGGCAGCGCGGGCAATTCATTAGTTTATTAGGGGCGACTTCCCGAGGGAAGGGAATTTCACGGTTCCGAAGCCTGGCGAATCGCTGTGCCGGCCGTGGAATTTCCCCACCTCCTTATGCTGACAATATATCGCCGGCCGCGCCGCAATGTCAATCATCCCGCTGATCTTGTCCCGCTTATCTCCGGACCGTTCCCCCCCCCGGCGGAAAAATCATCGAAATAAACCCATTCGACTCCCCGGGCTTTGCAGTCCTCATTCGCGAAGCAAATGAGAGGGGGCAGAAACCCGGGGCATGATCAGGGATTAAGAGGATCGGAACCGCCCGGGCGGGACGGGTGCAAAAACGGCGGATCGTCATCCCCGGTCGTGATCCATGGTTTTGAGGATTTCCAGATAGGAAAGGCGGACTCTCGTTAAAAACGGGATGTGATCCTCGTTCCTAAAATCAGGATATGTCCATTCCAACCGTTTAACACCGGACTTGTTGAAGATCAATTCCAAATGGGCGAAGATCCCGTCCTTCAACGGAACGCGATGGGAAAAATCCTTGGCCGTGGCCATGATGAGCGCCGCCGTCGTCACATATCCGGGGTCGAGGTTGACGATTCTCCGGGCCGTTCCGAAAAAGGCCCGCAGTTCATCCTCCAGCCCGTTGGTTCGGATTTTGACATCGGATAAGCGTTCGGGCGCAATCAGATCGCGAAAAGCGATGAATCCCCGCCGCAATCCGGAGCCCATCTCGGGTTCATAATAATCGGTCCCGGCGAAGGCGACGCGGGGCCCTCGGGCATCGATCGGGCCGAAAATACCGGCCAGCCGTTCTTCCGCGGCCCGGACATGATCGTCGGCGGAGGCGATGATCCCGCAGATGAGTTTCACCGGACGAAACGGCCGAATTTCCGCCATGGCGGTACGATATGCAAAAGGACGGCCGAATTCAACCCTGTTCGGTTAGGTTTTTAAATGACTTGATGAGCTGCGCCCCAGAGCCGTTCACCTTGAGTAAGCGTACCACAAATGCCTCAATGGGGCGAACGATAGGGAACGAAGACACCGCGCCTAACGCTGGGCATCAGCAGGAGCCGGCTTTATCTGTCCCACTATTCTTCCCTCTGCGGTCAAGGGACAGGCCTGGGCGGCGGAAGTGGACCCCCGGTCAACGCCCGGGACCCCGGCCGCCGTGGATGACGGCCGGGACGGCGCCGACGGTCCAGCCCTGGCGGTAGCGGATGACGGCTTTTTTCGTCAGCGTTTTTCCGCCGACGTCGAGGGTGACGACATATTCGCCGGGCTCGACCATCCCGCCGCTCGGGCCCATTCCGGCGCCCCGACCGCCCGCTTCTCCGGGCCGTTGGGGCCGCATGCCCCAAGCCGCGCTGTTCAGTCCGGCCTCACCCTGGCCCGTCAGTTCGGCGATCGTTTTACCGTAAGGATCGGCCACAGTGATCTTAACCGGGCCGGCCGCCTTGGCCTTGAGAAAATAATTGATGATCACGGCGTTGGGCTCGTTTGGCGTGAACAGATGGCCGTCGCCCAGGAGCTGGTAATTGCCGATCCCGCCGTACACGCGCTGAACCCGCGGTTCGATGTCGAAGAGATACGCGTCTTCGGCCAGGACGCTCTCCCCCATCTCCTGCAGGACGGTGATGTCGGCGACCCAGGCGCCGCGCCCGTAGGTGGCCACGATCAGATCGTTCTCGCGGGGATGGATGACCAAGTCGGTGATTTTGACGGAGGGCATGGCGGCTCCGAAAGAGAACCACGCTTTCCCGCCGTCGAGAGTGACGTAAAGGCCCCATTCCGTCCCGGCGAAAACGAGATTCTGGTTTTTACGGTCCTGAACGACGACATTGACCGGCTTGTCGGCCGGAAGATTTCCGGCGATTGAGGTCCAGGTTTCGCCGAAATCCGTCGTCTTAAAAAGAACGGGCTTGTAAGCGTCCAAGCGCCAGCCCGTTTTGGAGACGAAACACGTTCCTGCGTCATGGGGCGAAGGGAAAACGCGGCTGACCCAGAACTCGGCCGGCGCGCCCGCCGCGGCCAGCTTGGCCGTGCGGTCGAGCCAGGAGGCTCCCCCGTCCCGGGTGACCTGGACCTTGCCGTCGTCCGATCCCGACCAGATGATCCCGGGTTTGACCGGCGATTCCGCCAACGTCGTCAGCGTACAGTAGGAGATGTTCCCTTCACCATGCTGTTTAGCGTCCTCGTTCGTCGTCAGGTCGGGGCTGATCTCCTGCCAGTGATCGCCGCGGTCGAGGGAGCGGAAAATCACCTGGGCGCCGGTGTAGACGATGGCCGGGTTGTGCGGAGAGAGGGCGATCGGGGGCGTCCAGTTGAAACGCAAGGCCGGCTGGCCGGCCGGGCGTCTCGGAGTGATTGTAGTCTGAACGCAGGTCTTCTGATCCAGCCGCCACATCGAGCCCATCTCCCGGTTGTTGTACAGCCAGCGCGAATCAGTCGGATCGATGCAGTTGTACATGCCGTCGCCGCCGCCGACCGTGACCCAGTCGGAGGGGCTGATTTCGCCCGCCCAGCCATTGGACGGCCCTTTCCAGGAGTCGTGGTCCTGGAGGCCGCCGTAGATATTGTACGGCTCCTCCATATCGACGCCCACGGCATAGAATTCGGTCAGGGGGATATTGTAGGCATGGTGGGAGGTCCGGCCCCGGTCGTAGCTGATATTGACCCCGCCGTCCGAGCCGAAGATGAGGCGGTTGGAATCCAGCGGGTCAATCCACATGCAGCGCCAGTCTCCGAAGGCCTTGGGCATGACGCCGTCGGAAGGCCAGCCCAGGCCTTTCCAGGTCTTGCCGCCGTCGTTGGTGCTGGCCAGCGATTGGCCGGTAATATACACGGTGTCCGGATCGTTGGGGTCGAGGCGAAGCTGATTGAAGGAATAGGGGGCCTTGTTCAAGGCGGCCTCATAGCCGGCGTTCACCTTGCGCCAACTTTGGCCGCCGTCATCCGTCCGGTAAACTTCGTTGCCGGCGGTGTACTTCCCCACGGCGACATTGAAGCGCTTGGCCTGGTCGAGCTCCTTGGCGTTCGGCTCCCGCGGGTTGCCGTTTTCGACCACGGCATACAGCGTGGCCGGGTTTTTCTGAAGGACGTCGATCCCGATGCGGCCGATGCGGCCGCTGGGAAGCCCGCCGCCGAGCCGCGTCCAGGCGGCCCCGCCGTCGGTCGTTTTGTAGATCGCGCTCTCCGGACCGCCGAGTTCGTAATTCCAGGGCCGGCGGTCTTTATCGTACATCGCGGCGTAGAGCGTGTCCGGGGCGGAACCGACCAGGACGAGGTCCACGGCGCCGATCCTATCGTTGACGAAGAGGATTTTCTTCCAGGTTTTCCCTCCGTCGACCGTCTTGAAGACGCCGCGTTCGGCGTTCGGTGAAAAGAGGTTTCCCATAGCAGCAACATAAACAACGTCGGGATTTTGGGGATGGATCTGGACGCGGGCGATATGATGGGAATCCCGAAGGCCCATGTTGGTCCAGGTTTTCCCGGCGTCGGCGGATTTATAGATGCCGTCGCCGGACGTCGAGGAGCGGGCGCAATAAGGTTCGCCGGTGCCGACCCAGACGATGTTCGCGTCGGACGGGGCCACGGCCACATCGCCTATGGAAAGCTTGGGCTGGGCGTCGAAAATGGGCTCGAAGGTGACGCCGTTGTTGGTCGTTTTCCATACGCCGCCGTTCCGCGTACCGACATAGAGCGTATAAAGATGATCGCGGAGAGGTGCATCGGGCACGGCCAAGCTCGTCACCCAGGAGCCGGCCCGGAACGGGCCGAGGTTGCGGAAGGAGAAACTCCGCAACAGGCTCTCTTCGAATTTCGCCGGAGCCGGGGTTTGGGCGGCCGTCAGGGCGGCGATAAGGATGATCGCGGCGATTGTAACGGAAAAACGTCGATGGTTCATAAGGCGCCCTCCTGAGATTATCGCGGACATGGCTGATATATCACATATTTTGATTCCGGAACAACTCTACCGGCCCGGGAAACGGCCGATTGTCCGCAGACGCCCCCCATTATGGCCAGTGTTGCAACGGCCAATGCGATACCTGAAAAAAATTTTCTGTTTCATCAATCAGCGCCTTCTTTCCATGATCGATCGAGGCCAGTATACCGCAACAGGAGCCTCAAACGGCATCCTTTGAAAGGCGATAGCTTTATTTCGGGTCAGGGATCGGAGAGCGCAGCAGCAGAGACCGCCGAGCGGTCGTCGGGACCTCTATTTCCGGCGGGCGACGGTATATTCCAGAATATCGGTCAGCATGCGCTTGGGCTTTTCCGGCGCCGGAAACTCCGCGATGCCCCGGCCGGCCCGGCGCTTAAGGCGGGACATTTCGGCCTTGAGCCCGGCATGAACGCCGCAGGCATCGGCGATCGTCCTGACTTCACCGACCATGCGGGAGGTGAGGCAGGGGTTGCCGAAGATGCCGGCCAGACGCTTCCGGTCGCGCGGCGAGGCCCGCTCGAAAAGGCGGCGGGTCATCAGCGTCAGCTTCGACTCGCGGATATCCGAGCCGATGGGCTTGCCGAGCTCCGCGGCTCTCCCGTAGAGTCCGAGCTCTTCGTCGCGCATTTGGAAGAGCAGTCCGATCGTTTCGCCCACCCCGGCCAGCCGGCGAAGCACGGCCTCGGGCATTCCCCCCAGAAGCGCGCCGGTCGAAAGCGGAGCCGAAAAGGTGTAGCGGGCGGTCTTATAAATGTAAACGCGCCGGATGTCGGCATCCGTGACGGCCGGGAGAGTCTCCCCGAAGGTGAGGTCCTGCATTTGGGCCAGTCCGACCCGGCTTAGCTCCGTCGACCATAACGACACGACGGCCGCGCGGGTCACCGCCGGAACGGGCAGGGTCGACAGAATCTCAAACCCCAGAAACATGGCGATATCGCCCAGACAAATGCCCATGCCTTGGCCGAAATGGGCAGCGTCTCCAGCGCCCAAGGCCTTGCCTTGCCGTCCATATTGGACATGGAGCGATGGAACGCCGCGGCGGACAGGATCGCGGTCGATGATATCGTCATGGATAAGGAGCCCCGCGTGGATCATCTCCACGGCGGCGGCCGCCCGGACCGCGGTGACGCTCGGGCGGCGGCCGGCCTGCGCGTTTCCCAAAACGACCAGCCCGGCCCGCATCATCTTGCCGGACCGGGTAAAAGCGAGGAGTTTGTCCGTCGCGTCCGCGCCCCAGGAATTGACGGACCGAAAATCCGCCCGCTTGCCTTTCAGAAACTCATCCAGAAAATCGAGAACGTCCGCGCGCGCTCTCTCCAAAAAACCGGTTATGACTTGGTCTCCGCGGCCCTGCCCGTCCATGGACTTCATTTCTTTGACCTCTCGCACCGTTGTTCCAACAGTTCCACGACCCGTTCAATGGCCGACATGGGGGTCGACGCTCCGGAGGCCACAAAAACGCTGGCCTCGGGCGACACCGGCAGGCCGGCCACCTGCTCGGGATCGCTGACCAGATGGACACAGGCCCGTTTGCCGCCGGCCAGGTCGTAAAGATGCCGGGTGTTGGCCGAGGTGCGCGATCCGACGACGAGGATGCAGTCGTAGTTTTCGGCCTCGCGTCGGATTTCCTCCTGGCGCTCGGCCGTCGGGCGGCAGATGGTGTCCTCGAAACGGACTTCGCCGACGATTCGCCGCACCGCCTCCAGCACAGCCAGCGCTTCCTCGCGGATGAACGTGGACTGGACGATTACCCCCGCCCGCGAGACTCCGGCAAAGGCGGCGGTCGAGGCGTCGGCCGGCGTCCGGACGACAACGGCCCGGCCGACGTGGCCGGCGATCCCGCGGACCTCGTCGTGGCGCGGGTCGCCGATGATGACCGGCACATAGCCTTCGGCTTCGAGACGCCGGGCCTTCTCGTGGATGAGCCGGACCATCGGGCAGGTGGCGTCGATGACGTCGATTCCTCGGGCGCGGAGCGTCTCGAACACCCGGAGCGGCGCGCCATGGCTGGGAATGACGACGCTTCCCGTCGGCCCGATCCCATCCAAGTCGCGGATGATCCGCAGACCCTTGGCCCGCAAGTCCCGGATGACGAGCTCGTTATGGACGATCTCGCCGTACATGTAATAGGTCCGGTCGGGATTGCGGAGAAGCAGGTCTTCGACGAGCGTCAACGTCTTGCGAACGCCGAAGCAGTAGCTGAGGTTGCCGGACAGGGCGATTTGCATGGCGGAAAAAACAACCCGTTGCTTTTATAGCACACTCGGGGAGCGGGACCAAACCACCGTTTCCTTCCGGCCGGTCTTAGTCTATGGCGTGGGGTTATTCTTAGCCTGAATTATTCATGAATATCGACTTTCCAGAGGGAATAGTGGAAAAGGAGGGACGTGACCCGATTTTTTTAAATCGGGATCGTGTTCCTCTATTTCCCGGCGCGAATAAAACGGCATCAATGAATTCATGAATAATGCAAATCCCGGGCGGGGGAAACTCATGCGTTTGATATTGTCGGGGGTCATGTCGGCTTGGCCTGGTCTCGATCGCGGCCCAGGAGCTGCCCTTCCCCGTTCGTGGTGAGCCCTTCGACTTCGCTCAGGACAGGCCCTTCGACTTCGCTCAGGGCGAACGGATTTGGCGGGAATATAACGGCATCTAAAATTCATGAATAATACAGGTTAGGAGTTTCCCATGGTTAATTCGTTCAAAGAGCATATCAACGCCGAACTGGCCCGCATCCGGGTCCAGATCAGCGCCGCCCATACGCCGGAGCAGATCGAGTTCGCCGTCGACAAGTTCATCAAGGTCGGGAAAAAGCTCATCTGCTGACATCCCGGCGCTTTATTTTTGCCCCGCTCCTGGATTATGATAGGCGCCGAAAGATTCCCGTACGGAGGACTCATGTCGATCGCGAAATACTCCCTGGGGCTCGATTTCGGAACCAATTCCGTCCGGGCCCTGCTCGTCGACGTCCGCAACGGCCGCGAAGCGGCTACCTCGGTTTTCGCCTATCCGTCGGGACGGGAGGGGATCGTCCTGGACGGCAAAAATCCCGACCTGGCCCGCCAGCATCCGGCCGATTATCTCCTGGGCATCGAAGCGGCGGTAAAAAAAACGCTGGCCGCGGCCAAACGGACGATCAAATCGTTCCGCCCCGCGGACGTCATCGGCATCGGCGTCGACACCACCGGCTCGACCCCGATCCCGGTCGATCGGGACGGCCTGCCCCTTTGTTTCAAGAAGGAATTCGCCCGCAATCCCAACGCCATGGCCTGGCTGTGGAAGGACCACACCGGTTTCGCCGAGGCGGCCGAAATCACCGCCCTGGCCGCCAGGGAGCATCCGGAGTACCTGGCCAAATGCGGCGGAACCTACTCCTCGGAATGGTTCTTCAGCAAGATACTCCATTGTCTCCGGGCCGATCCCAAGGTCTTCACTGCGGCGGCAAGCTGGGTCGAATGCTGCGATTGGATCACCGCCGCCCTGGTCGGAGAAACCCGGCCGGACCGGGTCAAGCGGAGCCGCTGCGCCGCCGGTCATAAAGCCATGTTCAACGAGGCCTGGGGAGGACTGCCGGCCGCGGAGTTTCTGACCAAGCTCGACCCCAAACTGGGTTCCTTACGGGCTCGGCTTTTCGAAAAAACCTATACCGCGGACGTCGCCGCCGGCGGACTTTCGCCGGCCTGGGCCCAAGCCCTCGGGCTGCCCGAGGAGACGCCGGTCGCGGTCGGCGCCTTTGACGCCCATCTCGGCGCGGTTGGCTCCGGCGTCCGCACCGGCACGTTCGTTAAAATCGTCGGAACGAGCACCTGCGATATCTGCGTCTGGCCCGGCGACCGGCCGCTGGCCGATATCCCCGGTTTGTGCGGCATCGTCGACGGCTCGGTTATGCCCGGCTATTTCGGGCTCGAAGCCGGACAGTCGGCCGTGGGCGACATCTTCAATTGGTTCGTCAACGAAATCCAGCCGGGCGGCCCCCGCAACGGATCGCACGAGGCCCTGACTCAAAAAGCGGCCAAAATGCGGCCGGGCGCGTCGGGCCTGCTGGCCCTCGACTGGAACAACGGCAACCGGACGATTCTCGTCGACCAGCGGCTGACGGGACTTCTGGTCGGTCAGACCCTGCATACAAAACCCGAGGAGATCTACCGAGCCCTTCTCGAAGCCACGGCTTTCGGAGCCAAAGTCATCATCGAACGGTTCAGGGAGTACGGAGTGCGCATCGACGAGGTCGTCAACTGCGGCGGGATCGCAGAGAAAAACCCGCTGGTCATGCAGATCTACGCCGACGTCACCGGCCTGGAAATGAAGATCGCCCGATCCGCCCAAACCTGTGCCCTCGGCTCGGCCATGGCCGGGGCTGTGGCGGCCGGTGCCGCGGCCGGGGGCCACAGGGACTTCGCCGCGGCCCAGGCAGCCATGGGCGGCGTCAAATCCCGGTCGTACAAACCAAACCCTGAACGCCATAAAATCTACCAGGAACTCTATGTCCTGTACCGCGAGCTTCACGACGCCTTCGGGACGCAGAAAGGGACGGGTTCGCTCACCCATGTGATGAAAGACCTGCTGGCGATCCGCGATCGTCAATTAGCCGGGGACTGACATGCTGGAAGACCTCAAGGAACGCGTCCTCCAGGCCAACCTCGACCTCGTCAAACACGGCTTGGTCATCCTGACGTTCGGCAACGTCAGCGGGATCGACCGCGCCGCCGGACTCGTGGCCATCAAGCCGAGCGGCGTATCCTATGAGGGCATGCGGGCCGAGGACATCGTTCTTGTCGATCTGAACGGAAAGTCCGTCGAGGGCCGGCTCCGCCCGTCTTCGGACACGCCGACCCATCTGGTTTTATACAAGTCCTTTCCCCAAATCGGCGGCATCGCTCATGCCCACAGTCTTGCCGCCACCGCTTTCGCCCAGGCCGGGACCGAGATCCCCTGTCTTGGGACGACCCATGCCGATCATTTCAACGGCGCCATTCCCTTGACCCGCCTCCTCGAAAAAAACGAAGTCGAGGAGGCCTACGAAGAAAACACCGGGAAAATAATCCGCGAACGATTCGACGGGCGTGATCCCATCGAAACGCCGGCCGTTCTCGTCGCCGGCCACGGCCCGTTCACCTGGGGCCGGACGCCGGCCGAGGCCGTCACGAGCGCCGTCATCCTGGAAGCCGTGGCCGCCATGGCCGTCGAGACCTTGCGCCTGGCCCCCGGGGCCCCCGAACTCCCCGCCTTCATCCGGCGCAAACACCAGGAGCGCAAGCACGGCCCGCGGGCTTATTACGGTCAAAAAAAAGGAGAAAAGAATCATGATTAACATTCCCGTCGTCCGCCTCGGTCTGGTAGCCGTCAGCCGCGACTGCTTTCCCGTCGAGCTGTCCCGGCAGCGCCGCGTCAAGGTCGTCGAACAGTGCCGCAAGAAGAAAATCGCCATCTTCGAGATTCCGACCATCGTGGAGAACGAAAAGGACGCCCTGAAGGCGCTCGACGAGCTCAAAGCCGCCGGCGTCAACGCTCTCGTCCTCTACCTGGGCAACTTCGGGCCGGAAGGGCCGACCTCGATCCTGGCCCAGCGTTTCGACGGCCCGGTGATGTTCGCGGCGGCGGCCGAGGAATCAGGGAAGAATCTGATCGACGGCCGCGGCGACGCCTACTGCGGCATGCTCAACGCATCCTACAATGTCGGCCTTCGCCGGCTCCGCCCGTACATCCCGGAGTACCCCGTCGGCACCGCCGACGAGATCGCCGCGATGATCGGGGAATTTCTGCCGGTCGCCCGCATCAGACTGGGCTTGAAAGTGCTCAAGATTTTCTCCTTCGGACCGCGGCCCCAGGATTTTCTGGCCTGCAACGCGCCGATCAAACCGCTCTACGACCTCGGGATCGAAGTCATGGAGAACTCCGAGCTCGACCTGTACGACATTTTCCTGAAGGCCAAGGGAGCGCCGGAGATTAAAGCCGTGGCTAAGGACATGGCCAGGGAGCTCGGCGCCGGAAATACCTATCCCGACCTCCTGGAAAAGCTGGCCCAATACGAGGTGGCCCTGACCCAATTCATGGAAGCCAACCTGGGCGCTTCGACCTACGGCGTCTTCGCCAACAAGTGCTGGCCGGCCTACGAGAACTACTTTGGATTCGTCCCCTGCTTCGTCAACTCGCGCCTGGCTACGCGCGGTATCCCGGTCGCCTGCGAAGTGGACATCTACGGCGCCTTGAGCGAATACATCGCCACTTGCGCAACCGAACTGCCGGCCACCCTGCTCGACATCAACAACACCGTCCCTGCGGACATGTTCAAGGCGGCCGGAAAAGCCCTGCGCGGCTACAAGCCGACCGACCTCTTCATGGGCTTCCACTGCGGCAACACCTCGTCGGCCTGCCTTATTGACGGCGGACTCAAGTATCAGCTGATCATGCATCGGCTGATGGAACCGGGGAAAAAACCGGACATCACCCGCGGTACGCTCGAAGGCCGCATTAAGGTAGGAGATATCACCATCTTCCGGCTTCAATCCACGGCCGACGCCGTCCTGCGGTCATATCTGGCCGACGGCGCGGTCCTGGACATCGATCCCCAGTCGTTCGGCGGGATCGGCATCATCGCGGTCAAGGAAATGGGCCGGTTCTACCGCCATGTCCTGATCGAGAAGCGCTTCCCCCATCATACCGCCGTGGCCTTCCGGCCGGTCGGCCGGGCGCTCTTCGCGGCCATGCGGATGCTGGGAGTCGAGGACATCGGCTTCAACCGCCCGGCGGGTTCTCTCTATCCGACGGAAAATCCGTTTTGAGCCCTGAGACCAAAACGGAGGCCGTGACGGAAACGGTTAAGCCCGTGGGGACGGCCAAGTCCCCGTTCACGCCGGAGGGCGTGCGCGATTACGAACGGAGAAGATATCGCGGGCTCGACCAGCGCCTCGTCCAAGCCCGGGAGGCGCGGATCGTGCGAAAATATTTCAAAGCCATGGAACGGCGGGCGGACGGTCAAGGGACGAGCCTTCGCGGCGAAAGTGCCCCCCCGGGCAAAGTCCAGGGCTTCAGCCGCCGCGGAGAGGGCACCGCCGGCGGGTTGATTCTCGACCTACCCTGCGGGTACGGGCGGTTTTCGCCCCTCCTTATCAAGTCGGGCCTGAAGCTTATCAATTCCGATCTGTCCTTCGAGATGGTCCGGCGGGCGGACGAAAAAAGCCTCCGGCCGGGCGTCGCGGCCGATGCCAAAAACGGACTTCCCTTTCGGGCCGGAGCCTTCGGCGCAGTCTTTTCCATGCGCTTCTTCCATCACATCCACAACCCGGCCGAACGGCGGGCGGTCCTGGCGGAATTCGCCCGCGTTTCGTCGGACTGGGCCGTCGTTTCCTACTACCGGTCGAACGCCCTGCATAAAGCCCAGCGCGCCGTTCGCCGCCTGCGCAAGAAAAGCCCGCGCCGGATCCGGATGATCGAGGGGGGGACGTTCAGCGCCGAAGCGAAGGACGCGGGATTCGAAATCATCCGCGACACTCCGCTTTTCCGCGGCCTCCATGCCGCCCGCATCGCCCTGCTCAAAAAAGCCGCAGCCTGCTAAGTCCAGGGAAACGAACGATGAAATCTTTCAAAAACGCCCTGGTCAGGGAACCCTGTCCGAACCTGACCCAGGGGCTGTCCACGGCCGGGTTGGGCCGGCCCGATTATGAAAAAGCCCTGGCCCAGCATGACGCTTATGTCGTCGCTCTGCGCTATTGCGGACTGGAGGTGATGGTCCTCGAAGCGGACGATCGGTTTCCCGATTCGGTGTTTATCGAGGACACGGCCGTCGTCAGTGACAAAACGGCGATCATCACCCGCCCCGGCGCGCCCAGCCGGCAGGGGGAGGAAGCGGCCGTGGCCAAGGCCTTGAAGAAGTTTCAAAAACATATGGAATCCATCACGGCGCCCGGCACTCTGGAGGGCGGGGACGTGTTCAAGGCCGAAGACCATTTTTACATCGGCGTTTCGGCCCGCACCAACGCGGAAGGGGCCCGGCAGTTAGCCGCCATTTTGCGAAAATATGGCTATTCCGCGACCCCCATTCCACTCCGGGATGTTTTACATCTGAAAACCGGCGTCGCCTATATTGAGAACAACCGCCTGCTGGCCGGCGGGGAATTTCTCGACCACCCTTTGCTGGCCGGCTTCGAGATTGTTCCGATCGCCGCGGACGAAGCCTATGCCGCAAATTCAGTCTGGATCAACGGCCGGGTCCTGGTTCCGGCCGGATTTGATAAAACGCGGCGGACGGTCGAACGTCTGGGATACGAAGCCGTGCCCGTGGAGGTATCGGAATTCCGCAAGCTGGACGGCGGATTGAGCTGCCTATCCCTGCGATTTTAACCTAAAAAAATCCGCTCTGCCCGATCTCAACATTCAGCCCCATATTTTTGATAATAGTTTTCTTCCCTGCGCGGATCACAAAGTCAGGTGAAATCCCCCCACTTGTGTTGGCAATTTTGGGTTCAGGTTACGGCCTCTCCGAAAGTATAGGCGATTTCCCAACTCGCACGCCGTCCGGCGCCGAGCGTCCCCGAGGCAAAGGGTTCAACCGAACAAGTGCGATCGTTGGCCCAGAAGGCCAGTTTGGTGGGCGCGAATGAACATTCGACTTCGACGTTTGTCCCCCGGGGGTGAAACTGGCGCCAATGCAGGGGTTCGCATCGGCCCGCTAAATCGGCGATTTCGAAATGTCCCTTGGTCCAGTCCATGTTTTTCTTCATGGCGAGGACTCCTCCCTCCCCCAAAGCGAATCCGGGATTGTCGTTCAGGCTTATGTCGTCCGGGAAGACACTGCATTTCCCGTCGGGCGGAAGGGGGAAAAAAGGATGAGCGAACCATCGAAACGGAAGAGGGCCGCCGCCCGAGTTTGACAATTCGCTGACGAGTTTGAGAGTCCGTCCCTCGAGGCGGACGGTCTTCCGGAGAAGGAGGGACCAAGGCCCGTAGCCCTGCGCCGTCTCCATCGTTACAAGGCAGGGAGATCTTTCCACTTCCCAGGCGCAAAATTCCTCCACTTTCGCGTCGAAATGCGATTGGGCGGCCGTCCGGCGGACGCTGTTTTCGACGATGCCGACGCCGATAACGAGTTTCTTCTCCGGGATTTCAGCCTCATTTTCGAAAAGGGTAAACTGGAACACTTCGGGCAGGCCCTGGCCGTTGAGGACGGAGGGCCGGCCGGCCGGATATTCCGGGCCCGAGAGGAGGTCGCCGGCGCGGGAATCTCTCACCTGGTAGACATATCCGCCGGTCGTGAAGCGCGGGCCCAACCTGTCCCGGTCCGCAACCGGATCAAGGACGACGACGGCCAGGGTATCATTCTTGAGTAATAGCATTCGGCCGGTTCATCCTCGTGATGAAAGATTTTTTCCGATGGGAAAACTCGAAGGAGTCAAGGGGCTGGCCTGCGGCCTGCCACTCGCCCGTGGCCTGAAACCACGGGCGAGTACAGCGGAAGTTTACCCCAGGGCAAGCCTGGGCCCAGGCCGCCGTCGGAACTATATCGCCGGCCGCGCGACCCTGTCAATTTCCTATCATGACTGACCGTATGGCACTTTTCTTTTCGAGCGAGAAAACGCAAAAGATATTCTAAGGTCACCCTCGGGCCTGCGTCATAGAAGTGGGGTAAATCAAGCGGCACGGGACTCCCAGTAGTTTGTAGCCGTAAGGACATCGCAAACTGATTCTTAATGCTTGGAACCGTAAGGACATCGCAAACTCTTTGGCTCTCGGCAGAGAGGATTGACGATCCGCCCTGTGAAAGGAAACGGGAAGATCTTGATGAGCTTCCCCTCGGGCTTGATGAAGACCGATGAACTCATGAAGAACATTCGTTCGGATCCCCGTTTCATGGCCCTCCCAAAGAAGCTGAACTTGGATAAATAGAAAGAACTTCCGGGGTGTTTGGCTGAGCTTTAGTTTCCCGCTGTTCATCGAAACAAGACGTTTCATGGCGGCTCCTCGACAACCTCCGCTCCGATCCCCGTTTCAAGGACTATCTGAAAAAAGCCGGATTTGAGAAATAGGGGTTGCTTCATTTAACTATATTAAACTTTATCTTGCTTTTTATAAATAAATATCCTATATTGGAAATGAGATGAAAGGCCAAAAGGCGATGTTTGCCGTCAAGATGGATTATGCCGTCGCCGAGCGGGTTAAAAGCTTTTGCCGGGAGCGAGGGGTGAAATACGGTTTTTTTGTCGAGAAAGCGGTCGTTGAGCAGATGGCCCGCGAGGAGCTTAAAGAGGACATGCTCGATATGGAAAATTTCCGCGGCCTCGAGCTCCAAGCTATTTCCCTCGAAGAATATCTGAAGAAGCGCCGTGGTTGAAGTCTTCCTTCTCCCTCCGGCTCAGAAAGACCTGGATGGACTCGAAGTCCGAATCTTCCGCCAGATCATCAAAAAGATCCGTGCGTTATCAGATGAGCCGCGTCCGCACGGATGCCTCAAGTTGACGGCAGAGGAAGGCTATCGCATACGCACGGGCGATTACCGCATTCTATATCGAATTGACGATGGAGCTAAACGAATATTCATATACAGAATCAAACACCGCAAGGACGCCTATCTCGATTAGAGTGACGCTGCGATTCTAACCTTTTGACTTATCCCTTTTTTGTTGTTAGAGTTACGGCAGATAAGAACGAGGTAGGGTCCGGGGATGCTTTGCCCGAAATGTCTCTCCGAGAACACGAACACCTCTAAATTCTGCAACAACTGTGGCCTGTCGTTTGGGGCGGAGGACAAGCCCGGATTTATCGCGACCAAGACGCTCGAAACACCCATACAAGCAATCTCCAAGGGCACACTCATTGCCGGGAAATACCGCATCATCGAGGAGATCGGACGCGGCGGGATGGGGATCGTCTTTAAGGCCGAGGACACAAAGCTCAAGCGCATCGTCGCTCTGGAGTTCCTCCCGCATCAATGGACATCGGATGCGGCGGCCAGGGAGCGGTTTATCCACGAGGCCCAGGCGGCTTCAGCCCTCGACCATCCGAATATCTGCACTATTTACGAGATTGAAGAAACCGCCGATGGCCGGATGTACGTCGCCATGGCCTTCTATGAGGGCGAAAGCCTGAGGGAGAAGATCAAGCGGGAGCCGCTGAAGGCTGAAGAATCCGTAGACATCGTCATCCAGGTCGGCCAGGGAATGGCGAAAGCTCACCAGAAAGGCATCGTCCACCGCGATATCAAGCCGGCCAACATCCTCATTACGAAGGACGGCGCCGCGAAGATCGTCGATTTCGGTCTAGCCAAGCTGGCCGGCCAGGTGAAGCTGACCCGGGAAGGGACGACTATTGATCAGCGAATCATATTTCCCGGGGCCGGGAATAATGATTCGTATTACGTCATCGCCACGAATCGGGATGATCTGTCGGCTCGGGAGATCGTCTTGTTTCATAACCAACGCGGGGAAGTGGAAAACTCGATCAAGGAACTGAAAATCGGGTTGGGGATGGAACGGATGACGAGCGGAGATTTCAAGGCCAACGCGCTTTGGTTCGCCATCGGGGTTCTGGCCACCAACGTTGCCGCCGCCCAGAAACTTCTATTTTTGGGTCCGGAGTGGAAAACAAAAACGATCGCCTCCGTCCGCTGGCAACTGATTCAACTGGCCGGGCGGTTGGTCCGGCACGGTCGCCGGGTCATCCTTCGTTTGGCGATTGCCGCGGAGAAGATGGCTCTACTTCTGGAGACGAGAGGTCGGATCGCCGCGTTCATATAACCGAGAGTTGGCTTCCTTTGAATAGGCGCGACTTCCGATCAGGGGAAGGACTGTCTTCCGAGGCTAAAACGACGTACTGGTTGTACGTGGCGAAAAAAGCGAGCCGCAGTTCGATTCGAAATTAGGTTCCGCCCCCCCCCTAAGTTGATTTTGAGGAAAATCAACCACTCACACTTTTTCTATCGGCAATTTTGGGGCGATTCGCCTTCTTGACTTTTTCCCCCTAAAAAAGAGAAAATACGCGCTTCAAACGCCCTTTTTTTCATCATTTATCGCCATCAGCGGCATAAGGAGTTTTATTCATGACATTACTCGAAAGCCTCAAGGCCAAGGCCAAAGCCAACCCACGCCGGATCGTCCTGCCCGAGGGCGAAGAACCTCGGACGATCAAGGCGGCGGTGATCATCACCCGGGAAAAGCTGGCCCATGTGACCCTGGTCGGCAACCGCGCTAAGATCGAAGCGGTGGCCAAGGAACAGGGTGTGGACATCTC
Source organism: uncultured Eubacteriales bacterium (assembly GCA_964557435.1). Taxonomy (GTDB): domain Bacteria; phylum Acidobacteriota; class Aminicenantia; order Aminicenantales; family UBA4085; genus UBA4085. Next base: position 140,656 of record CAZLAM010000119.1, read on the forward strand.
CCAGGTTCCCTCCGTCGATCCGGAAACCTCCTCCAAATTCGCGGAATACGCCCAAGCCTATTACGACATCCGCAAGGCCAAGGGCGTGACCATCGAGCAGGCCCAAAAGCTGGTCAAGGACACCGTCTTCTTCGGTACCATGATGGTCCATAAAGGCGACATGGACGGCCTCGTTTCCGGGGCCCTCCACTCGACCGGCGACACCATCCGGCCCGCCCTGCAGACGATCAAGACCAAGCCGGGCATTAATATCGTCTCCAGCTCATTCGTCATGATCGTCCCCGACTGCGAATTCGGCGACCAAGGCATGTTCATCTTCGCCGACTGCGCCGTCATGCCCAACCCAACCGACGCCGAGCTGGCCCAGATCGCGGTGGCCTCGGCCGAGACCGCCAAGGTGCTCTGCGGCATGGACCCCAAGGTGGCCATGCTGTCCTTCTCGACCTACGGTTCGGCCCAGCATGAGCTCGTGGAAAAGGTCAAGCGGGCCACGGCCATGGCCAAGGAGCTGGCGCCCGGGCTCAAGATAGACGGCGAAATGCAGGCCGACGCGGCCATCATCCCCAAGGTCGGCAAATCCAAGGCCCCCAATTCGGCCATTGCCGGCCAGGCCAACGTCCTGGTCTTCCCCGACCTTCAGTCCGGCAACATCGCCTATAAGCTGGTCGAGCGGCTGGCCAAGGCACAGGCCATCGGGCCCATCCTTCAGGGCATCGCCAAGCCGGTCAATGACCTGTCGCGCGGCTGTTCGGTCGACGACATCGTCCACCTCGTGGCCATAACGTCCGTCCAGGCCGCCGGCCTGTGACCGCGGCGCGAACGATAAATTGAAAGTCCGAAGGAGAATTCCATGATCGTCCTATCCCTGAATTGCGGCAGTTCGTCCGCCAAGTACCGCCTTTACGATTACACTAAGAAAGAAACGCTGGCCACCGGCATCGTCGAGCGCGTCGGCATCGGCAAGAGCTACATCAACCAAGCCGGGCTCGGCCGCGAGCCGATCAAGTTCGACCACGAGTGCGCCAGCCACAAGGACGCCATCAAGCTCATCATCGAGACCCTGCTCGACCCCAAGATCGGTGTGGTCGGAGACCTAAAGGAAATTTCGGCCGTTGGACACCGGGTCGTCCACGGCGGCGAGAAATTCAAGAAGTCCGTCCTCATCGACAAGGATTCGATCGAGACATTCAAGAGCCTATACGGCCTGGCCCCGCTCCACAACCCGCCCAACGTTCTGGGCATCGAAGCGGCTCTGGAAGTCCTCCCGAACATCCCCCACATGGCCATCATGGACACGGCCTGGCATCAGACCATGCCGGCTCACGCCTACATGTACGCCCTGCCCTACGAGTGGTACGAGAAGTACTGCGTCCGCCGCTATGGTTTTCACGGCACGTCCTTCCTCTATGTGGCTAAGCGGGCGGCGCTCCTCTTGGGCAAGGACCCCTTTAAAACCAATCTCGTCTGCCTTCACATCGGAAACGGCGTCTCGGCCAACGCCATCAAGAACGGCGTCTCCTATGACACATCCATGGGTCTGACGCCCCTGGAGGGTCTGGTCATGGGCACGCGATCCGGGGATCATGACGCGGCCATCGACCTCATGATCATGGAAAAAGAAGGGATCGCGCCCGGCAAGATGAATGATATTCTCAACAAAAAAGCCGGCATCCTGGGAGTGACGGGCAAGTACACCGACCGCCGCGACGTCCAGACCGCGGCCGAGGCCGGCGACGCCCGGTCCCAGCTGGCCGTCGACATCGAGTCCTACCGGATCAAGAAGTACATCGGCGCCTACATGGCCGCCATCGGGGGCGCGGACGCCATCGTCTTCACCGCCGGCGTCGGCGAGATGTCCGATCTTATCCGCGAGAAATCGCTTGAGGGCCTGGAATTCATGGGCATCAAGCTGGACAAGGCCAAGAACAAGCTGGCTAAGACCCGCAACGCCGAGACTGAGATTTCGACCGCCGACTCCAAGGTCAAGGTGTTCGTCATCCCCACCGACGAGGAGCGCGTCTTCATTGAGGACGTCATCGCCCTAGTCGAGGACAAGTATGACGAGCACACCCGCTTCACCTACCGCTTTCAGTCGGCGGAATACATCAACAGTCAGCGCGAACAGGATTTCAAAGTGGAATGCGCCAAGAAGCCGGGCCTCAAGGACATTCAGGTCAAGCCCAAGAAGTAATCGTTTTCTTGTCCCGGACGAAAGCCGGCCCGGTATTCATCGATTAGAATAGTCTTTGATTCTCAAGGGAGGCGCCATGTTTCCTCGCCATGTATTATCTGTCCCCGCTTTGATCCTGCTGCTCGCCGCCGCCGCATCGCTCAACGCCGTTCCGGCCCAACAGCCGCCATCCGGATTGAAGAAGGCTCTTGAAGCTTTCCGGGCTTTCTTCAGCGCGGGGATGACGCGGGCCGGCATCATCGGCGGCTCCATCCTCATCCTGCATGACAACCAGATCATGGACAAGGACCATTTCGGGATGGCCAACCAGGAGAAGTCCCAACCGGCCGGCGACCAGACCATCTACCACTGGGCCTCGATCACCAAGACCATGACCGGGATCGCAATTCTGCAACTCCGCGACCGCGGCCTGCTCGGGCTCGATGATCCCGTGATCAAATACATACCCGAGCTCCGGCAGGTCCACAACCCGTTCGGGGACATGGCCGAGATCACGATCAAACACCTCCTGACCCATAGCGCCGGATTCCGCGGCGCCACCTGGCCCTGGAAGGACAAGCCCTGGCAGCCGCACGAGCCCAAGCTCTGGGAGCAGCTCGCCGCGATGTTCCCCTACACCGAGATCGAGTTCAAGCCCGGCAGCCGCTGGGGCTACTCCAACCCCGGGATCATCTTCCTCGGCCGGACGATCGAGCTGCTCACGGGCGACGGCTACGAAGTCTATATCGACAAGAACATCCTCAAACCGCTCGAAATGCACGAGAGCTATTTCGATACCACCCCCTACCATCTGCTGAAAAATAGGGCCCAGAGCTATTTCCGGGAGGACGGCGTGCTGACGGCGGCCCCGTTCGACGTCGACACGGGCATCACGGTCTCCAACGGCGGGTTGAACGCCCCCATCGCCGATTTCGCCAAGTATCTGGACTTCCTGATGGGGAACCCCAAGAAGCAGGCCGTCTATGACGGCATTCTGAAGCGGTCCTCGCTCGAGGAGATGTTCAAGCCAGTCCTCAGGATCGAGCCCGAGCCCCCTCCCACGCCCGGCCGGGAACCCGTCGAGGAATCGCAGGGGCTGATCTTTTTCCTAGAAAAGCGCTTCGGGACCACCTATGTCGCCCACAGCGGGCACCAGAACGCGTTCGTCAGCCACCTCTACCTGCAGCCGGACTGCCGAACGGCCTACGTCGTCGCGTACAATACCTACGCCACGTCGAAAGAGGAAACGCCGGCCGAGGCCGTGTTCGGCACGGACCGGCTGGACCGCGAGATCCGGGACTATCTGTTTAGAAATGTGTTTCCGCTGTTCAGAACGAAGAACTGAAAGCGTTAGGCCGATTATTAATTGACCTGACTTTTCCATCAAATCGGTCGAGGAGTCCGACCTTCTGCAGAGTCGGATCTTCGATCGGGTGAAAGAGCGCTTGGCGCCGACGCCTAAGGGGTTCCCGTATAGACATCGTGAACACTTGAAGGATTAAGTGATCGGATCAACGGCCAAAGCCCCTTTGAGATCTGCGGCACCTGCAAGATCCCCGTGTCGGGACTGGGCGCAGGGCATGGCCTGGAACTGCCTGCCCGTCAATTCAACAAGCGCGGGACGCCGACATCCGGACAGGCCATTTTCTTTCGGGCCACGGCCGATGGCGATTCGGCGATCACGGAGACCGACGAGACAAACAACATCGGCAAGGATTCCTATCCAGGCCAATCACGGCACAAGTGAGGCTGGGCCACGGGCGCCGGGCCCCAGCCGGCAGGTTAAACACAGCGTCATAATTGGACCGGCCGTCTGCCGCGGCGGAGGGATTCCCCGGCCTGCTTAGGTCACTGGAAAAAGCAAATTCCTATCCTTGACGCTTTTCACGCGGAGGGGTCAGCGACAGCCGAAATGGTTTGTCCCGATCGCAAACCAGCTTTCCGTCCAAAATTTCCAGTTCAGCAGCTTGAAGGGCGGTATGGCGATTCGAAAGGGGAGAAACTCCGTTTCGCGCCGCAGCATTCTCGGTGTAGGGGTGGGTAAAATAGATGATATAGGCGCGATCCCCGCACACAACAACATCCGCATGCTTGCCGATGGCTCCGTCGCTGTTCCGTGTTCCGGGTTTATCAAGTATTTTCCCCTGATAAACCCAGTTTTCCAGATCATCCGAACAGTAAACGTCCAACCCGCTGTTAGGATCCTTGATCAGCCAATACCGGCCTTTAAAATGAAAGGCTTTCGGCCCTTCTCCATAAAGCTTGGAAACACCGGGATCATCAACAGGTTCCCAATCCTTGAGATCCTTGCTCTCAACAGCTAATGTTTGTGAGTCTTGGCCTTCATCTTTGTACCACATGCGCCACCAGCCGCCGGGCTTTCGAATCAAGGTTGCATCGATGCAATAGTCCGAACTGAGCGGAATCCTTTTCACGAATTTCCAATTCCATAAATCTTCGGCCGTATAATGCAAAATATGGCGTTCCCCGCCCCAGTCCCGGTGCGTATCGGCGGCACCAGGCACATAACTGACAAATATGTGGAACAGGCCCTCGTCATCCCGGATGACATCGGGCGCCCAAAACGAGTATCCGGCATCCGGGTGCGACAGGAGAAGCGTGCCCTTGTAAACCCATGTCAGGCCTTGATCCTTTGACTCTGCGGCTCCGATTTCCGTGCCATGACACCATTCCACGCCGGGTACATCAATTTTGGCCCGGCGCTGCGTATAAAACATCCACCAAACTCTCTCGCCGGGGTTCCACATCAGAACCGGATCGGCCGCGCCGTCATAGACCGGATCGCGGTACAGCGGAGCGGGCGTGCTGGCCGCGATTATTTTGGGCTCAACCGTTTTAACTTCACTCCGGGAGGTTTGGGCAATTGCATTTGTAAACACGATGGCCAGCAACACCCCCATCATCCGCACTGCTTTTTTCATTTCCACCATCGAGCCTGGCTTATTCATGAATTATCCAGGCTGGATTTTGTTTTCGGCTCTGCACGGGAAGGCACGATTTCGGATTGACGGCGCCATTTTTCCACCGGGCGGAAGCATAAAGTGGGGCTCAGAACATGTCAAGGGCGTGTACTGGGTCAGGACATGGTGGACACCTCTTTCGCCTTGTGGGAGCGCTTCCATTGCAGGAAGAAGGCATGGGGCGTCAGGTAATCTAGCGCTTGGTGGGGACGGATATAGTTGAACTCATAGGCATATTGGTCCAACTGGCGATTCAACCCCTCGACGCTCATCTCCAGATCCTGAACTTCATAAAACTCCTCTCGAGACGTTCGATTGGCTCTTTCGATATGACCATTGAGTTCCGGGCACCGCGGCGGATTCACATACAGCGGTAGCTTCAGCTTCTGGCAGGCCGCCTCGAACTGATCCTTGAACTCCGAGCCCCCATCGATCTGGATGGCTCGGACCGGGTAGGGAAACTTCTTCCTCAAATAATGCAGAAAGTCCGCGCCGGCCGTGCTGGTCTGCCGACGGTAGACACGGAGCGCTTGGAACCGGCTAACAATATCCACAGCACCAAATTGGAAGCGGATCTCGTTAGGACAGATGCGGACTTGGAGCGTGTCGATCTCGAGCAGATCGCCGGGATGGTGGGCTTGGAAGTCCCGCGGCTTGCGGGCTGCATAGCGAGGCTTCTGACGGCGTTTCCGAGCCAGCTTCGCCTGGCGGATGTTCTCCGGTTCCACCAGGAGACCTCGAGCGCGAAGTTTATTCATCACCCGCCCCACTGTCGATCCACTGATCACGATCTTTTCCCGACGGAGTAAAACAGCGAGCTTGTCCTTCCCCCAACGAGGATACCGCTTCCTTAGAGCCCGGACTTTCTCGACGATGTCCGGGGGCGTCTGAGTTTGGCGGACATGATGAGGCCGTTTGGAAACATTCTCGAGAGTGGTCAGGTCATAGGGATCAAAGCGGTTGAACCATTTATAGAAGGTGCCGGGAGAGATGGCAAAATGACGGCAGGTTAG
>CAZLAM010000120.1:0-40286 GCA_964557435.1 uncultured Eubacteriales bacterium
CGATCAACCGCCTGAGAATCATTATGAAGAAATCCATTCTTCTCATCGTATCAGTATTGTTTGTGTTCCCCGCGGTCTTCCCCGGGATTCAAAGCCATGAAGAACTTCCCCGGAAAGGCCTTTCGTCAGCCTGAGCGCAACGGTTGGATATTTATCCACCTTCAGGGTTCACCCTGCCAGGTCGGCTCTTGAGCCAGCTCTCTAAGTGGTCGAAAATGGGCTTGCTTATTTAAAAAGTTGCTGACAGAATGGGCGAGAAACGAGGTGCAGGCCAGTCCCGGCCGGCCGATATAGCGTGGAATTTAAAGCCGTCAACGGCTGGACGACCCCTGAGACCCATTCAAACGTACTCGTGGGCCCCCAAAGCTTAGTCGTTAATTCCCAGCCCGGCGTGCGATTAAGGGGGGAATATCGCCAGGCCATGAGCGACAACTCGGGGACAGGCGGTTTGACCGTGGTTATTCAAACGCCGGAATCCGTAGCCGCCGGGGCCAAATGGCGGGTGGATGGAGGGCTTTGGCTAAACAGCGGCGATACGGTATCGAAGCTCGCCGCCGGACCCCATCGGGTGGATTTCCAAAAAATACCGGATGGGCCGTCCCTCCCCCGGAAACGGTCAACATCCCAAGCGGGGGGATCGCCACTCCTGTTGGGAGGTATACGCGCAAGTAGATCGCCTGGCGCGGCGTGTGCTAAGATACCTCGGCCGGGAGGGCAGGGGGCCTGGTGGCCCCTCCGGACTTCAAATCCGGCACGGCTTCTGACGAAGGGGCCGGGTGGGTTCGATTCCCACATCCTCCCGCCACACCGCTCCCAAAGCGCTGACAAATCCCCCCGGCGGCAGGGGCCCCCAGAATTTTCCTGGGGAACCGATTCCGCCGCACTCATCCAAGGCTAAAAACCGCGGACGAGTGCTTGTCGATAGGGAGGGTCGGGAGGGTAAGACTTTAAGAAAAACCGGGACCGTATTGGGCAAGACTTCGGAATGATACCGAAGGAACGTCATCGTCCGAACTTGATCCTCATCTGGGCGATCTCGGCCGTGGAACCGATGCGAGCGGGCGGACTCCAGACGCCGACACCCGTCGTGACATAGTACTGGGTCTTCCCTTTCCGGCCATATCCGTTGCCGATTTCGTAGAGAAAGCCGTTGACCAAGGTGGCCGGGAAGACCTGGCCGGCGTGCGTATGTCCCGACAGCTGCAGATCGACGCCGGCGTCGGCAGCTTCGTTCAGGCCGATCGGGGTATGATCCATCAAGATGACCGGCCGGCTCATGTCCGCGTCCTTGAGGATTTGCCCCAGCGGAGGACGGCGCCGGGAATTGGAGAAATAGCCGCGGCCGCCGCGGCCGACGAGATAGAAGGAATCCGCTACGAGGACGGCTTCGTCCTCCACGACGCGGACCTGGCCCGCCTCGAAAATCGCCAGGCTGTTCTTCAGCCCGACGAAAAATTCGTGTTGGCCCAAACAAGTGAAAACGCCGTACCGGGCATGGATTCCGGCCAAAACGGCCGGCAGGCGTTCGCGCTCCGGTAAGATTGTCTCCTCGTTCATGAGATCGCCCAGGAGGAGGACCACATCGGGCTCGAGGGCGTTGACTCTCCGGATGATGCCCTCCAGCCGCGACACGCGCATGAAGGGGCCGACGTGGATGTCGCCTAGGGCGACCACGTTCAGATGCTCCAGGGCTCCGCCCTTCTTGTCGATGGTTATGTCCAGAGCTTGAACGCGAACGTGTCGAGCATAGAATGTCCCGACGAGAAGAAGCAGGAGCGTCCCTCCCAGGACGGAAACGAACGCCACACGCCCAGCCTTTCGTTTATCGGCACGGAGGGATTTCGGCAAGAACGCGAAGCGTTTATCGAAAATGCGGATCAGATCGGCGAAAGCCGTGAAGAGAACAAGATATAGCAGAAGGCCGATATAGATGGAGCCGCAGGCACAGATAGCCTCCTTGAGCCTTGTGTGTTCTCCTCTTTCCAAGCGATGCATCAAGAAATAGCTGTATGAAAAGACAAGGTATACGATCAAGATAACCTGGCGCGCGGCGCCGATCCCGGCTAGGGCCTTCCAAGCGCGTCGCAGGAGATAGACGTTGCCGACAAGATACAACAACAGCGATATTTCCATGAACATGGAAGACTCCGCCTCCTTCCGAGGCGTTGATTATACAATGAAACATCTTGATCCGAACGAGTGGATATCCTTTGAAATATGATCGCCGGCGATGGCCTTCCATCGGCTGCGTGATGGACGGCTTTGGGCTCTTGACCCCGGTCCGCAACGGGAATATTCTCATCGCGGTGAAGGAGGCGCCGATCATGCCCCAGTTTCAACCTTTCGTGATGGAACGGATGATGTCCAAGTTCGAGAAGGAGGTCGACTACAACCTCTCCGAGAGCGGGGTCCACCCGCTGACCTTGAAGGAGCTTTTCCAGGACGATCCGGAGGGGCCGGCCGGCCTGCTTTCGCTGGAGATGGACTACGCCCACGCTAACGGCATTCCGGAGCTGCGGAAAAACATCGCCGCTCTCTATCCCGGGGCGGGGCCGGAAAATGTCCTGGTGACCGTGGGCGCCATCGAAGCCAACTATGACATCCTCTGGGGCCTGCTTGCGGCCGGGGACGAGATTGCCGTCATGCTGCCGAACTATATGCAGATCTGGGGGCTGGCTAAGAACCTGGGTCTCCACCTGAAGACCTTCAACCTGGACGAGAAGAACGGCTGGGCGCCCGATCTCGACGGATTGAGAAAGGCGGTGACCTCAAAGACGAAATTGATCGCCGTCTGCAATCCGAACAATCCGACGGGCTATATCCTCACGAACGAGGAGATGGAGGCCGTCATCGAAGCGGCCCGCCGGGCCGGGGCTTGGATCCTGGCGGACGAGGTGTACGCCGGAGCCGAGCGGCTGGCCGAGGAGCCGACGCCTTCGTTCTACGGAAAGTACGACAAGGTCCTGGCCGTGGGCAGCCTGAGCAAGGCCTACGGCCTGCCGGGGCTGCGGATCGGTTGGGCCGTCGGCCCGGCCGGCGTCATCGACGAGCTCTGGGCCAGGCACGAATATCTGACCTTGAGCGCCACGATGCTCTCGAACCACTTGGCCGCGTACGCCCTGTCTCCCCGCGTTAAGTCCCGCCTCATCCAACGCACCCGCGGCTACATCCGCCGGGGCTATCCCGTCCTGGAACAATGGATGAAGGAGCAGGGAGATGTCTTGAGCGCCACACCGCCCCAAGCAGCGGCCATCGCCTTCGTGAAGTATAATATGGATATCAATTCCACGCGATTCGTCGAGCGACTGCGCGAGGAGAAAAAGGTGCTCATCGTGCCGGGCGACCACTTCGGGCTGGACCATTTCGTCCGCATCAGCTACGGCCAACCCCACGATTATTTAACGGCGGCGCTCGGTCGGATCGGCGACCTGCTCTCGGAAATAAAGGCGAAATAGACGCCGCCCCCCGAGGCATCCCATGAAGATCGCGACATTGGCCCAGATCCGGGAGGTCTTTCCCTCTTTGGACCTGATCCCGGCCATCGAAGCGGGCTTCGTCGCTTATTCCTCGGGCCAGGCGACCGTTCCGCCGGTCGGCGAGCTGATCCTGGACAAGGGCGAGGTCCACATCAAGTCCGGCTTCATCGCCGGGGAGGATCTCTACGTCATCAAGATCGCCTCCGGTTTCTACGGCAATCCTGCCCTGGGCCTGCCATCTGGCAACGGCTGCATGCTTCTCTTCAAGCAGAGCACCGGCGAATCCGCCGCCATCCTGCTCGACGAGGGACATCTGACCGATATCCGGACTGCGGTCGCGGGCGCGGTGGCGGCCAAATATTGCGCCCCCCGAAAGGTTGAGCGCATCGGAATCGTCGGCGCCGGCGTCCAGGCCCGGCTCCAACTCGAATGGCTCAAGCGCGTCTCGGACTGCCGGGATGTCCTGGTCTGGGGGCCCCTGCAGGGCGAGCTTGAGGATTACAAACGGGAGATGGGATCCCGCGGCTTTGAAGTGGAAACCACATCGGACGCGGCCGCGATCCTAAAAGCCTGCAATTTGGTCATCACGGCGACGCCGTCGAAAAAGCCCCTCCTCCGGGCCGCTGACCTGCGGCCGGGAACCCATATCACCGCCGTCGGCTCGGATACGCCGGACAAACAGGAGCTCGATTCGGAAATCCTGGCCAGGGCCGACGTGATCGTGGCCGACAGCCTGTCGCAATGCCTGCTCCGGGGCGAGATCCATAAGGCGCTCGAATCGGGCCGGATCCGGGAAGAGCGCTGCATCGAGCTGGGGGACGTCATCTCCGGCCGGGAGAAAGGCCGGACATCGGAAAACCAGATCACCGTCGTCGACCTGACCGGGGTGGCCGTCCAGGACATCGCCATCGCCTCCGCGGTCTACCGCGCGCTCCAATGAACGAGGGATCCCGGAGCGGCCCGCCGGGCCGGCGATCGGTCCCGGGCTAGACGTTGTTTTGACCTGATTTCCACTTCTCTTTGGGATATAATGGAAACAGATGGCGGTAATCCTGAACGGCGCGATTTTCGGGGAGGGCTAGCGATGAAAACGTGGTTATCACTTGGGCTGGCGATTGTCCTGGCCACGGTCCCGGCGGCAGCAGTGGACAAGCGGCTTCAAGACGCGAGCGGCCTTTTCGCCGTAGAAATCGACGGACGCTGGGGTTTCATGAACGCGCGCGGGATGATCAAGATCGCGCCGCGGTTCGAAGAAACCGGTTTTTTCTCGGAAGGGGCGGCCGCGGTGAAGATGGACGAAAAATGGGGGTTCATCGACCTTAAGGGGAATATCCTCATCCCGGCGAAGTTTGACTTTGCCGACGCCTTTTCGGAAGGGTTGGCCCCGGCGCTCCAGGGAAACACGATGGGCTACATCGATAAGGCCGGAGCATGGGCCGTCCCGCCCGAATACGAGGCGGCTTTTTCGTTCAACGAAGGGCGGGGCCGCGTCCAAAAAGACGGCCTTTGGGGATTCCTCGACGGGAAAGGCCGTCTCGTCATTCCCCTCCGTTATGAAGACGCAGGCGACTTTGGCGAAGGCGCAGCCCCGGTCTCCAGCGCAGGCACCTGGGGATTCATTGATAAAAACGGCGCTCCCCTCTTCCAGGCGAGATTCACGGAGGCCGAGGAGTTCCGCGATGGATGGGCGCGCATCAACCGCGACGGTCTGGATAACTTCGTCAACCGGAACGGCAGACTCATGTTTGAGGACCCGAGATTCCTACAGGTTCAGGGCTTTTCCGAAGGCCTGGCATGCGTCCTATCCATGGAGAACGGCAAACACGGATACATCGACACAAAGGGAAAGCTCGCGGTCCGCCCGGCGTACGATTTAGCCTTCGTGTTTCACGAGGGATTGGCGGGGGTGAGCCGCTCCGGTCGTTACGGATTCATCGACAAAACTGGAACCGAAGTCATCCCCTTCCAATACGATTTCGTCGACGCCTTCATCGGGGGATTGGCCCGAGTCCATTCCCGGAGCCGGTGGCTATATATAGATCCGAAGGGAAACGCCATCAAGCCGAAGCCGGATCAAGGGGCGGCCGCGGCGTCTGGGCCGAAAATCCTCATCCACTATGATATGGCCGGTCTCACCGAAGTCCTGATTAAAGACGAGCGGATGGAGCTGGTCGGCTCCATTCCCCGGGGCGGCGGGGATCCTTCGGCGAATGCGGGGCCCGACGATTTCATTCGCAAGAGGGACCCCCTGTCCATAACGGCGGAAAACGTCAACACGCTCCTCCGCCTCATTCGTGAGGCTGGTTTCTTCGAGCTTCAGGAAGCCTACGGCGTCCCCAATCCGGAGGAAAGACATTACCCCGTCAGGATTACGGTCGAAACTCCGGAAGGAAAAAAGTCGGTCCTCTATCGCAGCCACCCGGACTATCCGGCGCCGCCGGCTTTCGGCCGGGCCGAGGAAGCGATTCTTAAATTCGCCGCCGACTATCAACGGAAGAAAAAATAGGCCGCCTCTTTTTCTTCAGCTCCTGGACCCGGTCCTGGGCGATTTCGCGCATGAAATCCGCGTTGCCGTCTCCGGCGGATTTCTTCAAGAACTTCTCATGCCAAACGACGGCGTCCTGGGGGCGCTTCGTCTTCTCCAGAGCTGACCGGATTTGCCCTGGTACCGACTTGACTTCCCTCCGAGGGATTACTAGACTGAATTTACTCTGAATACACGGAAAGAAAGGGGATCGAATCATGAAACATTCCATGATATCCGCAATGGTCATTTCGGCCGGCCTTGCGGCCTTGCTGATTCTGCCCACCGCTCCAGCGTTGGATGGACAGGCCGCCTCCAGCGCGTCGAAACTCCTCGGTCAATGGGTTGGCCGGACGGATATGGGCCAGGCCGTCCTCGAATTCCGCTCCGCGACCCAGCTCGTGTTCGAAGGCGACGTTGCCAGTTATCAACTTCTTCCGGGGATAATCCGCGTCCAGGACGAAGACGGGACCACGGACTATCGTTACGCATTCCGCGGCGACGTGCTTATCGTAACCTTTCCGGAAGGATTCCAAATCGAGTTTACCCGTGTCGGCCTCCCTCCCAAGGAAATTCCCGCGCCGCCCGCGGGGACCGGAGGCGCTTCTCCAAAGCCGGTCCCTCCACCGCCCATCGGTCCCGCTACCAGCACGGGCGCGCCGAACATCGCCTCGTCCGCGAAGATCGGGGCCAACGAAGCCGGGGACTCCGGCTGGGGATTCAAGTTCCTATCGCCCCCCGGCTGGAAGTTCCAGAAGGTGCCCGCCGGTGTCATCCTGGGGCATGACACGGTCGCCGGCATGATCATCGTCCTTCCCCATACGGCCGGAAACCTTCAGGAGGTCAAAAACCAGATGATGCAGGGGCTTCACGAGGAAGGCATGGACCTTTCCCCGGCCGGCGGTCTCCGTCCCTCCGGAAATTCCGTTTTCGCCGGGGATTACGCGGGCCTTGTCCGGGGCGAACAGGCCAAAGCCCTCGGCCTCGGGACACTATCGCCGTTCGGCGGAGGGGCGTTCATCGTCGCCCTGACCACGCCCGACAAATTCGGCCGGGAGCTTCCCGCCGCAGCCGAAGCGATCGCCCGAAACATGCAGTACTTTCGGGTCGAAGTCTCCGAGCTCATGGGCTTTTTCGCCGGGAACTGGGTCACCATGACCAAGAACACGGAAACGCGGGCCACGCTGACCGCCGGAGGTGAATTTTATTCGGGCTATGAATCCAGCTATGCGGGCCGGTTCGGCGACGGCGGGGCTTGGGGCACGGCCAACGCCGGCAGCGAACGCGGACGCTGGACCGCCCGCGGCGATAAACGGCAGGGCATCATCACGATCACCTATCAAGGCGGCAACCAGGTCCAGATCCAATACCGGGTCCATGTCGAAAATGGAGAAACCTATTGGAACGAGTACTGGTTCAACGGGGAACTCTACGGGCGGCAGCGGCGCTGACGCGTGACGCCGGTTTCCAATCCGGAGCCCCAGGCCGGCGAATCGAATTAAACCCATTCGACTCCCCGGGCTGAAGCCCAGGGTATAATATGGGTTAATACTGAGCGGCGCTTTTGACCCCGATTTAAAAATCGGGGTTTGGCGCCGCAAATGTATCAGAGCCGGATGTCAGAGCTTCATCAACACCTTTTTCATCAGCTTTTCGGCGGGAGCTTTCTGTCCGTCCTCGGAGAGGCCGGGGACCATGAGGGTCATGATAACGTAATGGATCCCTTTGAAGGTGTTGAGCTGGACCATCCCGTATCCCGGAAAAGCGAAGAACGACTTGTCCCCGATCCCCGGCGCGTCCATGGTCTTCATTTTCATTTTATTCAACGCGGCGAGGATCTTGTCCGGGGTCTCGCTCGGTCCGAACGGCTTGACCAGGACGCTGAAAGCGCCAAAATCCCCGACGATATATTGGCAGGGGGACCCGCCGGAGGCGTTCAGCTTGCCGTCCTGCACCGGCTTGCCCAGGACTTCTTGGATTTCGGCCGTGGTCAGGAGTGAACAGAAGTCTATCTTCTTCGCCACGCCGGGGGACGTCTGCGCGTTGAGAAGCGTGATCGCGGAGGGAAGCAAGAGCAGGCCGAGGAGAGCGAGTTTGAGCGATCGGCGGATCGGGTTGAACATTTTGGGCCTCCATTCGGACGGTATCTTAATGATTTTCCAATGAACGACGAACGGAATGAGCATCATAGAAGAAGCACCCGGAAAATTCAACTTTGCGAATCGCGCTATTTATAATCTTACCGAAGGACCTCCATTACTTCAGTATCAAATCATTAAAGCCTAGCTTATTATGAAATCGACAAGAATAAGATCTTTTCGACTAAAAGAGTCGACGAGCCTTCGGAAACCAGATATGATGAAGCCACGCCCTGGAGGACCGGAATGCCCCAATTTGAATTCCATGTCTCGCGCCGCGCCCGAGACGTTTATGGCTTCGACGAATCCCTCTTCCGCTTCAACGGCACGGTCATCTTCGCCGACTTTCATGCCGCCCGGGTTTTCGCCCATAAGATCAACGCCAAGCGTCCTCCCTCCCGCGCCGTGCGCTCCGGCCGGATCAACGCCCTCGGCCTGATCGACGAGCTCCAGCATTTCGTCCTGCGCGTTTACCGCGAGCGGAAAAACCCCGATGTCCTGGCCCTGGCCCTGGCCTATCTGATCGACCGGAGCGGTCCCGACGCGGTCGAGGACGCGCTTCGCCGTTTCACCGATGAATTTCCCCCGGTGGCCGTCTATCGCAACTTCCTCACCGTGGAAGATTATCTGGCCGACGTCCTTCCCGCCTCCGGTTCCGAGACATCCACTTCAGCGGCGCTTCTTTCCGGCGGCATCCCCTCCCTCCTGCTCCCGTCGTTTCCCGAAACGGGCGTGCCTTCGTCCGAACCCTCCCACCTTCCCAACCGTCAGATCGCTCTCGAAGAAATGCTGATGTTGCGGCTGGCTAACCTCAATCCGGCCTTCGAACCGTTCCGGGAGCTGTTCGACGACACGCCTCTCGCCTTGACCACCGTCTACCCCCGGATCATGGCCGACCTGCGGTCCTTTTTCGACACTCAACCCCGGTTCGGCCCCGACCAGGAAAACTTGATCGATTTCCTGCGCGCCCCGGCTCTGGCGGCGCCCGATTCCCTGGCCGCCCAACTTTCCTTCATCCGCGAACGCTGGGGAGTCGTCCTGGGGGGGAGCCTGGTCAAGCTTCTGGGCAGTCTGGATTTCATCCGCGAAGAAGAAAAAACGGTTTTCACCGGTCCCGGCTCGGCGCCTGTCCCCGGTTTCAGCCCCGACTCGCAAGCCGCCTCCCTGGCCCTCTTCGGCGATCCCGTGTCCTCTTCCTCCGTCGCCCTCACGCCATCACTCCGCCCGCCCGACCCCGAACCCGAACGCTTCAGCGTTGACCTGGACTGGATGCCCAATCTCATCCTGATGGCCAAAAACTCGTATGTCTGGCTTGATCAGTTGGCCAAAAAATACGGGCGGGCAGTCGCCCGTCTGGACCAGATTCCCGACGAGGAGCTCGACTCTCTCCGCCGCGCCGGCATAACCGGCCTTTGGCTGATCGGCCTATGGGAACGCAGCCGCGCCTCCCGGCTCATCAAGCAGAAAATGGGCAATCCCGAGGCCGTGGCCTCGGCCTATTCGCTGTTCGACTACGCCATCGCCGAAGACCTGGGCGGCGATGCCGCCCTGCAGGACCTGAAAACGCGCGCCCGCCGGTACGGTATCCGCCTGGCCAGCGACATGGTGCCGAACCACATGGGCCTCGATTCCCGCTGGGTGATCGAACACCCCGACTGGTTCATCGGCCTCGACCGTCCCCCTTACCCGGCCTATTCTTACAGCGGTCCCGATTTGTCCGGGGACGATCGCGTCTGCCTGCAGATCGAAGACCATTACTACGACCGGACCGACGCCGCCGTCGTCTTCAAGCGCACGGACATTTGGACGGACGGCATCCGCTACATCTACCACGGCAACGACGGGACGAGCTTTCCCTGGAACGATACCGCCCAACTGGATTACCTCAAGGCCGAAGTGCGCGAGGCCGTCATCCGGACGATCCTGCAGGTGGCCCGCAACTTCCCGGTGATCCGCTTCGACGCGGCCATGACCCTGGCCAAACGTCATTTCCAGCGCCTGTGGTATCCCCAGCCCGGCACCGGCGGAGCCATCCCCTCGCGGTCCGAACACGGCTTGACGAATGAGGCCTTCGACGCCCTCATCCCGGAGGAGTTCTGGCGCGAGGTCGTCCTTCGGGTCGCCACCGAAGCGCCCGACACACTTCTCCTGGCCGAGGCCTTCTGGCTCATGGAAGGCTATTTCGTGCGGACGCTGGGGATGCACCGCGTTTACAACAGCGCCTTCATGAACATGCTTCGAGACGAGGACAATGCCAAGTATCGCCGGGTGATGAAGAACACCCTGGAGTTCGACCCCGAGGTGCTGAAGCGCTACGTCAACTTCATGAACAACCCGGATGAACGGACGGCCGTCGAACAGTTCGGCGACGGAGACAAGTATTTCGGCATTTGCACGCTCCTGGCCACCCTGCCCGGCCTGCCCATGGTCGGCCATGGACAGATCGAAGGCTTGACCGAAAAATACGGCATGGAATACCGCCGCGCCTATTACGACGAATCTCCCAAACCATGGCTGATGGACCGCCACGCGCGGGAGATCTTCCCCCTCTTCCACAAACGGTATCTCTTCGCCGGCGTCGCCGATTTCCTTCTTTACGACCTGTTCAAGCCCGAGGGCGTGGTCGATGAAAACGTCTTCGTTTACTCCAACGGCGCCGGAAGCGAACGCGCCCTCGTCGTTTATCACAACAAATACGCGGAAACCTGCGGCTGGATCCGCACCTCGGCGGCGTTCGCGGTCAAGACCGGCACGGGCGAAAACAAGATCCTGGTCCGAAAAAAGCTGGGCGACGGACTCGGCTTGAGCGGGGATCCGTCCGCCTGGGTCATCTTCAAGGATCACGGAACCGGCCTCGAGTATCTTCGCAACAGCGGCGAGCTGTGCGAAAAGGGGCTTTTTCTGGAATTGAGCGCCTATCGCTGCCATGTATTCGCGGGCTTTCGCGAAGTCCAGGACGACGATGCACACCGCTATTCCAGGCTGGCCGATGAGCTCAAGAACGGAGGCGTTCCCGATATCGGGGAGGCCGTCCGTGAGCTGCTGGCCAGGCCGGTCCAAACCCCCTTTAAAGAATTGGTCAATCCCGGTTTTTTCCGCTGGCTGACGGTCCATCGCCTCCTTCGTCCGGACGAGGAATTAAATCCCGCCATCGGCGAGGAAGTCGAGGCCAAGACGCGGGATATTCTGGACGGGATCGAGTATTATTTTGAACAAGCGGGGGAAAAGGGGACGGAATTCGCGGCCGAGTCGCGGAGCCTATTCGAAGCGATCCTCCGGCTTCCGGTCATAGACGGCCGTTTTCCACCCTCCGATACGCCGGTTTTGGCCGAGGCGATCCGCTATTTGAAGTCGGGATTGGAGACACAGCCGGAAGCGAAATTGAGTAAGGAAAAATCCATTCCCGCGATAGAGCCCGATGCCGGAGCCCCTGTTTTCGATAACCGGACCGCCTGGGCGTTTCTGTTCGGTTGGGCGTCCGTGGAATCCGTGCTCGGTCTCCGTGATGAGAGCCTTTGGGGTTCGGCCGGGTCTTTGCCGATCGAAGATTGGATGCTGGATCGGACCGTCGAAAGCGCCTACCGGGAGATGGGAATCGCCGAACCGGAAACGCGGGAGATGGTGTCCACGATCAAGGGGCTGGCCGTCCACCCCGCCTGGCCTCCGCCGGAATTCAAGTCCCGGGAACGCGCCCGCCGGCTGGCTGCCGCTTTGTTTGCCGAGGCCCATTTCCGGGATGCGCTCGGGGTCAACACCTACCAAGGAGTTGAATACTTCAACAAGGAAGCGTTGGAGAGAATGCTGTGGCGGCTCCTGGCCGCAACCGCCGTCGACATGTCCGCCGCCGCGGATACATCCGCCGGGAACACGGCCGACGCCCTCGTCTCGGCCTTCGAGGTCATCGCGGCTTTGCGGGACGCCGCGGCCGAATCGGGCTTCCGGGTCGATGACTTGAAGAGGATCCTGACCACGGGTTAATACTGAGCGGCGCTTTGCATCCTAATTTATAAACTGGGATTCTGCGCCGCGACTGTATAAAGCCAGGCCGCCGTGGATCGATCTTCCGGCTTAAAGAAGTTTCAGCGAAAACATGAATTCATCCCGGGCCTTGAACCCCTCTTCATAGGCCCTGGCATACCCGAAGGAAAATGTCGTGTTAAGCAGGGAGAAGAGGACAACCCGAAAATCGAGCTGGGCCCCGAAATTGACCAGCTTCCGGCTGAGCGCGGAGCTGTCGAAATCGGTGATGATCCCGGAGGTGAAGAAGGCCAGCCGGGCCCAGTTGCAGTACATATTCAGGGTGCCGAAGCGCCGGAACGCGAGCGGTGGGAGCGTCCATTCCAGGGCCGCTTTGGCGTAGTTCCGCCCCCCGACCGCGTTGAGGTCGACGCCGGGAAAGCTGTAGTACTCCCGGTAGCGTTTTTCGGGCAGATAGTCGATCCAATTGTTTCCGAATCCGCCGAAAAAGAATTTGACGAAATTGTTGTCCCGGGCCCCGAACGATTGCCCGGCGGATGTCCGGAGCCAGATCGAGGAATGGTTGATCGGCAGGGCGATGCCGTAGTCGAAATTCCCCCGCAGACGGGGGTAGAGCCGTCCGTTCACATAGTTGGCCAGGGCAAAGACGTGGAACCGGTATCCTTTCTCCTCGTCCACGGCCCCCAGCGACCGCCGGGTGAAATTATACCGCAGGCCGATTCGCGTGGAGAGGAATTTGTCATAGGTGGCGTCGACGTTCTGGAAGTCGGGCAGTTTTTCCAGTCCGCCGTATCCGGCCATCTTGAAATCCAACTCCAGCGTCCGGGGGGTATCGTAAATCAGGTATTTCGAATATTCCAACCCGACGGAATAGCCTTTCCGGCTTACTTTCGTCGGACCGAACAGATCGTAAAAGCCGGCCCCGTTGTAGGTGGCGCTGAGGGTCCAGTTCCAGTAATGGTAGTTAAACCCGAGATGGGCTCTTTCATTGGCCGGGAGGTTCGGGTTGGGGGTGATGGACGCCGACACGTCGAACCCATTGAAGCGGAGCGGATTGCGGAATTCCAGGCGCACCCCCACGGAGACGGAGTCCTTGTAGCCTTCCAGAATCGGGTAGGCGGAATTCAGCTTGATGTCTCCCCAGGAATTATAAGGCCCGTTGTACTGGGTCATGGAATCGATGGGGACGGACGCCGGTGATCCCGCCAGCCAAGTTCGAACGATGGGATACTTTTTGACGACTTCCTGGCCCAGGAAACGGACCGCGCTGACGTCCTTCAAAGGCTGGTTGGGAATCCAGCCGGGGACGAACCCTTCCCCGGTGAATTTGAAAACGATCAGCGCATCGTCCTTGACCGGAACCGGCCGGAAGAAGCCGGTCTCGCAGTTGCTGATCACCTCCATGGTCTTGGTCTTGAATTCGTAGCGGTAGATGTTCGAGGCGCCCGTATAGTAGGACGATCCGAAGAGGAATCGGCCGTCGGCGGAGAAACGGAAATCCGCGGGCGAATCCGTCCCGAATTCGTACAGAGTTTCCATGGCCGGGTTGTTCTGGAGGAGATCGGCCGTCCGGAAACGGACCAGCTTCTGCCGGCCGGACACATCGGACACCGCCGCCGTCAGGAACGCGCCGTCGGGAGAGACGTCCATATCGTAAATATCCGTGAAGTAGTCGAAGCCGCAAACGGCCGTCCAGTCATCGTAAGGAGGGTTGATTTTGATGATGGTGGCCAGTCCGTTGTTATGCCGGATCGCCCACAGACTTTTATCCGCAGTGTTGAAGGCCAGATCGCCGGCCCGGAGGTCGGTGATCAATCGGTCCGCGCCTCCGGTCTTGAGGTCGACGACATTGAGGTCGCGGTAAGCGCTGTTGTCCGTCGTGTAAAAGATCCGGCCGCCGGACCCATCGTAAGCCAGGGAAGCGACGGAATAGAGCTGTGCGCCCTTGATATCACAGATTCGGTCGATCCGGCCGCCGGCCAGGTCCAGGGCGGCGATGTGCGCGACCTGGCCGGGATAATTGATTCCCGCGTAAATCCTGCCGTTTTGGGGATCATGGAAGGCCCGGGACACGGACCCCATCTGGTCCTTCGTCAACGGCTTGAAGGGGGTGACCGGGTATTTCCGGATCAGGTTCAAATTGGCCGTCTGCCACTCTTTCTCCGCCTTGACCCAGGCGGCCCATTCATCGGCCAGGGGCAGCCCGAATGTCCTTTTGAACTCGGCGGCGAAGTAGCTTTTGCTGCCTTGGCCCGCGGATGTCCAGTCGACCACTTTCCGGGGGCCGTATTTGAGGGCCAGGTGGGTGAAAAACCGAGTTCCGTACAAATACGAAATGGCGCCGATCTGAAAGTCGACGGCGGTGCCTTCGGATTCCAGACCGAGGGCGTCATAGATGACGCTGTTTTCCAGGACTTTGGTCCGGAACACCATTTCGTCGTAGGAACCCAGGGCTCGGCCCAATCCCCCGTCCATCCAGGTCTCCATGAAGACGGCGATTCCCTCGATGTACCAGCGGGGCGTATAGGTGCGGGGGCTGGTCAGGTAGGCGTAGGCCATGGACAGGGGGTTTTCCTTGTCGGCCATGACCTTGCCGAAGAACAGCTTGCGGAAAAACCGGGCCGACCCGACGGGTTTATCCATAGTGACGACATGGACCAGCTCGTGGTTCATGATCAGGCTCATGCGCTCGTAGCCGGGCATCATGTCATACGTGTGCTGGAACGGAGATAGCTCGAGAAAGACCAGATTCCGGGGAACGGCCGTCGCGCCGCCGTTGCCCCAGTCGCTGAAATCCTGGAGGAAGAGGGACGTGTTCTCGGCGGGTTGGTAATCGAAGAATTTCTTGTAGAACTCCATCGTGTTGACGTAAGACCGGGCCAAATGGGAGACGATGAACGAATGCGATTGGGAATAATAGACCAGGTTCAGCCCGGGGACTTTGAAACTGAGAAGCGCCTGCGCCGACAGGGTCGAGGCGGAAGCCAGCCCCATCAGAATCATGATAACCCAAGCGGGACGGCGGCGCATTCTCATGGAACTCTCCTGTCTTTCATGGTCTGGCCTAAGGAATATCCGAGGCCGGTGTTTTTTGCAAGCTCAGCGCCCGGCGCCCAAAAAAAAAGTCTCCCGGCGAGGACGGTGAAACCCTCGCCGGGAGACCGGACATCATTTCGCGGACGCTTATTTGAACTGCGCGTTCGCTTCCTTCATCATGGCGGCGAAATTCGAACCCTGCAGAAGGTTGGCGAAATCCGGCTCCTTCACCAGGGCGGCAAAGTTTGCATCCGCCAGCATGGCGGCGAAGCTCCCCTCTTTCATCAAGTTGGCGAAGTTCGCATCGGCCAGCATAGCGGCGAAGCCCGCGTTGGCCATGAGGTTGGCGAAATTCGCGTTGGCTAACAGGGCGGCGAAATTTCCGTCGGCCAGGAAATTGGCGAAGTTGGCGCTCTTCAGAAGATTGGCGAAATTCGCGTTGACCAGCAGATTAGCGAAATTCGCGTTGGCCGTCAGGGCGGCAAAGTCCGCGTTCTTCATCAGAGCGGCGAAGTTCGCATCCGCCAGCAGGGCGGCGAAATTCGCATTGGCCAGCAGGGCGGCAAAGTCCGCGTTCTTCATCATGGCCGCGAAATTCGCGCTCTTCAACAGATTGGCGAAACTGGCGCTTTTCAGCAGGGCGGCGAAATTCGGATCCAGCTGGAAGCCGGCGAAATTGCCCTTTTGGAAGGCCTGGGCGAAATTGGCGTTGGCCAGGAGGTTGGCGAAATTCGCCTGCTTTAGCAACGCGGCGAAATCCGCGTCTTTCAGCAGGGCGGCGAAGCTAGCGCTTTTCAGCATGGCCGCGAAATTGGCGTTAGCCAGCAGGGCGGCAAAATTCGCGCTCTTCAGCATGGCGGCGAAGCTCGCCCTGGCCAGCAGGGCGGCAAAATTCGCGCTCTTCAGCACGGCGGCGAAGTTGGCATTGGCCAGCAGAGCGGCGAAGCCGGCGCTTTTCAAGAGATTGGCAAAGTCGACGCTGGCCAAAAGGTTGGCGAAACCGGCGCTTTTCAGGAGATTGGCAAAGTTGGCATTGGCCAGCAGAGCGGCGAAATCCGGGTTTTCCCGCATCGCGGCGAAATTCGCGCTGCGGAGGGCGTTGGCGAAATTGGCGTTGGCCATCAGGGCAACGAAGTTCGCGCTCTTCAGCACGGCGGCGAAATTCGGGTCCTGCATGCAAGCAACAAAATTCGCATTGGCCAGCATCGCGGCGAAGCCTTCGTCCTGCATCATGGCCGCGAAATTCGGGTCCGCCAGCAGGGCGGCGAAGCCGGCGCTCTTCAGCAGGGCGGCGAAGTTAGGATCCTCCAGCATATTGGCGAAGTTGGCATCCTCCACCATGGCGGCGAAATTGGCGTTGGCCAGCAGAGCGGCGAAGCCGGCTTTTTGCAGCAGATTGGCGAAATTGGCGTTGGCCATCAGGGCGGCGAAATTCGCATTCGCCAACAGGGCGGCGAAGTTAGGATCCTCCAGCATCTTGGCGAATTCGGCGCTCTTCAGAAGATCAGCGAAATTCACGTTGGCGAACATCGCGGCAAAGTTCGAGTCGGCCAGCAGATTGGCGAAGCTCGCTTTTTGCAGAAGATCGGCGAAATTCGCGCTCTTCAGAAGATTGGCGAAATTCGCGTTGGCCATCACAGCGGCGAAATTCGCGCTTTTTAAAAGATTGGCGAATTCGGCGTTCTTCAGCACGGCGGCGAAATTCGGGTCTTCCATCATGCCGGCGAAGTTCGCGCTGCGGACGGCGTTGGCAAAGTTGGCGTTCTTCAGCACGGCGGCGAATTCGGCGCTTTTTAAAAGACCGGCAAAACTCGCGCTTTTCAAAAGATTGGCGAAATTCGCATTCGCCATCAGGGCGGCGAAGCCGGCGTCTTTCATCAGGGCAGCGAAATTCGCGTTGACCAGCATATTCGCGAATTCGGGGTTCTTCAACAGGGCGGCGAAATTCGCGCTCTTCAGCATAGCGGCGAAGCCGGCGCTCTTCAACACGGCGGCGAAGGAGGCGTTTTTCATCAGAGCGGCGAAGGCGGAGTTCTTCAACGCCGCGGCTAAATTCGCGCTCTTCAGCAGGTTGGCGAAGTTCGCATTCTTCAACGCGGCGGCAAAATCCGCGTCTTTCAACATGGCGGCAAAGTTCGCGTCCCGCACCAGGGCGGCGAATTCCGCCTCCTGCAAGCAATTGGCGAAATTGCCCCCATCCAGCATGGCGGCGAAATTCGGGTCCTTCATCAGGCCGGCGAAGTTCGCGCTTTTCAGCAGATTGGCGAACTCGGCGTTTTTCATCAGGGCGGCGAAATTCGGGTCGGCCATCATGCCGGCGAAGTTCGCCTGGGCCAGCATGTCCGCGAATTCGGAGTTCTTCAGAAGGCCGGCGAAGTTCGGGTCCTGCATCATGGCGGCAAAATTCGGGTCGGTCATGAGCTTCTGGAAGCGGACGTTGCGGATCATGTTCTGGACGTAGGGGCTCTGGAGAATCTTGAGGACTTCCGCCCTGGTCAAGACCACATCCTTGGCCGTCAGTTGCCCGGCCCGGTAACGGTCGGCCTTGGTGATGGTCCCGGACAGGTTGTCCTCATCGGTCTTCTTCCACAGACCGGGGGCGAAGACCAGAACGATAACGGCGGCGGCGGCAACGACGACCGCGGCGAGGGAAAAGACTCTTTGTTTTTTGGTCATGGTGTCCTCCTTTGAACTCCCTTCAACTTTTTTTTTATGGTTTAGTGCGGGCCGGCGAAAAGGCTTTTCTTCCTCACCCGACCCTCACTCATGACATACAATCAGGGCCGGAGAAAGTTCATCCCTCCGGTTCCTTTTTCCGCGCCTTCGCTTCACCGGTTTCCATCTTTCGGAACGATCACGGACTTCTCCAAAACCGCCTCCCCCGAAGCCAGGACCCGGATCGTGAGGGAAACCGGGAGTTCGGCTTTAACGTTGAACAACACCAGAAAACCATGCGACCCGGCCGTCCGGACCGTAAGACGGCCGGGTGCAGCATCGACTTCCTCATTTTCCCCCACGGTTTGGCGAAAAGCGTCAAAGCTCAAATCGTCCCGGTCGAAGGTAAACACGATTTCGACGTCTTTCGCCGCGTTTCCCTGAACTTCGGTCGCCAGACGGCCGTCCCCGTACCGAAGGGACAATTCCTGGCTGACCCCGTCGCGGTCCAACCGCACGACTTCCACGGGACGCATGTTTTTGGCGCCCGTCATCGTCCCGACGAGCTGACGCGCGTCGAACCCGGAGCCGATGGATCGATTGTTGAACAGGATCAGGAGAAGAAGGCTGAGACACACCCCCAAGGCGAAGAAAAGCGCGTATTTCAACCGCACGGGACCCAGGGCGGCCGCCCTCAGCCAAAATCCTCCGGCCGGTTTTCCCTTCTCCCCTTCCCTGCCCCGGGGCCCGGCCGAAGCGGCGATATCGGCGAGGATCTTGACCTTGAAATCCGGCCCCGGCTCCGGACCCGGGACGCGGCGGAGAAGATCCATCACGGCGCCGAGTTCACGGAAGCGCGCCCGCGCCTCTTCGCTTCCGGCCAAGACTTCTTTCAGCGCGCGGCTTTCGTCGGCGGAACTAGCCCCGTCCAATTCCAGATTCATCAGCCGGAGATGCTTTTTATCAATCATGGGCCGGCCACCCGTTTTGTTCGAGGATTTCCCGCAATTTATGACGCGCCGAAAACAGCTTCGATTTCACTTTCTTTTCCGGCAGGTCGAGCATCAGGCCGATTTCCTTATAAGAATGGCCGTCAGCGCTCAGGGTCACAAGGGCCCTTTGGCGGAAGCTCAAATCCGCCATGGCCTTCTCGATTTTTCCGTTCAACTCGCCGGCCGCCAATTCCTCCTCGGGGTCCATGACGGCGGCCGTCCAGGCCGCCTCGGGAGAGACCCTCCGGTTCCGCTTGCCGACAAAATTCAAGGATTCGTTGATGGCGATCCGATACAACCAGCTGAAGAATTTATAGCCCGGATCAAAAGAGGACAGACCGGCGAAGGCCTTGACGAAAACGGACTGGGAGATGTCCCGGGCGTCCTCGAAGTTGCGGACGATTCGGTAAACCAATTTCAACACCGGCTTCTGATATTCGACGATGATCGGTTCAAACGCATCGACCTCACCCTGGAGGCACTTGCGGACGGCCTCGAGATCTTTGTCTTCTTTCATAATTACAATCGAACGGCTCCAAAGTTCTTTTGGAGGTGAAAAAATGCCCCCGCCCTCCGGTCGGACATGGTTATCCGCTCCGCGAGCCGGCGAACTCGAGAGAAAAAACCTTTCAACAATTCAAATCCCGGACCTTCACCCATAAATAGTTAGGTATGCCGAAACTATACTTTGCCCCCTTCGGCCGTGTCAAGGCCTCCGGACGACGCCCCCGCCGTCCGGCCGCGCGGCTTGACTCCAAGCCGTTTTGTCATAAAATGGCAGGCGAAAGCACCCCATGCCGGCCACCGTTTTACTCTCCGCGCTGAAAATCCCGGTCGGCCTTCTGCCGGTCCTAATTTTCCTGCTGGCGCTGATCTTTCTGGACAGCTACAAGCTGGTTAAGCTGAAGACCCTGTTTATCGCCATTCTCGGGGGAGCCGCCGCGGCGGGAGCGAGTTATATCCTCAATTCGGAGCTGATCGGCCTCTTCCATGACGATTTCGTCCTTTATTCCCGGTATGTCTCCCCCCTGGTCGAAGAATTGCTCAAGGCGATCGTCATTTTATTTTTCTTCCAGGCCCATAGGATCGGATTTCTGGTCGACGGCGCGATCCTCGGTTTCGCCGCGGGCGCGGGATTCTCCCTGTTCGAGAACATCTATTATTTGAACACCACCCCCGAAGCCAACCTCGTTGTCTGGGTCATCCGCGGGTTCGGGACGGCCATGATGCACGGCGGGACGACGGCCATTTTCGCCTCCGTCACGAAAGCCCTGTCCGACCGCCGCGCCTGGAGCGCCTGGATTCTGTGTCTCCCCGGCTTGGGCGGAGCCTTCCTCCTCCACTCCGCGTTCAATCATTTTCTCCTGCCGCCCCTCGTCGCCACGGCCGCCATACTCGCGGTCCTGCCCCTCGTCGCCATCAATGTCTTTTTGATCAGCGAGAAGAGCACCCGAAAATGGCTGGATGTGGGCTTCGATTCCGACGTCGAGCTTCTAGGGCTCATCACCTCGGGGCGCCTCTCGACGACCAAGATCGGAAAATATCTCCTCTCCCTCAAGGGCAAATTCCCGGGCGAAGTCGTGGCCGACATGCTCTGCCTGCTCCGGATTCACCTCGAACTCTCCATCAGCGCCAAGGGCGTTCTGCTGCTGAAAGAGGCGGGTTTTCCCGTCCAGCCGGAGCCGAACATTCGGGAAAAATTCGAGGAGTTGACGTACCTGGAAAAAAGCGTCGGCCGGACGGGCAGGCGGGCAGTCGGGCCCATCCTTCACCGCAGCCGGCAGGACCTCTGGGAACTGCATATGCTGGGGTAGAGTCGGCGAACCCTTTCGCGCCCTGAAGGCCAAGCACCGGAAATATCGGCAAGAGCCGCTCTTCCTGCATTATTCATGAATTCTTTAATGCCGTTTTACTCCCGCACCATTCCCTCCGGAAAGCCGCTATTCATGAAAAATCAGATCTTGCCATTCGAAAAAATAACTCATAGAATGGGGGAAGCCTTTATCTCTCCGGCGCTGAAATCCGTTTGAGGTGAGGACGAGTATGAAGATTCGGGAAGCCGGCCGAAGGATATTAATCTTTTGCGCCATGGCCGGCCCCCTCCTCGCTCCGCTGGCCTCGCCAAGCGAATACCCGGGCCTCCCCATCATCACGCATTACCCCCCTGAAGTATACAACGCCGACCCTCAAAATCGGGCGGCGGCGCAGGTCAAACTGGAAAACGGATGGTCGTTTGTCATTCTTCCGCCTTGGTATCGGACCTGGCCGGCCGCCATCGTCTTCGGATTGTCGGGGCTCCTCGCCCTCGCCTGGTTGATGAGGCGATACAACCGTAAACTCCTTCGGGAAAAAGTCCGGCTTGAGCGCCTCGTGGATCAGATAACCCGGGAACTCAAGGACATCGCCTTGACCGACCCCCTGACCGGCCTCCGCAACCGCCGCTATTTATCGGATATACTCCAGTCCGATATCAACGCCTTTGTGGCCCATCAAAAATTTCTCTTTCGGAGCGAAAACCGGCGAAACCGGCAGGCCCGCGAAGCCACGGGTTTCGGCGTTTTCATGATCGATATCGATCATTTTAAAGAGATCAACGATCGATTCGGACACGCGGCCGGCGACCGGACGCTCCGGCAATTCGCCCGCGTTCTGCGCGCCTCCGTCCGGGAGGACGACGTCATCCTGCGTTTCGGCGGCGATGAATTCCTGGTGGTGCTTAAAAAGACGGTTTTGGAGTATCCGGAGATCTACGCGGAGAAGGTCCGAGCCTCGGTCGAAAAAACCATCTTCGTTATCGAGCAGGGTGTGACGTTCCGCCGGACGTGTTCCGTGGGATATACGAGTTTTCCATTCTATCCGGAAGCCCCCGACCGGACATCCCTCGATCAAGCCATTCGGATCGCCGATCTCGGACTCTACCAGGCGAAGGCGGGCGGACGCAATCAAATCTTCGGTATCTCTCCCCTTTCGCCGAACGCGAGCGCCGAAGAAGCCGCCGTCCTCTTCGCCGATCTGGATACCGCGGTCGAAAAGGGGCTGGTCCGCCTTCATCCGAATCGGTCGCCCGAAAATCCCCCGGCCTGAACACGAGACGTTCGACCGATCCGACGCGATTTTTGAAGGATATACCCCGGGCCTTGCCTGGCAAGTCCTATGGTTTTTATAGGGTTCAGCCCGGGGAGTCGAATTGGTTTAATTCAGCATCATCCCTGAGGAGGGATAGATGTATTTCCATGCCCGAGGAGGTGTTGCGGAGATCGACGCTGCCCCCCATGGCCCGGACTACATGCGCCGCCAGAGGGACGGCCAGGCCGAGATCCTCTACACAGGAACCGCCGCGATCGGAGGAGAAGGTATCGAAAAAGGTGCGTTGCAGCTTATCCGGCAGAGGCAGGCCCTGAAAAACGAGCCGGATGGTCACCCGGTCCTGTTCTTCGTCGAATCGAGTCTCGACGGGGGTGCCGGGGGTCGCCATTTTCAGGGCGGTTTTCAGCAGGGTCGTAACGCTCTGGCGCAGGAGTTCTTCGTTGCCGAGGACAAGCCCCGGTTTCGTTTTCGGAATGACAATAGACAGATCCCTGGCGAAAAAAGATTCCTGGAGAGAGCCCCACGACGTGGCGACGATTTCACCCAGATCGACGGGAATGGTCGCCAGCGATGCGCCTTCTCCCTGCAGCTCAGCCAGGAGCAAGGCGCTATCGACGGCCACGAGAAGTCGATGCCGGGACCGCTCGTAGATCACCATGTACTCATTCCGCCGCTCATCATCCAGTCCCTCCAGCGCCAGCTCCGCTATGCCCAGCACACCTTTCATCGGCGTGCGAAGCTCGTCTGAAATGGCATGCAGATAATCGCGTTGAGCGGCGTCCAGGGCTTTCAGCTTGTTGTAGGCTTCGGCCAATTCGCGGGTCTGTTGCGCCACCAGCGCCGCCAGATGATCCCGGTGTCTTTTCAGTTCCAGATGGTTGCGGACGCGGGCTTTGACCACGGCCGGATTGAAGGGTTTGGTGATGTAATCGGCGGCGCCCAACTCCAATCCGAACGCTTCAACCGAAAGCGCCTTCGCTGAAGTCTCGGCCAGGGCGGTGAGAAAGATGATCGGGATGCCCTGCGAAACCGGATCGTTTTTCAGGCGGCGGCAGACTTCGAAGCCGTCTATACCCGGCATCATGACATCCAGGAGGATGAGATCGGGCAGGACTTTTTTCACGCTGTTCAGGGCGGCGGCCCCGTCGGTGGCGACGCGCACGGCATAGTCTTCGCTCAGGGCCTCGAGGAGTATGTCGATATTGGTCTCCACGTCATCTACCACCAGCAGGGTCGGTCTTGGCTCAGCCATCGTCTCTTTCCTCCGCTTTTCGCATGATATCACTGAATTCCTTATCGAGAAGGGCGAGAGCATCTGCGAGACGGTAACGCTGAACCAGGCGGTTCAGTTCCGCCAAGACGGCCTCCCGGCCTTCGGGCCACGGTCTTTGCAGCAGCTCCCCCAGAACTTCCTTGCAGGGCCGGGGTTCTTCGCTCGCCAGGGCATTCCTCAGCCGCTCCAGCAACAGACGCAGTTCCGCCGCATCCCCCGGAGGACCTTCCGGGCCGGCCGGCGAGACCGCCGACGGCCGGACCAGGACGAAACCGATCGCCGTCATCAGCGCCGCGTGTCGGTCGATAAACGACCGCAGGGGCTCACCGAGCGAGAAATGGACGCAGTTCCCCGCCGCCCGACAAGCTTTTTCCAACTCCGCAGCGGCAGCTTCCAGCTCCCTCCCGCCGAGATTCCCGGCAACCCCCCGAATGGCGTGGGCCCGGTGTATGGCCTCCTCCCGCCGGTTCGCCCGCAGTTCCTGGAGCAGCTGCGCCGGCGTTTCCCCGTACCCGGCGATGAAATCGCGCAGAAGCTTCAGGTAGAGTTCCCGGTTGCCGCCCAGCCGGTTCAGCCCCGCTTCCTCGTCCAGATCCGCCGACGGCGGGATGGACAGGAGGTTCGGTTTTGCAACCGGGTTCGGCTCATCGGCGGCGACGGCCGGGTGTTTTTCCCGGGGAAGCCATCGCCGCAGCGCCGCGCCCAGCGCGTCGCGATCGATCGGCTTGGTGAGATGATCGTTCATCCCGGCGGCCAGACTCTTTTCCCGGTCGCCGGTCAAAGCGTAGACCGTCATGGCCAGGATGGGCAGTCGGTCGACACCCTCCCTGCCCAGCTTGCGAATCTCCCGGGTAGCCGTAAAACCGTCCATCTCCGGCATCTGGATGTCCATGAACAGGATATCGTAGTCCCGCAGGCGGACCATCTCCACGGCCTCCCGGCCGTTTATAGCGATGTCCGCCTCGATCCCCACCTGCCGCAGCAGCTCGACGTTAATCTCCCGGTTAATCTCGTGATCTTCCACTACCAGCGCCCGGACGCCGCTGAATCGCTCCCGGGGCGTCCCCGGACGCCGCGGCACCTTCACCCCCCTGACGCCCGTGGCAGCCTGGAAGGAAAGAACAACCGTAAAGATGCTTCCCTGGCCGAGGGTGCTCTCCGCCCGGATCGTCCCTTTCATGAGCTCAACCAACTGCCGGCTGATCGCGAGCCCCAGGCCGCTTCCTCCGAAGCGACGGGTCGTGGAGGCATCGGCTTGAATGAACGCCTCAAACAGCTTCGACATCTCCTCTTCCGTCATGCCGATGCCCGTATCCCGCACCGAGATCTCCAACTCCACGCCCACCGCGGTCCACCGCCGAACCTTGATCGAAAGCCGGATGTCACCCGCCGCCGTAAACTTGACGGCATTGCCCATCAGGTTGCTGATCACCTGGGTCAGGCGCCGGGGATCACCCAACAGAAAGGCGGGAAGCCCCGGGTCGAGGGTGGTGTGCAGCTCGATCCCCTTCTCCCCGGCCTGGGGTCCAAAGATGTTCACCACGTTGCCGATCACATCTTCCAAGGAGAAAGGAATGCTTTCGAGGGTCAGCTTTCCGGCCTCGATCTTCGAAATATCCAGGATATCGTTGAGGACGGCCAGCAGTGATTTGCAGCTTACCCTGATTTTCTCCGCATAGTGACGCTGCCTGTCCGTAAGGTGAGTCTCCAAAAGCAGGCCCGTCATGCCGAGCACCCCGCTCATGGGCGTCCGAATCTCATGGCTCATGTTGGCCAGAAACACGCTCTTCGCCCGGCTGGCCGCATCGGCGGCCTTTCCGGCAAGGAGTAATTGTTCTTTCCCCCGGCGCAGATCCTGGTTCAGCATTTCCACTTCGTGCCGGAGTTTCTGTTCTTTATCAGTTGATGGGGACCGGTCCGTTCGCCTCCCGACCGGCTTTACAGGCTCTGTTTTCTCTTTCTTTTTCACGGCCTATTCTTTTTACGGCGACTCATCCGAGAATCCGGCGGCTCTGGGCCCCCCTTCCGAATACACCGCCCGAACAGCTTTCAGGATAACTCGTTCCCTTTCAATCCATCCGATAACGAAGTCAATATCTGAATCTTCTACGCAATTTTGCATCAAGTCAAGCACAGGGCTTCATGGCCTTCAACAAAAGACATGAAAGACACATTATTCGTGCGGAAGGAGATTTTTCCGGACTAATGCCCGTCAATGTGTTTCACGGCAATCCCTTTTTTCCTTCCTGACTCCTGAAAGGAAAAGGTTTTGTTTTTTCAGCAGCATGACGAATTCCCGCTCCGGACAAAGAATCTCCCCCGCGGCCCGCGTCAGGATCCGGCGGGACCGCCGCCGTCGGCCCCGTTGAAGGCCAGGGCCGCCATGGTGATATCATCCGAGGGCGGAGTTCCGTCGGCGAAGGCCTCGACGGCGGCCCGCATATGGCGGATGAGTTCGGCCGCGCATTTCCCCGTTCCCTGGCACAGCCGGCTTTTCAGGCGGGCGCCGGAAAACAATTCCTGGTTTGCGTTCATCGCTTCCGACATGCCGTCGGTGTAGAGAAAAACGATATCCCCGGGCTTCAATATCCGCGCCGTCGTGGAATACGGAATCCCGTCGACCGCTCCCAGGACGGTGCCGGTCGGGCCTTCCAAAAGCTCGAACCGGCCCGCGCCGGTGGAAACGAGCGGCGGCGGATGCCCGCCGTTCGAATACCGGATTTCCCCCGTCTCCACGTTCAGGATGAGGAGGAACACGGTGACGAACATCATGGCTTCGTTGTCGGGGATGAGCGTCCGGTTGACCAGGGCCAGGATGTCGCCGGGAGAAAGACCGCGCAGGGCCTCGGTTTTGAGCAGGGTTTTACAGATGGCCATGAACAGGGCGGCCGGAACGCCCTTGCCGGAGACGTCTCCGATCACGACGCAAAGATGCTTGTCGTCGACGAGAAAGAAATCGTAGAAATCACCCCCCACTTCCTTGGCCGGCTCCATGACGGCGAAAATATCGAATTCGGTCCGGCCCGGGAAGGGCGGAAAAACGCGGGGCAGCATGCTGGCCTGGATATCCCGGGCGATCCGCAGTTCGCTTTGGATCCGCTCCTTGGCCTCGGTCTCCGCCCGGAGGTTCTCGATAAACCGCTTGATGCACAGATGCACAAGCTGGAAAGCAAGAGCGGAATCCCGGTTGAAAAGCCGGATGACGTCCTCCTTGCTGATCGTATATGCCTCCAGATCCTCCTCGCAGACGGCCGAGGCGGTCCGGGCATGGAAGGGCGACAGGATGCCCATCTCGCCGATGACTTCCCCTTCCTTGACGACCTTGCCGATCTCGGGGAGCTTCAGCGATCCGCGGGCTACGTAATACATCTTGTCGGCGCGGTCCCCCGCTTTGAAAAGCAAGTCGCCTTTTTTATGCATTTCGCGGGTCATGGACCCCAGCGGAAAGCGCAGGCCGTCATCGGCCGACGGTGCGGCGGATGAGGGAGCGGGAAACGGCTTCCCTCCGGTTGATGGCTTCTCCGCGCCGAGGGTGAGAGTGAGGATGTTTTTATCGCCCTCCCTGCGGTAGCCCACCTCATCGGTCATTTGCATGATGAAATAAACTCCCAGGCCTCCGACGCGGCGCTGGTCCAGGCCGGAACGGAGGTCGGGAGCCGAGGTCGCCCGCACGTCGAACGGCACGCCGGCATCTTCGATTTCGATCCTCACCTTCGCCGGATCGGCGCCCGGCAGCCAGCGCAGTTCGATTTCGCCGGGGCCATAAGGGTAGGCGTGCTGGACGATGTTGACGACCGCCTCCTCAACGGACAGTTGAATCTCCCCGGTCCGGGAGGATGAAAACCCGCTCTCGGCGGCGCGATCGGCCGTGAAACCCAGGAACTTGTCCAGCGACTCGAGACGAGCGGGCAAACGAAGATTGAACACCGGCAGGTTCCCTCCCGCCGCGCTCTCAGGACAGCCGAAGCGCGGCCTCGACCGAATCCGCGATGGCGAAGATCGAACCGAATCCGGAAATCGTGAATACTTCCTTGACCACGTCCTTCAAAGCCGCGATGACGACCTTGCCTTTTTTGGCCGACAGTTTTTTACCCAAAACGAGGAGACTGCGCAGGCCGGCGCTGCTGATGTACTCCAGAGCGCCGAAATCGATGATAAAAACGCCCGCGCCTTCGGCGATCCACTCGCCGCATCTCCGGTCGAACTCCGGGGCGGAGACGGCATCCATGCGCCCTTCGACCGAGACGATAAGACGCCCGTTTTCCTTCTTCCCTTCGATCTTCATGGGTCTTCCTCAGATCATGGATTCCGAACGGATTCTATCGTCGGCCGCCGCTGCCTGTCAACTCGAATGACGTAAAAGCCCCCCTGTAAGGATTCTTCACTCCCCTTCAATGATTTTTTACGCTCCACTCCGTCTTTTCCCCTGGAATCCCCGTCCGGCCCTCCTGGCATAAGAATTGCACAACAACGGAATGATGACCACGATCGGCCCTGGAAGAGTCCTTCGACGGAGCCGGGCGGCGGGTTTCATCCTGACCGCGCTGGCCCTTTTCGCGACGGCCGGCGTCCGGGCCGGTCAACTCGAATTTTACGATCCCTTCGAGATCATGGCCGAGGTCCGCCGGCTCGAAGCGCAACCGCTTTGGCCGGGATTCGATCCCGGGGCGGTTCCCACGGGCCTTTTCGACGGCGAGCGAACCATCCTCTTCGACTTTCCCAAGATTCCACCCGGTTTCAAACCCATGGAAGGCCGGGCCGGGGTTCTCGTCCATGAGGGGCCCCACCCGGCCGTTTTCGGGAACACCCGCGTCAGGTTCGACGACGTCTGGATGGCCGCTTCAATTCCGGTCTGCCGGTCGGAATTCACCGGCCTGGCCATTTCCTTGACCGACATCGCGGGCATCGTCATTCATGAGAAATTTCACGTCTTCCAGGCCATTCATCATCCCGGCTGGCGGCCCAACGACGCCGTCCTGCTCGTCTATCCGCCCGACACGGCGAAGGTTCTGAAAGCCCGCAGTCTCGAGCTCGAAGCCCTGCGGCGGGCCGTCCTTTCGTTCGCTCCCGGGGCGGCCGCTTGGGCCAAGACGGCCCTGGCTCTTCGCCGGGAGCGCCAGGCGGATCTCGATGACGACCTGACCCTTTATGAGCGCGAGAGCCAGCGGTTCGAAGGGCTGGCCGAGTATGTCGAATACAAGGCGTCGGGAAAGCCGACCGCCGAAGATCGGTTGCCGATCGGTTTTGCGCCCAAGGCCGTTCGCGAAATGGGCTATCTCGAAGGCCGTTGGATGGCCGATTTATTGGATCGGTTCGATCCGGGATGGCAGGATGGAGTTGAGGCGGGACGGATCGCCTATCTCGAGGAGCGCCTGGCCGAAGTCCTTCGGGAGGGGCCGCGGCCGGCGGAATTCACGGCCGACGAAGAGGACCTCTGGACATCGGATGTGCGGACGGCCATGGCCCGGAAGTACGCCGACCGGCAGAGAATGCTCCGGCAGGCGGGCGGCAAACTCGGCATCACTCTCATCATCGAGGCCCGCAACCGTCCCCTCCGTTTCCAGGTCTTCGATCCTTTCTCCCTCGAAACCCTCGGTCCGCATGAGCTTTTCCATTCCCAATATATGTCCCTGAAGAACGAACAGGGCGTCGTCGCCATCGTCGGAATGCAGGTCCTGACCGAAACCGACGCCGGCGGCCGCGTCGTCCGGCTCATCGTCTCCGGGCTTTCCCGGAGGCCGTACCTCAGGACCAACCTGAAAGACCTGCGGTTTCAATGGGACGGAGTCTACATTTCGCTTCGCTCGGTCCGCTTCAGGGCGCGGGGCCCCTACGCCTACGTCCTTGATCTTGATTAAGGGCCCGGCAAAAAGAGCGGATAATATGGTCACGGCTCGAGCGGATAGGTCACACCCCCCTGCGGGGAGGATTCTCGGCCGAGGCGGTCTAAAAGATCTTAAACCGCCTCGCCGCGATGCTTCTCGCGCTCGATCAGGGCGAGGCCAGAGACGTTCTCGAGGCCAATTATATTGACTTTCTTCCCCTCTCCCTTTACCCTGAACAAGGAACCGGGGCGGATGACTTAGGACGTCCCGAACCGCCCGGTCCCGAATCCGGCGATGGGAGGTCCATGCCCATGTCCAACGATCATCCCCTTAAGCGGCGCGAATTCCTCCAGCGGTCGGCCGCGGCCGCGGCGTTCGGATTGGCGGGAGGCCTGTCCCTTCGGGTTCCGGCCGCGGGAGGCCAGGGCGCGGTCGATGAGGCCGTTCGCAAGGTCGGCCGCCTTCCGCGCCGAAAATTCGGCTCCGTCGGGCGGGAGGTTTCGGTCCTGTTCGGGGCCGGGGATCTGGCTGCCGCTCCGACTGAGGCGGCCATCCTCTGCGGAGTGAACTATTGGCATAAGTCCAACGCCTGGACGAGGGACGGAGCGCCCGAAGCCATCCGCAAAAACCGGGAGGCGCATTATTGCCAGGTCACGGTGGACCGCATCGGGGGAAACCATGAGGCCGGCCGGATCGACGAGGAATCTCATTACGGCTTCGTCACGGATGCCGTGCAGAAAACGCGGCTCGGTTATTTCGACGATATGCAATTTCATTACGGCTACCATAACACCGCGGAAATCAAGCAGGACCGGGGTGTTGTCCGGGCCTTCGAACGCCTGAAAAAGGAAGGGCTGGTCAAGCATCTCTGCCTGTCCCAGCACGGCTACGCCGGAAACGCCAGGGTCCCGGGTGGAGAAAGCGCCGCCGAAATTCTGACCGCGCTCGTCGAGGACGGCCTGTACGAGCACGCCCAATTCATCTACTCCTACGGCGACGACCCGGCCATGAACGCTTTCCTGGCCTTGGCCCGGAAGAAAGGCTTCGGAACGACGGCCATGAAGACGGCCCGCGGCCTGGGACGGATGAGGCAGGACAAAGCATTCATGGATGCTCTTCCGCCGGGGACCGCTCCTCATAACGCCCTCGTCCGCTGGCTGACCGGAGCGTCGCTTCTGGATTCGGCCGTCATCAGAGTCCGCAATCTGGACGAGTTCGCCGAGACTTTCTCCGGGGCCGGAAAAAGCCTCCGTCCGGAGGATGCGGCCGCCATCGGAATGATGACGGCGCGCGCCGACGCCACGGCCTGCCGCCTCTGCACGGAGTGCCAACCGTATTGCCCCCGGCAGGTGCCGATCGCCGAGATCCTCCGCTTCGAGCGGTACGCTTTGGACGACGGATCGATGGAGACGGCGGTCCGGCTTTACGCCGGTCTCGATCGGCGGGCGGACGCCTGCGCGGCCTGTGGAAGCTGTCTATCCCACTGTCCGCAAGCTTTGCCGATTCCGGATAAGCTGGCCGCCGTCCACACCCTGCTCGGACGCCCCGGATGAAAAAGTCCGTTCCTTCCCGCACCGTTTGATATCTGAAATCGAAGTCCCGGAGGTGATGAATGGCCGCCAACCCGGTTGAACCTTCCCCCGTCAGCGAGCGCCTCTTCTCTCTCGACTTCTTCCGCGGGTTTACCATGTTCCTGCTGATCGGAGAAAGCACCCTCATCTACACGCGGCTCGTCGATCCTTCGCTACAGGGCACGATCCTGCACGCCATCGGAACGCAATTCGATCACCATCCATGGGACGGACTGCGCTTCTGGGACCTGGTCCAGCCGTTTTTCATGTTCATCGTCGGCGCGGCCATGGCCTTTTCGATGGCCAAACGGGAGCGGGGCGGCGAGAGCCGCGGTCACATCACCAGACATGTCGTCAAACGGGCCTTTCTCCTGCTTCTCATCGGCTGGGCGCTTTATTGCGTCGAGCCCGGCCGGATCACCTTCCGCTTCCAGAATGTCCTGGCCCAATTGTCGGTAACCACCATCGTCGCCTATGTCCTGATGAAACGGCCGGTCCGAACCCAGCTTCTGTTCAGCTTCGGTTTCATTCTCCTGACCGAGCTGCTCTACCGCCTGTTCTGGGTTCCCGGGTTCAACCATCCCTTCGTCCCGGACCACAACTTCGGGTCCTGGGTGGATATGCTTATTTCGGGAGAGCTTTCGGGAGGCCACTGGGTCTCCTTCAACGCCGTCCCGACGATCGCCCATACCGTTTGGGGCGTGCTGGCCGCGAAACTTCTCATGAGCACCCGCGCACCCCTGAAGAAAGTCCGGACCTTGGCCGCGGTCGGGGCGGCGGGGATCGCCTTGGGATTCGCCCTCACCCCGATCTCGCCCATGATCAAACGCATCTGCACCGGTTCGTTTGTCATCGCCAGCGGCGGGTTCTGCCTCCTGACCCTGGCTTTTTCCTATTGGTATATCGACATCAAAGGCGTCCGGAAATGGACGAAGTTTTTCAATATCGTGGGGATGAATTCCCTGCTCATCTACATTTTTTGCCACATCGGAACGACCGATATTCTGGCCAAGGTCGTCCATCCGTTCACCTTCGGATTCTTCGGCTGGGCCGGGAACCTGACGGCGGAAATCGCCACCAGCCTGGCCGCCTGGGCCCTGCTGTGGTCGATTTGCTGGTGGCTTTACAAGAGGAAGATCATCATCAAGATTTAATTGCGCGTTTCCAGGCCCTCCTCGTTGACTCCGCTCCCGAGCCCGCGATATAGTCCCGGCATGATCAAGGGAATCGCCGGCCTGTGCTTATCTTTATCCCTCCTCCTCCCCTCCCCCTCCCCATCACTCGCGGCGTACTCCGCCAAGCCCTATCGAGTCCTCCTGGTGATCGCCGATCAATGGAAGGACCCGGCCGGCACTCTGATCGCCGACGGCGCCGAATTCCAGGACCTGGTCACCCTCCTCAAATCCTGGGGCGTCCCCTTCGACATCGCCCGGCTGGATCAGGAGCGGCTGAGTTCCGATCATTTTTTGGACGCGGAGGGCCGAGCCCGCTACGGGGCGATCCTCTGGGACGCCGATCAAACCAGCCCGATCCTCCCCCAAAACTATGACCTCCTGACCCAAGCCGTCCGGGACCATCATATCAGCCTGATCGCCCTCGCCGATCGGATCAAGGAGCCCGCCATTCAGGGTTTGCTGGGGGTCCGCTATCTGACCGTTCATCCCCACAGCTCCGACCTCAAGATCGTCCGGCCTCATTTCCTGACCCAGGGCCTGCCCGATCCGCTCGATACCGGAGACATCGATTCCGCCTCCAAAATGCGCGTCCAAGCGGCCGTCGACGGCGCCCAAATCCTGGTCCAACAGGGGAACTTCGCCCAGGTGACCGTCCGGGAACTGCATCCGGACACCCGGGCCATCTGGATCGGCGGCGATGCCTCCAAAATGTTTTCTTATCAACCCGTGCGCACCCTCCTGAAGCGCGCCCTGACTTCGGCCATCGGCTACGCTCTGGTCAAAACCTGGTCCCATCACGTTATTCTGATGATGGACGACCTCGGAAGCGCTCAAAATGCCTGGCTGGAACACTGGCATTATCCGGGGTTGACCGCGGACCAGATCCGCCTCCATCTCATCCAACCCTTGAAACAACACAACGCGGTTCTGGTCGTCAATGTTCTGCCGGGATTCGTGGACGATAAAACCCGGCGGATCGTCCCCTCCTTCCAGCAGGACTTCACCGACGCCTTCGGCATCCGCCAAAATTATCGTTCGATGAAGGAAGGGCTGGACGAGGGCGTCAAAGCCGGGGTCATCGAGATCCATAGTCACGGCTGGACGCACATGCAGCCCGACCTCGATTCCGCCCCCGGACCCTGGTGGAGCAGTCCCCTCGACGGCGAGCGCGCCGAGGTCGGCTGGTACCGGGAGTTTTTCGACGTCCGGCGCAATGCCGAAATCCCCGCTTCGGTCCAGCGCTTCCACTTGCGGCGTTCCAAGGAATGGATCCAGCACCAGTTCGGCATCGATCCGCTGTCCTTTGCTTCCGGCGGCAATGCCGTCTCGACCTCTTTGGCTAACAATACCTGGACCTTAGCGGCTCGGGAGGGATTCGGCTGGTACGGCGGTTATCTGGGCGAGGACTTCGCCGTCCAGGGGAACGCCAATGCCACGGCTCCTTTCGGCGGCACGGACGATGTCCCGCTGATTCTCCCGGCTCCGCCGGACGGACATGACCGGGGCATAACCCGTCAACCCGAGGAATTCGCGGCCGTCTTCCAACGCTTTCCCGGAGCGCGCTTTATCGGACTCGACGAATACATCGGCTATATCCATACTCAAATCCGCTCGACGGGCGGTCCGTTAAGCCTGGAAATCTCCGCCCATCCGAGATTCGGGCGCTATTTCGAAACACACCCCTCGGAGTGGAGCCTTCACCTCTCCGACTGGCTCCGAACACAGATGCAGGGACAGGAGTGGCGGCTGGAAATTGACGGAAAGGCCGGGACCTTCAATCCGGAGGAATGGACCTCGATCAGTTTTGTTCCGGGCCGGCCCGTTCATCGTATTCAGATTGCCCCCCCGACCCGGGCGAGCAAGTGATTGCCGAGAGGGACCCGGCGTTATCAGTTTCGTAATAATTCGGGGGTTGGATCCTCATCCGCCTTCTTTCTTCAAGCGTTCCGCCGGGTCCGTTCGTTCCCATGTAAACTCCGGTTCGGTGCGGCCGAAATGGCCGTAGGGCGGCCGTCTTGCGGGCGATGGGGCGCAGCAGCTGCAGGCGTTCGATGATCTCAGCTTTTATAATTATGCCAACTGTGCATTTAAAAATTAACGGAGAACCCAACTGTAGACATGGTATCGCGTTTTTCAGCACCCGCAAATTTAATGGCTTCATAGACCGGACGAAGAATTTACCCTGCCTGACACGCCGGAACTATATCGTCATCATCACAACGCTGTCAACGGCGAAAGCGAAAGCCGCGCCCGATGACTGAAGCTCCCCGGACTAACGTCCATGGAATCCCGCGAAGGGGATCGAGGCCCGGAAGGCCCTCGGCTCAGACGGCCGCGGGCGGGGAGATTGCATTCGGCCCTGTTTTTCTATAGAACGGGAGCATGCGTCCATCCGTTCCGGTATCCCGTCTTCGGCGTCCCGCGGGCGCCGCCCTCGTCCTCGTCCTGTGGGCCCTGATCCCGGGTTTGGCCTGCGTCCCGCCCCAGTCCGGAGGTCCGACTTCTTTGCCCGCCCGGACCGCGGCCCTCCAGAAGGAGATCGTGGCCCGGCTTTCGGGCGCGGCCGATATCAAGCCGGGCGTGATGCTGACCGATCGCTCCACTCCCGACAGCCGCCGGCTGGCGCGCGAGGCTCTAGCCGAGGTATGGCGCGGCTTGGGCCTCGACGTCCAAACTCAGGCTTATGCCGAAGGAGCAGCCAACCTGGTCGCCGTCGTCCGGGCGAGCCGTCCCGCGTCCGAGTTTGTCGTCCTCGGCGCCCATTTCGACGGGCCGCGCAACTCTCCGGGCGCCAACGACAACGCGACCGGCACGGCCCTGGTAACGGCCGTAGCGGCCGAGTTCCACCACGCCCGCCCGCGGAGCCGAAACCTTCTGTTCGCCTTGTTCGACGAGGAGGAGCGCGGCCTGCGGGGCAGCCGGGCCATGGCCAAGAAGCTCAAAGATGACGGCCTGGCCGTCCATTCCGTCCTCACCATCGACCAAATGGGCTGGGACAAAGACCTCGACCGGGCCGTCGAGCTCGAGATCCCTTGCCCGGGCGCGCTCGACCTGTTCACCCGGGCGGCGGCCGGACTGAAGCCCCGGCCGCCGATCCTGGTCACCCAGGAGAGGGGCTCCGACCACTCGGCTTTTCGGTCGCTCGGCTTCGCCGCCGTTGGGTTGACCGAGGAATACCACAACGGCGATACGACCCCCCACTTTCACCGTCCGGGGGACGCCTACGACACGGTCGATTTCGACTACCTCAAATCTACGACTCTGCTGGTCATCGCGGCCTTGCGGGAATTGACGCGCTGACATCCCCGGCGCTCCGGCAATCGACGGCGCCGGCCGGCGGGCTCGGGTTCGCCTCGATGATCCCATCCGATTTTAAAACTCGTATCCCTTTTTTCCCTTTTTCGGTAACATGTTGATCTTGTCCTTTTCTGTGGTTATAATTCATATTAAGAAAAAGGAGAGGACGATGACGGTCAAGCGGAATTCCTGCCTCGGAATCTCGGCTTTATTTTTATGGTTAGGCGGGATGATGGGGCTTCGTTCGTCCGACATCTCCCCGAGCTTCCCCTCCCTGAAAAATATCGAGATCAGCGGGCCGAGCGAGGTTGATGAAGACGGGTCGGCTTCTTACTCCTGCAAAGTTAATTATGACGACGGGAGCAGCGAGGACGTCACCGGTTCCGCTTCCTGGTCCGAAGACTGCTGGTACGCGGAGATCTCCAGCGGCGGCGGGCTTAAGACCGGCGTTATAATCAGGGACGAAACATGCCGAATCAGCGCCGTCTATAGCGGGATGCGGGATTCTTTCGCCATCACCATAAAAAACTCGGTCAAGGCCGTGGTCCGTTTGGAGGTGGAGGGGCCCAGCGAGATGAATGAGAACGAGTCCGCCTACTTTAAGTGCTGGGCTTATTACGACGACGGAGGCTGGGAAAACGTCTCCGACGCCGCGGACTGGACCGAGGACTCCTGGTATGCCGGCTTTGACAGCGCCGGAAAACTCGTCGCCGGTTCGGTGAATTCCAACACTTGGGTCCGCTTCTGGGTCCGTTTCAAGGGACATCAGGGAAATTATGATGTCCGGATCCTCAATAATATAAGAGTCCTGATCCGCCTGGAGATCAGAGGTCCCGGGGAAATCAAGGAAAACAGCAGCGCCGATTATGTCTGCACGGCCTTCTTTGATGATGGCGGTACGGAAAACGTGAGCTCGGCCGTGAGTTGGTCCGAGGACTCCTGGTATGCCGAGGTTTCAAACGGAGGGGGCGTTTCCACCGCTGAAGTGGAGGAGGACAAGTGGTTCCGGCTCTATGCCCTCTACCGGGGTCAGGAAGCTTCCCTCCAGATTAAAATCGTAAAGCATCCTCGGCAAATCGTCGAGGTAAAAAGAAGGGATAAATGAAAAAACTGATTTTGGTTTCCTGTCTTTTGGTCATGGCCTCGAT
The DNA here is from genome assembly GCA_964557435.1 of uncultured Eubacteriales bacterium. Classification (GTDB taxonomy): domain Bacteria; phylum Acidobacteriota; class Aminicenantia; order Aminicenantales; family UBA4085; genus UBA4085. Next base: position 36,176 of record CAZLAM010000120.1, read on the forward strand.
CCCTTCTCCGGGACAGACCGCCGAGGATTTCCTGAACAATGGAAATGATCTATTCAATCAACAAAATTATGCCGGGGCCATCGAGTTTTACAATAGAGCCATCGCCTTGAACCCGAATTTCGCCCTGGTCTATTACAATCGCGGAACCTCCTACGAAAAATTGGGTAATTTCTCGAACGCCATCGCCGATTTCACCAGGTCGATCGCCTTGGACCCCACCTACGTCAGCGCCTTTTACAATCGCGGCTATACTTACGCCGAGCTGAATAAGCCGGACCGGGCCGTCACCGATTTCACCCGAGCGATTTCAATGGACCCGAATTTTACGAATGCCTATTTCCACCGCGGCAGAGCCTACGATGTATTGAAAAAATACAAGGAGGCCATCGCCGATTTCTCCAAAGTCATTCTCCTCGAACCGGCTAACGCGGACGCGTTTTTCAACCGCGGATACGGATACCGGATGACGCAAAAATACGACCAGTCCATCGCCGATTACACCAAGGCCGTCTCCATAAACCCCAAGGACTCGGAAGCCTACGCCAACCGCGGGCTTTGCCATATGGAAATGAAAAAATACGACCAGGCCATCGCCGACTACACCAAAGCCCTGGCCATTAACGGCCAAGACGCCTATACCCTCATCAATCGCGGAAACGCCTATGACATTTCAGGAAAATATGAAGATGCGATTTCCGATTATGACTCGGCGATCGCCCAAAACCCGGATAACGCCGTGCCTTACGGCAACCGCGGGCTCACTTTGACCCGCATGGGCGAATACACCAAGGCCCTCTCTGATTTCAACACCGCGCTGATCTTGAGCCCTGATTATGCCTATGCCTATTCCGGACGCGGATGGGCCTACGATGAATTGAAGAAATACGGCGAAGCGATTGCCGACTACACCAAGGCGATTTCCATCCATCCGGATTATGAATATTATTACAACAGCCGCGGCCGTATTTACGGGAAATTGAAAAAGTACGACGAGGGCGCCGCCGATTTCCAAAAAGCCATAGCCTTGAATCCCGCCAAGGCCTCGTATTATGGCGATCTCGGCTACATGGTTCTCGAAAAAAAAGACTATTCAAACGCCGTCGCGCATTTCAAGAAATGCATCGCCCTGGACGAAAGGAACTTCGACGCCCTGCTCGGCATCGCCATCGCCTTTTACAATCTGGAAAATCTCGAGCGGGCTAAGAACGCCATCCTTCAGGCCATCGCCGTTGAGCCTAGGCTCGCCGAGGGGATGGCCGGCGTCGAAGCGCTGGAAAAGGATGGCTATATCTATACCGACGAAGATAAGCGGGCTTTAAAGAAAATATTTCAAATCATGGGAAAAACCGCCCGGCCCGACTCGACCTGATACTCATCCGCATTCTTTCTTCAAGCGCTCCGTCAGGTCCGTTCGTTCCCAGGTGAACTCCGGTGCGGCGGGCCTTCTCCTCGAGCAATTCCGTGGTAAGGGATAAGATTCGGCTTTTCAAAGGCGCCGGCCTATATATAATGATTGTCATGAGTGAAATTAAACCCATTCGACTCCCCGGGCTGAAGCCCGGGGTATATACAGGGTTAATACTGAGCGGCACTATGTACCCCGATTTAAAAATCGGGGTTTCGCGCCGCGAACGTATGAAAAGACGCCATCGTGCGAATATCGCGAAACTCCTGTCCTCCGTGATCTTGGTTTCATCATTTCTGGGAACATCATCCGGTCAGGGAGCCGGACCCCGGGGAGATTCAGTATCCCCGGGCCGGGAAAGGATTGTCCCGGTCATGAAGGAAAAAACATATGAAGCAAACTGGGAATCCCTGGCCCGGTGGGAGATGCCCCCATGGTTTGAGGATGCCGTTTTCGGGATCTACTGGCATTGGGGGCCGTATTCCGTCGCCGGCTACGGTTATAGCTGCTGGTATGGAAGCAGCATGTACGAGCCGGATAATGGACCTGATTATCGCGGGGGAGATTGCTATAAGCATCATGTCGAGGTCTGGGGCGATCCGTTCACCCGGTTCGGCTACAAGGATTTTATTCCTCTGTTGACCGCGGCGAAATGGAATCCCGCCGAATGGGCCGGGCTTTTCAAGGACATCGGAGCTGATTTTGCCGGACCCTGCGCTGAACATCACGATAACTTCTCGATGTGGGATTCCAAGGTCACGATGTGGAATTCCGTCGCTATGGGCCCCCATCGGGACATTGTCGGTGACACCGCCAAGGCCTTGAAAGCCCGGGACGTGAAATTCATCGTCACTTTCCACAATAATGGATGCAATAATTGGAATTACTTCAATGGAGGAAGAAAGGGCTGTCCCGAAGGCGTTGATGTCAATAACCCCGATTATTACGGGCTTTACGGCGAGCCGCATGATTCACCGGGCGCACGCCATAGGATGTGTCTCAAATTCTACTTGAAGGCGATGGAAGTCATCGACAAATACAATCCCCAAATGATCTGGCTGGAAGGCTGCATGGATAAGGAAATCATTGCGGACTACATGCCCAAAATGATGGCTCATTATTTCAACAAGAACGAGAAGCTGGGCCGGGGCGTTGTCGTGACGCATAAAAACGAAGAGCTGCCTCTTGCCTGTTCCCCGCTGGATTTCGAAGGCGGCGGCAAAAAGGAACCCGATCGGCGCAAATGGCAGACCGATATCCCGCTGCCGGGCTGTTCCTGGGCCTATGAATACACGATTAAAATGACCGCCGAGGAGATCGAAAAAAGGGCCGACGCCCTGGTGGATGACATCGTGGACAGGACGAGCAAGAACGGAGTCACGCTGTTGAGCATCGGGCCAAGAGCCGACGGGACCATTCCGGAGTACCAGATCGAGATGCTGAAAAAGCTGGGCTCATGGATGAAAATCAATAAGGAAGCTCTCTCTGGATCCAAGCCGGCTCCCTTTTCCAAGGGCGGCGTCGACACCTGGAAAGCCGGCACGATCAGATTCACGGAGAAGGACGATTATCTCTATGCCATCGAATTGAAAATGCCGGCGGCGGGAGAGAAGATCCCGGGGCTCAAGTTATCACCAGGATCGACCATCAACATGCTCGGCTGCGCCAAAAATCTGCTCTGGCACCAGGAGGGCGGCGATGTGGTGATCGATAAGATGCCCGATAAGCTCCCGTGTCATTATGCCTGGTCATTTAAAATAAAAAAGGCCGATGTCGTAAATTGACGCCGATTAGCCTGATTTCGAGATCTTTTCGTTCTTTATTGACGTTCGGAACCGTTCCCGTCCATAATGCGTCCATCGTGTTTTTCCTAAGGAGGGAATAAATCATGAACCTGCGCGCCGCTAAATTCTCATACTTCCGGCCCCTTTTAGTCCTCATCCTTTTTCTCGTCCTTCCCTCCCTCCTCCCCGCTCAAACCTCCCCCGAAGCGTTTCTGGGATTCAAAGTCGGGGCGGACCGAAAGCTGGCGGACTATAATCAGATCCAGGCCTATTTCCAGAAGCTGGAGAAGGAAACGCCCAAGCTGAAGCTCTTCACCATCGGCGAATCCACGCTGAAAAAGCCCATGATCATGGCCGTCATCTCGTCCGAAACCAATATGGCCAAACTGGACGCTTATCGGGCCATGGCCAAAAAGATCAAAGACCCGCGGGCCCTGCCGATCGAAGAGGCCAAGAAGCTGGTCAAGGAAGGGAAGCTGATTCTCTTGATCACTTGCAGCCTCCACGCCGAGGAGATCGCCGCCTCGCAGATGTCCCTGGAGCTAGCCTACAAGCTGGTCAAGGGCGAGACGCCGTTCGACGCCGCCAAGATCCTGGACGACGTCATCGTCCTGCTCGTCCCGACGTCCAACCCGGACGGCCAGCAGATGGAAGTCGACTGGTACAAAAAATACCTGGGCACCAAATACGAGGGCGGCTCCATGCCCTGGCTCTACCATCATTACGCCGGGCACGACAACAACCGCGACTGGTTCATGTTCAACCTGGCCGAGACGCGGGCCGTCAGCAAGGTCCTCTACCACGACTGGTTCCCCCAGATCCACATCGACGAGCACCAGATGGGGCACGACGAGGCCCGGCTGTTCATCCCGCCATTCATGAACCCGCCCGTGCCCAACGTCCAGCCCCTGCTGTGGCGGGG
>CAZLAM010000121.1:0-17171 GCA_964557435.1 uncultured Eubacteriales bacterium
GCTAAGCCCATGAAAAACGGGGCCGTAATCTCGCGCAGGATGTAACGATCGAAGTATTTCATCGGTCGGGAACTCTCGGACTTCCGGGGCCGGGACCCATCGTACCAAAATCAAGCCCCCTCGTCACGCGCCGAAACCGGCTCGAAGACTACTGGGAGTCCCGGGCCGCTTGATCTACCCCACTTCGATGACGCAGGCCCAACGCCGGAGCTCGTGCCGGCATATTCCGAACGGAACTGCCATCGTACGGCCGAGGGATGCCCTCGAACGCCCCCGAGATTGACTCGGCTTCCTGCCGACTGTATAGTTGAATGGTTATGGACGAGCGAACCTCCCTGCTGATGCGCGCTTCCTTTATAAGCGTTTTGGGGAACCTCATCCTCGCCTCAATAAAGATTGTCATCGGCCTCGCCGCCGGAAGTCTCGCGGTACTCGGGGACGGCATCGATTCGTCGACGGACGTGGTCATTTCGCTGATCGCGGTCTTCGCCATGCGCGTCACCTCGAAACCGTCCGATAAGGAGCACCCTTACGGGCACACCCGCGCTGAAACGATGGCCACGACCCTGCTGGCCTTCATCATTTTTTTCGCCGGCGCGCAGCTTTTCCTTTCGACGGCGGAAGTTCTTTTCGAAGGGGTGAAGCGGGAACTGCCCCGGACGATCGCTATCTACGTGACTATCGCTTCCATTGCCGGAAAGCTGGTCCTCGCCTGGCACCAATACGCCGTCGGAAAAAAGACCGGCAGCGCCCTGATCGTCGCCAACGCCAAGAACATGCGGAACGATGTCATCACCTCGTCGACCGTCCTGGCCGGCTTGTTCTTTACCTTTATCCTGAAACTCCCGATCCTCGACTCGATCTTGGCTCTCGGGGTTGGCGTTCTCATCATGAGGACGGCGGTCGGCATCTTCCTCAAGGTCAATACCGAGCTGATGGACGGCAATACCGACGGGATGCTCTATTCGACTTTGTTCGATGCCGTCAAATCCGTACCGGGCGCGGGAAATCCGCACCGAACGAGGATCCGCAAGCTGGCCAACCTGTACGATATCGACCTGGATATCGAGGTGGACGGCTGGCTAACCGTCGATGAGTCGCACGAGATCGCCATGGCCGTCGAAAAAGCTATCAAGGTACGGATCGATAACGTATACGACGTGATGGTGCATGTCGAGCCGGCCGGAAACCGCGAGTCCGACGAACAGTACGGCCTTTCCGAGGGGGAGATAGGCCCGCCCGACGATAATTCAAAAGAATCCTAGCTGGTCTGTATTATTCATGAATTCCTTGAAGGAACTTTTCCCTCTGGAAAGTCTGGATTCATGAATAATTCAGGCTAGGCGGAGTGCGGATCGATCCCCAGACCGGTCAAATTCCCGTTGCAATCGCGGTCCCTCCGGCCTACAATGAGTTCTTTTTATATCCCATCATGAGAAAACCTCTACTGATCGCCCTCACCGCCCTCCTGGCCGCGGCCGCTGCGGCCGCCGCTGTCTCCGCTTCCTCCCTCGAGCTAACCGCCGTACGCGTCCCCCGGGGGCCGAAGATCGACGGCCGCCTCGACGACGAGGTCTGGAAGTCGGCCGCGCCGTTCTCCGGCTTCCGGATGGCCGAACCGACACCGAACGTCGAGCCTTCGGAGACGACCGAGCTGCGCATCCTCTACGATGAATCCAGCCTCTATTTGGGCGTCCTCTGCCGCGACCGCGAACCGTCTCGGATCGCCGCCAACACGATGGCTCACGACGGGGCGGGCGGCGGAACTTCGGGGATGGGCTTCGGCCACATGCCCGAGTCGGCCACCGACGACCTCGTCCGCGTCCTGCTCGATCCATTCAAGGACAATCGGATGGCCTATATATTTTTCGTCAACCCGCGCGGCGCCCGCGGCGAAGGGTTGGCCTCGGGCGGCTCGGCCAGCCTCAACTGGGACGGCATCTGGGAAGCCGACAGCGTCCTGACCGAGGACGGCTGGAGCGCGGAATTCCGTATTCCCTTCAAGACACTGTCCTTCAAGCCCGGGCTGGACCTCTGGGGCCTCAACGTCGAGCGGGTGATCGCCCGCAAACAGGAGAAGATCCGGCTGGCCGGGACGAACCGGGACAGCATTTTCAACAACCCCATGGAGGCGGCCGGTCTGCGCGGGATCGAAGGCGTCCAGCAGGGCAAGGGCATCACCATCCGGCCTTACGGGCTGGGCCGGCTGGAGACCGGCCGGAGCGGCGGACTTGACGGCGGTTTGGACGTCTACAAAAACTTCACGCCCAATTTCGTCGGCGTTTTCAGCTACAACATGGACTTCGCCGAGACTGAGGCCGACGAGCGCCGCATCAACCTGACCCGCTTCCCCCTCTTCTTCCCCGAAAAACGGATGTTCTTCCTGGAGGGTTCGGAGATTTTCAACTTCAGCTCCAGCATCAGCTTCCGGCCCTTCTTCAGCCGGACGATCGGGCTGTCGGGGGGGAACCAGATCCCCGTCCTGTGGGGGGCCAAGGCCTACGGCAAGATCGGCCGGACGAATCTGGCCGTGCTCGACGTCCAGACGGGAGCCTATGAAGGCCTGGCCGGGCGCAACCTCCTGGCCGCTCGCATGACCCAGGACATCTTCGCCGAGAGCAAACTAGGCTGGATTTTCACTTCCGGCAGCCCGACCGGGGCCCGGAATTCTTTGGCCGGGATGGATTTTCAATACGCCTCTTCGAAATTCCTCGGCAATAAGAACATCCGTACGGCCGCCTGGGGGGCCTACAACTGGAACGACGAACCGGGCCGCCACCACGCCTTCGGCTTCCGGGCCGACTATCCCAACAACCTCTGGGACATCCAATCAACCTACGCCTACTACGGCGAAGCCCTCAACCCCGGTTTGGGCTACATGATGCGCCGCGGCATTCAGACGGGCTTCATCCGGGTCGGTTTCCAACCGCGTCCGGCGGCGGGCGGCTTCCTCGACAGGATCGCCCGCCAGTTCTTTTTTGACTTCAGCGCCGACTATTACTGGGACCTGGCCGGGAACCTGGAAACCCGGCGGCTGTCGGGCACGCCGTTCAGCCTGCGGACCGAAAGCGGCGAAACTCTCCGCTTCTCGGTCACTTCCAACCGGGATGTCCTGCTCTATAATTTCGAGGTGGCCGAGGGGGTCGTCCTGCCCGCCCGCGGGTATGATTTCACCAGCCTCCAGATATCCCTCAACACGGCCAGCCATCGTCCGTTCACCCTGACCTCGAGCTACGCCTTCGGCGGTTTTTATTCCGGCCATTACGACGACATCAAGGTCGGGTTTATGATCAAGTTTGACGGTTACGCCAGCCTATCGCTGGACAGCGAGTTCGTCCGGGGACGGCTTCCCGAGGGCCGGTTCACCGAGAACGTCTACCAGCTCAAGGCCGATTTCTTCCTCTCCCCCGATCTAGGCTGGATGAATTACATCCAGTTCGACGACATCTCCAAACTCCTCGGCTGGAGCTCGCGGCTGCGTTGGCAGATCTCCCCGGGCAACGAGATCTATCTCGTCTACAACAAAGGCTGGGAGCGGCGCTGGGATCCGTCGAGCCGCTTCGTCCCGCTGGACGAACGGGGCGTCCTGAAGCTGACCTTCTCCATCCGGCCATAGCCGACGGCCCGACTTTTTTCCGTCCCCCCGGAATCAGCGGGCCGGCCTATCCACCAGCGCCTGAGCGGGGCGCGCGGACGGTCCGGACACGGCCGCGGTGACGGCCAGGATCCGGACCTTGTCGTTCATCGGCAGGGTCAGCGTCGTCGTCCCGGACGGAATCTCGACCTCGTAGACGAAGAGATAGGAGAAGGCATAGGGTTCGTTCCCGCCGGCCGCGGAGTGGCGGTGCGAGGCGAACCAAGCCGCCGGAGCGGGTTTGACAAAACCGGGCCCAAGGCCGTCGTATTGCTCGACCATTCGCGTCGTCGGCAGTTTCGCCGCCGGGAGCTTCTCGCCCCGGGCCGCCGCGGCCTGGGCTTGTTGCTTGGCCCGGGCCTCTTGGCGGGCGAGCTCCTCCGCCGTCAACGGCATCTCGACCTTCTTCCACTTTCGGTTGTCCCATTGGCCGACATAGCCGCCCCAATCCTGGATGGTCAGGTCGAAAGTCCGGCCGCCGACCTGGAAGGCGGCCTTCTCGTCACCGGCGCTCGAAGCGGCCAGGATGTAGAGGCGGTTGACGCCGCCGGCGGGCAGATTGATGGTCTGGCCCTTGGCTATGACGGCATTGGGCTTGTCGGCCGGGTCAAGGACGGACAGGGCTTTTATCATACAGGCATCCCCCGGAAGAATATCCCGGCCATTTTAGTGAAAATTTCTCCCGGAGTCAGCCCAAGCTTCGCCCCTGTCAATCCAGCTTGACACCGCCCGCGGCACTCCGTTAGCATCAGCGGTACGCACGGAGAAAGGCCGCCGGGCCGCTCCGTCGGGAAGGACACCCCCATGCCGGTCAAAAATGCGATGATCGCCACCCTGTTCATCCTTTCACTTTCGGCCGCGCGTCCCGCCGCGACGGTCTCGGCCGACCCCTTGACGCTTTCCTCGCCCGGCGGAGACGCGGCCTTGACCTTCGAGGTCAAAGCCAATCCCCAACCTTACCTCCCCGGCGAACGGGCCTACTACCGCGTCGCTTACAAGGGCGTCCCGATTCTGCTCGATTCACCCCTCGGCCTCGACCTCGTCGGAGCTGAAGCTCTGGACCGAGACTTCGAGGTCGTCGACACGAAGCGGAGGAAACAAGACTCTTCATGGGAGAACCCGTTCGGGACGAGGCGCGTCGTTCCCGACCGGTACAATGAGCTGACGGTCTCCCTGCGCGAGCGCCGACCGCCCGGCCGCCGGATCGATATCGTCTTCCGAGCTTACGACGAGGGGATCGCCTTTCGGTATGTCCTGCCCGAGCAGGAGCAGTTGCGGGACTTTGTCCTGGCCGCTGAGAACACCGGGTTCCATTTCGCCGGCGAGCCGACGGCCTTCGCCTTGAACATGGGGAAGTTCAACACCCACAACGAGGGCGAATATAAAAAAATCCGTCTACGGGATATCAAACCGGCCTCGATCATCAATTTGCCCCTCCTGGTCGAAATGACAAGCGGCCCCTGGGCGGCGATCCTCGAGGCCGACCTCACCGACTACGCCGGGCTCTATCTGGGCGGTGTCGCCGGGGTCCCCAACGCCCTGACCGCCAAGCTGTCGCCGGCAATGGGCCGCAAGGCGGAGGAAGCCGTCGTCGGCAAGACGCCCAAGACGATGCCCTGGCGCGTCGTCATGCTGGCCCCCACGCCGGGCCGGTTGATCGAGACGAACGATCTCCTCCTGAACCTCAACCCGCCCTGCGCCCTGGCCGACCCCTCCTGGATCAAGCCGGGCAAGGCGGCCTGGGACTGGTGGTCGGGAAGCTACGCGACGGGGGTCGATTTCTCGCCCGGCATGAACACGGCGACGATGAAGCACTACGTCGATTTCGCGGCCGCCCACGGACTCGAGTACATGTGCATCGACGCCGGCTGGTCGACTCCCTCCGCGGCGGGGACCCAGGACGACGTTCTGAAATACACCGCCGACGTCGATGTCCCGGGCATCATCACCTACGCCCGCGGCAAGGGCGTGCGGGTCATCCTGTGGGTCGAATGGCGCTCCCTCGACGCCAAGATGGATGAAGCCCTGGCGCTGTACGAGAGCTGGGGCGCGGCCGGAATCAAAGTGGATTACATGAACCGGGACGACCAGGACGTCGTCAATTTCTACGAACGCTGCGTCCGCAAGGCCGCCGCCCGCAAGCTGGTCGTGGATTTCCACGGCGCCTACAAAGGCACCGGTCTCCAGCGCACCTACCCCAACCTGCTGACCCGCGAGGGCGTCATGGGCATGGAGTACAACAAGTGGAGCGAGCGGGTGACACCGGAGTACGACGTGACCATGCCTTTTACGAGGATGCTGGCCGGCCCGATGGACTACACGCCCGGCGCCTTCCGCAACGCCGCCCGCGGCCGCTTCAAACCGCTCGACATCGCGCCCTTCTCGCAGGGGACGCGGGCCCACCAGTTGGCCGTCTTCGTCGTCTTCGAGAGCCCGCTGGTCATGTTGGCCGACTACCCCGGAGCCTATGAGAACCAGCCCGGGCTGGAATTTCTGGAGCGGGTTCCGACGGTCTGGAACGAGACAAGGATCCCGGCCGGACGGCCGGGTGAGTTCATCGTCGCGGCCCGGCGCCACGGCCGGGAATGGTATATCGGCGCCATGACCAACTGGGACGCGCGCGATATAAGCGTGTCCATGGAGTTCCTCGGCTCCGGCCGGTACGAGGCGACACTGTTCATCGACGGTCCCAAGGCCGACGTCGAGGGATCAGACACGCGCGTCGAGAGGAAGACAGTGACGGCCGGAGACCGGTTGGCGCTCCATCTGGCGCCGGGCGGGGGCGCGGCGGTCATCCTGACACCCTCGTCCGAGACCGTCGACGTCTCCTCGCTCCTGGGGGAGATGGTCGACTTCGAAAATCTGGCCCGGGAGCCCTGGCCCTCCTTTAAAAGCGCATCGGCCAGCAGCTACAGCCGGGCCAGCCAAACCGGCGGCGAGGCCTGGTTCGACAACATGGACGTGGGCCAATACGTCCGGGTGGAAACGAAGGAGGGACAAAAGGAGCACGTTCTGGCAGACCTGCGCGGGCCCGGGACGATCACCCGGTTTTGGTCGGCCAATCCCGACTGGTCCAATACCGTTCGGTTTTATTTCGACGGCGAGGAGAAACCCCGGCTGGCATTGCCGTTGAAGGACCTTTTCACCGGGCAGACGCCGCCGTTCGGCCCCGCCTTTTCCTACCTCAGCGGGACGGGGGGGAATCTCTATTATCCCCTCCCCTACAATCGTTCGCTCAAGATCACGATCGAAGAAATGGAGAAGTTCCCGCGCCTTTACTACGAGATCGGATACCGGACATACCGCGGCGGGACGCGGGTCGAAACGTTCGACCCGGCGCGGGCCGGCGAATGGGCCGAGGGGCAGACGCGGACGGCCGCGCTCCTGGCCGCGCCTGAACCGGCCCCGGTACCTGCAGGTTCCGGTGCTGAATGGCGGACCTTCAAGCTGACGGTCCGGCCTGGGACGACGGCCGCCATCCCCGAAATATCCGGCTCGATGGCCGTCTATGAATGGTCGGCCCGTGTTTTGGGGACGAGTGAAGATGGAAGCTGGACGGATCCCCTGCGGGCTCACAATGCTTACCGGGATCTTCTCCTCGAAGTCGATTTCGACGGGCGGGCAAGCATCCGGACCCCGCTGGGCGATTTTTTCGGCTCGGGCCCCGGCGTCAATCCCTATGGCAATCTGTTCTTCACGGTCGGCGAGGACGGAACGATGACCAGCCGCCTCTTGATGGCGTTCCGGTCCTCGATGCGTCTCGGACTGACCAACGCCGGCCGGGCCGCTTATGATGTGGAGATCCGCCTGCGCGTCGGCAAGCAGGCCTTCGACGACCGCGACATGCATCTGCGGGCCCAGTGGGGCACGCTGACGCGGGACAGTTGGCCGCTCTTCGACTGGAACGTCCTGACGACGAGCGGCGCCGGTAAGGTCGTCGGCACAGTCTACCAGATCGCAAATCCGGTCCTCATCTGGTGGGGAGAGGGCGACCAGAAGATCTACGTCGACGGCGAGCCCTTCCCCAGCACGTTCGGGACGGGGACGGAAGATGACTATGGCTTCGCTTATGGGTACAACGGCCCCTTCACCAAGCCTTTCCACGCCCAGACCCGGGTGGACGGGCCGGGCAGCGGCGGCCACATCAGCCTCAACCGCTGGTACGTCCTCGACGCCCTCCCCTACCGCCACGGCCTGCGCTTCGAGCAGGAGATGTGGCATTGGATGCCCTGCCGCCCGACCTGGTCGCACGTCGTCTTTTGGTACGCGGCGCCGGAGACGCCGGGACCGCGGGAGATCGACCGCGGTGCCTTGGCCCCCGTCGATTTGGGAATCCGCGCCGATATGCTTGACCCGCTGGAGGGTGAGAAGCTGGCCTTCGAGACGACGGGCGGTGCTGCGGCCAAGGAGCGGCTGGCCAACTGCTCGGAAGCCGAGCACCTGGTCTGGCGCGGGGCCAAGCCGGGCCAGCGGATGACCGTCAAGTTCACGGCGCCGGAGGCGGCCCGCTACTCCATCGAGCTCAACCTGTGCATGTCCCCCGACTACGGCCGATATAAGCTTTCCATCAATGGAGCGGCCGTTCCGGAAGTCATCGACTGTTATTCGTCGAAGCTCTTTTGGCTCCATCCCAAGCTCGGCGTGTTTCGTTTAAAGAAAGGCGAGAACATTCTGACGATCGAATCGCGGGCCCCCAATCCCGCCGCCAAGCCGGGCAGTCTGTTCGGGCTGGACTATATCTTTCTGACTAAACAGCGCGCCTAAGGTCGTTCCATCGCCAGGAGGCCCGGCTCGCCCGGCGGAAGCAGGCCGCTCTTGCGGCGGGCGGGCGCATAAAAAAAAACACCGTCCTAACCCTACCCTTGCGGGTAAGGTTAGGGCGGTGTGAGTGTCTTAACTTAGCGCGGGAGCGCTTAGTACATATCCCCGCCCGGAGGGGTGGGATACCCGGACTTCTTGTCCTCTTCGGGCAACTCGGTGATGAGGCCCTCGGTCGTCAGCATGAGGCCGGCGATGGAGGCCGCGTTCTGCAGGGCGATGCGGACGACCTTGGTCGGGTCCAAAATGCCCGCCTTGATCATGTCCTCGTACTTCTCGGTCAGAGCGTTGAAGCCGGTGTCCTGCTTCAGTTCGCGGACCTTTTCCACGACGATCGAGCCTTCCTGTCCGGCGTTGTTGGCGATCGTCCGGAGGGGTTCTTCCAGGGCGCGGCGGATGATGTCGACGCCGATCTTAAGGTCGCCTTCGAGTTTGAGCGCGTCGAGCGACTTCTGGGAGCGCAGGAGAGCGACCCCGCCGCCGGGAACGATGCCTTCTTCGACGGCCGCTTTGGTGGCGTGCATGGCATCCTCGACCCGGGCCTTCTTTTCCTTCAGCTCGGTCTCGGTGGCCGCGCCGACCTTGATCAAGGCCACGCCGCCGACCATCTTGGCCAGCCGTTCCTGGAGCTTCTCGCGGTCGTAGTCGGAGGTCGTTTCGTCGATCTGGGCGCGGATCTGCTTGATGCGGGCCTGGATGTCGGCGTGCTTGCCCTTACCCTCGACGATGGTCGTATTGTCCTTGTCGATGACGACTTTCTTGGCTTCGCCCAACCAGTCGACGCCGACGTTTTCAAGCTTGACGCCGATGTCCTCGGTGATGACCTTGCCGCCGGTCAGGATAGCGATATCTTCCAGCATGGCTTTGCGGCGGTCGCCGAACCCGGGGGCCTTGACCGCGGCGCACATGAACGTGCCCTTGATCTTGTTGACGACCAGGGTGGCCAGCGCTTCGCCTTCGACTTCTTCAGCGATGACGACAAGCGGTTTGCCCATGCGGGCCACGTTCTCGAGGAGGGGCAGAAATTCGCGCAGGTTGGCGATCTTCTTTTCGTGGAGGAGGATGAGCGGATTCTCCTGCACGCACTCCATCCGATCGGGATCGGTGATGAAGTAGGGGGACAGGTAGCCGCGGTCGAACTGCATCCCCTCGACGATGTCCAGGGTCGTGTCCATGCTCTTGGCTTCCTCAACCGTGATGACGCCGTCCTTGCCGACTTTCTCCATAGCCTCGGCGATGATCTTGCCGATGCTCTCGTCGTTGTTGGCCGAAATGGCGCCGACCTGGGCGATCATCTCGCCGGAGACCTCGCGGCTGAGCTTCTTGAGGTCCGAGACGACGGCCTCGACGGCCTTGTCGATGCCCTTTTTGATGAGCGTCGGGTTGGAGCCGGCCGTGACGTAGCGCAGGCCTTCCGCATAAATGCTCTGGGCCAGGACGGTGGCCGTCGTCGTGCCGTCGCCGGCGACGTCGGACGTCTTGGAGGCCACTTCCTTGACCATCTGAGCGCCCATGTTTTCCAGGGAATCCTTGAGCTCGACTTCCTTGGCCACGGTGACGCCGTCTTTGGTGATGGTGGGGGAGCCGAACTTCTTGTCGATGACCACGTTCTTGCCCCGGGGGCCGAGAGTGGATTTGACCAGGTTGCTTAAGATGTTTACGCCCTTGAGCAGTTTGTGCCGGGCATCATCGCCCAATAGAATCTGTTTCGCCATTGTCGTTTCTCCTTATGTCCTTATTCAGTCGATGACGGCCAGGATCTCTTCTTCGCGGAGGATGACGTGCTCTACGCCATCGACCATTACTTCCGTGCCGCTGTACTTGCCGATGAGGACCTTGTCGCCCTTCTTGACTTCGAGCGGAACGACCTTGCCGTCCTCGTTAACCTTGCCCTTGCCGACCGCGATGATCTCGGCCTGCTGGGGCTTTTCCTTGGCGGTATCGGGGATGATGATGCCGCTTTTCCGGATTTCCTGCTCTTCGATTCTCTTGACCAGGACCCGGTCATACAACGGGAAAATCTTCATGAAAACCTCCTTTGAATTTGTTAATTAGCAGTCTCCGTAGACGATTGCTAATATAATGGATAAAGGAAACCTTGTCAAGGGAAAAATACAAGAAAATTAGCAGACGTAAGTCTTGATTGCTAAAATTTCTTAATTTTCAAGGAAACAGCCCTGTTATGAAGGGTATTCCGATGCATTCCCATGGCTTTGGCCATCTCGGATTTATTGCCGTTGTACTTTTTCAGGGCCGCTTCGATATAGAGTTTTTGGAATTCCTTGAGAGCGTCCGTGAAGCGGACCTCCTTATCGACAAGGTCATCGATCAGGAGCTCCATCTTCTGATGGATGTTGAGATCCTTAAATTTTTTGTCCATCGTCGGCCCCGCCATGCGAAATTTTTTCGTACGCAGTCTTGATTTGATCCTTGAGTTCCTGGGGGATGAACTGGACGACGGTCTTCGTTACCTGATAGACGAGCGGCGACAGCCGCGATCCCATCAGGGCGCTCTTATTCACCGGAAAGGCCAGCAGGGCGAAAACGACGGCGCCGGCGACAAGGATCCCTTCCAGAAAACCGATGACCCCGCCCAGCAGGTTGTTGACCAGGCCGAGGCCCCGCTTCGTCAGCTTGGCGATGAATCCGGACAGGATGCCCCCGATGATGAGAACGACCAGAAAGACAAGCAGGAAACCGATGAAATTCGCCGCCGCCGGATTAGAGATGAACTTGCCGGCGATTTTGGCCACGGGTCCGAAGAAACGGGCCGCCACGATGATCCCCAAGATGATCACGATCAGCCCGATGAGCTCCCGCACGAATCCCTTGATCAGCCCGATGATGACCGACGCCACGACCGCCGCCGCCAGCACGATGTCCAGCCAGTTAAATGGCATTTGATCCCCTCCTCCTCGATCGTAACGAGCTTATCATTCCATAATGGCCGTCCCGAATCAAGCCGAACGAAACCTGCGGCTTGACACGGCCGTGAAAATCCGATCCGGCCGTGGCAACGAGGTCGAGATCGCGGGCTATCGCTTCGAAAAAGCGCGTCTGCGCTTCATCGTGGTACGTCGTGTAGACCTCCAGTCCTTCGAGCCCGCGGGCCCTCAAAAGCTTGATGTCCGCGCGCGTGGCGTTTTCAAAATAAGCGCCGGGATGGGCCAGCACCGGCACGGCCCCGGACGCCGGAGCCGCGTCGAGCACGTCGAGGAGCGGAATATGGCGCTTGGGAACCGAGGCCGGCCGGCCTTCCATGAAATAATCCATATAGAAAAACTTGGGGGCCAGCGGGCGGCCTTCGGCGTCGTAATATTTCATCAGCCGCGGGTCGCGCCGGGACTCGGGTTTGTCGAGGAGGATCTGGGCGATGGTCACGCCGAGCGGCGGGGTTCGGCCGACCCGGGCGGCCACCTCATCCCAAGAAAGATCCAGACCGAGGCGATGCAGGTTGTCCACGCGCTCCCGCGCTTCGACCCAACGGCCGTCGCTGACGTGCCGCGAAATCCTATGGATGGCCGGGTGGGTCCAGTCGAGAAACGGCAGAAGACAATGAAACTCCCGGCCGTCGTACATGGTCGTGACTTCCATGCTCGGGAGGACTTCGACACCGGCGGCGATCCCATCATCGATCGCCGCGGGGTAGGCGGCGACCGTGTCGTGGTCGGAAACGGAGATGGCGGCGAACCCGTTGGCCCGGGCCATCCCGACGAGCTCGGCCGGCGTGAAATCGCCGTCGGAGCTGCACGTCGAGTGGATATGGAAGTCGACGAACCCCGGCTTCAACCCCCTCCGCGGGAATTCATGATCTTGGGTCGGGGTGGATTCCATGGCCGTAAGTCCGCGGAGCTTCAGAGCTCGGCCTTCCCGGACAGCAGGCGGAAGATCTCGAGGTATTTATCCGAGGTTTTGGCGATGATATCGGGAGGCAGGGAGGGCGGGTCGGATTGCTTGTCCCAGCTCGTGCGTTCGAGGTAATCACGGACAAATTGCTTGTCCAGGCTGGGCTGGCCCTGGCCCGGCTCATAGCTGGCCAGAGGCCAGAACCGGGACGAATCGGGGGTGAATATTTCGTCGATCAAAACAAGCGATTTGTCTTCCAGGCCGAACTCAAATTTGGTGTCGGCGATGATGATGCCCTTGGATAGAGCATGGAGGGAGGCTTTTTGAAACAGGTCGAGACTCGCCTTGCGGATTTTTTTGGCCAGGGCCGAACCGATCGATTTTTCCATTTCCTTGAAAGAAATGTTCTCGTCGTGGCCTACCTCGGCTTTGGTCGAAGGCGTGAAGATGGGCTCATCGAGGCGGTCGGATTCGCGCAGGCCGGCCGGGAGTTTGAAGCCGCAGACCTTGCCCGTCTTCCGGTATTCCTTCCAGCCCGAGCCGGCCAGGTACCCGCGCACGACACACTCGATCGGGACGACCTTTGTTTTCCGGACCAGCATCGATCGCTTGTCGAGGATGGCCCGATGCCCCTTTAAAGAAGCCGGAAAATCGGCGGCGTCGGCGGTGACGACATGATTGGGGATGATGAGCGAGGTGTACTCGAACCAAAACTTGGACAACTGCGTCAGGACCGCGCCCTTGAACGGGATGAGCGAGGGCAGGACATAGTCGAAGGCCGAGATGCGGTCGGTGGCGATAAGGAGGAGCTTATCGTCCACTTCGTAGACGTTCCGTACCTTGCCTTTCTTAAAGAGTTTCAGTTCGGGAATGTCGATGTCGGCATAAGCTTGGACCATGGGTCACCTAACGAAGATTCAGAGAATGTAAAACGATGGTCATGATATCTCAAGGGGCGCTGCCAGGTCAAATATAATGGCGCGGCCCACCGCGTTTTCTCGCTCGAAGAGAAAAGTGTCATACGGTCAGGCCGATGAAATTATAGAGACGGGCGGCGGAATCGCGGTCCCGGCGCCAGGACAAAAGGCCGGGTTCGCAGTGAGGGCAGACATCCACGGAAAAAATCCGGCGAGAAAGAACGCCGGCGCCTTCCAGTTGGGCCCGATTGGCCGCGCGGAGATCGAGATGGAATCGACCCGGCTTTTCCGGAATCGGACTGAATATTGACCCGGGCGGGCCGCCGCGGGCGAAAACGCGAACCACGTCTTCGCCGACCTCATAACACGAAGGACCGATGCAGGGGCCGAAAGCGGCGGTCAGAGCCTCCGGCCGCGAGCCGAACCTCCGGCCCATCGATTCCACCGCGGCCCGAGCGATCATCCCGGCGGTCCCCCGCCAGCCGGCGTGAACGGCGGCCGCGATCCTTCTCACTTCGTCGAAGAGGAACAAGGGAAGGCAATCGGCCGTCTTGACGACCAGGAGAAGCCCCGGAGAATCCGTCACCAGGGCGTCTCCCCGCTTCCGTTCGGATGGAACGCGGTCAAGGGACAGGACATCGGCCGAATGGAACTGCTCGAGCATGACCACCGCCGCCCCGTTATCCCGGGCCAAGATCTCGAGTGCGGCCTCGCTCAATCCCCTCGTCCCAAACCCGTGGAGGAGCCGGGGGAGTCCGCTCCATTCGGGGATCGAAAGAAAGGGGGGCATCGGTACCGCATTATACGCCCTCCGCAAGTTGGAGGACAGTCTCGCCAAGATTGACTTTAACGGGCGGACGCGTATAATCTCTCTACTCCCAGATGGGAGGAGGTGAATTTAGTGGCTTTTGTTTTCATCGATGAAGGCGAATCGCTGGAAAGCGCCCTGAAGCGCTTCAAGCGTAAGGTTCAGCAGGAAGCGATCATCAAGGAAATCAAGAAGCATTCCGTGTACTTCAAACCGGGCGAAAAGAAACGCATGAAGCAGGCTCAGGCCCGGAAACGGATGCGGCGCCGGATGAAACGCGATAAAGATTTCGAATATTGACGAATCATCCTCACGATCCTGCCCCGACTCCCCGCAAGCCCGACTGGTTGAAGATCAAGTTTCCCTCGGGAGGGGAGTATTTTGCCGTCTCGGCTCTCCTGCAGAAATATGGGTTGAATACCATCTGCCGGAGCGCCCAGTGCCCCAACAGGACCCAATGCTGGTCGGAAAGGACGGCGACTTTCCTGATTCTGGGGGATGTCTGCACTCGGGCCTGCGCCTTTTGCGCCGTGGCCAAAGGGGTTCCCGCACCTCCGGCGGGGGACGAGACCCAACGCGTCGCCGAGGCGGCCGCCGCGCTCGGCCTTCGCTATGTCGTCGTCACCTCGGTCACCCGCGATGACCTCCCCGACGGCGGCGCGGCCCAATTCGCGGCCGTGGTCGAGGCGTTGCGCGCCCGCATCCCCGGGGTCAAAGTGGAAACGCTCGTCCCCGACTTCGGCGGTCTGGAAGCGCCGCTCCGGACCGTCGCCGCCGCCGGACCGGACGTTCTTAATCACAACCTGGAAACGGTCGCCTCACTCTATCCCCGGATCGGCCGCCCCATCGGGAATTACCGGCGTTCGCTGGGGGTCCTCCGGCGGGCCAAGGCCCTCAATACCCCGACTAAATCGGGCTTGATGATCGGGCTGGGAGAAAGCGAGGACGAACTGCGGGCGGCCTTCGGCGACCTGCGCGAGGCGGGTACGGACCTTCTGACCCTTGGCCAATACCTGCGGCCGAGCCGGGATCACGTCCCGGTCGTCCGGTATTACACGCCGGATGATTTCCGCCGCCTGCGCGGCGAAGCGCTGGCCCTCGGATTCGCTGAGGTCGAAGCCGGCCCGCTCGTCCGCAGCTCCTTTCACGCTCCCAAGCTTCACCAATCGCTGGCCGGATCCGGCAAGAGGGCGTCATGCGCTACCTGATTTTCAGCGACATCCACGGCAACCTGGAAGCTCTGAACGCCGTCCTGGAGCTGGCCCGAAAACGCAAGGCCGATCATTTCGTCTGCCTGGGCGACCTCGTCGGCTACGGCGCCTCGCCCAACGAAGTCATCCAGAAGGTCCGGAAGCTCAAACCCCTGTCCATCATCCGCGGCAATCACGACAAAGCGATCGGCGGCCTCGATTCGATCGAGAGCTTCAATCCCATCGCGGCCTCGGCCATCCGCTGGACGCAGAGGGAAGTGACCAAGCCCAACGCCGAGTTTCTTCACCGCCTCGACAAGGGACCGCAGACGATCGACAACCGTTTCGGCATCTGCCACGGCTCACCCTTCGACGAGGACTATTACATCTTCGGCGAGTACGACGCCGACGAAGCCTTCGGTTATCTGCAGACTCCGCTGGGGTTTTTCGGCCACACCCATTTTCCGTTCGTTTACATCCGCCGCGAGGACGCTTTTACCAGCTCCTATATGGACGGCGGAGAGATCAAGCTGGAGAAGGGCGCCTCTTACCTCATCAATCCCGGATCGGTCGGCCAGCCCCGCGACCGCAATCCCAAGGCGTCCTGCATCATTTATGATGCCGAACATCACCTCGTGAAATTTTTTCGTCTCGCCTACGATATCGCCGGGGCGCAGAAAAGGATCCGCCGAGCCGACCTCCCGGCCGCGCTGGCCGAACGGTTGTCGGTCGGGCTTTAATCCCCCGCCGCTCTCCCCGGAATTCCTCGTCAAGGGACAGGTCTGGGCGAGCCGAAGGATCGTCCCTTGCGGGGACCCTCGTCAGGGTGCGAAGCGAGGGGGAGATGGCCTCGCCATGCGGCAACGCTGTCTGCGTCGGAAAAACTGTTCTACGGTCAGCTTCGAGCTTTCCTTGACAGTCCCGTCGGAGAGCAAGTATCGTAATGCCGAGGTCGCCGTACGCGCATGCCCCTTCTCGAAGCCCGCTGCCTGGTCAAAACTTTCGGCCGCCGCATGGTCGTCAAGGGTGTCGACATCCGCCTCGAATCCGGCGAAATCATCGGTTTTTTGGGCCGAAACGGGGCCGGCAAAACAACGATCTTCCAGATGATCGTCGGCCTGCTCAAGCCCGACGGAGGAGAGATACTGCTCGACGGAAAAAACATCTCCTCCTGGACGACGGACCGCCGGGCCGGCGCCGGATTGACCTACCTGCCCCAGGAAAATTCTATTTTTCTCAAGGCCTCGGTCGCCGACAACCTCCGCCTGGCCCTGGAACTGTTACCTTACGCTAAGTCCGAACGCGGCCCCGCGGCGCAAGCCCTTCTCGACGAATTCGGCTTGAGCTCCCTGGCCGGACAATCCGCCCACAGCCTCTCGGGAGGGGAACGGCGGCGGCTGGAAATCGCCCGCGCCCTGACCCTGCAGCCGAAATTTCTCCTGCTCGACGAACCGTTCACGGGCATCGATCCCCTGACGATCCTTGAAATTCAAAAAATCCTCCGGCGGCTCCGGGACCGGGGCATCGGGATTCTGCTTTCCGACCACAACGTCCGCGACACCTTCCGGATCGTCGACCGGGCCTATGTCATCGACGAGGGCGAGATACTGATCGAGGACGCGCCGGAAAAAGTGGCCGCGGACCCCAACGCGCGCAAAAAATTCCTGGGGACGGAATTTGCCTTCGGCGAGGAGCGCGCTGAATCCACTCTAAGGGGCATCCCCGAACGGATCACCCGGGAGGATCTTTTCCCGTCCCTCGACGGGAAGGAGGAAGCCCCGGAAATCCGCTTCGGAGACGGATCGATTCCGTCCCTTCCGGCGGCGCCCGCGACATCCGAAATCAGCGATGATGAAGAGCCGCGGCAACGGCTGGGCATCTTCCGCAAATCGGCCTCTGTGCTCTTCGACTTTCTGTTCGTCGGGGCCCTTTGGTTTGTTTCCTTCTGGCTGGCGTCC
>CAZLAM010000122.1:0-12651 GCA_964557435.1 uncultured Eubacteriales bacterium
GCCTAGGGCCGGGCTTCCCAGTCCCGGTCCTGGCAAGGCCGGGGTATACGGCCCGGTTTCCCTCTTTCGTGGAATTTATGCTCTGGCGGGACGGAAGGCTCTACGGCGTTCAGGAAGACAAGGCCGGCTTTAAAGTCCTGAAATGTTTTCGCGTCATCGGCTAGGCCGCCCCTTGGCTTCCGATTCCTTTAAAAAGGCCGTATGTTTCCAATTTGAGACTCAAAATGGAAACGATGTACCCAAAATGATCAGATAGGACAATAGGCGAAAAAAATCCCCCCGCCCCAAGCGGAGCGGGGGGATGAAGGAACGATTCAGGCCGGGGCGCTTACTTCCGGTTCTTCACGTAGATGTCGAACCACTCGATCATCTCGGCCAGTACCGTCTGGACGGACTCGCGGGCGCTGTAGCCGTGGCTCTCGAAGGGCAGGTAGACGAAGCGGACCGTGGCCCCGAAGCCCTTGAGGGCGGCGAACAGGCGCTCGGACTGGATGGGGAAGGTGCCGGAGTTGTTGTCGGCCATGCCGTGGATCATCAGCAGGGGCGTCTTGATCTTGTCGGCGTACATGAAGGGCGACATCTTGAGGTAGGTGTCCGGGGCCTCCCACAGCGACCGCTGCTCGCTCTGGAACCCGAACGGGGTCAGGGTGCGGTTGTAGGCGCCGGAGCGGGCGATGCCGGCCGCGAACAGGTCGCAGTGGGCCAGCAGGTTGGCCGTCATGAAAGCGCCGTAGCTGTGGCCTCCGACGCCGACCCGCTTGGGATCACCGACCCCCATCTTGTCCAGGACGTCGATGGCCGCCTGGGCGTTGGCCACGATCTGGGTGACGAACGTGTCATTGACAGTTTTGGAATCTCCGACGACGGGCATTTGGGCGTTGTCCAGGACGGCGTATCCCTGGGTGACGAAGAAGAGCTGGGACGTGCCGCGATAGAAGGTGAAACGGTCCGTCGATCCGCGGACCTGGCCGGCGACGGAGGCGTCCCCGTATTCCATCGGATAGGCCCACACGACGACGGGCAGACGGGTGCCTTCTTTATAGTCGGCCGGGAGATAAAGCGTCCCCGACAGCTCGATGCCGTCGTTCCGTTTGTACTTGATGAGTTGTTTCTTGACCCCGGTCATTTGAGGCGCGGGGTCCGTGAACGCCGTCAGGGGCTGGGATTTCTTGGACTTCAGGGTGTAAAGGTAATAATTCGGGGCCTCGGTTTTGGATTCCTGGCTGATGATGATCGTGTCGCGGGTTACGCCGGTGAATCCGACGACGGATTGGTACTGGCCGTCGAGGCATTGAAACAGGCGCTGTTTTTCGCCGGTCTTGAGGTTCATCTTGTCCAGGAAGGGATGATCTCCCTTGGGCGAGGAGCCTGTTCCCTGGAGATAGATCCAGTCTTTGTCCTGGAGGATGACCCGCTCGCCGTTCTTCAAGGTCATGACCGGTGAGCCCGGGTTTCCGTAGGCGTCCTGGGTGTTGAGGTCGAAAAGCTTTTTCGGAGCTACGGCGGGGTTGTCGATATCAACGATCCAGGAAATCCGGCGAAATTTCTTTCGGTTCATTTCGGAAGCAATGACCTGGCCCGGCGTCCCGAACCACATCATGCCGCCGAACCGGTTCTCGGATTTGAAGACTTCCTTGGGTTCGCCGGTGAACGGCGTGGGCAGGGTCAGAACCTTATCGTGGAAGGGGACCGCCTTGTCTGTGTCTCCGCCGTCAAGGGCTTCGACCCACAGGACGGTGGCGGGCTTCAAGGCCTGCCAGTCGATCAAGCGCGGTCCGACCGGAACGCCGTTCATGGGGACGTCCTCGGCGGGAGGCAGGTCGGCCAGGACTTTGACCAGGCTTCCGGACCGGTCCCAGACCTCGGTCGAGCGGGCGAATTCGTCCATGGAGACGCTGTAGGAGTAGGGCCGTTTGATCCGGTTGACCAGGAGATAGGCGCCGTCGGGGGAGGGATTGGTCATGGCGTAGATGCCGGGCTTGCCGATCGCTTTCATCTGCCCGGTCAGGATATCGACCTCGGTGATCTGTCCGGTGGAATAGTAGTCGAACAGGGCTTCATCGGTGGGGCTCTTCAGAAGGTCTTGGAGAGTGGCGACTTTGGTTTGCTTGCCCCCGGACACTTGGACTGTCGGGCCGATGGGAATACGCGGCTCGACCGGCGCCGGGCCGCGGTTTTCGGGGATCATCTGGACCAGAATCTGCTTGTTGCCGGGCAGCCAGATGACTTCTCCCGTGACCATGTTCAGCCGGGGCGGGGTCAGGGCTTTGGCCGTTCCGGTCGCGGCATCGACGATCCAGAGCTCCACGCCGTTGTCGAGATAGCGGGTGAAAGAGATCCATTTCCCGTCATCCGACCAGGAGGCCCCGGTGAACTTGATGCCGGAGGGAAGGTCGATTTTACGTTCCTTGCCGTCCTTGATTGTCTTCAGCGTCAGGTTTGTGCTGAAGCTCAACACCTGACTGCTGTTGTTGGCGGGCGTGATCCGCATCCCGGCGATGCGGAGCAGGGGCTGGGAAATCGTGGCGATGGTCGGCATGCTCTCGCTTTCGACGAGCAGCATCACGCTTCGGTCCGGGCTCATGGTGACGCGCGGCGTGGGCGGCGCGTTCAGGATGTCGAGGACATTTTTGGGCGGTAGTTTGTACGGCTCCTGGGCGGCCAGAAACGGCACGGATAGGGCCAGTATGAGCAGACAGATAGACAGGCGCAGAGATAGGCGTTTGGGCATAGGGTCTCCTCCGAGAATTCTCTTGTTGGACAAGATGCCCCTTTATATCCCAAGATCAGCCCTCAATTCAACCGGGAGGCGGGGGGGGAGTGGGTGCGGGGGCCAGATGCCTTCCCGCGGGCCTTGGCCGCCGCCCGAGCCTAAAGCATACCGCTGAGTTGACTTGATCGGTTTTTCCCGATAGCTTTGTCTGGTGGTCGTGCGGTCCGGTGCGCCCCGGGCGATGGACCCGCGATCTTTGGTCATGAGTCGAAAGTCGGAGGAGATCTCCATGACAAGACAAGGCCGTCGACAATCCCGCGGAGTTTATTCGGCGCTAATTCTTGCCGTCGGCGCGATCGGCGCGCTGATTCTCACCGGTTGCGGCAAAAAGCCCGCGCCGGCCACCCTGGTCCTGTTGAACGGGACTATCTATTCGGTCGATTCCGATCTTCCCGAGGGCCGGGCTCTGGTCATCACCGGAAATACGATCACCGCCGTGTGCGAGACGGACAAATGGGCCAAGCGGTTTATCGGCCCGCAAACCCGCGTCATCGACCTCGAGGGAAAGTTCGTCCTGCCGGGGCTCATCGACGCCCACGTCCATTTCGAGGCATCGGGGGGGTTGATCAACGGCGCCAACCTGATGACGGTTTCGGACGAGGCCGGTTTGCGCCGGGAAATCGAACGCGTCGTCAACCTTCTCGACGATGACGAATGGATCACCGAGGGGATGTGGGGGGCGTACGAGGAATGGGCCCTGGGCGATGCGGGAAACACGGCCAAATCGAAATCCGCGCCGTGGCGCCCGAACCGAACCCTGATCGACGACCTGACGCCCCATCATCCCTGTTTTCTGTGCCGCTTCGACGCCAAGGAATGGCTGGCCAATACGGCCGCTCTCCAGGCGGCGGGACTGGATAAAAAACGCCTGGCCGGGATGGAGATCGGAAAGGATGGAAAACCGACCGGAATCGTCTTCCGCCCCTCTCCGGCCTACGAAGCTCTGCGCAAGGCGCGGAAACCCAAATCGGCTCTGCGGCTTCTGGACGAGAACCGGGCCGCCCTTGAAGAGCTGCGTCGGTCCGGCATCACCGAAATCCACGATATTTCCACGCCGGAACAGGAAAGCCGGTTCGTCGAGCTGGAGGCGAACGGCGAGCTGACCTGCCGCGTCTGGCTGCGGCCCGATCTGTCGCGGGGGGCCGAACTCAAGGCGTCCGGCTTCACCATGGGGCTCCATCCGCGAACCAAACAAAAGAGCTTTTTCCTGCGATTCGGGGCGCTCAAGGGTTATATCGACGGCATCATGGGAACGCACGGGGCTCTCTTTTTCGAGCCTTATTCCGACCAGCCGGAGAACTTCGGCCATTGGCGTCCCCACACCTCGGACGATTCGGAGATGAAGACGCGGAACATGGACAAAATGTTCGATCTCATCAAGATCGGGCTCGATGCCGGATTCGTACCCAACGTCCACGCCATCGGCGACCGGGGCGTGGCCGAAATGCTCGACCTCTACGAGCGGATAAATAAAGAAGTCCGCCCGGACCTGCGCGGCTTCCGGGTCATTCACGCCCAGGTCATCCGGCCCCAGGACTTCAAGCGATTCAAATCCCTGGGTGTCATCGCCGAAGTCAATCCCTATCATATTTCCGACGATATGCGCTGGATGGAGGAAAGAATCGGACCGGAGCGGAACAAAGGCGCCTATGCCTTCCAATCCCTGATCGATAACGGGGCCATGTTGACCTTCGGGTCGGATTGGCCCGGGACGAGCGCCGCGCTCTACCACGTCCATCCGAAATATCTCATTTACGCGGCCGTGACGCGGAAAACGCTCCAGGGAACGCCCGAAGGCGGGTGGTACCCCGAGCAGAGGATTTCGGTCAAGGAAGCCATCAAGGCCTATACGATCAATGCGGCTTACGCCGCCTTCGAAGACGATGTGCGCGGATCGCTCCGGGCCGGAAAGCTGGCCGACGTGACGATCTTCGACCGCAATCTCCTCAAAATCGCGTCCGAGGATATCCTTAAGGCCGAAGTGACCCATACCATCGTCGACGGCAAAATCGTTTTCGAGAGGAAATAGGCCGTCCGGAGGAACACTCGGACCCGTCTACATCCCTAACCACATCCTGGCCGCGCGGAATGGTACATTTCGTCGGCAACAGTCGGCCGGGAATAACCGTATATAATGATGCCTTGACCTATCCACTTTCTATGAGCTATTAATATTCTACTTTTTATACCTTGGAGGGCCTTATGAAATTTCCGCTGTCTTTCTCTCGAATCCGTTTTATCGGACTCGCGGTGTTCATCCTCTTGGCAGCCGGCTTTACCACGACGTTTGCCGCCGACACCGGCGGAAAATGGCTTTTTCAAAACCCGGCGGTCAACGAGACCCATATCGTCTTCGTTTTCGGCGGCGACCTTTGGAGCGTGCCCCGGGCGGGCGGGGAGGCGTCACGGCTGACCTCCAGTCCGGGCATCGAAAATAATCCCGTCTTCTCGCCGGACGGGACGCGGATCGCCTTTACGGGCGAGTATGACGGGAATGTGGACGTCTTTGTCATGCCGGCCGAGGGCGGAGTTCCCCAGCGCCTGACCTGGCATCCCGCGGCCGATGTAGCCCTGGGCTGGACGCCCGAGGGCAAGCGTGTTCTCTTCACCTCCGGCCGAACCGCCTATTCCCGGTTCAACGAACTGTTCACGGTCGGGCTCGAAGGCGGTCTCGAAGAGAAGCTTCCTCTGCCCATGGGCAATGAGGCCTCTTTTGCCGCGGACGGCAAACGCCTGGCCTATGTTCCGATCGGCCGGGCCTTTGCCGCCTGGAAGCGCTACCGAGGCGGCCGGGCCACTCCGATCTGGATCGCCGACCTGGCCGATTCCCGGATCGAGAAGGTCCCCCGCCAGGACTCCAACGACTTCAACCCGATGTGGGTAGGCGACAAGGTCTACTTCCTGTCCGATCGCAGCGGCCCCGTGTCGCTCTTCGCCTATGACGCCAAAGCGAAAAAAGTCGCCCGCGTCCTCCCTAACGACGGACTGGATATCAAGTCAGCTTCGGCCGGCCCGGGTGTTCTCGTCTACGAGCAGTTCGGGAGCCTGAACCTCTACGATCTGAAGTCCGGCCAGACCTCCCGAGTTCCGGTCACGGCCGCCGGCGATTTTCCGGAAGTTCGCCCACGGTATGTCACCGTGGGCAATCGCCTGACGAATCCCAGCCTTTCTCCAAATGCAGCCCGGGCCGTCTTTGAAGCCAGGGGCGAAATCTTTACCGTGCCCGCCGAAAAGGGCGATCCGCGCAACCTGACCCAGACGACGGGTGTGATGGAACGCGAACCGGTGTGGTCGCCCGATGGGAAAACCATCGCCTATTTCTCGGATGAATCCGGCGAGTACGAACTCCATCTCAAGCTCCAGAACGGCGCCGGGGAAACCGTCAAGATCGCTCTCGACGAAAACCCTTCCTTTTATACAAGTCCGGCGTGGTCGCCCGATTCCAAAAAAATCGGCTATTTGGACGCTCATCTGGCGCTCTGGTATATCGATGTCGCAGCGAAAAAGCCGGTTCGTGTCGACAAAGACCGGTTTTGGGGCGGACGCATGACGTTTTCGTGGTCGCCCGATTCCAAGTGGCTGACGTATTCGAAGAGTCTTCCCAACTACATGGGCGCCATATTCCTGTATTTTTTGGAAACCGGGAAGATCGCGCAAATCACCGACGGGATGAGCGACGCCCAAGCCCCGGTGTTCGACACCGGCGGAAAATACCTCTATTTTACGGCCAGTACCGATTCCGGCCAAGCCATCCAGCCCGATGTTCACGGCTTCAGCCGGCCGGTGACGCGGTCTATATATTTCGTCGTCCTATCCAAGGACGACCCATCGCCGTTCGCGCCCGAAAGCGATGAAGAGAAGGGGGCGGACGACAAGCCCGCAGCTGCCAAACCGGGCGAACCCGGCAAGAGTCCGGACCCCAAGGCGGTGACGGTCAAGATCGATTTCGACAATATCCTTCAGCGCGTCCTGGCCCTTCCGATGCCGGCCCGCAATTATGCCGCTCTCATAGCCGGGAAGAGCGACACGCTTCTGGCTTTTGAAGTCGTGTCCGGAAGCGACGGCGGGACGGTCCATCGCTATGACCTCAAAGTCCGTCGTTCCGACATCGTCATCGCCGGCGCGGGCTCTTTCGTCATGGCCCAAAACGGAGAGAAGTACCTTTACAGCCAAGGACCCCGCTGGTTCATCGGTGCTCTGCGGCCCATGCCGCCGGCCGGTGCGCCGGCCGGGCCGGCCTCTCCTCCGCCGGCCGCCGCCGGCACCCCCCTCCCCACCGACGCCCTCCAGATCAAGATCGATCCCCGTGTGGAATGGCGCCAGATGTTCCGCGAAGCCTGGCGCGTCGAACGGGAATTCCTCTATGATCCCAAGGCTCACGGCTATGACCTGGCTGCGGCCGAGAAGCGATACGAACCGTGCTTGGACAATATCGTCTCCCGCCGCGACTTGAACTATCTGTTCGCCGAAATGCTGGGGGGAATCGAGATCGGACATCTCGGCGTGGGCGGCGGCGACCTGCCCGAGGTGAGCCGCGTCCCGACCGGCCTGCTCGGCGCGGATTACAAGATCGAAAACGGCCGCTATCGTTTGGCCCGGGTTTATAACGGCGAGAATTGGAACCCCCAGCTGCGGGCGCCTCTGACCCAGCCGGGGATCAATGTGGCGGCGGGGGAGTACCTGCTGGCCGTTAACGGCCGCGAATTGACGGCCCGGGACAACGTCTACGGCTTCTTTGAAAACACCTCGGGAAAGCAGGTTCTGCTCAAAGTGGGGCCCACGCCCGACGGGAAAGGGGCTCGGGAAGTCACGGTTATTCCTGTCGGCAGCGAAACGGCACTCCGCAATTATGCCTGGATCGAGGGCAACCGCCGCATGATCGACAAGGTCACCGGCGGTCGGGTGGCCTATGTGTACATGCCGGACACATCCGGCGGAGGCTTTACCAACTTCAACCGCTATTTCTTCTCCCAGGTAGGGAAAGAGGCTGTGATTGTCGACGAGCGTTTCAATGCCGGAGGCGCCCTGGCCACCGACATCATCGAATTTCTCCAGAGGAAGAGGCTCAGCGCGGTGGCCACGCGTGACGGCGAGGACGAGGTCCAGCCGCAAGGGGCCATCTTTGGGCCCAAAGTGATGCTCATCAATGAATTTGCCGGCTCGGGCGGGGACGCCATGCCCTTTTATTTTAAAGCCGCCGGGGTGGGACCATTGATCGGCAAACGGACCTGGGGCGGGTTGGTCGGCCGGGCCGGCGGCCCGTCGCTCCTGGACGGCGGCTTCGTTTCGGCTCCCAGTTCCGGCGTCTGGAGCACTAAGAGCGAATGGATCGCCGAGAACGTCGGCATCGCTCCCGACATCGAAGTCGAACACGATCCCGCGCTCGTCCGGCAGGGGAAGGACCCCCAGCTCGACAAGGCCATCGAGATCGTCATGGCCGAATTGGCCAAGAACCCCGTCCAGAAGCCCAAGCGCCCGGCTTTCCCCGATCACTATAAGAAGTAAGCTGGGAATTCGGTCATCATGGGGGGGCACGGTTTATCCGTGTCTCCCGTTTTTTTGGGGCGGAGTCGGTGATAAAGCCGGGTCAAGAGGCGATACGCCGGACCTACGCGGTAAATCATCGGGGAAAAAGCGAACAGGCGGGACAATTCCCGTCAGGAAAGGATGTCGGAGTTTGGAAATAATCCGGAAATGAAGGGGGCCTCTGATAACGCCTCACTCGTTCGTTGATTGCGGGATTTCTCGTTTTCTATTCCCGCCGCACCGCGTTACCAGAGGCCCATTCGACCTACTCGAAAACCACACTTAATACATAAAGCCCGATCTTCGGGTTGTCAAGTTAAAAGGCGAAATATTTTCCGCCGCGAAGACTCGTCCCTTGACTCGAGGAGAAGATCGATGAAGTCGTCTCAACACATAGACCAACCCCTCCGCGAAAAAGACATTGGATATTCGGGAAAGCCTGGAACTGAAGGGGGCCTCTGATAGCGCCTCACCCTTTCGTTGACCGCAGGAGGTCTCGTTTCCTGTTCCCACCGCTTCGCGTTATCAGAGGCCCATTCGACCTACTCGATAACCTCACTTACTACATAAGGCCCGATCATCGGGATGTCAAGTCGAAAGGGAAAATATATTTTTTGGGGACATATTGTGATTTTGTGCTCATGGCCGTGAAGAAAATATCAATCAACGATTTTGGGCGAATAAATATTTTTTTGAATCCGAAGTTCACGGGGAGTTTCCATTAGGTGACTCTCGTTGTCTTTACTCTTCCGGTGATGGCCAGAGTCAGCTTATAGCTTCCCCACTCGTTGGCCACGGTGATCGTCCCCAGGCCGGTGACGGTTCCCTGGCCGGTGAAGACAGGGGAGTTGTTGGCTTCGACGCGGACTCCTTCGGGGGAGTTCCGTCCGACCAGCAGCCAGGCTTTCTTATCCGGGTCGTATTTTTCCGTATCGACTCCGGCTGGAGAAAACCGGACGCGGACCGAATTCCCCTCGAACATCGCCTTATAGCGGGCCGCGTTCAGGGCCGAGCGGATCTGCCAGACGGCGCTTTCGAGCCTGTATTTGGGCGCCAGGGACATAAAGGATCCGGCGCCCGCATAAACCAGAGCGCCTAAAAGTGCGATGACGAAAACGGCCTCGATCAGCGTAAATCCGGAGGTGCGGCCCTGTTTTTCCATTTTCATGGCCGGCTCAAGGTTCCTCTCTCCATATCAAGGGCCGCAATCCGAGGATGACGAGCACGGATTCGGCCGCGGCTGGTCCGATGGCCGGTTTCAGGATGTTACCCGTGATCCGCTCGTCCGCGGCGATCGTTAAGAGGCTGGAATGGAGGTCCAGGCGTTCGGTCTGCAGTCCGCCGGCGATGATGACGGTCTTCTCAGGGCCGCCGACCTCGAACGATCCCGCGGCCGTCAGCGAGGCTTGGATTCGGACGTTGGCCGGGGCATCCGGACCGATCAGGATCCGGCCGCTCGTTTCCGTCCCGTCGATGAAATCGCGCCGTCCGGCATAGACGATGAGCTGGGATTGTTTGTCCTTGAGATAGGGGATGCCCTCGGCGAAGCGCACGCCTTCGTGAAACAGGTTCGAATCGATGACGATTTCTTCAGATGAGACGAGGGTCAGGGAGGCTCCGTCCAGGAGGCAGGGGATTTCCGCTTCCGGTTGGGGCAAAAGTTGTTGGGAGGCGACGACGGCCGCGGCGCAGAGTGATCGGACGGCTCCGTTGACCAGGACGATTCCCGCCGGAGAATGTTCTTTGGTCTCCGTCCCTGTCGGTGTATGGAACACGGCCGGCCCGGCCGCAGGATAATACTCCAGCCGCCAAACCGACTCGCCCGACTGGAATTCCATGATCTGGCGGCCTCCATCGACGGCCAGCAGGATCCGGTCCAGGTCGCCCTGGACGAAAATCCCTCCTGGGCCGGAGTCGTTCCGGATGAGGTAAACGCCGTCGGGGATCGGTTCGTCGATAAACGGGAGTCCCAACCCGCGGCGCAGTTGGGCCCGATTCAAGCGGCCCGGCTCGAGGAGTTGGATCTTCAGCGCTTCGGCCAGAAGGGGAGCCGGGTCCGGAGGAATGAGCGGGCGGGGCGAAATCAGTCCGCGGGGGGCCATGTCTTTCCCGCGCGGAGGGGCGATCGTCAGCTTCCGGGTTTCAATCAGGTCGGCGATACCTCCGTTTCCGGCCGTTCCCGAGAGAAGAAATGGGAAATAGGCCAGGGGAATGCGGCCGGCCAACAGGCTCAGCCCCAGGTCCAGTCCCGCCGCCTTGACCGGGCGGCGCCCCGCCAGTCGGCCTTCGCCGTCGATAATCAGGCGGTATTCGGCCAGGAAATGGCTATTGAAATCCGTGAACCGGTCCAGCGAGCAGCGGGTTGTTCCGCGCCAGGTCTGGTCTCCGGCCGTCTCTTCGACCTGAAATGGAAAAGAAATACTCATAGCGGCCTCCGCGGCGAGCACGCCTCCGGACGTGGTCTCCGACAGCAAATCCTCGACATAGTCTTCCGAAATCGCCCACGGCCCGGGCCCCGCGGCTAAAGACCGAAGCATTCGGCCTAACGCGGCTTTGACGCCGTTTTCGGCCGTGGTTTCGAGCAGGAGCGTGTTTTTCTTGAAAGCGCTGAGTTTGAGATAGGCTTGGGACAGGAAATGAAGGCCCAATCCCAGAGTGGTGAATAGAAAAAACAGAAAAACGGTGATTAGCGCCATCGAGCCGGGCCGCCGAGGGAAGGCGCTCTTGCGGTCAAGGCGCGCCCGTCGTCCGGGCCAGGGCCATGTTCTTGAGAAAAATCGTGGCAGCATATTCGTTCTCCGGCACCGTTCTCAGACGGATGCCCATCTTCAATACATCCGGTATCGATTCCAGCCGACAGTGGAATTCCGCCAGGTCTTCGACCAGCGGCTGGGGGCTGGAGGCATTGATCTTCCGTTTCAGAACCAAACTCTCTCCGTCCAGGAACAGGGAGACTTTCCTTAAAAGAATGACGACGGTATCCTCACGGCGATATTCGCCGGTCAGCGAAACGGCGAAGCCTATCCCGGCCTGATCGACCGACGAGATCACACGGATTTCTCCATGGGCCCGGTCGAACACGCAAACTTCACGCCCCGTCGCGAAACCCTCCGGTACGGCCATCGGCAGAAATGATGCCCCGGCCGGGATATCCGAAGTGGGGACGGTTTCCGTGTCGGCGCTAAGGAACGTCGCAGTGTCATCCCGGACGACAACCCCTTGGAGCAATCCCAGATGCAGGGGACCGCTCAGCCCCCGGCCCGCTTCGCGGGCGTCGAGCCGGGCCCGGTCGAGGGCGGCGAAAGCCCGCTCGGCCTCGTCCTGGACCGCTTCCATTCGAAAAAAAAGCCGCCGGCTCGAGGTGAAGAAATCGAGCCCGCCCAGGATGATAAGAACGAAGATCGTCAGGCTGATAAGCATTTCGATAAGGGTCGTCCCGCGTTCTCTCTGAAGAGTCATTTTTTTTCCAGTCATGGAAAGTCCGGGTCAAAAACTCAATTCCCGGCAGATCAGGATTCGGAGGGAAATCATAGCTTCGGGTTTGAGCTCCGGGCGGATTTCAAAAACGAGCCGGTCCAGAATCCCGTCCGTGCTCTCCGTTCGCCACGTACCGATATAGGTCGTATTCCGCCGGCCGGAGGCCGTGAAGGCTTCGCCGGGATTGGAAGCTCCGCCGAACATTCCCCGGCTCTTCCCCCTGATCTCCTCTAAGCGTGTGGACGCTATTCCGGTCATATCCAGGTTGGCGTCCGCTTTTCTCTGGATGCGGACCGCTTGGATAAGCATTTCAGAGGCCCCGACAACGATCATGGAAACGAGGGCCATCGTGATGAGCACTTCGATCAGACTGTATCCTCGGTTGGAGGGGGGGTATTGAGGTTTTCTTTTAATCATCTTTGCCTTCTGGTGAATTAGGCAACAAGTTCGATTGCGAGAATCGTGCCGACCATTCCGATCTTTCTTAACAGGGAGAAGCGCGCGGTTAATTTCTCACGGGGTCAACGGATGTTGTTTTTTAGAACGCCGGAATGATCCGGAAGTTGACGCGTTGCCGGGAGCGCAGGTTTTCCGAAATCTTCCGGCAGCGCCGGATCGAGGCGATGGAATCGAGCGAATTTATTGCCGCAAAGCCGGAGTCTATTGTCTTTCAGACCGTGCTGTAGAGTTTCTTGTCCGGATTCGGTCAAAAGCAGGCGATTTCGTGGTCATGATATGTGCTAGGCCAGATACATGGTGGACACCCTAGGAAGGTAGGATAGGGGGTATGTACCCCCACCAAGCAACCTCCTATGGCGACCTTATCCCCGGCTCGGAGTTTATCCGGTCCCTGGCTCGACAAGGCACAATCTCGC
>CAZLAM010000123.1:0-20555 GCA_964557435.1 uncultured Eubacteriales bacterium
CACGGTGCGGGGAGCGATCTCCATCGCCCGCCGGCTTCAGGACCCGCTGGCCGAACTGGTCAAGATCGAGCCCAAGTCGATCGGCGTCGGGCAATATCAGCACGACATCGACCAAACCGGATTGAAGACCTCGCTCGAGGAGGTGGTCGAAAGCTGCGTCAACGCGGTCGGCGTGGATGTCAACTTGGCTTCGGAGGAGCTTCTCCAATACGTCTCCGGGCTGAACCGGACGACGGCTTCCGCCATCGTCCGCCGCCGCCACGAAAAGGGCGCCTTCCAGTCGCGGCAGGAACTGCTCCAGGTCAAGGGAATCGGCGAAAAGACTTACGAGCAATCGGCCGGATTCCTGCGCATCCCGGGCGCGGCTTCCCCCCTGGACGCCTCGTCCGTCCATCCGGAACGATACGCTCTCGTCGAGAACATGGCCCGGACTCTGGGGACGGGCGTAGGCGACCTGATCGGCAATACCGCGCTCCTGCACACAATCGACCCCCGGGAGTTCGTTACCGAGGACGCCGGACTGCCGACCCTCACGGATATCCTCAAGGAGCTCGAGAAACCCGGCCGCGATCCGCGGGAGGAGTTCCGCTACGCCTCCTTTGCCGAGAGCGTCAAGGATATCGCCGACCTGGCCATAGGCCAGATTCTCGAAGGGGTGGTCTCCAACGTGGCCAATTTCGGCGCTTTCGTCGATATCGGCATCCACCAGGACGGCTTGGTCCACGTCTCCGAGCTGGCCGAGCGCTTCGTCAAGGACCCCCGCCAGGCGGTCAAGGTCGGCCAGGTGGTCAAAGTCAAGGTCCTGGCCGTCGATGGGGATCTGAAGCGGATTTCACTGTCGATCAAACAGGCCCGCTGAGCTTCGCTCAACGGAAGAGGGTCATCGCCTTTTCGATCGTCTTCAGGATGCCCCAAGCCAAGGGAACGCCGATGGCCGTCCAGGCGATGGCGACGGTAACCCAGGACGAAGCCGTCGGCGGGCGGGACGCCGCTTCCGCCGTCTCCCCCCGACCCGTTCATGCCCCAGCTTCCGTTCTTCGGCCAGCTCCGTCTCGGTCATGAAATAGCGGGAGGCCACGGGACGGACCAGGACATTGGCCAGGAAGCCCAAAACCAGCAGGCCGGCCAGGATGAACCACGCAACGCATCCGTGAAGGTGAGGACTCCGCCGGCGGTGCGGCAGGGCGCCGGTTGTGGTACGATGACTTCGCATGCTTCTCCGACCCGACACTTTCATCATCGGCGCAGCAGCGCGGAAAACCGGCAAGACCGCTTTCGCCTGCCGCGTCATCGGGAATCTGGCCCCCCGAGTGGCCGTCATCGGCATCAAAATAACCCCGGCTCACGAGGATGAACCCTGCCCGAGAGACGGGGACGGCGGCGGCGAGTGCCGTGAATTCGACGGCCGTTTCCGCATTACCGAGGCGGCCTCGCCGTCGAGCGCGACGGACACCGGGAGAATGCTCCAAGCCGGAGCATCGCGGGCTTTTTGGCTCCAGGTGCGCCGGGAACATCTGCGGGAAGCTGTCAAAACGCTCTTCGCCGGCATCCCCGAAGGGGCTTGCATCGTGGCCGAGGGCAACTCCGTCCGGACCGTCCTCGAACCCGGCCTGTTCGTCCTGCTTCGCGAAAAAGGCAACCCCGAAACGAAGCCGTCGTTCCGCGAGGCGCTCCCGCAGGCCGACCGGGTCGGTTTGTTCGACGGGCGGGAGTGGGATTTTCCGCCCGAAGACTGCCGTTTTTTCGACGGCCGATGGTTCATCCGACCTCGGGCTTCAGCCGTTATCCTGGCCGGCGGCGACAGCCGCCGCATGGGCCGGGATAAAGCGCTTCTCCCGATAGCTGGAAAGCCGCTCATCGCCCGCATCGCCGACAGGTTGAAGGAGTTATTCGCCGAAGTTATCGTCGGAGCGAACCGCATCGAAGACTATCGCTTTCTCGGCCTGGAGATCGTGCCGGACCGGGAACCGGGCCAGGGGCCGCTGATGGGCATCGCCTCGTGCCTGGAGCGGGCGGCCGAGGACCTCGCTTTTGTCACCGCTTGCGACATCCCCGAGATCGACCTGGGGTTCATTCACAGGCTGATCGGCCTGGCCCGGGGATACGATATGGTGCTTCCGGTCACAGGAGACCGGCGCTACGAGCCGCTGTTCGCCGTGTACCGGAAAACCGTCGTCCCGGCGGCGCTGGACATCTTGCGACAGGACGGCCGGCGGATTATCGACCTCCTCGACCGGGTCGACGTCCGACTCGTCGAAGTCTCCGGCACGGACCTCTTCCGCAACATCAATACGTTGGACGATTACCGGAAATATGTTGGGGGCTGTTGGGGGTCAGGTCTTAACATATAACATTTAGTCTGCCTTATTCATGAATATCGACGTTCCGGAGGGAAAGACAAAAACAGAGGGAGTCCATGGGCATCAAAGAATTCATGAATAATACAGGCTAAGGAAAAGTTTCGGGCTTCCGTCCGGATGATGTGCGCGTCCGGACTTCGTCTCCATTCACTTCGGGCAATAGTATTTCGTCGCGTATTCCTGGACCATGCGCCGGGTGTTGTAACGCGGCACGAGGGTGGCCATGGCGTGACGGATCATCTTGATCCAGCGGCGCGGCAGCCCGGAGGCGTCGCGGTCGTAAAAAGCCGGAACGACTGCCTCGGACAGGACACGGAAGAGGTTCTCCGCGTCCACACGGTCCTGCTCCGCGATAGTGGAAGGGTGCGAGTCTCCTCCGATCGAGAATCCGTTCAGTCCGTCATAGGCTTCCCGCCACCAGCCGTCCATGATGCTCAAATTCAGACATCCGTGGACGCCGCATTTCTGCCCGCTGGTGCCCGACGCCTCGGACGGACGGCGGGGATTATTGAGCCAGACATCACAGCCCGACACCATCCGCCGGGCCATCTGGATATCGTAATTTTCCAGAAAGACGAGCGACCCCTTCAGCGCGGTATGGCGGCTGAGATGGATGATCTGTTGGATAAACCGCTTGCCTTCGTCGTCCCGGGGATGGGCCTTGCCGGCAAAAACGAACTGGACGGGCCGCTGGACGTCCTTGGCTAATTCGACGATGGCCTCGAATTTCTGAAACACGAGCGGGGCGCGCTTATAGGTAGCGAACCGGCGGGCGAACCCTATAGTCAGCGCGTCCGGGTCAAGCAGGGCGTCGTAAGTGATGAAATCGCCCTGGGTCACGCGATGGCCTTGAATGAGCAGGCGCTTCCGGCAGAACTCGATCAGCTTGCGTCTCAAGTCGTAGCGGAAGGCCCACAGCTCTTCATCCGAAACGAAGCCGGGGTCTTCGACCCGGCCCCAGAACGTCGGATCGTCCATGAGGGAAGGCCACCCCCCCCCCGCCTTGCTGGTCCAGAATCGGGAGGTCGTCCCGTTCAACCAGGACGAAACGTGGACCCCGTTGGTGATATGGCCGATGGGCACATCATCATCGGCCCGGTCCGGCCATAGGCCCCGCCACATGGCCCGGCTGACCCGGCCATGAAGCTCGCTGACCCCGTTGGCGGCCCGTGACGCTTTGAGAGCCAGCACCGTCATACAGAAATGCTCATTCTCGTTTTCCGGACTAACCCGTCCCAAGCTCATCAATCCGTTCCGGGTCAATTGGAACGATTTCATGTATTTGGACGCGGAATATTCCACGAGATCGGGTGGAAAACGATCATGGCCGGCCTCGACCGGAGTATGCGTGGTAAAGACGCATTCTGACCGGACGGCCGCCCAAGCCGGTTCGAAGGCCAGTCCACCGGCCATTTTTTCCCGCAGAAGCTCCAGCGACAGGAAGGCCGCGTGTCCCTCGTTCATATGATAAACCGAGGGGGTCACCCCCAGGGCTCGCAAAAGGCGGACTCCACCCACGCCGAGGAGAAGTTCCTGCATGATACGGGTCGCGGTATCGCCGCCGTAGACACGGCGGGTCAGGTCGCGGTAGTGCGGCTCGTTCTCCGGCAGGTCGGTGTCGAGAAGATAGACGGCGACGCGGCCCACGGCGACGCGCCAGGCCCGGAACCAGACTTGGGAGGCAGCCAGGGGGACGGATCCGACCACGGGTTCGCCCCGATCGTCGAGGACGGGCTCGAGCGGAAGGTTCCGAGGGTGAAGGGGGGCATAGAATTCGGTCTGCCAATTGGCGTGATCGACCGATTGCATGAAATAGCCCTCACGGTAAAACAGACCGACGCCGATGAATCCCAATCCCAGGTCGCTGGCTGATTTGGCGTGGTCGGCCGACAGGATCCCCAGCCCGCCCGCGGCGATGGGCAGGGATTCATGGAACCCGAATTCGGCGCTGAAGTAGGCGACCGGACGTTCCAGGAGGTCGGGGGCGTTTTCCCGGCCCCAGGTCCGTTCCTCTTTCAGATAAGCTTCGAACGAGTCCAGGACAGCCCTGACCTTAGCGGAAAAGACGGGATCGAGGAGGCGGACCCGCAGTTCGTAGGCCGAGACTTCGTGCAAAACGGCGACCGGGCTGTGGTAGAGATTCTCCCAGGCCCGCGGCGAGAGGGCTTTGAACACGGATTGGGCCTCGGGGGTCCAGGTCCACCACAGATTGCGGGCCAGCCGATTCAGGCCGGCCGTCAGGACGGAGATGTGCGCTTGGCCGTTGGTCGATTTCAATAATGCCTCGCTTCCGGGCGGAGGTTGACTGCCCCGCCGAATGTACCGGGCCATGATAGCCCGACCGGAGACGGGATTCAAGTTCAGACAAAAAATGAGCCGCGTGCAACATTCGGGATGGACAATTCGTATAATCCCAAGGAGAATACCGGACATGCTCAAACGCTGCCTTGCCCCCCTCGTCATTCTCGCTTTGATCATCCCCGCCCTGGCCGCGGACGCATCAACCGAACCGGCCAAGACTCTGCTCAAACCCTATAAAACCGACCGGCCTCCGGTTATCGACGGGCGGTTGGACGATCCCGTCTGGGCGGCGGCTCCTTCGGTCACGGATTTTGAGACGTTCATCCCCGAATTCGGCAAAAAACAGCCGGAAAAAACCGTTGCCTATATGGCTTATGACCGCGAAAACCTCTACTTCGCTTTCCGTTGTTTAGACGGCCAACCGGACAAGATCAAGGCCGCCGTATCCCGTCGCGACGACGTCATGACCGACGACTTCGTCTGCATCAACCTGGATTCGTTCAACGATCAGCAGTCGCTGTACGCCTTCTACGTCAACCCGCTGGGGATCCAGGGCGACAGCCGCTTCGCCAGCAACAAGGAAGATTTCAGCGTCGATATGGTCTGGTACAGCGCCGGACGGATTGACGAAAAAGGCTACACGGTCGAGATGCGGATCCCCCTCAAGAGCATCCGTTACGCCCATGGCGATCGGGTGGTGATGTCCGTCTTCTTCGAGCGGACGATCAACCGGCGTCAGGAGCACGGGTCTTTCCCCCCGCTCGACCCCCAGCGCGGATACGCCTTTTTAACCCAGATGGCGCCGCTCGAATACCTCGACTTGAAACGATACACCCTCCTCGAACTCCTCCCCGCTTTTACTTACGGGCGAAAATACACGGAAAGCGAAGGCAGGCTCGACCGTGATCCCGATTCCCGTGAACTGAGCCTGACGGGGAAATTCGGAATCACTCCCAGCCTCATCCTGGACGGCACGATCAACCCCGATTTCTCCCAGGTCGAGGCCGATGCCGGCCAGGTCGACGCCAACCTGCGATACAATCTGTACTATCCTGAGAAGCGCCCGTTCTTCCTCGAGGGCAGTGAAAGTTTCAACGTCGGAGCGACCTTGACCAGCCCGCTTCAAGCCGTCGTCCATACTCGGACGATCGTCGATCCCAGGGCCGGGTTCAAACTGACCGGAAAGGTCGGCCGCAACGATACGATCGCCTCGATTTTGGCCGTGGATGCCTCGCCGTCTTCCGGCACCGGACTCGAAGACGCCCCGGACAACCCGGTCGTCGCGGACAACCCGGTTGTCGCGGACGCCGCATTCACGGTTTTCCGTTATAAGCGGACGACCAGCCAGGACGGCTATATAGGGCTCTTCTATGCGGGCCGGGAACAGGGCGGCCGGTCCAACCGAGTCTTCGGTCCCGACGGGCAGATCCGGGTCAGCAAGTCGGGGATGTTGAGCTTCCACGCCTTCGAGTCTTGGACCCGGGCCTCGGAAGGGGCTGAACGCGCCGCCGGACGGGCTTTCAGCCTGGAGTATTTCCACGACACGAGCAAGCTCGGAATCGACGCTTCGGTCCACCATATCTCGTCCGACTTCGCGGCCGATACCGGGTATCTGACCCGCACCGGCTTGACTTCGGCCGTCATCAACATCTCGCCCCGATTCTATCCTCAATCGACCTGGCTCCGCCGGATCTCCCCGGTCCTCGGATTGTCCGTCCTCAAGGATCAGGAAAGCGGACTTTATGAAGACGGCAAGGCTGTCGGACTGACCGCCATACTGAAGGGAAACTCATCGTTGACGATGCTGTGGAGCGATTCAACGGAAGTCTTCCTCGGCCGAAAGTTCAAAACGGACGGGCTCAGCCTCGTCGGTCGAAGCCAACTGAACAAGCAATTCTCCCTGCGGTTCACTTTCCGGGCCGGAAAATCCATTCGCTATACGTCCGATCCATTCCAGGGTTATGGAAACCGGGCTTCCGCGGCCGCCGTCTTCCAGCCCTCCGAGAACATCAACCTGACCTTGAGTTGGACGTACTCGGACCTGTTCCAAGATTCCACCAGGGAAAAAATCTACGATTACAACATCTATCGCGGCCGGCTCACCTATCAGGTCAATAAGTATTTCTTCTTTCGTGGAATCATCGAATACAATTCCTTCCGGCGGCAGCTCCTGTCCGATATCCTGGCGTCCTTCACTTACATCCCCGGAACGGTGGTCCACATCGGATACGGATCGCTCTACAAGAAATTGGCCTGGGAGGAGGAGTCGGGGCTTTACCGCGAGTCCGACCGGTTCATGGAAACCCAACGCGGGTTCTTCTTCAAGGCCTCTTATTTATGGCGGCTGTGAGGACGGATCCTTCTAACGAACCTCCAGCTTGACGCTCTCGGAATGGCTGTTGAATTCGGGCGCGTACATGCACTCGATATGGGCCATCCCGTTCTGGTATGTTCCGCGGTGGACGACCTTAAGCGGATACTCGAATACGTACGTTCCCTTGGGCAGATAATCGATGAAGAAATGGGTCGCCGTGTCCTTGGTCGCCTCGTAGTAGGCCAATCCGTCCTGATACTTATATTGCGACAGGACATTGACCGGTTCAAGTCCGCTCCCGCGATGGTCCTTCATATGGACATATTCCATGTCCCGATCGGTGCGCAGTTCGATACGGACGATCAGCGTATCGCCCACGGCCAGGGGGCCTTTGACCGGCTCGATGACCGGGCCGGCTTTGGTCGATTTCTGAACAAACACGGTCTTCTTGAGTTTCAGCGGATTCTGGGCGTGCGGAGTGATTTTGGCGATGTCTTCCAAATATTGCCAATGCAGGCCGCCCCAGGCGATCCCCGGATCGGTCTTTTTGATCGTGACCCTGCCCATGGCCGGCTCGATCTCGCCGGGCCCATATCGTTTTTCATAAAACCCGGTCCCCGCTTCAACCTTCTCCGGCACCACAACCTTGCCGCCCAAGCGGACTTCGACGATCGCGTCCGAGGCCAGGAGGTCCGTCCCGCGCAGAATCAACCCGTAGATGGCGTCGGCCGTGGCCTTGGTCGTTTTCCAGTCCTGCGTCTGCTTCTGTTTGAGGAGCCATACCTTGCACTCCTCCACAGCCTTGAGATCGCCCGCGACTTCGTCGAAGGCCTCGATCATGACGGCCTGGGTTTCGATCGGAGCCCTGTACCACCACCAGCTCAACTCGGTTTCCGCCCAGTATCGGCCCAGCTCCTCGTCCACTTTGCTCCGTTCCTTCATTGAGCGCATGACGGCCTGGGCCGTCGTCCCGTCTCCGAACCGCTTCAAGGCCAGAGCCAGATGGGCCTGGCTCTGGCGGTTGTCGAGCTGGAGCCAGAACTTGGCCCCTTGTTTGAGGAAATAATCGACGGCCTTACCGGCCTCCTTGCCGATAGGCCGTTCGGCCAGATAGAAACTCCGCCCGTAGAGATACAGCGCAATCGTCGGACTCAGGTGGTTTTCCCCCTGGGTCTTGAGCCGCAGGATGTCTTGATAAATCCCATCGATCCAGCCATCCAGGTGGTCCAGCGCTTTCAAGGCCAACTCCTGGGAAACGCCCGCCACGCCCAGATGCTTGAGCCGCCCAAATCCGGTGGCCAGGTACAGCGTGATATAGCTGTCGCCTCGGCCGCCCGGGAACCACGGCCAGGAGCCGTCAGCGAGTTGCATGGCGGCGAGCTTGCCGAAGGCGTTTTTGAGCTCCCGGTTCATGACGTTCTCGTCAAATAAAAGGCCGACATTCCGTTTAGCCTGGGTTTCGGTCTTGGCCTCGAGCACCCAGGGCGATTCCTGAAGCAGGACGCTCTTGAGGTCCTGATTCTTCTCCAGGTTTGACTGCAGGGCATCGGTCCCCTTCCACAAGTCGAAAACGCGGCGGATCTTGGGGTTCGAATTGGCGAGCTTCCGGGCCAATCCGTTGGCGTAAAGCCGGTTGAAGACCTGCTCCGAGCATTCGTAGGGGAATTCCATGAGATACGGCAAAGCCTGCACCGCATACCAGGACGGGTTGGAGGCCATTTGCACGGTCAGCCCCAAATGACGGAGAGTGTTCGAGGATCCCGACCCGGCCAGCTTTTCGAACGAAAAATTCTTTTCGCCCTTGTCGTTGATCCAAAGAGGAATGGACTCGCGCACCATCAGCCGCCGGCTGAGGACGGGGAAGACCCCTTCCTCGCCATCCGAGAAAGCGTCCGCCGCGGCAACGGCTTTGAAACCCACCACCGTCTGCCCGTCCGGAACCGAAACCGGCCAAGAAAACGACCGCGACTGCTTAGCCGGGATGGTGAAAGCAAGCTTCGGAGTCTTATTCGCCAGCGTCTCGTCGAGGGGCTTTTCAGTTTGCGGATCGAAGAAACGGAGCTCGACCGCGCCGGCCGTTTCCTTTTCCGTCATGTTCGTCACTTTGACGGTGAACTCCAAAGAGTCGCCCTCGCGCAGGAAACGCGGCGGGTTGGGCTGGACCATGAGCTCTTTCTGGGTCACGGTCTCCGCTTCGATCGCCCCGCTCTCGAGGTCCCGGGTATGGGCGAAGCCGAGGAACCTCCACCGGGTCAGCGCTTCGGGGATCTTGAATTCGATCGTCACCGCGCCGTCCTTGCCGGTCAGGAGGTGCGGATAGAAGAAAGCCGTTTCGTTCAGGTTCTTCCTGGCTTGGACGGCGGATAAGTCGATGGCGGCCGGTTTCTCGGTTTCCGCCCCGCCCTTGTCGCCGGCACCTACTCCGACCATAACTCCGCCGACTACCCCGCCTGCGACTCCGCCGTCCTTGGCGTCGAACTGAGCCGCGGCCGCGGGCGGCGGGGAAGGCACGGCCATGTCCATCGCCATGGCCTTCCGGACCATCCCCGGATAGTTGTAGCGGAAGAGGCTCTCCTCGATATCCGGCGGGAAATGGATATATTCCGGTGTGACAAAATACAAATAGGTGTTCAACGAATCGTAAAAAACGCGGAAATCCTGGGAACGGTTGGAGAAGCCGGCCCGGGAATAGGTCATGTCCAAGCGGAACATTCCGAAAATTCCGGGAAAGCCGTGGCCGGCGAACTGGTCGAGCGAGGCATCATAGAGCGAGGCGACCATCTCGGCCGCTTTGACCTCGGCCTTGGGCCCCTTGATTTCGACCGACCAGGTTTCGTCCTGCCCGGGCCGGAGCTTGGAGCGGAACGTTTTCCACTTCAAATCGAGGCGCTTGTTGGACCACGGCACGGAGACTCTGCGCTCTTCCCGGTACAGCCGGTTTTCCTTGACCAGGGTCAGGCCGACGGTGAATCCGCCGCGGTGTTTCTCGGACACCGGCAAGCGGATCATCCCTTGCGTTCGGCCCCGCGGCGTCCAATACCGGTCCAGCCGTCGGCCGTTCTGCAGGATTTCGACGAGCACGGGGCCGGCTTCATAGCCGGTCCCCCAGAGCATTTCAAACGTCTCTCCGACTTCGACCGAACCGGCGCGGGCCGCGCCGAGGAATGGTATCCGGACCGCGAACGCTTCGACCGAGAGATCGTGGACCATAATAAAAGCCCGGCTCTCCACGGCTGTCCCGAATTTATCCGCCGTTTTGAGGAGGGCTTTGTAAACTCCGGGCGGGAGGTCGAAAGACAACGGGCAGGGTTTCCCCTCCTCCGCGGTGGTGACGAAATCCGTTTTTCCCTGGAGTTTCCCTTCAGGCCATTGATGCCAGTCCGGCGTCCAGGCGAATCCGGCTCCGGGCTTGGCGGACAGGGCTTCCGCCAGGGGAATGGCGACCTCCCCGATCATGTCGGCGGGGACGGGTTTATCCGGCCCCCGCAGGGCCACGATCTCGACCGTTCCCTTGGCTGCGATGCGTTTTCCGTTGAGGGTCATCGTGACTACGTTCAAGACAACCGGACGGCCCTTTTCCTGCCATTCCGCCAGGTTGAGCGCGGCCTCGAGCGAAGCGAATCCCAGCCGCACAAAGCCGCTGTCGCTGCGCGTCTCCCCCGTCCCGTCGGTGATGTCGACGGAGACCGTATAGGTAAATGTCGGTTGGGATACGGCAAGAACTTGAGGATCGGGTCGGGCCTTGAAAGCAATGACGAATTTCCCCGTTTCATCGGTGCGGAGAACACCGTGGGCGATTTCCTGGGATTCCGAGCGCGAGCCGCCGCCCCAGGAATACCACCACCACGGA
Source organism: uncultured Eubacteriales bacterium (assembly GCA_964557435.1). Lineage (GTDB taxonomy): Bacteria > Acidobacteriota > Aminicenantia > Aminicenantales > UBA4085 > UBA4085. Next base: position 10,826 of record CAZLAM010000123.1, read on the forward strand.
TAGCGGACCTCGCGCACGACCCGGAATTTAACCAGGGCGCCATCCACGGGGGCGCCGGCGTAGGTCATCGCCTCACCGGGAACCTCGACTTGGTCGTTCAACCGAAACTCCCGGTCGGGAACATCGAGCTTGACCTCGAACTTGGGCCGTTTGTATTCCTCGACCCGGACGACGGCGGAACCGCGGGGGTTTTCGGCATTGATCGTCATGGCCCCGGTCAGCCGGTCCGCGGGGGCGGTGAACGATCCGGATACCGATCCGAAGTCGTTGCTGACCAGGTTCAAAGCCGTGATTTCCTCGTGATTGGCGTCGCGGAAGACGACGCGGACAGGCATCTTGGTCAGGATTCTATAATCGTTCCGCTCCCGGTCGACACTGAGGCACAGACCCTTGAAATGAATCGCCTGTCCGGGGCGGTAGATTGACCGGTCGGTGAAAAAGACGGTTTGCGTGGAAGCCGTATCGGCACGCTCGTAAGCCCGCTGGATCTGCGTTTCGGCGATTTCCCCGCCGTCTGAACGGACATGGAGAATCCGGTTTCTGTAGGAATCCGGCGACTTCAGGGCGAAAGCGCCCAGGGCATCCGTAGGCCCGGCGTCGACGCGGCGAAGCGCGGTGGCGTTGTATTCCCACTCATAAAGGACGACCTCGGCCCCGGCCTGGGGATCGCCCGTAAGGGCGTCGACCACCAGCCCCGTCAGACCGCTGCCGGCCCCTCCGGTAACGACTCCCAACCCGCTGACCCAGAACGAAGCGGACTCGATCTTGTTGTTCCCCCTCCCGAATGAGGGGCTATGACTGACCAGCATCCTGTAGAAACCCGGCTTGAGGGCGGGAAGGTCGAGAATCACGGATTTGGATTTGTAATCGGGCGCCGGCGGAAGAGACCTCTTCCACTCCGCCTCGGGTTTTTTAGCTATCAGGCGTTGGACGCGCTCATCGTTCATCCAGAACAGGCTCTCAACTTCCTTGGAATTGAGCAGGGAGGCGAAATCCTCCTTGATGACCCGAAAATGGAGGGCGTCGAGATTCCGGTAGTTGACGGCCAGCCGGGACGGTTTCTCCGGGGCCAGGACGCTTTCGACCTTGACGGTGAACTCTTTGGCTTGGATTCGGGCGATCAGGGCCAGGCAATTTTTCGCCCCGGCCGACTGGGGATGGGTTTGGGTCCCCCGGCGGGCTAATTCCAGCGCCCGGAGGAAATCTCCTTTGTCGAAAACGGCATTGGCCCATTCAAAAATCGCCGTCGTGGAGAGCGGCGAAGCGCCGTGGGCCTCGGCCAGTTCCTTCCAGCGCTCGATGGCCCGGTCGACCGCTCCTTCGCCGGCGGCGGCATTCTTGGCGAATCCCAGACGATGAAGGTCGATATCAAAAGAGACATCGGCGTTCTTGTCCCGGCCATGAAACTCCAGGAGGTTCTGAAACAGAAGAACGGCCCGCAGTTGGGGCGACCCGGTGTCGGTCGTCTCCGGTCGCCAATTCAGGAATTCGGCGGCCGGCGCCAGGACGGGCGAGCCGGCCTCGATGACGAACGCGTCCTCGGGCCGGGCCGCCGCCTGCTCGCCCGACATATAGAAGTCGAGGGCTTCAAAGACGGCGAAATCATAAAGCGTCGGACGAAGGGAGAGGTCCGTATTGCCGGGTACCAGAAATCCCAAATACGGCGACAAGGGTCGTCCCTTCAGTGCTTTCTCGTCCTTCAGGATGGACTGGAAAAGCGCATCGATTTCCCCGAAAATCCGGCGCAGGTCCCAAGTCGTGAAATCTTTGTCGTCCGCCCCTTCCGTAGCGCTCCGGTTCATAAACCGCCATTTGTTTTGCGAGTAATAATGCCAATACCACTGGGCCAGGACGATCCGGAGCATGGGCTGAAGGCGGGCGGGGGCCTTGTCGATCTCTTCCTTAAGGCGGACGACGAGCGGCCCGGGACGATTGCCCTCGATGACCGATTCGAGAACGATGAGCCGGGTCAGGGCCCGCATGGCCTCGCCGTCCCGGCCGTCGGCGCCGGTGAGGGCATAGATTTTTTTCAAGGATTCGATGGCCGTCTGGGGCAGGCCGGCCTTGTCGGCGGCGCCCACTTTGGCCCACAACTCGGCCGTGGACTCCTTGGGTTTCTCCTGCATGTTCTTTCCTTTGATGGCACCGGCCAAGAAAGCGGCCAGGACGACCAGAATGACGATCAAAATGTTCATGCGGATGGTTTTTTTTCGCATCGACTCTCCTCGCGGACGGGCGGACATGCCGATTCCATCTCCGTTCCCGATACAACCGGGAAGGGGTGTTTATTCCCTATTACACGCAAAGGCCGGAAGAAAAGCAAGCCCCGACGCCGGGCCGGCGGCCTTGACGGGCCGCTCCGGAGGAATATAAGATGGCTTTCTCATGCTCAAGAGCACGCTTACCCGCCTTGATCATTTCCGGAGGATGTCATGAATACACTCAGCGCATCCGAATTGGTCCAGCTGGTCCGTTCCGTTTTTCCGTCTTTGGCGGGCGATCGGCAGCTGGCCGTCCTCGTCGATCTCCCGCGCGATCCCCTGTCCGACAACGACCCCTGGCGCGAACGCCGGGCGATGGCGGCCGAGTGGGCGGCGGCGCTGCGGGCCGGCTCGGCCGACCTCGATCTGGAAGGAGTCACGCTCGTCGCCTATCCCGACGTCGGATCGAACAATGCCGACCTCCCCGCCGAGGCCGTCGCCATCGAAGGCGCTTTGCCGGACACGGCGGCCGGGCTCGCAAGCGCGGGTCGGAGCGTACCTTTCGCCGAGGTTTTCGCCGCCCATCAGCTCTATCTGGCCCCGACCGAATTTTCGACCACGGCACCCCTGAAAAACGCGGCCAAGCGATTCGGGTTCCGAGCCGCCACCATGCCCGGTTTCGCCGCATCGATGGTTCCCGCTCTGCGGATCGATTACGGCCGGGTGGCCGAACGCGTGGACGCCCTCAAGACGCGGTTGGATGCGGCCGACGGAGCCGAAATCGTCCTGGCCGCCGGCGGGATCGATCACCGGATGTATATCGACCTGCGCTTCCGTTCGGCCCATTCCTCGACCGGGCGTTTTCCCGAAGCCGGAACGGCCGGGAACCTGCCTTCGGGCGAAGCCTACATCGTCCCCTACGAAGGCGAGCGTGGCACAGCCAGCCTGACCGCCGGATCCCTGCCCGTCGACACGGGCGAGGGACTGGTCGTGTTCGCCGTAGCGGGCAATAAAGCCGTCAGCGCGGGGGGCGAAGAGCCGGGCGCTTCCAAGGAACGCGCCCATCTATTCAGCGAGCCGGCCTACGGCAACATGGCCGAACTCGGATTCGGAGTATTGGCCGATTTCGGCCTGGCTCCGGTCGGCGAAATCCTGCTCGACGAGAAGCTCGGCCTCCACATCGCCTTCGGCCGGAGCGATCATTTCGGCGGCCAAGTCGGGCCGAAAGATTTTTCCTCCCCTGCCCAAGTCATCCACCTCGACCGGATCTACATTCCGGAAAGCCAGCCGCGCGTAGCCGTGCGCCTGGTCGAATTCCTATACCCGGATGGACGGCGCGAGGAAATCATCCGGGACGGCGCTTATCGGATTTTCTGAAACCGATACCGAACCGACAACTTGTCGGAAATGTCTTAAATGGATTGGAGTCAAAGCCGAGTACGGACATGAAATTCAAACCCAATGTCTGGTTTTATATTTTTGGATTCATGACCATGCTGCCCCGGGGTTTTTCCGCTCCTTTACAAAGCGGCCGGGACCGGTATTTAAAACCCATTACCCATCAGGATTTCCTGGAGGCTGAAAAAAAGGACCCTTACTTCAAAGGACGATGGAAATATTTCAACATCGTGGTTGATTTGGTTCGCAAACTGCAGCCTGACAGCGTTTTGGAGCTCGGCGCCTATCGTCTCCCGCTGGTCCAAGGGTCCGACACCATGGATATCGTCAAAGTCCTCGATGATCTGACCTATCTTCATGACGCGACTCGGATTCCCTGGCCTGTAGCGGACGATAAGTACGATCTTTTCATTGCCTGCGAAGTCTGGGAACACCTGGGTCAAAAACAAAAAGAGGCTTTCAAGGAGGTTCGCCGCATTTCGCGCCGGGCCATTTTCAGTTTTCCCTTCATGTGGAAATATCCGGAAGAAGCGAAAGACGAGGAGGCTTTATCCCACCGGAATATCGATGAGTCCAAAATAGCGGAATGGACACTTCACCTGAAACCGAAAAGCATCGCTTATACCCGGGATAAAAGATTCGTCATTTACTACTTTGAATTCGATAGGGGCGCAAAATAATCGCGCCGGAGATCCGCAAGAAGGGAGCGGGGGGAGGTCACTTGACCTCGCCGCTGTCCGGCATCACCGGCATCCGCGGGTGTTTGCCGAACGAGAACGCCAGTTGCTCGTACCAGGAGTCGGAGGAGATCGCCATCCGGAAAATCTGTTTCCACACGTCCACCGGCGGGCCGAACTCCTTCCAATCGATCACCATCACCCGAACGCCGCGCCGCCGCATCTCCTGGAGAAGCAGCTTGTAGTTCCTGTCGAGGTGCTGCAAGTAGTCCAGCGGCACGCCAGCCTCCTGCTCGCGAGCCCGGCTGCTCATCCGGCGGTGGCATTCCTCGGGCGAGACGTCAAGGTAGACGAAGACGTCGGGCGGCATCACGTCGCGGCTCATGTTGCGGAACATGTCGACGTATAGCTCAAACTCCTGACGCGTCATGAAGCCGCGCTCCATGGCGGTGGTGGCGAATACGGTGTCGCCGTAGATCGGCCGGTCCTGAATCACCACCTGGCCTTGCGGTCCCCAGGCCATCTCCACGGCCAGACGGTGCTGCTCGTAACGCTGACACAGCATGAACATCTGCATCGAGAAGCCGCCGCCGGTATTGGTGCCGGTGCGCAGATCATCGTAGTAGTGGTTGAGAAAATGAGCGAACTTGGGATGGTTGGTCGGCTCCTCCAGCACGCGGGCCGGCCAACCGCTGGCGGTGGCGGCCGAGCCGATAGCGTGGCAGGCGTTGGTCTTGCCCGCCCCGATGTTGGCGTCGATGGTGATGAACAGCCCTTGTTTACGCGGCTTCTCGGCTAGGTCCATGGTTCTATCCTTTCACTTTATCGATGAAGGTGGTCGCGGGTTTGCGGGACACCTGCCCTTCATAAGATATCGGCAATCAGCCCGAAAATCAACAGAATCAGATATGCCGGGGACGGGAATCGAACCCGTATGCCCCTTACAGGGCGAGGGATTTTAAGTCCAACTATCTCCATGACCTAATTCGCGTACATTGAATGACTTGCGGGGGCGTCAATCTCGGGATTGACGGGATTCTCGCCGGGATACTCCGGCTTTTTCTGGAACACTTCCCCGAGACATTCAACAGCCCTTTTAAAATTCTCGGGCGTCGGATAGCTATACCTCATCGTCATTAATATCGACGAATGGCCCAGGATCTTCGAGACGGTGACAAGATCAATGCCTTTGCGGACCATTGTCGAAGCCGCGGTATGCCTTAGGTCATGGAGCCTTAGGCCGACAATCTTAGCCTTTTTGCAGGCAATCCCAAAGCCATTTTTAATGTCTTTCATACAGGTATTGGTTTCCCGATTAAAAAAAACGAATTCCGATTCCCGCGGGAGCTTATCCAAGGTATCCGTGACGATGACGTTCATAGGGACGTTCCTTGATTTCCCGCTCTTTGAATCCTCGATATAAATATATCCGCCATTGAAATTGACGTTTTGCCATTTAAGGCTTAGGACCTCCGTTCTTCTCATTCCCGTTGATAGAAGAACGATCAATATCGGTTTCAGGTGAGATGCCGCCATGTCAACGAGGCGGACGATTTCTTCTTCGTTCAGAATACGCTCTCTCCCGTTTTTCTCCCGGAGTTTTTTTATCCCCTTCGCTGGATTCGCTTCCACCTTTCCCCATTCATTAGCCTTGGAATAGATCGTTTTTAAACAAGACAATTCCCGGTTGATGGAAGCGGCCGAAACTGCCCCTTTCCTGGCGGCCTTATATCGCTCAATCATGTCGGGGGAAATGGTCGATAAATATTTCCCCTTGAAGGCCGCCGCTAAGCTTTTAATTGAGGTTCGGTCCCGTTTCCAGGATCGCTTATTTTGCTTACTGTAGATCTCCAGGAATTCTTTGGCAAAGTCCCCAAAGTCGATGTTTTTCGGCGCCTCTTTGAGGCCGAACCCGTCCCGCTTGATTTGCCGGTATTCGGCCCACATGACTTGTTCGGTTTCCTGTTTACTGAGGCCGACTATTTTTCGAACCCGCTGGCCCTTACAGGTGAAATCAAAGCCCCATTCTCCGTTTTTGCTTTTTTTAATTTTCATTTTTGCCTTTGCAGCCGCCCTTTAATCCTAGCAGTTTTTCGCGGTTCGCGTCGATTTGAGCCTTTTAAGCGTTCGTCATTCCTTCGTCCGTTTTGTAAATCTGGCGACAAGGTTCTGACCGTCTTCGTCCAGCTCCTTTGTTTTTGCCATGCGGAGGACCGCAGCGATGGCCGTCATTGTCCCCCATGACGGATACGGCCGGATAATATCACCAGGACCGTAGACTTCCCCATCGACACGGGACACAAGAACCGGCTGTCCATAGCTTGAAGCGGCGTTTTCCGTTGACAGTTCCCAAGACGGAGAAAGAATGCTTCTCATGGCAGATAGGGAAACGTTGACCATTTGACTTCGCCCGTGCTCGAAATGTGGACGGGAGTCTGGGCCTTCCGGTGGGCAAACTTGGACGCGACGAAGTTCTCGATGATCTCGACAAGGACTTTGGCCTGATAGTATGAGAGGGTCATTTCGACCGCCAGGGGCCGCTTTTCCTCGTCGCCCAAATGGCCGTGATTTTCGATCTTGAGGTTGATACAGCTTGAAAACCGGCCCTGGCCGATTTCGGACCGAACATCGAATGGTCCATCCTGGAACGCCAGGACCACCTTTCCCCTTCCCTTCTTCGACCCGCTCGCCTTTTTTGCCCTTGCCGTCACTTTCTGCTTCATGTTTCCTCCTTAGATTTTTCCTTCGAAGATTTCCCTTCGACGAATTGCCGGAGATCGTCGGGGCGGATCCGAACCAGGCGGCCGATTCGGAATACCCGGAGTTTGCCAGACTTAACAATCTTATAAGCCGTCGCCCTGGAAATTTTGAGTATTCTCCGCAGGTCTTCCGGGTTGAAATATTCTTTAATTTCCTGCATTTAATTATTCCTTAATAACAATCTATATCACTTAATAACACTTTACATAACACCTGTCAAGCGATTTTTTTGACATTTTCAGGAGAAAAGACTATCTAATTCCTATGGAAGGGCGTGATCTCATAACCAAACAAGAGGTTATGGAATATCTCCGGATATCACACCAAACACTTTTTAGGCTAATGAAGCAAAGCGCCTTCCCCTATTTCAAGCTCGATCGGAAAGTCCTCTTCCGGAAAGCCGATATCGACAAGTGGCTTGAATCGAAGCTTGTTAAGTGAGACGTTTTCGGCTTCTCGCCGGGCTTCTTCATTCCATCGTTTCGTAAATCTTACAAATCTCCACCCCCCGGTAAGCGAGAACCGAATCAAGCCGCCCCCGGTTATCTTGAACCCAGCGCTTAATCAACTCCGGATCCTTGCCAAGAAACCGAGCCGCCGGCGCGATCATCCCAAATTTTCGAACGGCCGCAAGATAACGGACCGCGAATCCTTCATCATTCAGGGGTAAATATTCGGGCGGTTCCTCTGGCATTTCCGGGCTTGTGATTTGTCCGGTGTTTACGTCAATCCAGGAAATTCCCCAGCTCTCCATGCCTCGGGTCTTCGCCGCCGCAACCAAGGCGCCGGCGGCCGCATTTGCCGCGTCATCATGTCCGCCCGGGCCGTGGTCAACTTGATCCTTCCCGGCCGTCCGCGTCCGGCGTTCAAGCGCTCGAAGCTGTAGGGCCAGCCGGGGAATGTCTAGGAGTTCAACCTTGCCCTGGTTTAAGAGCGGCTCCGCGTTCAGGTAGATTTCGGATTTCGAAAGCTCCGAGGGATCATAATGAATCCCGTTATCTTCGAAGGCGGTTTGGACCCAAGCCCCCGCGTATCTATCGCCCGAAACCCGGTAAACCCGATAAGATTTCAGAATGTCAGCGTATTCCTTCACAACGTCAAGCGGCGTGAACGGCGGACGGCGTTCCTTCAGGCAATCCAGGACGGCCCGCCCATCTTCCTCAAGGTGAGCAACGGCCAAGGTAAAGGAATCGCTCTTTCCCCCGCTCGGATCTACAAACCCCGCATAAGTCGCCCCGGAAATCATAGGCAGCTCCGCGCGTCCCGGAACAATCGCCCGCTCTACCGTGTCCGCAGTCAAGAAGGATTCGAGGTCTTCCCGGAATTCAGCAAACCACTCCGCCCGAGCTGCCGCCGGATCTTCCTTGACGGCTCGATCAATGACGCCCTGGCGGATAGTCGGGTTTAGGGCCGTCGTTTCTGACTTCCAAACCAGCGTCCCCTCAATGTCCTGACCGTATTTCTCGCGATGAGCCTCATAGAGCGGGCCGGTCCGCGCATACGGGGACGAAATACAAAGCATGAGCGATTCGGGAATTGTCGCCAGAGCTGGCCGGAGGGAAAGCAGTATTTCCTCGGCGGGCTGAGCTGACGTTTCGCCGCTTCTCCAAAATGCCATTTCATCGCATATCGCCGCGGCGCAAGTAAACCCGCGGAGCGTCCTAAAGTCCGCGGTTTTAACTGAGATCGTGACCCGATTTGATAGCTGAATCTCTTCATCAAGCTCTTTCAAAACCTTGGTTCGGAAAAGCCGCTGATTGAGGATCCCCTTCACATATCGCAATACAACCTTAGCCTGGCGCCTGTCGGCCGCGATAACCATGACAAACGCTTGCTCCCCGGCCGCAAGAAAAGGCGTCCAATCGCGGAAGATTGCCAAGTAACAGGCAATCAAGGCGGACATGAACGATTTTCCCGAACGCCGCCCCGCGATAACCCAAGCTTCGGAGGCGGGTTTTAAGGGCGGGGAGGCCCGCCCGGTGTACCTTGAAAACGTCGAAACCTCTTCCGGTGCCATCTCAAGGCCGAACAATCCCTTGAGGAAGACCCGCCATGTCGCCCAGGTCTTCGGGTCTTTGAATAGACTCCCGAATAGGTTCGGGTCTTCGATCGCCTGAATGATGTCCATGATTAGACGGCCGTCACCGTAAGGCCAAGCCTTGACAGGATTCCGGACGCGTCGTTCCGCGTCCATCCCGCGCCCGCCCGTTTCCCGGCTATGTATTCAAGGGCCGATGGTATGGACGGAGCGCCGAGCGCCGAGACAACCGCCCGCAAGCCGGGAAGCCTTAAGGGATTCCAGGCCTCAGCATAGTCCTGTTCGCGTATGAGCTCGGCCGCCGCCTTTGTGTCGGCCAAAGTCACGCCCTCGGGAATCATGGCCGGATCGCCGGACCGAAAGAAACACAACACGCCCGCCGCCTTGCCCTTAGCTTTAGCGCCCGCCCGCGCTATGGCCGCCTGCGTCTTTGCCGCCCGCTGCTCATCAAGTTTTCGATGATATGTGGTCATTTCAACACCGCAATCATCCGGGCGTTTATCGGATCGGCCAGCCATCGTTCCAAGTCCGTAACGTCAAGGCCGAGCGTCCTGGCCGCGTCGTTTATAGATCCGTCCCGCATGAGCTCCGCAACCCGAGGACCGCGAAGCGACATCCGGTCAATCATCAACCGCTCATCCATGGCGTTGGGATGG